>JAFBAL010000042.1 GCA_019247845.1 Alphaproteobacteria bacterium | reverse complement strand
GGCCGCGATGCGCGAAAAGCCGCGGGCCCCGGCGACGTTGAGCTTTTCCTGAAGCTGGGCCAAGGCCAGCGGCACCAGGCTCTTGGGATCGAAGCTGTCCCTGACCGCGACCAGGATCTGGGCGACGTCGAGAGCGAGCGCGCTGCCCTGGAAGAGATAGGTCGCCTTGTCGATATAGAGCTGGAGCGCGGTCTTGGCGTCCACGTCGTCGAAGTTCTCGACCAGCGTGACTTCCGTGCGCTTGTCGCCGGCCTGCGCGACGACGTCCTCGACCATGCGCAGCTGCCGGCCGGCCGCGTCGCTCGTGTCGCTGTTGAACACGAACAGGATCGCATTGCCGGGCTTCAGGTTGGTCGCGATGCCGTCGAGATAGAGCGTGTCGATGACCTTGACGTCGGCGACCGATCCCGACGGGCTCAGCAATTGCGGGCGCGTGAGGCGCGGCCTCATCGCGTTCCAGACGTCGCGCACGGCTAGCTGGTCCGAGGTCTCGAAGAACTGCGGCCGCTCGCCGGGGCCGGGGATGCTTTGCGCGCGCGTACCGGCGGGGATGTCGCCCTTGAAATCCGGCGACGCGGTGAAGGCCAGATAGACGCTTGCCGCCACGCCGGGACGCAGGCGATAGCCGATCAGCCGGGCCAGCTCGAGGATGGAGCGGCGCTCGATCGCGGTCGGCAGATAGCCTTCGTTGGCGATGCGCTCCTGATAGAAGGACAGGACGTCGGCGACCACGGCCCAGGCGTCGAGCAGAGCGATCGAGGGGTCGGACGTGTCGCGCGCGGTGAGCCCGGCCAGGGGATAGAGGCGATCCATGCCGATGCCGTTGGCCGCGGGCGCCTCGACGACGAGGTTCGACAGCCGCGCCAGCATGGTCTCGAAGAACGCGGCATGGGTGCCGACGCGATAGGCGAGCGCGTCCAGCCCTGGCGGGTTGAATTCGGACACCGGCGTGACGATGCCGACGCCGTCGCAGCAGCCGCAGCTGCAAGCTCCGCTTGCGCAGCCGCACATCGCGCTCATCTGCCACCTCTCATGAAAAGCGTCAGCCGTCCGTTTCCGGGAAGGCTCGGATCGCCGTCCAGGCGCGCGATCTCGTACGGCGCGAGCACGAGCACGCCGCCATGGGGGGCGCCGTCGTCGTCCGCGCCCGCCGCGGGCGAGCCCGGATCGAACCGTGCGAGCCTGGCGATGCGCACTTCCATCACCCCGCTCACCGCCTGTGCCGCGGCGACGATGCGGCTCGCATAGACGGCGCCGCCGAAGCCCAGATTGTCGGGATGGAAGAAGCCGAGACGGCCGCCCGGCAGCACGCGATTGCTGAAGACGTCGAGCAGCGCGCTCTCGACATGGCCGCGCAGCGCGCCGGGCCGCACGCAGACCGACAGCGCCAGGTCGAGCGGCGCGTAGTTCGCCTGGCGGACGCTGAGGTCGTGGCCGACGCGCCGGTAGGGCTCGAGATAACCTTCGATCTCGGCCAGCAGCTCGGCGTCGGCGGATTCCTTGCCGAGCGGATCGACGGCGACCTGCGCTTCGTACCAGCTGCCCGTCCACGCCAGCGTGCCGCGCGCGCCTTGCAGACGCTGGAACGGGATGAAGCAGGCGGCGGAGGCGAGCAGGTTCTCCCCGTCGTCGTCTTCTTCCAGCGCGGCGCGCGGATCGTCGGCCTGAGGCCCGGGCAGCGAGGGCGCCGGCTGCGCCACGGGCGCCGCGGCGGCGAACACCGCGGCGCGCTCGGCAAGGCGCCGCGCATTGTCGGCGGCGAGCGTCGCGTAGTCGTCGGCCGTCACCGCGCGCTCCAGCGCGCTTCGAAAGGCAAAGGGCGCGAACGTCTTGGCTTCGGCGATGGTCTCGGGCGCAACGCCGCCGCGCGCGGGCAAGGGATTTCGCGGCTCGACCTTTCCCAGGACGTTCGTCACCTGCTTGAAGGCGATGTAGCGGATCGTCTCGGCGCCGACATTGCCCGCGGGCCCGTTGCCGACGGAATAGGTTGCGGTGAACTCGGCGTCGGCCTCAGGCATCATTCCTTCGCGACCGTTGCCGAAGCGCAGATGCGCCACGCCGCCATCGTCGATCTCGGCCACGAAATGCGCGTCGTTCGGGCCGCTCTGGAGCAGGTCAGGCACGGCCGTCCAGGTCGTGCCGCCCGCGCCGGTCAGCGTGATCTGCGGCACCGCCTGGCGCGGGTCCTGGACGATCAGCGCGCCGGTGCAGGCGCAGCCGTCCAGCGGCACGCTATGGGTGACGGGCACGCCCTGCAGCACGGGACGGAACGGCGCGGGCGACACCACCGTCTCGCGCGGCGCGCAGTCGGTGGGGCAGTTCTCGCTGCTGCTTTGCGTGCCGACCTTGCCGATCGGCTCGTTGCGGCGGCCGAGCCCGTGACCGACCAGGATGACGTTGCCGCGCGCGACCGAGATGCGGCCGCGGCAATCGCAATCCGGCGGCGGCATCTCGGCCGAGAGGCAGAGCGGGAAGGTCAGCGCGTCTTCCGAGCACCACTCGATGTCGACCACGGGCTGCTTGTAGAGCGGATCGACGTTCGGCGAGACCTTGGTCAGCCTCACCGCCTGGCGATGCGACGGATCGGCGTCGGCGGGATTGCCGGTCCTGGGGCCGACGACTTCCTCGAAGATCAGGACCTCGCCCACCTTGAGCTGCAACGCGCGCTTGCCGCCGGGCTCGTCCCAGCCGTCGACCAGCGTCGCCGAGGTGGCGCCCTTCGGCAGACAGCAGGCGCAATCGCCCCAGCCGTAGAACTGCATCTCGCTATGCGCCGCGACGAGATCGATCTTGCCGTCGGGCGTCTGCGGCAACGGCGAAAAGCATTCGAACGTGCCCGGCGGCGCCTTCAGCATGTCGTCCGGCTCCAGCACGGGCGAAACCGGCATGCCGGGGAACGCGGTGCAGAAGTACGCCTGGGTGAGATCGAGGGGCTGGTTCGTGTCCGTCGAAACCGTGACGAAGGCGCGCGCGTTGCAGCCTTCGTGCAGGGTGTAGTCGACGAGCCGGCAGTGGCGGCGCACCGAGATGCGGTGCCGCGCGGTTCCGAGATAGGCCTCCGTCGCCACCGCGTCCTGGAAATAGCTGAGCTGGTCGCCCGCATAGGCGAAGAGCTCGACGAGCATGATGCCGATGTCGGGGATGTGGCTTTCGGTCCAGTACGGCATCGTCAGCGCCAGGCGGTCGAGGATCAGCCGGCGGAAGCTGTCGTAGTCCTTGGCGAGATAGTTGATGTCGGGCTCGTTGCGCACGGGCGGCGGGCAGACCTCCTGGGGCGCGCAGTCCAGGTCGTTCGGGCAGCAGGCCTTGAACGAGAAATCGACGCTGGCGTAGAGCGGATCGAAGCCCGGCAGCGGCTCGTCGGTCGGACGTCCCTGCTCGTCGAGGGCGACCAGACTCAGCGTGTAGACGGAGAAGTCGCCGTATTTGTCGAGCGACACTTCCATGGTGTCGTCGAGCGAGGGGTCGCGCTGACGGACGATCTTCATGGCCGTCACCTCGATGTCGCGGATCTTGCGGCCGCCGGTGATGCGGACATTGGCCATTTCGACGCCCGCCGGCGCCCGGCCGAGGAAGAACACCTCGAGCGTGCGCTGATCCTCGTCCACCTCGACGTAATCGAAGCCGTAGAGCTGAGCGTCGCGGACGTCCTGGCGGCGGCCCTTCTCGTTGCAGATCAGATCGGACGTGGCCATCTTCCCCAACCTTTCAAGGCAGCGTGCGCTGGAACGTTTCGGTGCGCGACTGCTGCGTGCGCCGGATCGCGTATTTCACGCTCACCGAAAGCGTCGAATCCTGCGCGTCCGCCTCGACCGACTGCAGGTCGATCACGTCGCCCAGATAGCGCTGCAGCGCGGCCTGCAGCGTGAACTGGAGCGCCGCGGCGAGCTCGGCGCTGTTCGGCGCGAAGACGAGCTGCAACAGCCCGCTGCCGAAATCGGGGCGGTTCACGCGCTCGCCCGGATTGGTGAACAGCAGCTGCTCGATCATGTCGCGGATGTGGTCGTCGTCGTCCGTCGCCGCGGTGCGTCCGCGGCCGTCGAAATGGAGCGGGAAGTCGATGTTCATATCGTCCTCGTCATCTTCATCGCACTCTCGCCATCGTCGTCGCGGGCCCATCGTTCATCACGGCCCTCACGTCGCGGTGACGCGCGTCTGCGTCACCGTGATCAGCAAAGGCGTGCCGGTCGGCGCGCAGATCGCCTGGCTGTCGAGCAGAAGCAGCGGCTGGCCGTTCGAGGTGACGCGCACGGCGCTCGTGATCCATTGCGCGGTCACGCAGGGGCCGTTGCCGTTGGGCGGCGGCGGAAAGGCGCATCCGGCCACGACGTAAGGCCCCGTCACCGCCACGGTGGGCTGGCCCATGACGGTCACGCGCGGGTTCGGCACGGTGGGCTGCGCCTGGCCGCCATGGCTGCACATCACCGTCGCGCCGACATGGAGCATGAAGCCGGGCATGGATCTCGCTCTCCTTCTTCACACCACCACCAGCGCGCCGTTGTTGATGGTGACGGTGGGCCCCGTCATGATGATGCTCGCGCCCTTGCCGTTCTGGATGTAGATGCCGGTGTCGTTGACGATGATCGTGGCGCCCGTCGTGCTCTTGAGCATGATGCCGCCGGTCGGACCCGGAAGGTCGCTGACCACGATCGCGTTCTGCAGCGTCGACTGGATGACGATGTTGGGATCGGCGGGCACGCCGGCCAGCGCGAGCGCCGGCACCTCGGCCGCGATTCCCCACCAGCCGCCGACCCAGACCGGCATGTCGGGATCGCCGTTCTCGAACTGCACCCATACCCCGGCGCCGATCTGCGGCACCATGAAGGTGCCCATCTGCTTGCCCGCCAGCGGCACGCAGGGCATCGCCCAGCTCGACGGCGTGACGCCGCCGACGTCGGGCACGATCACCATGATGCGGCCGAGCTGCATCGGATCGATGTTGTTGACCACCGTGCCGCGATAGATGCCGAGATACTTGCCGGGCGTCGTCATATGTCCACCGTCGAGACCGAAGAGCCCGTGCCGCCGCGCGACAGCGTGAAGCTCTGCTTGTATTCGCCGCGCTTGATGTTGTGGGTGACGCTCTTCACGTAATACTTGCCGTCGTAGTAGTTGCCGGCGCCGCGCACGGTGGCGAGCTGGCGCGCCTTGAAGACGTGGCCGTAGCGCAGCACGTCGAGCTGGCCGCTGCCGCTGATGACGTCTGCGGTCTCCATCAGCTTGCCGACGACGTCGACCAGGCCCTCGACGATGCCCTTGCCGGCGCCGGGATAGAATTGCTTGTACTTGAGCGGCGTCGGCGCATGCGCCGCATAGGGCGCCTTGATGAAGTCGATGCTGGGCAGCGGGATGGGGATCGGCACCTTGGTGTTGGGCTCGATCACCATCGCGATGTAGTTCGTCGCCAGCGTGCCGTCATACGAGAAGTTGATCGAGTCGATGTTGGTGGTGGCGTCGAGATTGATGCTGAGCGCCGGCTGCATCGCCGGGAACAGCTTGCTGATGTCCGGGCCCCAATAGGCGATGCTCATGCCGGGCTTGGGCCCGGGATCGAGATAGAACGTCCAGCCGCCGAGCACCGGCACCTTGGCATCGCTCGCCAAGGTGGTGACGAACTCGTAGTCCGTGCCCTGCTGCTTGTAATACCCGTCGGTCGGGGGTTCGACGAAAAGCGGGAAGGCCGGGATGGCGACGGGCACGACGCCGAGCGGGAGATATTTGGCCAGACACATCTCGACCATGACGAAGGTCGGGACCGCGAGATAGGGGATCCCGGTGAAGTCGATGAAGTCCATCAGCGCGGTCAGGTCGATGCCGGTGATGGTGAGCGCCGACTTCCCCGCCTGGCTCGACGGCGTCATGTCCTGTTTGGTGACGATGCCGTCCATCAGCACCTCGGTCGAGCCGTTGACGGTCACCGCGATGACCACGCGCTGGCGCGGGTTGAAGAAGCCGGATTCGTGCAGCATGGTCAGCGGCGAGTTGCGCGCCATGGTGAACTTGAGCTGGAAGCCGCCCTGGCTTCCCACCGTCGAGGTGACCTGGACTTCGCTCAGCGCATCGATGACGGCCTGCGGCACGGGGCTCGCGATGAAGCTGCCCATCATCAGCGTGAGGTAGAAGCCCTGGTTCATAAGCGGCTTCCGGCGATGCCCTGCGGCATCGTGATCTCGATCTTGGCGCCGACGGCCTCGGTCAGCTCTTCCGGCTTCATCGCGTTGTTGGCGTCGCACAGCCGCCAGAACAGCGTGGCGTCGCCCAGATAGCGGCCGGCGATATTGTCGAGACGGTCGCCCTGCACCACCGTGTGCTCCTGGATGAGCTGGAAGTTGCCGGGCTGCGGCAGGAATCGCCGCGCGATATAGGCGGTGGTGCGGCTGCCGCCCTCGGACGTCGGCGCCGCAATCGTCATCACGTCGATGCCGTAGTAGCGGCTGGTGGGCGCGAACAGCGTGTTCTTGAGCGACACCTGCTCGAGCATCGCCTGTACGGGATCGGGAAGGACCAAGCCGGCGCCGCTCATGGAAGCCCCTTTATGCCGAATGCGGAAAGCGTTCCGTACTGATAGAGCTGCGCCAGGCTTTCCTTCTGGCGCTGGTAGGCCATGTAGAGGCCGCCGCCCTTGTCGTTGAAATAGAGGTCGTCGATCGAAAGCACCTGCATGCCCATGCTGACCTTGGCGCGCAGCGGATTGAGCGCGGGATCGAACGCCTCCTCGGTGACGCTCAAGTCGGTGATCCTGACCGGCACGATGCGGCTGGCGCTCCACACGAAAAGGCTGAGCGGCGCCAGCGCCGGCATGATCTCGAGCGTGCCTTGCTGGGAGAGGTTGAAGTTCTTCTGCAGGGTCGCGCTGTCGGGATAGATCAGCGTCTCCAGCGCCGCGAGCTGCGGCGCGATGCCGTAGCGCACCGTGCTCTGGTTCTGGTCGGGGAACTCGAGCTGGTCGGTGGCGTCGATCTCGGCCTCGAGCTTGAAGGTCTCGACCGGCGGGCCGGTGAGGCGCAGCGCCTCGGAGCGGTCGCCGCCTTCGCTGATCCCCTTGACCTTCAGGCTGCGCGTCAGCGTGTCGGGATTGTATTGCAGCACGATGATGCCGTTCGTCCGTATCGCGAAGCTCGACGGATCGAGCAGCACGATGCCGCCCTTGAGGACGCGCGGCGAGCCGGGGAAGGTGCTCATGGGCGCACCGCTTCCGGACGGTTCTCAATGCAGATGAAGGCGCCCACCACGCATTCCTTTCCGCAATCGCTGATCAATCGAATTCTTTTTTCTACGACACGCCACACGGCCGCGGTCGACGGGACCGGCAATGGCCGAATTCAACTATAATTGGACACAGAATTCATACTAGCCTAAGGTTGCGACGGGAGGAAGACGCGACGCGCGCCGGGGCCGAGATAAATCCTCCTCCCCGCACGTTTATTTCTTGCCGCCGAAATAGGCGCCGAGCCCGATCGCCGTGGCGACGGCAACGATCCCTCCTATCAGGCCCAGGACCCGCCCCCACCTGGTGCTCGACGACACCTTCCACTCGCAGCCGGTCGTCGCGTTCATGCCCACCTGGAAAGGCTTCAGATCGTTTTCGCCGACATTCGTGCCCTTGCCCATGATGCCGCCGCTGCTGTAGCAGCGCTCGTCGTTGGGATTGTCGGTGTCGGGCCCGCACTGGTCGTGCGTAAGGCCGAGCATGTGGCCGGTCTCGTGCGAAGCGCCGCCCGGGTTCCACCGATAGGTCTTGTCGTCGAAGCCTTGCGGCTTGGACGCATCGCGCGACCGGGTGCTGTCGTCGAACAACCTGCTGCTATGATCGTCGCCGACATAGCTTATGTCGTCGGGCGTCTCTCCCCTCGCGATCTGCGCGTTGCGGTCCGACTCGCCGATCATCGGATGCCGCTCATAGACGTTGACGTTGAAATGCGGCGTCGTGCCTCCCGCGGCTTCGACCTTTTTGCCGTCGGCATCCGTCATCCCGTCGACATCGATCACGCGCAGGTGGCCGACGGCCTGTTTGCACGGCTCGCCGGGGCAATCGCTCTGAGGCTCGAACACGGTCTTGCTGAAGACGGCGATGTCTGTGTTCCAGGTCGATTGCGCGGCTTTCATGTATTCGCGCTTCCAGGCCTTGGCGCGATCCGCAGGCCAGGGGCCGCCGGGCGGCTTCGTTCGCGGCGTTCCCAGATGGAAATCGAAATGGATCTTCAGCTGCAGCTCGAGCTCGCAGGGCTGCGCCTCCTGGCCGGCCTTGACCATCGCGGGGCCGCGATTCAGCACCGCGTCCGCGCGTCCGTGGCCGGCCTTGCTATGGCGGCCGAGATCGACGTCGAGAGCGGTGTCGATCACGGACTTGGCCGGAGCGGCCGCGGGCTTCTCCGCCGGCTTCGCAGCGGGCGCATCGGCGGGCGCAGGTTTGGCCGGCGGCGTAGCGTCGCGGCGCAGCGCGGGCGGATGGCTTGTCGGCTTGGACATCACCGGGCCGCGCAGGGCTTCGCCCGCCATGCGGTCGGCCTCGGCTTCGGCCGGATCGGACGGCTTTCCGATCTCGAGCGCCGCGAGCCGGCCGATGCCGCGCGTGCCCGAGGCGCGCTGCTGCACGACATGGGCGAGCTCATGCGCATAGAGGCGCTGCTCGTCGCCGGCGCCGCGTGCGCGCTCTCCGAGCACGATATGCTCGCCGACCGTATAGGCGCGCGCCTGAACCTCGGCCGCGGACGAAGCGGCCTGCGCGTCGGAATGTACGCGCACGCCGGAGAAATCCGCGCCGAAGCGCTGCTCCATGAAGCCGCGCGTGGCCGTATCGAGCGGGCGGCCGGCGGTGCGCAGCACCTCGTGGACGGCAGGAGGTGCCACGCCGCTCTCCAGCCCGCGTCCGGAGGTGCGCGATCTCTTCGCGGCGCAGCTGCTGCAGGTTCCGCAGGCGCAGCTGCGCCGCAGCACCTCTTGCCGAGGCGCCGTCTTCGCTGCCGCATGCCGCATCGCCTGCATCCAGAGCCCCTCCTATTTCGGACCGCTTCGGCCGCCGTTCCTCACCTCTTGGATGAACGGCAGATAGGCCGAAACGTCGTCGCCGCTCATCAGGCGCCGGTAGTAGTCTTCGCAGATGTCGCCCTGCTGTTCGGTGTTGTATTGAAGGAAGGTCTTCCCCTTCGCGCGGTCGGCCCGCAAAGCGTCCTCGGGCGTGGGATGGGACCCTTTGTAGCTGTAGGCGGATGCCCCGCGCATGGCGGTGATCAGCTTGCGGCCGAAGGAGATGCCGTGCTGCGTCTGCCACACATGCGTCAGCTCGTGGACGAGGAACGGCAGATAGCCCTGCTTCTTGCGCTGCCCGATGGGGAAATAGACCGTCTCGAACGGCGTGCGCGCGTAGCCGCCGGCGCTCATCAGCGAGGATTCCGCCACCCTCACGCGGGCATAGTTCAGGCTCGCGCCGAACACCGATTCCGCCGCCGCTTTCTCGTCGGCGTCGAGCGGACGGGGATGGGTCGTCGCGGCCTCGCCCGCGATCAGTCCGGCAATGCCGCCCACGACGCCGCCGATGAGCGCGCCGATGCCCGCGCCAAGTCCGCCGCCCACGCTACCGATACCGGCGCCGATGCCTGCGCCCGCGGCCGCACCGACGAGCGTGCCGCCGACATCGCCTGCAACGGTGCGCTGGATCGTGCCCGCCGGCGACTGCCGGCGCGGCCCGGCCGCGCCCATGCCCGAAACCACCTTCTCCGCGGTATGGGACGCTTCTTGCTCCGCGGCATCGTGCGGATGGCCGATCGCGGTCGGCTTTTGCGACGTGGGCGCGCTGCCCGCGCCTTGCTGCAACACATGCGTCAGCTCATGCGCGAGCAGCAACGCGCCGGCCGGGGTGTGGAACGAAGGCTGGCCCGCGCCCAAGACCACGTTGTTCCCGACCGTATAGGCGGACGCGCTCACCGCCCGCGCCGATTGCGCGGCATCCGCGCCCGAATGCACGCGCACCGCGCTGAGATCGCGGCCGAAGCCATGCTCCATGAAGCTGCGCGTGGCCGCGTCCAGCGGGCGGCCGGGAGAGCCCAGCACCGCATGCACCTCGGCCGGAACGCGATCGGGCCCGGGCCCCGAGGCACGGCGCATCAACGTGTTCTTCCCGGCGGAGCCGCAGCATGCGCCGTCCGGCTCGCCGCAGGCGCAGCGGCGCTGCCGGGTTCCCGTCCGGACCGCGATCACGGATCTCTCATGCCTTGCGTTCATTTCACATCCGCCTTGGCAGGCTCCTTCAGATCCCAGCCCTCCACCGGCGCCTCGCCCAGATAGCGGCGCTTGACGAAGCGTCGGGTGTTCGAGTTGTAGTGTTCCGAGCCGGTCACGAATTGGCGCAGCGCGGCGGTGTCGGTCGCCCCCTTCGCCGAGCGTGCCGCCGCGATGTTGGGCGCCATGCCGTGGCGGTAGCGGAACCCCTCTTCCTCCTCGCGCGCCTTGACCTCGCCCTCGACCTTTTCCTGCTGGGTCTTGGGCTTGCCGAGCACGGCGTGCTTTCCTTCATGAGCGATGATGCTGGCGGCGACCTCGTTGGTGAGGCTGTCGCGGACGCGCACCTTCTTCTCGTCGTGATCGGTGTTGCCGCTCACCGTCTCGTCCTCTTTCTCCTCGCTATGGCCGTCGGCGTTGTATTTCCAGGTGTCGAAGACGGTCTTGAAGCGGAAGATCGTGAAACCCGCCTCGAAGACACGGCGCAGCAGGCCGCCGTCGTTGTGGCGCTCGATGGTCCTTTGCGTCTGCGCGACGGTCCAGGCGTCGGACAGGCTCATCGCCGCCATTTCCTGCTCCTCGATGAGTCCGTCCAGGCTCTTGCGCCGCTTGCCGTCGAAGCGCGTCTTGAGCTGCTCGATGCCGATCGCCTCGAAGATATGCGCCCGCTCGGCGGGAATGGCTTCGCGCAGCAGATCGAGGATGCCGTCCTGGTCGGCATCGCCCATGTAGCCGGCGGACATCTCCTTGATCAGCAGGATGCGGATCGGGACGATCAGGACCGTGAACCCGGCCGCGCCCTTCTTCCAGCGCTTGACGACGGCGCGCGCCTTGTTGTCGCCGTTGAGGCCGCCCTCCGGGCTCTGCTTTTCCTGGAGATGGCCGAGATAGTCCTTGAGTTCCCGGTCGGAGAAGTTCTCGCTGCTGAACGCGCCTGCGAGAGCTGCGATCGTGAAGCCCAGGCCTATGGCGCCGGAGACGCCGAGCGCGATGCCGGCCCCGATGCCCGCCGCGTCGCGATGGAGGACGGCCGAAGGCGGCTCTGCGGCGGTCAGCGGTTTGGCGCCGTCCGCGCGGCCGGCGTTGCCTTGCGCCTCGCGCTCCGCGGCGTCGCCGGGGTTGCTGACGGCTCGGCGCTGCAGGCTCGCGCTCCCGCGCTCCTGCTGCACGACGTGCGTCAGCTCGTGTGCAATGAGGCCGCGCCCCTCGGACGAATGCGGCGCATAGGTGCCGGAACGGAAGACGATGTCGCGTCCGACCGCGAAGGCACGCGCATCGAAGCCGCGCGCGGCGCGGTCGGCCTCGGCCCCGGTATGCACGCGCACTGCGCTGAAGTCGTGCGCGAAGCGCCGCTCCATCGCCATACGGAAATCTCCTTCGAGCGGCCGCCCGGGCGCGAGCGGCATCGCGCGGTCGAGGCTTGCGCCTTCGCCGCGCGACGCGGTCAGAACCCTGCCCGCCGGCTGCGCAGGCTTCGTGCTCCGCGCATACTGCAAGGCTGCGCTCATCGGGGCTTTCCGATTCCGGCATGGACCGCCTGCGCGATCTTGGCGCCCAGCGCGTCTGGCTTCTCGCGCTTCGCATAGCTCAGGCGCGGAGCCTGGATGTGCGGCAGCACCGTGCCGGCGGACAGTCCTTGCGCCACGCCGCCGTCGGCCAGGAGCCGCGTCAGCTCGCGCGCGAGCGCTCGGCGCAGGCGCGGACCGTCGGTGCCCGCGACGGCCAGGCCGTCGAGCACCACCCGGTCGATATGGAGGACGATCTTCATCGCGCTCCCGTCTTGTGATGGCTACAAGTCATGCGATGCGCATCGGCGCCGGCGGCCAGCGGAAATCCGCCTCGTGGATGGGCCGCTCGAGCTTGCGGTACTCGATGCGCGCGGCGTCGAGCACGACGGGCATGGTCACCGCGCTGCCCTTGTTGGCGGCAACGAAGGCCGCGTTGAGCGCAATCAGCGCGATATGACCGCCGGTCAGGTTGAGCTTGGCGAGGCGGTCGTAGTCGAGCTCGGATACCGGGGTCTCCGCCGGGAAGACCTTCTCCCAGATCGCCTTGCGCTCCGCCTGTCCGGGAAACGGGAAGTTCACGATGAAGCGCAGCCGGCGCATGAAGGCCGGATCGAGCGCGCTCTTCTGATTGGTGGCCAGGATGGCGAGCCCGCCGAACGACTCCATGCGCTGCAGCAGATAGTTGATCTCGATATTGGCGAAGCGGTCGTGGCTGTCCTTGACCTCGCTGCGCTTTCCGAACAGCGCATCCGCCTCGTCGAAGAACAGCATCGCGCCGCCGTCCTCGGCCGCGTCGAACAGCCGGCGCAGGTTCTTTTCCGTCTCGCCGATATATTTGCTGACCACCGCGGAGAGGTCGATGCGGTAGAGGTTGAGCCTGAGATGGCTCGCGATGACCTCTGCCGCCATGGTCTTGCCGGTGCCGCTTTCGCCCGCGAAGAGCGCGTTGATGCCGAGCCCCCGCGCGGTCTTCTTGTCGAAGCCCCAATCCTGGTAGACCTGCGCGCGCTTGCCGACCTGATCGGCGATCTGATGCAGCAGGTTGGATTCCGCCGCCGGCAGCACGATGTCGTCCCAGGTGACCTTGGGCTCGATGCGCTGCGCAAGCGTATCGAGACGCGGCCGCGTGACCGACAGGCAGACGTCCCACAGCCGCTCGTCGAGCGGCGCCGTTGCGTCCGGCTCCTCCAGCGCCGCTCGCGCGATCTCGCCGATCTCGTCGACATTGAGGTTGAACTGCGCGGCGAGCATCGGGGCGGCATCGGTGCCTGGCGTCCCGATGGCGGCGAGCCAGGCCGCCTTCTGCTCTATGGGCAAGGGCTTGGCGACGTCGACGGTGAAGGCGGGTCCGCTCAATCCCGCCCAAGGCTCGCGGCTGCCGATGAAGACAAGTCCGTCGAGCTGCGCGAGCAGGCGCGCGACCGCGGCAAGATGCGCGTTCTGCGAGCCTTCCGCTTCGGCGCCTTGCAGGTCGAGATAAAGCGCCACGGGCGAAAGCAGGCTTTGGCGCCGCCACAGCCGCGCGAAGGTGTCGAGCTCCGACGGCGCGGTCGGCACCGCGTTCCACGGCAGGCGCCAGGCATCGGCGCCGAGCAACCGGCAGACCAGGGCGCAGACGCGCTGCTTGCTGACGTCGTCGACGCCGGCGAGCTGCACGACCGGCGGTCTGGCCTGCTCGGAAGCGCCCCGCAGGCGCCGAAGGACCTCTTCGGCCGCCTTGTGCTGCGACGGCGGCAGCGACGACATCGGCGGCGGCGCGATGGGCGACATCAGCGGCGCGAGGCGGTCGTCGAGATAGTCGAGACCCTTGAGATAGTTCAGAACCCACTCGTCGATGCGCAGCGCGCTCACCGTCAGCGGCTGGCCGACGTGCTGGCCGAGGTCGATCAGCCGCCAATGGCGCAGCGGCCGCTCGGGCGAAAGCGCTTCCCAGGCCGCGGAGCGGAACAGGGACAGCGCGAGCGCGAAGGTCGGATAAGGCCGGGCCGGCTCGCCTTGCGCGCGTGCGCAGAGCGCCGCGATCGACGTGTCGAGCTCCATCGCCGCGCAGAGCACGACGATGTCGAGCTCGAATTCGCTCAAGCCCAGCTTCCGGCGCAGCGCGATCAGCGCCGGCGGCGGCATGTCGGCCGGCGGCGAGCCGGCCGCGGCACCCCCGGCTTGATCCAGCGACTCGTCTGGAAGCAGGAACACTTCGGGCGTGACGCGGGCGTCCTTGCCCTGGCCGAACCAGCGCAGCAGGCCTTCGCGGGTCTGCGGCGGCGCCGGCCCGGACGGGGGCGATTGCGCGCCGCCGCGACGCTCGAGCATCTGGCGCACCGCCGCGACCGCGGCGGCGAGGTGCCTGGTATTCTCCTGATGCCAGAGATCGGCGTCGGTCATTGGACCTTCACTATCTGTGTCTTGTCGTAGATCGGCGGCGCCACGTCGCGCTTGACGAGCAGGCTGTCGACACCGTCGACGCGCAACCGCGCGGGATAATCGCCCTTGACGAGCGTGACGGCCGGAAACTTCAGCAGCGCGGTCTGGGCTGCGTGAGGCTTGGGCGCGATCTCGGCGTCGCGCAGGAACAGCATGACGCGCTGCTCGGACCAAATCTCGGGAGCGCAGTTCACCTGGAACGCGATGCTTCCCGCCGCGGGTTTGTGCGGGGTGACGGTGATCGTGGGCGCGAGCGTCAGCGGCATCGCGTTGGTCTGGCGGCGGAAGTCCTCGCCCGTGCGCGTCACGAGCACAGACACGCCGTAGAAGCCCGCGGGCCAGGCGGCGGGCAGGTTCGGGATCGTGACGGTGAGAAGCTTGTCGGTGCCGCCGGGATCGGGCGCGACTTCGAGCGGCGTGGGCAGCAGCGGGTGGGAGAACTGCACGCCGACATTGGTACCGTCGAAATGGTAGCCGGTGAGCGTCAGCGCCTCGCCCAGCCGCACGCTCGGCTGGTCGTCTGGCGGCGTCACCGTCTCGAGCGTCGGCACGACCGGCGTCAGGTCGGGCTGCGCGGTGACGCCGCTGTCGCCCGCGCCGCGGGTGAGGACCGGCAACGGCGCCGCCGCGGAGCGCAGCGACTCGATCAGCATGACGTCGACCTCATAGGCGGCCGAGAGGCGGAACTGCGACGCAAAGCCGGTCCACAGCTTCGACAATTCGTCGAGCGGGGTGGGATGCAGCGTCAGCCGCACGCGCTCGATCTGCTTGTCCAGATCGGCATCGGGCATCAGGGCCGATGTCGCCGCCTTGATGTCGTCGGGATTGAGCACGGGATAGTCGTGCAGAAGGCTCATCGCCTTGCCGAGCACGCGATGGCTGTAGGGCTGGGCGGTGTCGTCGTCCTTGCCGAAGGCGGTGATCAGGTAATAGAGGTTCAGCGGCAACGGCGGATAGCTGCGCTCGCCCGGCTTGTTCTGGCGCGGCATGTCCTGGTTCGTCCAGGCGGCGTTGCGCACGACCTGATAGAGGAAGATGTTGAGCTGATTGCTGTTGATGCCGTGGCGCGCCTTGTCGAGCGGCAGGATCGTGACCTTGGTGTCGCTGAGATCGGAATCGCTGACGATGTTGGTGTGGAGGAGCGACTGAAGCGTCGCCGTCACCGCCGCGATGGCGAGCGAGTTGCTCATGACGCCTCACTTGGCTCGGCTGCGGAGGTATTCGTCCAGGCTCATGACCGGCGACGCGTGGACCGGCTTGCGCTGCGGCTGCGCCTGCGTCTCGGCGCGGATATCGATGCGGCCGATGGAGACATGGATCGTCGGCTCTTCCGTCTTGCCGTGCGGGGGCGCCGGCCTTGCCTGATCGCGCACGGAGGCGCGCGCGGATTTCGGCAGCAGCGACGATGGCGGCGGCGCGAAGGGCGGCGGCGCCGGCGTCGCGCGCTGCAGCGGCAAGAGCGGCGCGGGACGGACGGCGGCGGCGCGCTGTTGCGGCGCGGGCGCGGGACGCGGGCTCCAAACGGGCGCTTCGGGGCGCGCGGCCGTGGGACTTCCGACGCGCGGTTCCGGCGTCTCGATCGCAAGCGGCGCGGCCTGGACGACAGGAGGCGCCGGCTCGCGCGCGTCGCGCGGCGGCGCCACCGAGGGCACGGCTTCCGGGAGCTCGCTACGCGCGGCCATTTTGCGGCTCTGGCGCGGCGCCGGTTGCGGCTCGGACGCCTGCACGCTCTCCTCACGCACGATGCCGCGCCTGGCTTCCTTGCGGCGCTGCGGCTCGGCTGGGCGTTCATCGGCGACGGCGGCGGCAGGCGCCGGATGCGCGATCGCGGGCTTCGGCACATCGCGCGGGATCGGCGGCGCGGCCTCGCGCTCGGCGCTCTCGACCGCCGGCGCCTCGTCGCGCGCGAGATGCCCGTTGCCGTTCTCGAACAGCGACGGCAGACGCGGCTTGAGCACGGCAAGCGTGCCGTCGATCCGCCCTGCCATGCTCGAGAAGAAATCGCTCATGCGCCGGCGAGCTCCACATAGCGCCGCCGCCGCTCGGGGCCGAGCGCGAGGATGTCGCGCTCGGACCAGCCATACATGCTGGCCAGCATATGGATCTCGCGCAGCAGCCGGCCCGTCCAGGCGTCGACCTCGTCCCAGAGGAACGCGGCGATGTCAAAGGTCGTGCGGGTGCGGTGACCGCAGGTCTCGCACGCCACCATCAGGCTGAGATCGGCTTGCGGATCGGCTTGCGCCAGGGCCTGGGCGATGCCGTCGACGACGGATGCGGGAAGGTTGCGCGGCGCGGCCGCCCGGCCGTCGCGCGTCGCCGACAGCACGCAGCTTTCGACGAGGACGCCGCGCCGTTCGGCGGCGCCCGCCGCGGCCGCCGCCAGCAGGTCGCGGCTGCTGAGCCTGCGCAGGCTGAGCGCATAGCCGTCGACGGACAATGAAAGCTCCCGCGCTTCGGGCTCCGCGACATGCAGCGCATCCACGTCGAGGGCGATCTCCTGCAATGCGCCGCAATGCCCGCAAGAGAGCCGTCCCGTCAGCTCCGGCCCGAACATCGCCGCGCGCAGGTCGAGCAGTGCGCCGTCGCGCTCGCCGACGCTGACATCGGCAAGCTCCTCGAGCGGCACGCCCGGACGCGCGAGCGCGAAGAGCTCGAGGCCGCGCTCCACCTGACCGCGTTCGTTGCCGCGTTCCCACGCGATGAGCGCTTCAGCCGCGGTCGGCGCGCGCATGGCCCATCAGCTCGCGGGCAGAGTGAAGCTGGGCTCCGACGGCTCGGGCACCGTCACGTCGCGTTCCCAGCCCTCGTTCTCCAGCTTGATGTGCTGGATCGCCACCGCATTGGCGTTGGCGTCGAGATCCGGCATCGCCTGGAACTCGGAGACCCAGCAGCGATAGATCTTGTAGGTGATGGCGAGCTGTCCGGCCTCGTTGTAGAGCTCGAGCAGGATGTCTTTGCGGAAATCCTTGAGCGAAACCTCCGAGCCCAGGCCCGCGCCCAGGTTCCACACCTTGTTGGCCCATTTCTCGAACTCGGTGTCGTGGGTCACGCCGCGTTCGAGCGAAATGGCGTCGTATTCGGTGCGGCCCGGCGACTTGCGGCTGCTCGAAGGGTCGCCGCCCTCGCGGTGCTTGACCACCTCGGTGGTGCGCTTGAGCGTTCCCACCTTGGAGATGCCCGCGACATAGCGGCCGTCCCACTTCACGCGGAACTTGAAGTTCTTGTACGGGTCGAAACGCTGGGCGTTGACGGTGAACTCGGCCATGGTCGTTCCCCCTAGCTCGCGATATCGCCAGCGATCTGCTGGATCTGGATGACGACGAACTCGGCGGGCTTGAGCGGCGCAAAGCCCACGGCGACGTTGATGATGCCGAGATTGACCGTGTTCTGCGGGTTGTTCGTGCTGTCGCACTTCACGAAATACGCCTCCTGCGGCGTCTTGCCGGCAAAGGCGCCCTGGCGGAACAGGTTCTGCATGAAGGCGCCGACATTGAGCCTGACCTGGGCCCAGAGCGGCTCGTCATTGGGTTCGAACACCACCCACTTGGTGCCGCGGAACAGGCTCTCCTCGATGAACAGCGCGAGCCTTCGCACCGGAACGTATTTGTAGTCGTCGGCCATCTGGTCGGCGCCCACCAGCGTGCGCGCGCCCCAGCACACCGGGCCGTAGACGGGGAACACGCGCAGGCAGTTGATCGCCAGCGGATTGAGCACGCCGTTCTCGGGATCGGTGAGCTTGTAGGGCAGCTGCTGCACGCCCGAGAGGCTGGCCTCGGTTCCGGCCGGCGCCTTCCACACGCCGCGATTGGCGTCGGTGCGCGCATAGAGACCGGCGACGGTGCCGCTCGCCGCGACGCGCTTCAGGTTGAAGCCGTCCAGCGGGTCGGGGATCTGCACGCCGGGGAAATACAGCGCCGAATTGGCGCTGCGCAGCGAGGACTGGCCGCCCAGCCAGGTCTGGATGCCGTCGATGCCGGCGCTGTCGACCCCTTCGGGACCGTCGAGCAGATACATCGCGCGCCGGTCCTGGCAGAGCTTGATGGCCGCCGCCGAGACGGCGCCCGCGCTCGGATCCGCCATCTTGCTCACCACGGGCAGGCAGAGGATGTTGAAGATGTCGGTATCCAGCAGCTGATACATGCCGGTCTTCTTGGCCTCGATGCCGATCAGAGCGGCCGCCGCGGCTGCGGCGCCGGCGCCCGACGGGTCCCAGGTGCCGTCACTGCCGTCGACATGGCCGCTGGCCGCGAGGAAATCCGCCGGGGCGCCGAGGCAATAATGCTGGACGTTCGCCGCATTGGCGTCGGACCATTTGAGCGCGTCCGCGATCTTGCCGGTGAAGTTGATGAAGGTGGTGGCGTCCTCGTTGTCGACCTCGGCGACGAGGTAGCGGCTGTTGCCGGCGCCGGCGAGATAGACCGAGGCCTTCGGCAGGACGCTGCCGATGAAACCGGAAAGCAGGGCCGCGAGTCCGACGGGATCGGTGGGGATGTTGTCCTTGGTCAGCGCGAGCGGGCTGCCCTGCGCGGCGGCTTTGGTGGAGCTGTTGCCGACCAGCACCTGAAGATCGTCCTTTTCCTTCAGGCCGAGCCCGGTCAGGTCGAGATAGGCGCTGGTGGTCCCCGTCGGCGCGGGCCGCTTGCCCGTGGAGGTGCCGACGGTGTCGAGCTTGATGAACTGCGACAGCGCGGTGACGGTCTTGGCGGCGTCGTTCGGCTTGCTCGCGTCGATGACCAGCTCGCGATAGGCCTCGGACGCCGCCACCTTCGTCTTGCCGTTCACGGTGGTGACCTGGGAAACGACGAGATTGAACGTGTTCTGCGGATCGGACGTGTCGTAGTCGACGTCCACGCGCAGCTTCTTGCCCCATTCTCCGCTGCTTTTGGCGGTCGCGGTGAGGACGGCCGACTTGCCGGCCTCGTTCAGCGAGATCGCCGCCGCCGACGCGCCCGCCGTGCTGACGCGCACCGCGTAAGCGGTGCTGCCGCCGTTCAGGAAGAACTGCTGGATCGCATAGCTCGCCTGGCTCTTGGCATTGAGCCCGCCGAACTGGCGCTGGAAGTCGGCGAAGCTGAGCAGCTCGACCGCCTTGTCCGTGGGACCTTGCTGGAAGAAATCGACGAACGCCGCGATCGACGTCGCCACCCCCGTGATCGTATGGACTCCACTGGGGATTTCTTCGACGTAGACGCCGGGATATGAGACCGCGACAGGCATCAATGCCTCCTTCGCTGTTGCCGAAATTGAACCGTATTACTTCAAGCCGAACAGAGTATGCATTCAACCATACTTTGAAAATGCGCCCCTTGCCAATACTCTCCAAGCGGCGATCGCGAAGAAATTTCCGGCGTCATAAAAACTTTGCCGAACAGCGCGCCCGCGGCGGGACGTGAACCAAATTCTCGAAAAGCCGCGCCGGCCGCGTTACATCACGGCGAGCGCGGCGTCGTCCGGCACCGACGTCTGCTGCTGCAGCAGAGCGCTGCTCAATTCCAGAATGAGCTGACGGTCGCTCGGCGACACCGTGGAGAACAGCATCGCGATCTCGTTCTCCTGACGGCCGCTGCTCTGGCGCGCATCGCTGGTTCCCGCGCGACCGGTGATCAGCCAATCGACCGAGACGCCCAGAAGATGCGCGAGCTTCACCGCCATCGACACCGACATCGGGCCGCCGCTGCGCCAGCGGCTGAGAGAGCTCTCCGTCACGCCGAGGTCGTAGCAGACCTGACAGTTGTACATCAGGCCGCTCGCGGCCATCGCCGCGGAGAGGCGCAGGCCGCGGGCGTTGTCCGTCAGCGACAGATCGTTCAGCTTTGCCATACGCGACTTTCCAGCCCGATAAAGCGTCATGTGGCACCCGTCACTTTCTACTACAGAGTGATTTGTGTCCAGTGCAACCCGTTCAACCCTCGGTGATATCTGTCTTTTTCATGAACCCGTTGCGAGCATGCGCTCGAGCCGCGCCCTGGCGTCGTGCTCGCTCAAGCGCTTCTCGGCGAATGCCTGGAGCACGGCCCTGCGCGTGTCGAGCGCCGCGGCCGGGCGCCCCCGCTCTTCCAGATAGCGCCGGCGAAGCTCCGCCACGCGCGACGGTATGGCCTGGACGCCTTCCTTCGCCCACACCATGAAGGCCCGGCCCTCGTCGCCGACCATGAAGATGCAATCGATGCCCTTCGAGCGGCGGAAGACCTGCATCGCCTGCTCTGCGGTCTGGACGATGGGCGTGCCGACGTTGAGCGAGGTGTTGACCGACACCTCGACCCCGATATGGCGCTTCAAGGCCTTGAGATAGGCATGGACCAGGGCATTGTTCCGTTCCCGGACGATCTGGAGCCGGCTGGTCCCGTCGTAATGGATGACGGCCGGAATCCGCTCGCGCGCGCAGTCGCGCGCCCGCGCCGTCAGCACCATGTAGTCGTAGGCGTCGTAGCCGCCCGGCGCCGCGCCGTCCGACAGCTCGAACCATATGTCCGCCTCTTCCGGCGTCACCATCGGCGCCAGGGGACGAATGCGCTCGCGCAGCTTCACGCGGCTGTTGAGGACTGCCAAGGTTTCCGGATTGCAGGGATTGGAGAGGATGCTGCGATGGCCGAGCGCGCGCGGACCGGTCTCGGCCTGGCCCTGGAAGATGCCGACGACGCCGTCCTGGGCGACGACATAGGCCATCCAGTCGGCGAGCGCGGCGCGCCCGCGCTCGCTCGCGACGTCGCCCATCGGCTCGCAATGGACGAAATCTGTGCCGTCGAGCGCGGCCTGTATGTCGTCGCGCGTCGGCGCCGCGCCGCAAAGGAAGGGCGTCGGCAAGGCCCCGGGCGGCTGGGCGCCGTTCAGCATCGCGAACTGATAGGGCGCGCCGACCACCACGCCCTGGTCCGACGGGATGGGCGGCACCCAGATCTTCAGCCGCGTATCGGTCTGGAAATATTGCTTGTAGTAGCGCTCGTCGAAATGGTCGACCACGCGCATGTTGGCGACGCAATTGAGCGCGGTGCCGCCGCACAGCACCAGCTGGTCGGCGCCGGTCTTGCGGATGGCGTCGTCGAGGATGTGGAACAGGGCGTCCTCGAACACCATCTGCACCGCCGCGGCCTTGTCGACGCGGTCGCGCGTGATCGGCGAATGGCGGATGTCGTCGACGTTGATGACGGCATCGGGCTTCCAGATGTCCGCGATGGCGACGAACGGGCCGACGATCTCCTCCAGTCCCGCAAAGGCATTGTCCGCCATCGCGCTGTTGGCGAAGACCTCGCCGTTTTCGCCGTAATGGAAGAACTGCCTGAGCCGCTTGTAATAGGGATTTGTGAGGCGGTCGTTGTTGCCCCAGGCGGCCGCGCCCATGTAGCGGCCCTCGGCGCTCAGCGCCGTCCATCCGCCGAGCAGGCTGGCGCAGAGCATGTAGAACACGCCGAGCGAATTGACGCGCGTGTTGCGCTTGACGAGCTCGATGCGCCCGCCTCCGGCCTTGAACAGCGACACCGAGCTCAAGTCGCCGCCGCCGTCGATGCAGGAGATCAGCGTGGTGCGGTCGCGCAGGCCTTCGCCCGCGAACGGCGAGGCGCCATAGGAGAAATAGGCGTGGTTCTCGTGGTGCAGCATCTGCACGCAGGGCACCTCCGCGGGCAGGCCGAGGTCGGCCGCAAGCCTGCGGAACACCGCCACCAGCGCCGGCGAATGCGAGAAGATGTTCTTGCGCATCTGCAGCGCTTCGGCCGCGCTGAAATCGACGTGAGGTGCCGCGCTTTCGGTGACGAAGCGATAATACTTGTTGCGGATCAGCTTGCCGTTCATCAGCAGCATCCGCATGCCCGACTGCTCTTCCCGGACGACGTCGTAGGCGTAGAACACGCCCATGATGCGCGAAGGCTCGACGCCCATCCGCGCCATCATGCGCTTCATCTCGGCCGCGCTCCTGCCCGGATAGCCGGCATAGTGCTTGACCTCGGAGAAGCGCTCCTCCTCGTGGTTCGCCAGCACCCGGATGCCGCCTTTGGCGGAGGCCTCGACGAGCGACAGCCCGCTGTTGTGGGTGGTGCCGAGGAAGCCCAGAAGATAAAGCGTCTCGCCGGCCTCGAGCCGCGCGCGGAAGCGCTGCCCGAGCGCGACCGCCTCCGCGCTGTCGGGGCCGAAGATGTTGTGCTCTTTCAGATAGCCGGTGTTGTCGGGAAGCTTGCGCTCGCCGAGATCGTCGGTCGGATAGTAACTGCCGAATGTCGTTTCCATGTTCCTTGCGCCCCACGCGGCATGCCGGCGGTTCGGGCGAAGGCGCGCATTCCGACAACGGAAGCGACACGCGCGGACGCTTGCGTTCCGTTCGCGAGGCACGACAGCCACTTCGACCACCAGCACCGCAATGGATGCATGGGCGTATAACGCAAGCCAGCGACGGGCCTTGCACTGCACTCCCATCGCTTGAGCGCGGCGCGACAACGGTTACGGTTGGCCGGAAGCTTTCACACAACCATTGGTGAGAAATGCGCTCGCGGCGATCGTGAGCACGTGGTCGGCGGTGACCGCGACGCGGCCGTGGAGGCGATCGATGACCGCGTTGGCGCCGTCGGGACCGCTATATCTTGCGGCGAAGCGGTTCGCCGCCATATCGAGCGCGATCTCGACCTCGTGAAATTCCGGACGTTTGCCGGTCAAGGGATGGACCGCCTTGAACACCGCTTCCTTGGCGCTGAACAAGGCCGAGGCGGCGGCCTCGTCCGCAATCCGGCCGCGTTCGGCCGCGGTGAAGACGAGGCCGAAAAGCTTCGGCTCGACGCGGCCGCGGCACTCGATATCGATGCCGATCGAGGCGACGCCGGCCGAGACCGCGGCTGCCGCCCAGTGACGGCAGTGGCTCAGGCTGCCGACAAGACCGGGCGGCCACACCGGCGCGCGGTCGGGACGGCGCGGGATCGGCCGGTGCGCGAAGCCGAGCTCGCCCATCGCGCGCCGCGCGAGCGTGCGCGCCGCGGCGAATTCGCGCCGCCGCGACGGCACCGAGTGCGCGACCTGCGCGGCCTCTTCGTCGAAGAGGTCGCCCTCGAACGCGTCGATGCGGGCGAGCGAAACCACCGTCTGCGGATAGTCCGCGCCGCAGGCGGAAAGGTCGGGCGCGGCGGGGTCGTCGCAGTTCCAGATCAAGCCGGCGCTCAAAGATAGGCCGTGAGCTTCAGGAAGACCTCGGCCGTGTTCGGCAGGCTGCCGAATTCCGACCTTCGGCTTCCGAAGTTCGCGTCGACCAGCCCGCCGACCGTCCAGCTGCGCGACAGGTAATAGTCGGCCGAGACCTGCGCCAGCGCCGAGCCGTCGCGCACGTCGTCGAGCACGAAGCCGGAAAGGTTGAGGTCCTTCACGAACGCGTCGGTCCAGTCGGCGCGCAGGAAGACGACGTCGCGACCGGTGAGCTCCAGCTGGTCCTGGGCATAGCCGCGGATATACCACAGCGTGCCGGTGACGAGCGGGTTTGAGCGGCCCGCGATGCCGGTGTCGAACCAGTTGCGCCAGTCCTGGCCCGTGAAGCCTTCGCCGTGGCGGTCGTATTCGAGATTGATGGTGATGCGGTTCTCGGTGGTGTAGGACGCGCCGACCACGTAGTCGGAACGGAACGACTTTGCCCCGCTTTCGGGAATGACGGAAAGCGCCGCCGCCGGCAGCGTTCCGGTCTCCACGCCGTAGGTCAGCGCGTCGTGCACCAGGCTGGCGCGCGAGCCGCCGGCCCATTCCGCATAGCCCACGATGCTGCGGCCGAAGGAGCGCGAGATGTTGATGCCGAAGCGCGTGTTCCCCGCCTCGTCGTAGAACAGGAATTCCGGCATGAGGTCGTCGGCGAGCCTCAAGCTCGACTTCACCAGGATGCGTTCGCGCGCATTGGTGCGGTCGAACATCGGATCGAAGCTCGGCAGGTCCGAATTGAAGTAGATCGGCGTATCGTCATAGAGCTTGGGCGCATAGGCGACCGTGACCGAGCCGCCGTCCCACAGATGCTGGCCCATGACCATCGCGGTGCCCAGCCGGTCCTCGCGCAGCACGCCCGGATCGGCCGACACCGGCTCGACCACGGCACGCGTCTTGAAGAAGTCGGTCGGGTTGTAGCCCAGCCCCGTGCCGCTCTTCAGGTTGATGCGGCCGGCTTCGACGAAATCGTCCGGCGCGATCTGCCAGGCGAGATAGGCCTCGCGCAGGTCGTTGCGCAGGTTCTCGTGGCTGGGAAAGTCGATGCCGTCCTCGGCGCGCAGGTTGAACCGGCCGCTATAGGTGAACGAGACGTCGGAGCCGAGCGACCAGGTCAGCCGCGTGTCGAGGAACAGCCGCTCCTCCCAGCTCGGCCCCGGACCCAGCGGCACGGCCAGGTTCGAGCGGTCGGCGGCGAAGAACAGGTCGTCCTGGAGATAGACCCGCCCCGTCGCATCCAGATCCCGGGCGAGGTTGGCGGTATCCTCGCTCTGGTCGGTCTGCTTGGGGATGCGCGCGAGGTCGTCGTCGTCGCCCGCCCGGGCCGGCGCCGAAAGCACCACGGCCGCGAAGAGGATCGCGGCCGCGACGTCACATCGAACCCGGCGCCCCATCCGTCTGGCCGGATCAGTTCGGCTTGAGGTGCGGGAGATAGTCGCGCTGGAACCAGGAATCGGGGATGTCCTGGAACCTGGCCTCGCTGAAATCGACTGTCGTCACCAGCGCGGGATTGACTGCATCCAGGATCACGGCCTGCTCCGGGGAGTTGCGCGTCTTCGCGCCGCGATAATAGAGGATTTTGAGCAGTTGCCCACTGTCGGAATAGAACTTGGCCTTGACCGGGAAATCGGTGCCCTGCTCGACCCAGTATTCGATGCGGTTGTAGATCGCCGAGGCCTTGGCGGGCTTGAGGTCGATATGGGCGCAGGCGCGGCTCTTGCCGCCGGCATCGGCGATGCTCTCGGTCCCGATCATCGTGGCCGCGTAGTCGACGGCGAAGTTGACCGTCAGCACGTCGCCCGCCGCCGCCTGGCCGACCAGCTGCTGCTGCGGCGAGATGCGCACGCTGTCCTTGGACGCCGGATCGTAGAACCACAGATACTGCCCCGCGAACAGCATGGTCTTGCCGGCATCGCGCGGCGGATCGACATAGATGACGAGGTCGCGGAACTGCCCCGTGGCGGCGTCGACCTTGGAGAAGACCGTGAAGACGTTCTTGTCGACCGGCCGGCCGGAATTGTAGGCGACCAGGGTCGCGGTCGAGCGGAACGGCTTGTCGGGATTGCGCACCTTGTCGGCGCCGGCCACGATCTGCTGGGCGGTATCGGCCCGTGCCGCAGGCGCGAGGACGGCGAAAGCCAAAGTCACCGGCAGCGCAACGGCGGCGGGCAGCGCCAGGCTCAACAGAAGCGCTTTGGATATCGCCATGGCGTCCTCACACGTGTCTCAGCGCGTCCACGATCTGCATCTTCGCCGCGCGGTTGGCCGGCAGCAGCGAGGCGAGCGTCGAGACCACGACCAGGATGATCCAGATCACGACGATGCTCTGCGTCGCGCCGAACAGATAGAGCTTGAGCGGCACCGAATAGGTCTGCCCCGGCGGCGTCCAGGTGAGGCCGGAGCGGTTGATCAGCGCCGCGATGGCGAGCGCCGCGATCACGCCCAGCGTCGTGCCGATGACGCCCAGCAGGAAACCCTCGGTGATGAACTGACGGCGGATCTTGGCGCGCCTGAGGCCCAGCGCCCGCAAGGTGCCGATCTCGTCGGTGCGCTCCACCACGCTCATGCTCATCGCATTCGAGACGGTGAACAGCACCACCACGCCGAAGATCACCGCGATGAACAGGAAGATCGAATAGAGGAACTGCAGCGCCTGGACATAGAAGGGATTGAGCTCGGCGTAGTTCTTGATCTCGAGGTTCAGGTTGTTCTTGGCGAAGAGCTCGAGCATGCGCTGCTTGGCGAACTGCCAGTCCTCGGTGCGGTGCAGCTGGACCACGATGCCGGTGACCTTGTGCTCGCCGCGGCCGTAGACGAGCTGCTGCGCCAGCGCCAGGTGCATGCCGATATAGCTGTCGTCCAGCGCCTTCACGCCCTGATATTCGACGCGCAGGATCTTGAGCCGCACGACGTTGGGCGCGCCGCCCGCGGTCGCCGCCAGGATGTCGAGCGAAGGAAGTCCCGTCGCGGATTGCGGCGCGGCGACGTCGCGGCCGGAGAGCGCGCTGAAATCCTGGCTCGGCAGGTTCGCCGCCGACGGCGACTGGTCGAGCTCCTTGGGCGCGCCCTTGGGGAGCTTGGGGCAATAGTCGAAGTGCAGCGGCTTGCAAAGCCCCAAGATCAGCGCGAGCCCGCTGCCGATCACGCCTTGCGAGGGATCGTCGTCCTTGAGGCCGGTGTCGCCGACCGACACGCCGCCCGTGCCGTACTCGTTCCAGCGCTTCATCGCGTCGCGCTCGGACGGGATGAAGCCCTGGCCGAAGAACGTCTTGGAGACGTCGCTGTCCGCGTTGCTGGCGATGCCGCCGACCTGCTGGACGGGCGTCACCACCGCGATCATCGGCGCGAGGACCGGATCGGTCCTCACCAGCTTGAGCACGGTCTGATAGTCGTCGATGCCCCACACCGCCGGATTGCCGGCGCCGAAATCGTAGAAGCCGTTGCGGAAGATCGTGAGATGCCCGCCGCGGTCGACGGTGGAGGTCTGAAGCCCCAGCACGTTGTAGAGCGTGTAGGCGAGGAAGATCAGCGTGGCGGCCGTTCCCACCGCGATCGTGAGAATGGTGGCGGTCGAGCGCCGGGCGTTGCGGAAGACGTTTCGGAAGGCGATTTTGAAGATCATTGCTTGCCCCCCGCGGACTGATCGACCAGCAACCCGTCGCGGATCGCAAACGTCTTGTCGGCATGCGAGATGAGTTGCGGATCGTGCGTCGAGAATATGAAGGAGGTATTCTTCTCGACCTGCATCTTGCGCATCAGCTCGATGATGCTGGCGCCCGTTCCCGAATCGAGATTTGCGGTCGGCTCGTCGGCGAGCACGAATTCGGGCTGCTTGACGAGCGCGCGCGCGATGGCGACGCGCTGCTTCTGTCCGCCGCTGAGCTCGTTGGGACGCTGCGAGCGCTGATCCTTGAGGCCGACGGCGTCGAGCATGTCGAGCACCGCGCGGCGCCGGTCCTTGGCCGAGATGTCCGTCGACAGGAGCGGGTACTCCACGTTCTCATAGGCCGACAGCACCGGGATGAGGCTGAAGCTCTGGAAGATGAAGCCGATGCGGCGCGCGCGCAGGTCGGACAGCGCGTTGTCGCCCAGCCTGGCGATGTCCTGGCCCGCGATCTCCACCGTGCCGCTCGACGGCCTGTCGATGCAGCCGATCAGGTTGAGAAGCGTCGTCTTTCCGCTTCCCGAAGGCCCCACGATCATGGTGAAGCAGCGCGGCGGCACCGCGAGCGATATTCCGCGCACGGCCTGCACCTGCGATGAACCGAGCTTGTAGGTCTTCTTGACGTTGGTCAGGCGAACGACAGGTTGGTTGCTTTCGGCCATGCGGTGCCCCCGGCGAATGCGACCCCAAACACTTCGGACAACTCAGTCCGCGCGCGGGTTCGACAATCCCGCCTCGCACACGCCGATGTCCCGTCTAACGGCCGCCCGAACGTTATACAACTTTAGACTTAGTTTTCTTCGGCAGGCAAGAGGACCCGGCGCGGCCCGCGCTTGCATGCCTAGCAAGCCGTGAACGCCAACTGCGCTTGAAAGGTCGAACATTCAACGCTAGCGCATCGCGCGGCGGCCCATCGCGAGCGGATCGGACGGATCGTCCGCGGCGAAGCTGCTGCGGCCGGCCGCGGTCAGCCCGCCGTCGATGACGAGATCGTGACAGTTAATATAATGTCCTTCGTCGCTCGCGAGGAAGCTCACCGCCGAGGCGACGTCTTCCGCGGAGCCCGAGCGCGCGAGCGGCGTGGCCTGCGCAAGGCCGTCCGCCACCTTCGCCATGACCGCCTTCGCCTTTTCCGGCTGCATATGGGCGGCGACGCGCGAGCCGCCGAGGAACAGCGGCGTCGTCACCGCGCCGGGAGACACGCAATTCACGGTTATATTGAAGCGTCCGAGTTCCATTCCCGCGAGCCGCGTCGCATGGCTGACCCCGGCCTTGGCGACGGAATAGAGATAGCCGCCCATGTGGGTGCGCAGCGCGCCGATGCTCGAATTGTTGATGATGGCGCCCCAGCGCTGGGCCTTCATGATCGGCGAGGCGTATTTGATCCCGTAGAGCACGCTGCCGAGCACGAGCCGGACCGCATAGTCGAAATCCTCGGCGGTGAAGGTGTCGACGCCGCCGGGCGCCAGGCCTCCCGCATTGTTGAACAGAACGTCCAGCCGGCCGCCCCAGCCGACCGCTTCGTTCAGCACGCGGACGATCTCGGATTCTTGACTGACGTCGGCCTTGATGAAGCAGGCCTGCCCGCCCAGATTTCGCACCAGCGTGGCACCGGCTTCGGCGTTTCTACCTACGATTGCGACGCGCGCGCCGTCTTCGACGAAGCGTTTCACCGTCGCCGCACCGATGCCGCTGGTCCCGCCGGTGACGAGCGCGACCTTGCCCGCAAGACGCAGTGCCATCCTCTTCCTCCCGGCAGCTCGAATTTTGCTTACCTAAGGGCGATCTTATGCATGAATGACCATATCCAGAAGTGTCAATTGTTGCATGGCGAGCAATCAAGTCACGCGTGAGTATTCTGACAAGTCCATCATTTATTGTAGAAAACGCGACAATCGAAAACGATAAAGTGATTGATTGTCAAAACGACCACCTTGACGAGAAATTTGAAGCAAATTACTCTTCAAAACGCAGATGAATAAGGGATGTGCCAGTTTTCCACCAACCGGCATTCAAGAAGTGGGGAACCGGTGCATGGGCGATCGACACAGTTGTTGGCGATGGACGAGCTGCGCAACACGGACCGGCGCGACAAAGACGTTGCGCCCTACCAGGAAGTCGATCTCGCGCGCGGTGAGCGCATTTCGGCGGCAATGAAACGCCGCGGCATGAAATACAACTGCCAGCTCTGCTATTCGATCGGCGTGTCGGAGAGCACGCTCAGCCGCTGGCGCATGGGCCGGCCGTTGTCGCTGAAGCACGCCGTGGCGCTCAGCTACAATCTCGGCATCAGCCTGGATCACCTGCTGACGGGATCGAGCCCGCAGGAGCAGGACGAGACCTTCAGCAGGCAGATCAGCAAGCTTTGCGACACCTATTCGCGCTTGAACGCGCAGAACCAGAACCTCTCGCTCAATCTCCTGAGGCGGCTGGCGTCGCGTTCCGATGCGGCCGGCGCCGATCCCGAGACCGGCGGTCCCGAGCCCGAAGCCGGCGAATGACGTTCACCGCAGAAGCCTTTCGGCCCCGCGCATCAGCAACACCCCGATGTCGTCGACATGGCGATTGCGCCAGGAACCGCGCTCGCCGGTCCTTGCCCAGCGATTGAAGGCGCCCAGTGCCGGACCGGTGCGCACCTGGAAATCCAGGCGGCGGTCCGCGGCGCCCGCGAACGCCCATCGGCGGCTGAGATTCAAGTAGGTCTTGAAAACCTCCGCCATCCTTGCCTTGGGATTCTCCACAGCGAGGCCCTTGGACGCCAGCTCGGCCGCGACGTCGTCGAAGTCGCGGCGAAGGTACTTCTCTTCGATCTGCCGTTGGTCGGCGCGATCGACGGCGCTCCAATCCGCATGCGCGCGCCAGATCTCGTGCAGGCGATTGGCGCGGCCCGGGAAAAACACGCCCTTCGCCATGGTCAGGACGCGCGCACCGCCTTCGAAGCCGTCCTCGGCCGGCGCCAATGCGATCTCGTGCACGTCGAGCGTCTGAAGCGCGTCCTTCACGACGTCGCTGGTGGCCGCTTCCAGCGTGCATTGGTTGATCGAGCCGGTCGCGACGAAGTCCGCGCCGAGAACGAAAGTAGCGGCCACGGCTTCGGGGGTCCCGATCCCGCCGGCGGCGCCGATGCGGACCGGCCGACGGTAGCCGTGGCGGCTGCGAAACGCGTCGCGCAGGCGCACGAAACAGGGCAGCAGGACGGTGAGCGGCGCCGCGCCGGCGAAGATCGCGCTCCCGGCATCGGCCACGATGTCGTCGGCCATCGGGATCGTCTGCGCCAGCCGCGCTTGCGCCGACGCGATCTCGCCGCGCGCCAGCAGCCGGGCGACGATCTCGGCCGGCGGCGGAGACGCGAACAGCTCGGCGATATCCGGACGCGACGCCCTGGCGACGATGCGATTGCGCGGCCCGTCCGGGGTCAGGCCCTGCAATCGATAGCGCACAAGCGCCGGCGCGATCTCGGCCGCGTCCAGGACTTCGACCAGGTCCACGCCTTTGCGCGACAGCAGCGCGATCGTATCCTCCAGATGCTGCGGACTTGCGCGCAGGCTCACGCCGAAGGCGGCGCCGTTGCGTGCGTTTGCGCGGACGAAGTCGAGATCGGCTTCGAGCGCGCTTGGGCGGCGGCCGTCCGATCCGAGCATGCCGAGCAGCCCGGCATCGGCAAGCCGCACCACCGCATCGCGTCCCATGAAGCCGTCTCCGCTCGCCATATAGGCGTGGTGGAGACCGTAGGCTTTGACGAAATCGGCCGAACCCGGGCTGCCGTTGCCGGAAGAGACGATGGAAGGTGCAGGCATCGACGCCGCAACGGGCGCAGGCGCGAACGCCGCAACGGGCGCAAGCGCGAACGCCGCAACGGGCGCGGGCTTCGATCCCGCAACCGGCTCAGCCATCTGCGCCACGGACTCCCGCTTCGGCGCATCGTCGAGGATCGGCGTGCAGTGGCCCACGATGTGGCCGACCAGCGAGGTCAGCACCTTGCCCGGCCCGACCTCGACGATCTCGAGCGCCCCGCGTCCCATCAGATAACGGATGGTGTCGGTCCAGCGCACCGGCGCGCAGATCTGCGCCGCGAGGTTCTCGACCACGTCGCCGCCGCGATAGGGCCTGGCCGTGGCATTCGCCATCACCGGCAGCCTGGGGTCCGACACCGCGGCGCGCGCCAGCAGCGCGCGGAACTCGTCGACCATGAAGGCCATGTAGCGCGAATGGAACGCGGCGCTGACGTTGAGCACCACATAGGTCGCGCCCGCGCGGTCGAACGGCGTCTCGGCGCGCGCGACGCTGGCTTCGGGGCCGGAGAGCACGATCTGCTTGGGGCCGTTGTAGTTGGCGACGTCGAGATCGCTCAGGCCCTCGCGCTCCAGGACCGCCGACACTTGTGCCGCGTCCAATCCCATGACCGCAGCCATGCCGCCCTTGGGCGCAGTCGCCATCATCTCGCCGCGGCGCTTGACGAGCGCGAGCCCGGTCTCGAAGTCGAATGCGCCGGCGGCGAACAGCGCGCAGTATTCGCCCAGGCTGTGGCCGACGAGGAATTCGGGCGCGGCATCGCCGTCCTGGCGCCGCTTGAGCCAGGTCAGCGCGTTGATCGCGTAGAGCGCGGGCTGGGTGAACTGCGTCTTGGACAGCACGCGCCGGGGATCGCGCAGGCAGAGCTCTTCCAGCGAGCAGCCGAGGATCGCATCGGCGGCGCGCACGTGATCGGGAAAGGCTTCGAACAGACCCTTGCCCATGCCGCGCGATTGAGAGCCTTGTCCCGGAAATGCATAGACCTTCATGGCCAGGCCTCCTGTGCGATGCGCGCATCGAGGGCGTCGCAGACCTTGTTGAAGTTCGCGAGCTCGCTTCCGTAAGGCGTCAGCACGCCGAAGATGCGGTTGGGCCTCGTGCGTTTGCGGCGTCTGAGCGCGGCCGCGAAAACCGAGCCTGGGCTCAAGTCCGCGCAGGTCCAGGCGCCGCCGTCTTCCAGCAGATCGAGCGCGCCGGCGATGTCCATCGGCTCGCGGATCGACCGCCACATGTGATCCCTGGAGTAACCCCGCAGGAAATCGCGCGACGCGCACGAGATCACGGGAACGCAGGGCGGGCGCGCGAGCCAGTCCGTGCAGCGCAGGACCTCCGCCTTGAACGGCTCGATGCGGTCGGAGTGGAACGGGTATCGCACGGGCAGGCGCAGGAAATCGACGCCCTTGCGTTGCAGGAAGCTTTCGAGACGGTCGAGCTCGTCGAGCCTTCCCGCCACGACGAAATGGCTGTCGTCCGCATTGCCGGCGAGCGCCGCGCACGACGCGATCTCGGGCCACTGCTCGTAGAGGCTCGGCGGCGCCAAGATCGCGAGCATGCCGCCGCACGCGTCGCGGCCGCCGAATACCTCGACATGATGCAGGATCAGCTCCAGCGCGGTCTCGAACGAGACGGCTTCGGCCATGACGGCGGCGACCAGCTCGCCCAGGCTGGCGCCGACCACGCAATCCGGCGAGCCGTAGCGGTCGCGCAAGATCCGGCCGAGCGCGAGTTCCACCATGAAGATCGCGGGATGGGAGAACGCGAAATCGTCGAACGGATCGGCTTTGGCGCGCGCGTCGTCATACAGGCGGGCGAGCACGGAACGGCCCGTCCGCCGCAGGAGCTCGCGGTCCATCGCCGCCATCTCGCCGCGGAACTCGGCGCAGGATTCGAAGAGCGCGCGCCCCATGTGGAACGCTTGCGCGCCATGGCCCGAGAACAGGAACGCCATGCGAGGGCGGTCCGCTTGCAACATGGCCCGCAAAGCTCCTGCCGCCGCGTCTCGAGGATCGCCAACCGGCCCGCGCCCTGTCGCCCTTCTTCGCATGCGCGCGCCGCCGTCCGTCCACGCGCCATGCAAGATTCAAGCGTTCCAAGCGCGTGTCGATTGCTCCTAACGTTGCCGTTCCAGCGCCGGAGGCCGTTTGGTGAGCGAAGAGCATTGGCCCGCGACGAGGCAGTCGCTGCTCATCGAGCTTTTGGACCATGTGCGCACCAAGCGGCATCCCATCGACGGTGTCGTTGCGATGCGCGGCGGCGAGGTGCTGTTCGACTGCGCATTCCATCCCTACCGCGCCGGCGCGCTGCACCAGATCTACTCCTGCACCAAGACGCTCGTCGGCATCCTGATCGGCATCGCCATCGACAAGGGCCATATCGCCCACGTCGCCCAGCCCATTGCCGACTTCCTTTCGCCCGGGCAGCGCGAGCGCCTGGACCCGGCAAAACGCGCGCTCACCATCGAGCACTTCCTCACGATGACAAGCGGGCTGGACATCGACGACCACGGCGGCAATTTCGAGGGCTATTTCGCGATGACGCGCAACGCCGACATGCTCGGCAACGCGCTGGCGCGGCCGCTGGCCGCCGCGCCCGGCGAGCGCTTCCGCTACAACAACGCCGGATCGCACGTGCTGTGCTGCGTGCTGAAGGCGGCAACCGGGGAGACGCCGCTCGCCTTCGCCCGGCGCTACCTGTTCGCGCCGATGGGCATCGAGACCGTCATCTGGGATGCCGATGCCCAGGCCGGCAACACCGGATGGGCCGGCATCGCGCTGGCGCCGCGCGACCTGGCCAAGGTCGGCCAGCTCTATCTCCGGCGCGGGCTGTGGAACGGAAAGCGGCTGGTGTCCGAGGACTGGGTGCGCGCCAGCACCGCAGGCCGCGTGGCTGCCAAGCCGCATGGGCACTACGGCTATCACTGGTGGTGCGGGCCCGACCGCTTCGAAGCCGTCGGCCTGTTCGGACAATACCTCGTCGTGGTGCCTGAGGACGACGCGGTCGTCGCGATCACCAGCTCCCTGCCGCCGGGCGAATTCCTGCTGCCCAAATACCTGATGAGCCGCTTCGTGCTGCCCGCGATCGGCGCGGCGAACGAGACCGACCCGTTGACCGCGGCGCGGCTGCGCAGCGCGGTCGCGCGGGTGGGACGCGACGCCGCCGATGCGCCGTTCGTCTGGCGCAGCGCCGAGGAGGGCCAGTGCCGCGATGGCGCTTTCGAGCGGACGGCCGCGCCCGCCTTTCGCTTCGCCGTTCCGGCGCGCGCGAAGCGACAGGACTGCACCTCGAAGTTCCAGGTCGCGGCGCTTTCGACCTTCGAAGGCTATCCGCTGTTCGTCTCGGTGCGCGACGTCCCGCGCGGCATGACGGGCGAGCGGGCCGGCCTGCAATTCGCCGCCGGCCTGAAAAGCTTCGGCGCCGCGGAGCAGCTCGAGATCCTGTCGAACCGCGAGACGGCGCTCGCCTGCGGCGGCACGTGCTGGCGCACCGACATCCGCTACCGCTTCAAAGGCTCGACCGTCTGCACCGCCGTGGTGCTGTCGGCCTTGAGCGGCGGAAAGTGGATCTGCCTCGAAGGCCATACGCCCGGCAACCCGGCCGAGATCGCGGCGATCCTCGAAAGCTTCCGCTTCATGTCCGAAGCTCCCCTGACGACGGATGTTCCCCGTGCTGGATAAGACGAGAAAATGCTTCTCCTCCATCGCCGCGCTGCAGGCGGCGTCGAGCCCCGACAAGATCGCCTATGTCTGCGTCGGCGCCGACGGCGTCGAGCTGTCGTCGCACACCTATCAAGACGTGTTCGACGGCGTGGAAGCGATCGCGCCGGGACTTGCGCATCTCGCCGGCAGACGCGTGCTGATGCTCTACGACTCCGGCATGCCGTTCATCCTGGCGTTCCTGGCGTGTTTGAGGATCGGCGTCGTGGCGGTGCCGGCGCCGCTGGCGAGACCGGGACGTCCCAGCTGGGACCGCATCGTCAGCATCGCGGAAGGTGCCGAGATCGCGGCCATCCTGACGGAGAAGGCGGCATCGGCACGGCTCGCCTCGTGGCTGCCGACCAGCGAGGCGATGGCGTCGCTGCCGCTCTTCGTCACCGACACGATCGCCCCCACCGAGCCCATCGCCGATCGCCTGGCCGATCCATCGGACGTGGCCTTCCTGCAGTACACCTCGGGCTCGACCGGCGATCCCAAGGGCACGATCATCACTTACGGCAATCTCGCCGCCAACGCCGCGCTCGGCCATGCGGCGCTCGGAACCTGCGCGGACTCGCGCATCGTCTGCTGGCTTCCGGCCTATCACGACCTGGGCCTGATCGGGAACATATTGAACAACATCTATTCGGGAGCGACCTGCATCCTCTTGCCGCCGGTGGCGATCATCCGCAATCCGGTGCTGTGGCTGAAGACCATTCAACGTTATCGCGCCGATTTGAGCGTGGCGCCGAACTTCGCCTATGGATTGGCGGCGCGGCGCGTCAGCCGCGAACAGAAGCGCGACCTCGACCTCTCGTCCTGGACGCTGGCCGGCAACACCTCGGAACCGATCCGCGCCGAGACCATCCGCCGATTCACCGAGGCCTTCCGCGAATGCAGCTTCTCGGCCACCGCGTTCCGCTGCGGCTACGGGCTGGCGGAAGCCACGCTGATCGTGTCGTCCGGCGAGCCGAACACGGTGCCGCGCATCCTGACCGTCGATCCGCAGGAGCTGGCGGAAGGCAGGCTGCGTCCCGCCGCGAAAGGCTCGGAGATCGTCGGCTCCGGCCGCGCCGTACCGCCGCAGGAGGTCACCATCGTCGATCCCGAACACAGGGTCGCGCTCGGCGAGGGCAGCGTCGGCGAGATCTGGGTGTCGGGCCCTTGCGTCGCCGCGGGCTATCTCACCAACAACGAGGTCAGCACCGAGATCTTCCGCTCGCGTCTCGCCGACGGCACGGGCCCGTTCCTGCGCACCGGCGACCTGGGCGCGCTGCTCGACGGCGAGCTGTTCGTCATCGGGCGGACGAAAGAGGTGATCATCATCCGCGGCCGCAAGATCTTCCCGCAGGACGTCGAATACGCGATCCAGTCCAGCCACGACGCGCTCAAGCCCGACGGCTGCGCGGTGTTCGGGGTCGACGACGGCGACAGCGAGGCGGTTGTCGTGGTGCAGGAGATCGAGCGCAGCCAGCTGGCGCGCATCGACGCGCGGGAGATCGCCAGCGCCATCCGCGAGACCGTGTTCGACGCCTTCGAGATCGGCGTGAACGAGGTCGTCCTCGTCAAGCCCGATTCCGTGCCCAAAACATCGAGCGGCAAGATCCGCCGCGTGCTGTGCCGCCAGCTTCACCTGTCCGGCGAGCTGGCGGCCTTTACGGTCTGAGCCGGCTCATCGTCCCGCCGGCTCGAAGACGATGCGCAGCAGGTGGATGCGGTTCTTGCGGAAGCCGATCGCCGACTGGCGCAGATAGCGCTCGTAGAAATCGAACAGCCGTTCGCCGTCGCGCATGTCGAGCACCTGGTCCTTGCGGGCGCGCAGGCGGCGCAACCATTCCTCCAGCGTCGCGACATAGTCGGCGCGGCGATTCTCGAGGGCCACGACCTGGAATATGCCCGACGCGGCCGCAAAGATTTCGGTGATGACGGGAAGATCGGATTCCGGGAACACGTCCTGCGGCAGGATGCGGTCGCGCAGCTCCGCGCTCGCATCGCCCCAGCATATGCTCTGCAGGGACAGGCGGCCCTGCGGCGCCAGCCAGTCGCGGCAGCGCTGGAAGAACCGGCGATAGATCGCGATCTTCGCGTCCTCGCGCATGCCCGGCCGGGCGAAATGCTCGAACGCGCCGACCGAGACGATGCCGTCATAGAGCCCCTTGGGACGGTGGTCTTCGTAGCTCTCGAGAAGGACTTCCACTTCGGGACGCGCCAGGCTCCGGATGTGGTCGTGCTGCGCCCTGCTCAGCGTCAGGCCCGTGCAGCCGCGCGCGCCGTATTCGTCCACCGCGCGCAGGAGCGTCGCGCCCCAGCCGCAGCCGATGTCGAGAAGCCTGGTGTTCAGCCCGGCGCCCACCGCGCGCAGGTGGAAGTCGATCTTGTCGCGCTGGGCGGATTCCAAGGTGCTGTCCGGGCCGTTCCAGCGCGCCGCGCTGTAGGTCAGGCTGTCGTCGAGCCACAGCCGGTAGAAATCCGTGCCCACGTCGTAGTGGTGCTGGATCGCTTGCGGCGACGCTCCTCCGGTCTCGGGAACGGGTGCCGGCTCGTTCAGCATGGTCGAGGTTCTGGCAAGCATGGATGCCTCTATGTTTCGACGACGAGTTCGGAAAGACCGCGGAAGAAGGCGAGCCTGCGCCAACGCGGCAACGCGTCCGGCTGGGCGAGATGCACGCTGGGGAAGCGCTCGAAGAAGCGCAGGATCGCGACCTGGCCTTCGAGCCGGCCGAGCGGAGCGCCCAGGCAGATATGCGGACCGCTGCCGAACGACATATGCGGATGCATCTCGCGCGTGATGTCGAATTTGTGCGGATCGGGAAAGACCGACGGATCGCGGTTGGCGGCGTTGAGCGAGCCGCTGACCACCTGGCCGCGGCGGATCGGGCAGCCGCCGATTTCGATATCCTGCGAGGCGACGCGCCATTCCGATTCGATCGGCGGCTCGAGGCGCAGCGCCTCCTCGACCGCGGCGCGGATCAGGGAGGGATCGGCCTCGAGCTTGGCGAGCTCCGCCGGGTTGGTCAGGAACAGCCAGATCGCGCTGCCGATCAGATCGGATGTGGTCATGATCGCGGCCACCACCAGCGAGATGCAGTTCACGCGGATTTCGCTGTCGGAGATCGCCGCGCCCTCGGCCTGGGCCTGCACCAGGTCGCTGATCAGGTCCTCGCGCGGGCGCAGGCGGCGGTCGGCCATCGCTGCGTCCAGATAGGACGAGAATGCCTCGTTCGCCGCGTTCATCGCGAAGTTCTCGCGCACGGTGCGCGTGGTCTGGAAAATCTTCAGGCACGCTTCCGCCCATTTGCGGAATTGCGGCAGGTCCTTCTCGTCGACGCCGATCAGGAGCGCGAGCGTCTTGAGCGGCACGTGCATCGCATATTCGGTCACGACGTCGAAGGTCCGTTTGGAAGCAAGCTCGTCGAGCTTCTCCGCGACCACGCGCTCGACCAGCGGCCGCGATTTGGCGACGCGGCCGTACAAGGCCGTCGCCAGCGGATGGCGGATGCGTTCGTGCTTGGGATTGTCGAGATAGCCGATGCTGCCGTCGTCCTCCGGCCGCTCCGGATTCTTGGGCTTGCCCGCCTTTTCGAGGAAGGTGCCGGGTTCGGCGCGTCCCGGATCTTTCCAATGCGGCTGCGTCAGGTATGCGCGCACATCGGCGTAACGCGTCAGGAAGAAGCTGCGCGACGGCGCGTCGTAGTAGACGGGGAAGCTCGTCCTCAGCCAGTCGAGCTGTTCGTGGTGCTTTTCGACGTCCGGGTTCATCGCTGCACCGCGATGGCAAGCTCGGCCAGCCCGGGAAAATAGGGCGTGGGCCGGCGCTTCGGCAGCGCTTCGGGCGCGGCCAGCGTCGCGCCGGGGAAGCGCGTGAAGAACGCGCCGACCGCGAGCTGCGCCTCCAGCCGGCCGAGCGGCGCGCCGATGCAGATGTGCTCGCCGCCGCCGAACGACACATGCGGCCTCTGCTCGCGCGAGATGTCGAAGCGGTGCGGATCGGAGAAGACGGACGGATCGCGGTTGGCGGCGAGCAGCGACACCGCCACCACCTGTCCCTGATGGACGGGACAGCCGGCGATCTCCAGGTCGCGCGACATGATGCGCCATTCCGATTCCACCGGCGGCGCGACGCGCAGCGCTTCCTCGACCGCCGACCCGATCAGCTTCGGATCGTCCTTGAGCCGCGCGAGCTCTTCCGGGTGGTGGAGCAGCAGCCAGACGGTCGAGGAGATGAGGTCGGTGGTCGTCATGATCGAAGCGGCGATCAGCGATACGCAGTTGCTGCGGATCTCCTGGTCGGTGATCGGCACGCCCGAGGCCTGCGCGGCCAGAAGATCGCTGACCAGGTCTTCGCGCGGCTGCCCCCGGCGCTCGCCGATGAGGCGCTCGAAATAGGACGCAAAGCCCTCATGCGCATCGTTCATCGCCGTGGTCTCGGCGTCGGTGCGTTCGGTCTGGAACATCTTGAAGCCGTCGAGCGTCCAGTCGCGGAACTTGTCGAGGTCCGGCTCGTCGACGCCGATCATCAGCGCGTTGGCCTTGAGCGGCACGGGGATCGAATAGGCGCTCACCAGGTCGAAGACTGTCTCGGTCGCGAGCGCGTCCAGATGGGCGGCGACGATGCGCTCGACCGTCGGACGGCAGATCGAGAAGCGCTTGGCGAAGGCCTGTGCGATGGGCCGGCGGATGCGCTCGTGGTCGGGATCGTCGAGATAGCCCATGCTGGCGTCGCGCTCATGCGGACGTTTCGGATTGACGGGCCGGCCGGCCTTGTCGAGGAACGAGCCTTTCTCGGCGAGATCGGAGTTCTTCAGATGCCGCTCGGTCAGCAGGTGACGGACGTCGGCGTAGCGGGTGAGGAAAAAGCAGCCCGAGCTCGTGTCGCGGAAGACCGGGGCGTTCTGTCTCAGCCAGTCGAGGGGCATATGCTTCGTTGCGGCGTCTTCCAACATCATTCCACCTCGCAAAAAAGTTCCTGCCGGGCCGGGCCGTGGACCGTGTCGCGCCGCACCAGGCGCGCCCCGCCTTCGCTGCCGACGAACACCAGACAATCGAGCCGGCTGCCGCGCGAGAAGATCGCGAGGGCCTGCTCTGGCGTCTGCACGATGGGCGTTCCGACATTGAGCGAGGTGTTGATCGCGGCTTCGGCGCCGGTGCGGCGCCCCACCGCTTTCAGCACGGCGAAGATCAAGGGGTTGGCATCGGGACGCACGATCTGGATGCGGCTGAAGCCGGCCGCGTTCACGGTGGACGGCATCTTGCGCCGCGCGGCATCGGTGGCGCGGGCGTCGATGAGCATATAGCCGTAAGCATCGAAGTCGGCGGCGGAGGCGCCGCCCGACAGCTCGAACCAGTTCGGCGCATCGTCGAGCGTCACCATCACCGAGAGCGGACGGATCGACTCGCGCTGCTTCACCTCGCGGTTCACGATCGTCCGTGCGCCGGGATCGCAAGGATCGAACAGGATGCTGCGATGGCCGAGCGCGCGCGCGCCGTTCTCGGCCGCGCCCTGGAAAATCCCGACGGCCTCGCCGCCGGCGACGAGCTTGGCAATCTGCTCGGCTGGATTTTCAGCGGCCTGGCTGCGGATCCCGGGCGCTTGCGCTATGGCGCGGTCGACCTCTTCGATGCCGGGCGCCATGCCGCATCCAAAGGCAATCGGCGACTCCGTGTCGGTGAGCGCCGCGTTGCTCATCGCGAACCGGTAGGCCGCGCCCGCGACCGCGCCGGGATCGGCCGCCACCGGCGGCACCCACAGCTTCAGCCGCGTCTCGCCCAGCTCGTAATGGGCGTAGTAGGACGCATCGAAATGCTCGAGCAGCGCCGCGTTGGCCATGCCGTTCATCGCCGCCTGGCCGCAGAGCACGAGCTGGTCCGCGCCGGTCTCCTGGATCGCCGCGCCGACCAGATGGAACAGCACGTCCTCGAAGACGAGCTGCACCGCGGCCGCGACGTCGAGCCGCCGCTGTGTCATCGGCAGGTCTCTGGAGAGCCTGGCCGGATCGACCTTGCGGTCGCCGGCCTCGGCATAGAAGGGCCCGACCACCTTCTCCAGCCCGCTGAGCGAATCGTCGGCCATGAGCGCGTTGACGAAGCATTCGCCGCCGGGCGCGAAGTGGAAATATTGCCGGAGCTGACGGTAGAACGGGTTGGTCATGCGGCTCAGGTTGCCCAGCGCCGCCGCCGCCATGAACCGGTTGTCGGAGCGCGCGTCGCCCTCGACGTTCAGCGCCGTCCATCCGCCGAGCGCGATGGCGCAGAGCATGTAGAAAGTCTCGAGCGAGTTGACGCGCCGGTTGCGCCTGAGCGGCTCGATCTCGCCGTCGCGCGTCTTGAAGGTGGAGATGGAGCTCAGATCGCCGCCGCCGTCGACGCAGGCGATCAAGGTGGCGCGGCCGCGACGCTCGGCCTTGCCGAACGGCGACTGTGCATAGGCCACGGCTGCGTGGCTCTCGTGATGCAGCATCTGGATGCAGGGTGTCGCGGTCGGAAGACCGAGATCGCAGGCGAGGCTCCGGAACACGTTCACCAGATGCGGCGCGTGCGAGAACATGTTCCTGCGCATCTGCTGCGCCTCGTCCTCGCGAAGCGTCGTCTCCGGTTTCACCGAATCGAGGTATTTGCGGAACTGATGGCCCCGGACGACCTTGGGGTTCATCAGCAGCGCGCTGAGCGCGCCCTGTTCCTCATGGACGACATCGAAGGCATAGAGCACCGCGAAGACGTCCGACGCGGGCACGCCGCGCCGCTTCAGGATTCTCGCGATCTCGCGCACGCTGTGCGCCGGATATCCCGAGTGATGCTTGAGCGCGCAGAACCGCTCTTCCTCGCAATTGGCGACGGTGACGATGCCGCGCGCGCGCGAGGCTTCGACCAGCGCCACGCCGCTGTTGTGCGAAGTGCCGAGGAAGCCCAGCAGATGCACCGTCCGCCCGGCATCGAGCGCATCGCGAAAAGACCGGCCGAGCGCCCGCGCGCGCTCCGAGCCGGCGCGCCAGATATTGTGCTGCTCGAGATAGGCGGTGTTGTCGGGGAGCTTGCGCTCGCCGATGTCGTCGGAAGGGTAGAAGGTGCCGAACGACGTTTCCATGGCGCGCTCAGTTGCCGGCGGCTCCAGGGGCCTGCGCGACCTCGACGGCCGCGACCAGGCCCCCCGAGGTCGAGACGTCGGCCTCGACCGCCGGCGGCACCTTGACCTTCGCCCAATCGCCGCGGCGCCACAGCGCCACGATGATCGCGGCCTCCACGGCCAGAAGGACGAAGCGGCTGAGCGCGATGCCGAACAATCCATAGCCGAGTCCGACGCCGACCAGCCACGCCATCGGCAGCTGCACCAGCCAGTTCATGCCGGTGTTGACGATGGAGATCGTCTTGGTCGCGCCCGAGCCGCGCAGGCCGAAGCCCACGATGCGCCCGAAGGTGTTGACGCACATCGACAGCGCCAGGAACCGCGCCGGCCACACGCCCAGCGCCGCTACCGCGTCGTCGTGGATGAAGAGGTGCAGGATGGTGCCCGGGAAGAGGAGGATCAGAAGGCTGACCGGAAGGACCACCAGCGTCCCGACGGCGCCGCCTTCCCAACCCCATTGCCGCGCGCCGGCGACGTCCTTGCCGCCGAGCGACGCGCCGACCACGGTGGCGGTCGCGATGCCGATGCCGATGGCGGGCAGGATCGCCAGGTGATCCAGGCCGATCAGCACGTTGACCACCGCGACCTGGTGCGCGCCCAGGATGCCGACGATGACGAAGAAGGTGGCCGTGCCCAGATGCAGCGTGCTCTGCTCCAGGCTGATCGGCAGGCCGATGTTCAGGACCGCGCCCATGCCGGAAAGGCTGGGCGGCTTCTTCATCAGAAGCGGGACCGGCCGGATGCGCGTGGCGAGGAGGACGTTGGCGGCAAGCGCGATCAGCGTCGCCAGCATCGAGCCCAAAGCCAGACCCGCGGTTCCGAGCGCCGGCAGGCCGAACGGTCCGAACATCAGCACATAGCTGAACAGCACGCTCAAGGGCAGCTGGATCACGGTCACCAGCAGCGTGAACTTGGGAACTCCCGAGCCGTTCCAATAGGCGTTGAAGGCATAGTTGGCGCCGACGAAGAGGAGCGCGGGCGCGGCGACGAGGAGGTAGGGCTTGCCCTGCTCCACCGCGTCGGCATTGTGCAGGATCATGGCGAGCATCATGGGCCCGGCGGCGAACGCGATGGTCGCCAGCACCGCGCCCAGAAGCACCGAGGTCGCGATGGCGTCGGTCAGGATGTCGCCCGCCAGATGCAGCTTGCCCTCGCCCGAACGCCGCGCGACCAGCGCCTGCACGCCCGCATCGATGCCGAACAGGATGGCGGAGAAGACGGTGTAGATCTCGCCAGCGACGCCGACGCCGGCCAAGGCTGCCACGCCCAGATGCCCCACCATCGCCGAGTTGATGAGCAGCACGATCACCTGCGCGAACAGGGACGACGCGATCGGCACGGAAAGCATCAGGACGATCTTCATCCGCATCCTGTTGAGGTCCATGGTCGGTTCCTTCCCTGCTTTCCTGCGTGCGGTCGTTCAGTCGCCGCGCCCGATGAGCGCGAGCGCGTCGTCGACGCTCATGTTCTGGCTGGCGAGCCCTGAGAGGATGCGGTCGATGGCGGAAGCCGCGGGTGCCTGCGCCGGAGCCGGGGCCAGCGCCGGTACCAGAGCCGGCGGCTGGGCAGAGGCCGTCAACGCCGCGATATGCGCCGAGAGCTCGACGATGTTGGGATAGTCGAAGGCGATGATCTCGGGCAGCGCCGTGCCGAACTGCCGGTTGACCTCGTCGATCAGCATCACGATCGACATCGAGGTGAGGCCGATCTCGGCGAAGTTCGCATGCTCGTTGATCTCGTCATTGTCCTGGATCTCCAGGAAGCCGTGGACGATGGCGCGCAGCTTCTTCATCACCGCCAGCGTCTGTTCCGAATCGACCGGCGCGGCGAGCGGCACGGGGGCGGGCATGGATGCCGCTGCGGGTGCCGGCGCCGGTGCCGATGCCGGCGGCGCCGGCGCCTCGACGGGCTTCTCCACGGCGACCGGAATCTCGACGGCAGGCGGTCTTTCCGGCTGCGTCACCGGCGCCGCGGCGAAGGTCGGCGGCGTCGGCGGCAGCACGTCGGCCGCCTCGGCCTCGCGCGCCGGCACGTCCAGCCAATAGCGCTTCAGGCTGAAGGGGTAGGTCGGCAGCTGATGCAGCGGCAAGGGCAACGCGCCGCGATGCAGCGCATACCAATCGACGCTCTCGCCGTCCGCCCAGCGCTTCGCGACGGCATGCGGATCGCCCCCGCGCGCGACGCCGTTTTCCGCAGCCGCCGCGCCGGTCTTGCGCGCGCCTGTGCCGATATAGCAGCCGTCGCCCGTGCCGTTGCCCGCCACGGCCTCGAGCGCCAACCGAAGCTCGGCCACGCTGCGCGCGACGCAGGCCAGGCGATAAGGAAAGGCTTCGCGCCCGGTCTGCACGGTATAGGCCAGCCGTGCCAGATCGGCATCCGGGTTGTCCCGAAGATATCCGATCCAGCTGCGCACATAATCGAGCCAGGCCGATTTGGTCTTGGCCGACAATACGAAGATGTGCGGCTCGAAGGACGAGGCTGCGGGCTGCTGCGTATGCGGCGGCTCTTCCAGCAGGATGTGGACGTTGACGCCGCTGTCGGCGAAGGAGTTGACGCCCGCGCGCACCGGCGTGCGCGGATCGGCGCGCAATTCGTCCAGGCTCGCGGTCGCGGTGAGCAGGCGCAACGGGCTTCCGGCCTGGCCTGCATCGATCTGCTCGTTGATCTTGGCCACGCCGACGGTGCGCGGCATGCGGCCGTATTCGAAAGCGAGCGCGACCTTGGCGACGCCGGCCACGCCGCTGACGGGCTCGAGATTTCCGATGTTGTTCTTGACGCTGCCCAGCGCGCAGCGGCCCGAGGAGACCGCCGCCTTGATCCCCTCATATTCGGCCGCGTCGCCTTTCGTCGTGCTGTAGCCGTTCACTTCCATGTAGCCGACCGTCTCGGCCGCCACGTCGGCCTGGGCGAGGCAGCGCTGGATCAGCTCGCCGATGGCGTCGCCGCGGATCTCGGAGAGCGAATTGCCCTGGCCGCGATAGCCCTGCTGGCAGGCGCGGATCACCGCATAGATCGCGTTGTTCTCGCGCAGCGCGTCCTCGAGCCGCTTGAGCACGACGACGCCGCAACCCTCACCCTTGACGTAGCCGTTGGCGCTCTGGCCGAACACGCTGACCACGCCGTCGGGCGACAGCAGCTCCGCCACGTTCAGATGCGAGCTGGGCAGGAGGTTCAGGCACACGCCGCCGGCGACGACGAGATCGGTCTCGCCGGTGGTCAGCGAGCGGCAGCCGCGGTTGATCGAGACCGCCGAGCCCGCGCAATTGACGTTGATCGCCTCGCTCGGCCCCTTCCAGTTGAACACGAAGGACAGGCGGTTCGCCAGGTTCCACGGACGCCCCGAGAGATCGCCCAGCATCGGATCGAGATCGGGAACACCCCAGCGGATCTCGCGCAGGCGCTCGGCATAGTCGGTGTACTCATAGCCGACGAAGACGCCGGTGCGCGATCCCTGCAACGCCGCCGCATTCAACCCCGCGTCCTCGAGCGCGCCGTAGGCGTGCATCAGGAGCAGGCGCTCCTGCGGGTCCATGTATTTCGCCTCGCGCGGCGAGATGCGGAAGAACAGCGGGTCGAACAGGTCGTGGCCCTCCACGAAGCCGCCCCATTTCCAGGGCGTGCCGTGCTCGCCGCCGAACTCCGCATAGACGTTCTTCCAGTTCCAGCGCGATTCCGGGATCTCGGTGATGCAGGTCGCGCCGTCGAGCAGGTTACGCCAGAAGACGCGCAGGTTCGGCGCGCCGGGGAACGCGGCGCTCATGCCGACGATCGCGATGTCGTCGGAGCCGCGGCGCTGTCTTGCGGCGGCGCCGTCATGCGACCTGGACGAGGCGTGCGCGCGGCCGTTCCCGTTCGCGCCATGGGATGCGCCGTTGGTGGGCTCACGCGCTTCGACGAAAGGGATCTCGGGTTCCCGCGCGCCGGCGACCTGCAGAGGAGCCGCGTCGGCTTCCATTGCCTTCGCATCGACGTCCGCGTCTTCGCCGTCGCCGTCGCCCAGCGGCTCGGCCACGAGGATCTCTCGGCACAGCGCGCGCGCCACCTCGCCGATGGTGCTGGCGCCGTCGAGCTTCTTGAGCGAGAGCTTGACGCCGAAATGCGACGATATCGCTTTCAGGATGCCCGTCATGATGATGGAGTCGACCCCGAGATTGGCGAGATCGTCCTCCTCGTCGAAATCGTCGGGCGACAGCTCGAGGAACTTGCCGACCAGGTCCTTCAGGCCCGCGATGACGCGCTGCTCGTCGAGGGTTGCGATGTCGGCGCGCGCCGCGCGAGCGGGCTCCTCGGCCGGCGGTTCGCGCGTGGGAGGCGCGACGTCGATGGGCCTCGGCTCGGCAACCTTCACCGCCGCAGGCTCGGGCCGGATCACCGGCTTCGAGCCGTGGCCGCGTGCCATCGGTGCGCGGTCATCGTCCTCCGCGGCGTCGCGTTTGGCGCCGTCGTAGAAGAACTCCTCGCGGCGCAGCACGTCGAGGCTGTCGCGCACCGCGGCGAAGATCGCGTCGAGCTCGGCGTCGCCATGCGCCGTGGTCAGGAAACAGTTGCCGTGCAGGTAGTAGTTGATCCCGCGGTCCTTGAGCAGGTGCAGGAACAGCGCCTGGGTCAGGGTGAACTGGCGCAGGCGGAAGCGGAAGCGGAACTGCGAGCAGAACGAGACCGCCTCGAAGGGCAGGCCTTCCTGCCGCGCATAGGCGTTGATCCGCTCCACCAGCGCCGTCGTCTTGTCGGACAGATCTCTCTGGATGCCGGGCGAAAGCCGTTTCAGCTCCTTCAACACCGCCAGCGTCGCCGCCATCTTGATCGGGTTCTGGGTATGGGTGCCCGCGATATAGGTGGACACCCCGGGCTTCGAGGAGTCGCCATAGCGCCAGTTGCCGCCGTCGCACCAATCCATGATCTCGGCGCGGCCGGCCACCGCGCCGGCGGTGATGCCGCCGCCCAGGATCTTGCCGTAGGTCGCGAGATCGGCGTCGATTCCCGACACGCCCTGGAAGCCCTTCGGATGGGCGCGGAAACCGGTGATCATCTCGTCGAAGACGAGCACGATGCGGTGCTTGCGCGTCAGCGCGCGCAGCTGCTTCAGGAACTCGAAAGGCTGCTTGTCGACATGCTCGCTCTGCACCGGCTCGACCACCACCGCGGCAAGCTCGCCGGCGTGCTTCTCGATCTCGGCCAGCGCATCCTGCGCACCGTATTCGAGCGGGATGACCTCGTGCGACGAGTTCTCGCTGACGCCCGCGATATAGGGATTGAGAAAGATGTCGGCGTGGCCGTGATAGGAATTGGTGAAGACCGCGATCTTCTGACGGTCGGTATGGGCGCGCGCCAGGCGCACCGCGCACATCAAGGCTTCGGTGCCGGACTGACAGAACGCGACGCGCTCCTGCCCCGTCAGCTCGCAGAACAGCTCGGACGCCTCGCCCAAGGCCTCATAGCGGCCTGACAGCGCCCAGCCGCGCTCGACCTGGTCGATCAGCGCGCGGCGCAGGAATTCCGGCGCGTGGCCGAACAGGTTGACGCCGAAATCGCCGGCGATGTCGATATAGCGGTTGCCGTCGACGTCCTCGAGATGGGATCCCGACGCGCTCTTGAAGGTGAGCGGATACTGGATCTCCTTGAGCAGGATGTTGAAGTTCGCCGGCGTGCGCTGGTCGGCGAGGCCGGCGCGATAGCGCTCGGCCAGGCGCTTGGAGGTTCGCGTCTTGTGCGAATGCCGCGCGACGAAATTCTCGATGAAGGAGCGCTGATGCGGCGTGCAGGTCTGGTTGGTGCGGATGCCGGTGAGCGCGGCGCGGGCCGGCGCGCTGGAATGCGGCGCCGCGCCCACATCGTCATGCGGCGCCGTGCCGTTGCGCGGCGCGCCCTGCTCGAGCGCGCTCAGGATCCGCGCCTTGTCGGCGTCGGAAAAGCGCGCGAAGGCCGCCGATGCCTCGTCGGTTCCGATCTTCTTGTCCGCAACCCGCTTGAGGAAATCGTCGACGTCGAACATGAGGCATTCTCCGAATGATTATGGTGCGAAGCTGGCCGCGCCCGCCGATCCGTTCTGATTGAGCTTGCCGAGCAGCTGCTCGAAGCGCAGATCGAGCGCGGCTTTTGGAACCGGCGCCGGCTCCGCGCGCTTCTCCTCGGCCGGCGGGGCGTTCTCGACGTCGTCGAACCAGTAGCGCTTGCGCGCGAAGGGATAGGTCGGGAGGCTCATGCGCTGCGGCTGCGCGGCACGCGTGAGCCCGCGCCAATCGACCGCGGCGCCCGCCATCCATTGCTCGATCAGCGCTGCGCGGTCGCCCGCCGCCAGCGCCGCCTCGATGGCCGCCGCGCGCCGGGCGGCCGCCTCGCGGTCCTCCTTGTCGAGCTTCTTGCGCGCTCCGCGGACGTTGGCGCGCGCAAGCCCTTTCGGCGCGCGTCCGCCAAGCACGTCGCGCAACGTGCTTTCGAGCTGCTCCAGGCTGTCGCATGCGAAGGCCAGGCGCTCGACCATCGCGTCGCGCCCGAGCTGCAGCGTATAGGCGATGTCGCCGAGCCTGCACAGCTTGTCGGAGCGCGACGGGCTGCGCCCGAGGAAGTCCTCGACATGCGCCAGCAGCTGGCGGATCTGGTCTTCCAGCTGCTGCTCGGACCGCGCCGAGATCAGGATCAGCTGCGTTTCTTCGGCCGCAACGGCCCGCGCGCCCGGCGGCGCCTCTTCGATCACGACGTGGGCATTGGTGCCGTTGTAGCTGAAGGAGCTGACGGCGGCGCGCAGCGGGCCGTCGCTGCGCCACGGCTGCGCCGTCGCGTTGACGTAGAACGGCGTGCCGTCGAGCGTGATCTCGTCGTTGAGCGACTCGTAGTTGATGCTGGGCGGCAGCACGCGATGCCGAAGCGACAGCAGGACCTTCAGCATGCCGGCCGCCGCCGCGGCGGCGAGCGCGTGACCGATGTTGGTCTTCACCGAGCCGAGCGCGCAGTAGCCGGTCTTCGCGGTGAAGCCGCGGAACGCGTCGGTCAGCCCCTGCACCTCGATCGGATCGCCGAGCCGCGTGCCGGTGCCGTGCGCCTCGATGTAGGAGATGGTCTCGGGGTGAATCGCGAACTTCTCGTAGACCTCGCATTCCAGCGCGGTCTGCGACGCGACGCTGGGCGCCGTCATGCCGTTGGTCTTGCCGTCGTGATTGACGCCCCAGCCGCTGACGACGCCGTGGATGCGGTCGCCGTCGCGCAACGCATCGCTCAAGCGCTTGAGCAGGAACACGCCCACGCCCTCCGCCGGCACGAAGCCGTTTGCGCGCTTGTCGAAAGTGTAGCAGCGGCCGTCTTCCGACAGCATGCCGCCCTCGGCCGCCATCTTGGAGAAGATCGGCGAGGCGAAGATCGACACGCCGCCGGCGAGCGCCAGGTCGCAACCGCCGAAGGCGAGGCTGGTGCAGGCCTCGGCGACCGCGACCAGCGCCGACGAGCACGCCGTGTCGATCGCCATGCACGGGCCCTTGAGGTTCAGGTGATAGGAGATGCGCGCGGGCAGGATGGAGTTGGTGTGGCCCATGAGCACATGCGTGCTCGTCTCCTGGATGCGGCCGAAGCCGTAGCCGGCGCCGCTGCAGCCGGCGAAGACGCCGCAGCGCGAGCCCGACAGCGACGACGGCGCATAGCCCGCGTCCTCGATGCAGCTCCAGCAATTCTGCAGGAACACCCGCTGCTGCGGATCCATCAGCCGCGCTTCCTTGGGCGAGATGTTGAAGAACAGCGGGTCGAAGGTATCGGCGTCCTCGAGCACGCCGGTATGGGGATAGAGCGGCGAGCTGCCGTTCTCGGGCCGCGGCATCTTCCAGCGCTCGTAAGGCAGGCCCGAAACGCAGTACCTGCCCTGTTCGAGGTTGCGCCAGAACTCGGCCGGGGATGCGGCCATCGGGAACTGGCCGACCATGCCGATGACGGCGACGCCTTCCGGCACGACGGGTGCGTGCGGCGCTGCCGTCCGAGATCTGCGCGTGTCCGCGCCTGGCGAAGCGACCGCATCGCTGGCAGGCGAACGCCGCCGCGACGCGGCCTGGCGCTGCTCGTCCATGCGCTTCAGGCAGACGTCCTCGCAATTGACCGACTCCGCCGCCTCATGGCTCACCACGACCTTGCCGACATGCTCGCCGAGGCTCACGCATTTGATCGCCTGGGCAATGTCCTTCCCGGCATAGACGCGTGAGACGATGGGGACGATCTCGCCGGCTTCGGCCATGCGCACCATCTGGGCCAGCGCGTCCGACAGCCAGCGCCCGGCACCCTCGCCCGCGCGCAGGCGGCCGAGATCGATGCCGTGCACCGACAAGTCTCGCCCCGAAAGGTCGAGATCGCGCGCCGACTTCTGCGCGTGCACCGCGAGCTCGACATAGCGGCCGCCGGGCGCGAGGCTGTCGAGGCCGCGCTGCATCGCCGGGCCCGCCACGGTGTTCACCACGACGTCGACGCCGCGGCCGCCCGTCCAGGCGCGGATGCGCTCCTCGAAAGCCTGGTTGTAGTCGACCGCCTCGTCGATGCCGATGAGCTTCAGCTTCCAGCGCTTGTCGTGCTTGCTGGTGCTCGCATAGAGCGTGCAGCCCATGAGCCGTGCGAGCTGGATCGCCATCATGCCGCAGCCGCCCGTGGCGGTGTGCATCAACAGCGTCTGTCCCTCGCCGAGCCGCGCGGTCTCGAACGCGGCGCGCATGGTGAGAAACGCGACGGGAAGGCTTGCGGCTTCCTCGAAGGTGAGGTTGCGCGGCTTGGCGACGACGTTGTCCGCCGCCACGTTCACGCTCGACGCATGACCGCCGAGCGCGGCGCCGGTGACGGCCACGACTTCGTCGCCGACGGCGAAGCCTGCGACGTTCGCGCCGACGGCGGAAATCCGGCCCGCCACTTCCAGGCCCGCGACGAAGGGATATTCCGGGATCGTGGGATAGAGGCCGGTGACGCACATCGCGTCGGCGAAGTTCACGCCCGAGGCCGCCACCGCGATCGTCACCTCGCCGGCGCGCGGGGAGGAGAGCGGCCAGGCCACGAGCTTCATCTCGTCGACGAGGGCCGGACCGCAGATCGCCATTCCCCGGACCGAAACGGTAGCGACGGCTTCCCGGGCCCGCGGCGCGATGCCGTTCACATGACGGCCAAGCGCGCGCGGCGTTCCCGCCGCATAGACCTCGGCCGGCAGAAGCTTGACGTCGTGCCGCCGCCCGATCCCGCGCAGCAGCTGCGGAACGGTCGCCGTCGTCAATCCCATCTCGTCGAAGGTCTGGTCGGCGTCGAGCGCCGCGGCATCGACGCCCAGGATCTCGGACAGATCGCGCAAGAGCGCGGCGATCTCGGCGCCGAGCGCCGGATCGTCGCCGTCCATCGCCGCGGCCGCGGGCTTTGCCGCAACCGGCTTCGGCGGCGGCTCCGCGACGACGGCCGGTTCGACGGGCGCCGCGATCGCGACCGGCGCGGGCGCCGCTTCCCCGATCTCGCGGAACAGCCCGGCAGGCGTCTGCGAAAGCTTCTCGTAGAGGAATTCGGCGAAGGTGCGCAGCGTCGGAAAATCGTAGATCGCGGACACTTTGAGCGTGATGCCGTAGCGCTGCGTCAACTCGCGGATCCATTCCACGCCCGACACCGATTCCACGCCGAGCTCGAAGAAAGTCTCGTCGAGATCGATGTCGTTCTCGTCCATGAACAGGGCGGAAGCGAGCCCGCGGCTGAGCTCGTCCTGCAGCTCGCCGAGCGTGATCTCCTTGCCGACCGTGGCAGGCAGGACGGCGGCCGGCGGCACCGGCGGCACCATCATGGGCTCCGGTTCGCGCAACCGCATCGCGACGGCCGGTTCCGGCTCGCGAGGCGCCGGCCGCGCCACGACGGGGTCCGCCTCGCGCGCGCTTGCCTGGCCGAACAGGTCCGAGCCGCGCGGCTCGACGGCGGCCGCCGCGGCAACCGCGGCCGGCTTGGCGCCGCGGCTTTCCGTGATCCAGTAGCGCTGCTGCTTGAAAGGATAGGCCGGAAGATTGGCGCGCCTGGGCCGCTGCTCCGTATAAAGCAGGTTCCAATCGATCTTGAAGCCGGCAAGCCAGGCATCGGCGAGCTTGCGCAAGGCGCGCTTGGCCATCCAGCCTTCGACGAGCTGCTTCATGTCGTCGTCGCTCGCGAGCGCGCCGAGGCCCTGGCGATCCTTGCCCTTTATGCTGGTGCCCAAGGCTTCGCTCGACGCCAGAAGCCGCGACAGCTCGCTCAGCAGCCGCTCGGAACTGTCGGCCTCTATCGCCAGGCGCACCTCCATCTGCTCGCGCCCGACCTGGAGCGTATAGGCGATGCTTTCGAGGCTCGCCTCCGGGTTCTCGCCCAGGAACTCGAGCAGCTCCGCGACCATGATCCTGAGGACGGATTCTTCGCGCGCCGACAACGGAAAGAGATGCGTGCTCACGCGTATTCCTCCAGGACGACATGCGCGTTGACGCCGCCAACGCCGAAAGAGCTGATCCCTGCGCGCCGCGGGACGGTGCGGCCCTCGGCGTCGGTCACGCGCCGCCATTCGCGCTTCTCGCGCACGACCTCGAACGGCGAATCCGAGAAATCGATGTGCGGATTCAGCTCGTCGCAATGCAGGCTCTCGACCAGCGTGCCGTGGCGCATCTGCAGCAGCACCTTGATGACGCCGGCGACGCCGGCCGCGAGCTCGGCATGGCCGATATTGGTCTTGACGGAACCCAGCGCGCAGTGCGTCTCGCCCGGCTTGCGCTCCACGACCTTGGTCGCTTCCGTGTCGGCATAGAGCTGCTTGAACGCCGATTTCAGGCCGTTGATCTCGATGGGATCGCCCAGCATCGTGCCGGTGCCGTGGGCTTCGATGTAGCCGACGGTCCTGGGGTCGATGCCGGCGTCGCGATAGGCGGCCTGCAGCAGCACCGCCTGCGCGCGCGGATTGGGCGAGGTGAGCGAGTTGGCGCGGCCGCCGTGGTTCTCGGCGATGCCCAGCACCACGCCCAGGATGCTGTCGCCGTCGCGTTCGGCATCCGACAGCCGCTTCAAGACCAGCATGCCGATGCCCTCGGAGCGGACATAGCCGTTGGCCTTGCTCGAGAAGGTCTTGCAGCGCCCGTCCTCGCAGAGAATTCCGGCCTGGCTGAAGGAGATATGCTTGGCGGGCGTGGGGATGAGCTGGATGCCGCCGGCGATGGCGAGATCGCAGGTCCCGTCGCGCAGCGCCGTCACCGCGCGGTTGATGGCGATGAGCGAGCTGGAGCACGCCGTTTCGACCGGCTCGCTCGCCCCGTGCAGGTTGAGGAAATAGCTCATCCGGTTCGGGCCCATCGAGGCCGGCGTGCCGGAGCCGTCGTTCTTGAGGCCGGCCTGGGCATAGAGCGAGGCATAGCCGCTGTCGGCGGTGCCTATATAAAGTGCGGTGTTGCTGCCCCAGAGCGAGGACGGCGCATACCCCGCGTCCTCGATCGCCTTCCACACATAGGTCATCAGCAGGCGCTTCTGCGGATCGATCAGCTCGGCCTCGCGCGGCGAGATCGAGAAGAAGGCGGGATCCCAATCGCCGATGCCGTCGATGAAGCCGCCCCATTTGATGTTGGTGACCTCGGCATCGTTGCGCGGATCGCCGTAGATCTTCTGCCAGTCCCAGCGGTCCTTCGGGATCTCGACGATGCAGTCGCGGCCGGAAGCCAGGTTGTTCCAGAACTGACGATAGTCGCGCGCCATCGGGAACTGGGCGCTCATGCCGATGACGGCGATGCGCCCGCGGTCGCCCTGCGCATCCGCGGGCTTTTCGGTGCGCGCACCGGTCGCGCGCCAGGCGCCGCGCAGACGCGGGCGGCTCAAATGCCCATCGACTTGCGCAGCGTCGGCCCGTGAAGCGTCGGCCCGAGAAGCGTCGGCTGCCGGCGCTTCTTCCAGGGGCGCGGGCACCGCTTTCGGTGCGGAGGCATCGACTACCCCCAGGCGCGGACGCAGGTCGTCGCCATAGACCTCGGCCAGGAGCTTGGCGAACTCGTCGATCGTCGAATACTCGAAGAAGATCGTCGGCGACAGCGAGACGTGATAATCGTCGTGCAGCGTGTTGGTGAGCTTGGTGAACGAGATCGAGTCCAGGCCGAACTCGCTCATCTCCGCGGCCGGATTTATCTGGCTCACATCGGCGCGGATCAGATCGGCGATCAGCGAGCGGATCAGCGACACGATCTCGGTCTTCAGCGCCTCGGTCCCGGCGTCGGGCGCCTCCGACGCGGACCTGGCGCGATGCGCCTCGACCTTGGCGCGCTGGGCCAAGCTCTTCTGCCAGACCGCGCGGTCGGCATGGACGACCAGCATCTGCGCGTCGCCTTCGGACCAGGCGCGGTGAAACGCCGCGACGCCCGCCGCGGTCGGCAGCGGAACGAAGCCCGAGGTATTGGCCATCAGGCTCTCGTAAGCGGCATCGACGCGCATGCCGCCGTCCTTCCAGAGCGGCCAGTCGATGGCGAGGCTCCTGCCCTGCGCCCGGCCCGCCGCGACGCGCCCGGCGCGCGCGCTCAGATAGGCGTCCATGAAGGCGTTCGCGCTGGCATAGTCGCTCTGCCCGGCATTGCCCCAGGCGCCGGCCAGCGACGAGAAGCCGACGAAGAGTTCGAGCGGCCGCGTGCCGATCGCGCGGTCCAGATTGACCAGGCCCGCGACCTTGGGCGCCAGCACCGCGCGCAACTCGTCCGCGCTCTTGCGCGGAATGTAGTTGTCGCGCAGCACGCCGGCGCAGTGGATGACGCCGGCGATGCCGCCGTGGTCGCGATACAGCTTGTCGACCATTGCCGCGACCGCAGCGCCGTCGGCGATGTCGAGCCGGTGATATTCGACCGTGCACCCCATGGCGCGGAGATCGGCGAGCGCGGCTTCGCGCGCGTCGCCCAATTGCCCGCGGCCGGTGAGGACGATCCTGGCGTCGGCGACGCTCGCGGCGATCTCACGCGCGAAGATGAGGCCCAGCCCGCCGGCGCCACCCGCGATCAGATACACGCCGCCCTTGCGCCATGGCGCATCCGGCTTCGGCGCCGCGTCGGACAATTCCTCGTGCCTCAGCACGAAGCGCTTGCCCCTCGCATAGCGGACCTGCGCATCCATGGGCCGCGCCGCTTCGGCGTCGAGGCATTCCGAGATAGCGTGCGCGCCGGGATCGTCCTCGAAGACGATGGCCTGACCGATGAGCTGGGAGTTCTCCTGATGCGCGCTGCGCAGCAATGCGGCCAGCCCTCCGAGATGGCTGTCCGCGGCGCTCGGATGCACCGCGAGCTGCAGCAGGGTCGGGGTGCCGCGCTCGGATTGACGCTGCATCGCGCTGCGGACGACGTCGAGCAGACATGCCGCGGCGTCGGTGTAGTTTTGCGCCGCGTCCGCTCCGGCCTGCGCCGCGATGCGGATGACGCCGGTCACGCCGTCCTGCGCCTCGACCAAGTCGGCGCCGCCGATCGCGCTTTCATTGGCGCAATAGACGACATAGCGCTCGCCTTCGCCGGCGGCGCCGCTCATCGCACCTGCCTCTTCCTTCCACACCGGCCGAAGCAGCGTCGTCTGCGCTTCGCCGCGCGCAGCGGCTGGAGCCGCGTCCTTGCGCATGTCGCGCGAGGTGAGCCCGCGCATCCGCACGCAGACCTGGCCCTTGTCGTCGCACAGGTCGATATCGGTGCGGGTCACCTTGTCGGCAGGCGAGCTGCCTTCCGCATAGCGCACCCAGGCCCACAGCGTGTCGGGGCAAGGCGCAAACAACTCGAGCGACTCCAGCGCGAAGGGCAGCGGCACGGCGCCGGCGCGCGACGCCGCGTCCTGGCCGAAGAGAAGGCCGGACGCCGTCTGCAACGCGGAATCCATCAGGCTCGGATGCATCTCGAAACCCTTGGACACCGAGCGCGGCAGCACCAGGCGCCCGAGCGCCTGGCCGTCGCCGGCAAAGAGCCGTTCGACGCCCTGGTGGCCCGGCCCGAGCTGGAAGCCCGAGGCGGCGAGGAAGGGATAGAGCCTGGCGCCGGCGATCTCGGCGCTGGTGCAGGCTTTGCGCAGTGCGGCGAGATCGAGGCGCGGCGGCGCTTCGGCCTTGTCGAAATGCACCTCGCCCTGGCAATGGCGGGTGACGAGGTCGCCCTCGCCGCCATAGATCTCGAACTCGAACGCGGCCGGCGAACCGTCGTCCCCGGCGCCTTGCGCCGGGCCGAGCGCGATGCGCAGGCTCATATTGTCGGGGCCGTATACGAAGGGCTGGATCCAGACCACCTTCTTCAGCCGCATCGTGCGGCCCGTCATGTCGGTGTCGCTTGCGAGCGAGGCGGCGGCGCGCGCGATCTCGAGATAGGCGACGCCGGGCAGCAGCTTGCGGTCGCGGATGACGTGGTCCCGCAGGAAGAACTCTTCGCCGTTGAAGGTGGAGCGGAAGCAGAGCTCGTTCACGCTGGATACGTTTTCATGCAGCAACGGATGCAGCTTGCCGGCGTGGCGGCCGCCGTTGCCGTGGCTGTCGGACAAGCTCTGGTCGGCCCAGTAGCGCTCGCCCGCGAAAGGATAGGTCGGCGCGCTGATGCGGCGCAGATCGCGCAAGCCCTCGCCGTGCATCTGCGTCCACTCGACGACCGCGCCGCCGGTCCACAGCTTCACCAGCGCCTCGCGGTCGCCGCGCTTGAGCACGTCGGCGACTTCGTCGCGCAGCGCCGCGGCCGTCTCCATGCGCGCGATGGCGCCGCCCGCGAGCCTGCCGCGATGGACGCGCGCCGCCGCCGCATCCTGCGTCTCGAGGAACGCGGCCAGCCGGTCCTCGAGATCGTCGAGACCGGCGGTGACGAGGCCCAGCCGCTCGCCCATCGCGTCGCGCCCGACCTGGAGCGTATAGGCAAGATCGGCGAGGCTGACCTCGCGCGCCTGCTTCAGGAACGCGACCAGTTCCTCGACGCGCGCGAGCAACCGGTTCTCGGTCTTGGCCGAGACGACGATCGCGCAAGGCTCGTGCACCCGAAGCGACGGCATGGCGATGCGCGCGGTCTCGTCCTCGACGAACTCCTCGATGACGAGATGGGCGTTGGTGCCCGTGGCGCCGAACGCGTTCACCGCCGCCATGCGCGGGCGCCCTTCCGCGGGCTGCCAGGGCCTGAGCGCCGTGTTCACGTAGAACGGACTTTCGGCGATCTTGATCGCGGGGTTGATGGTGTCGAAGTTCAAGGTCGGCGGGATCATCCGATGGCGCAGCGCCAGAAGGACCTTCACCACGGAGGTGACGCCGGCGCCGAAGAAGGCGTGGCCGATATTGGTCTTGAGCGAGCCCAGCGCACAGTAGCCCTTCGCGTCGGTGAAGCGGCGGAAGGATTCCGTCAGCGCCTGCACCTCGATCGGATCGCCGAGCTTGGTGCCCGTGCCGTGCGCCTCGACCATGGTGATGTCGTTCGGGTCGATCGCGAACTTCTTGTAGATCTCGGTCTGCAGGCGGACCTGGCTCTTGGCCGAGGGCGCGGTCTGGCCGTTGGTGCGGCCGTCCTGGTTGGTGCCCCAGCCCCTGATGACGCCGTGGATGTGGTCGCCGTCCGACAGCGCGCGCTCCAGCCGCTTGAGCACCAGCGCGCCGACCGCCTCGCCCAGGATGGTGCCGTCGGCGCGTGCGTCGAAGGTCGAGCAGCGCCCGGTCGGCGAGAACAGCAGCAGCTGGCTGGAGGTGACCAAGGCGTTCGGCGTCGCGTTCAGACCGCCGCCGCCCACGATCGCCATGTCGCAATTGCCGAGCACCAGCGCGTCGCAAGCCTGCGCCACCGCGGTCAAGGTCGAGGAACACGCGGTGTCGAGGCTGACCGCCGGACCGATCAGGTTCAGGTGATAGGCGAGCCGCGCCGGCGCATAGGTGTCGGTCGAGGCGAGATAGGTGTCCTCGAAGCGTTGCAGCAGGTTGGGATAGTCGCCCTTGGCGCAGAAATACATGCCGCAGCGCGTGCCGCTCAAGCTCGCGCTCGAATAACCCGCGTCCTCGATCGCGCGCCAGGCTTCCTGCAGGAACAGCCGCGCGCTCGGGTCCATCAGCACGGCCGAGGACGGCGCGATCTCGAAGAAGAACGGATCGAACAGGTCGATGCCCTGGATGAAGGCGCCGCGCTTGACATAGGTCTTGCCGCGCGTCTGCGGCTTAGGGTCGAAATAGTCCTCGATCTGCCAGCCGCGGTCGCGCGGCACCTCGCCGACGCTGTCGCGGCCGTCGCGCAGGTTGCGCCAGAACTCGTCGACGTTGCGCGCATCGGGGAACACGCCGGACATGCCCACGATCGCGATGGGCTCTGTGCCCGTGGCGGCCTCGGCTCCGCTTGCCTTCTGCGCGTCGTGGCGCATCTCGCGCATCCCACCTTGCTTGGAATGCGGAAGTATAAGGAGGCGTTCAGCTACGACGATTGAATCGCTGTGCGCGGTGCAAGCGCGCCTTGCCCGACGCGCAAGGCATCGCAGGCGTCGCGCGCGCGCTTCACGCCGAAGTCATCCCACTGCCAATAATTTGGCGCTTTCGATGCCGTCCTTGAAGTTGACGGCCTTGAGGAAGCGGATGCCTTCCTCGGCGATGTCGTCGCCGATCATGCGCGTGCCTTCGCGCGCCAGCTCGTCGAGATCGACATAGACGCCGTAGAACGCGCGCGTGCGCTCGGTGATGATGCCAGCGTTGAGCAGCGTCTTGGTGAGAACGCGGAAGATGTGCGAGGCTTCCTTCATGTTGTTGCGCGTGGCGGCGTCGGTATAGACGGTGCGGAACTCGGCGATCACGCGGTCGGGATCGAGCCCGAACTCCTCGTAGAGATCGCGCTGCTCCGTGGGCGCGACGAGGTTGAACAGCAGCGCCTGGAAGCAATGCGCGGCCCAGTATTCGATGATGGTATGCTCCTTGGCCGAGAGCTTGGGCACGGTACGGTCGGCCCAGATCTTGCCGAACTTGTGATGGAACGCCTCGTCGGTCATGACGAGCTGCACCAGCCTTCTGCCCAACGGATCGCGGAGCTTCTGATAGAAGGTCGCGAGCGCGCCCATCGCCAGGCCCTCGACCAGCATCTGCATTCCGACGATCTTCTTGTAGACGGCGGGCGACGCCACGACCTCGACCAGAAGGCCTTGCAGCGCCGGGCTGCAGGGCGCGGGCCGTCCCCAGCGCGCCTTGATGTACTTCGCGAAGGCGGTGACGTGGCGCGCCTCCTCGCGCACCTGGTTGGCGGCGTATTCCTGCGCCCCGGGATCGAGCAGGACGTGGCAGAGCGACGCCGACAGGTTCAGCGCGCCCTGCTCGCCGTGCAGGATCGACGAGAACATGCGGTGCACCGAGGCGTTGACGAAGCGCACGCGCTGCCGGCGGTCGGACAGATGGTCGGAGACGTACTTCGTGTTGAGCGCGCCGATCATCTCGTCGGGCAGCAGCGCCTCGTTTTCCATGTCGAAGGGGAGATCGTAGTCGATGTATCGCGGATCGAGCGGATCCCAGAAATGATCGTGGCTTGCGGCGATGATGCGGTCGAAATCGCCGGAGCGCCGGCCGTAGCGGTCGAGGTCGAGCATCGAAGCGAAATCGTCCGGCGGCACGGCGTCATAGACCGCGTCCTTGGTGATGTTGCCGTCTTTCATCCGCGTCTCCGCCGTCCAAGCCCCGGCATCAGTGAACCAGGGGCACGAATTTCTGCAGCTTGCCGACGGCGGTGCGCTTGAGCTCGGCCACCTCCTCGACGGTGATCTCGGGCTCGCGCAGGCCGTAGCGCGCGAAACCTTCGGCGATGCGAAGGCGCAGCCTGCCGGCATCGACCGGTCCCGCCTGGCGATAGAGCAGATGCGCGCCGCGCGCCGTCTGGCGCAGCTGGTATTCGATGACGCTCGGCTGCTCCAGCACGGCGAGCTCGAGCGCCAGGGGGTGGACGAACATCGAGCCGTAGTGGAACAGCTCGAAGGCGCGGCCGTGCACCTGGCGGACCTTGCGATAGGCCGAGCCGCAGGGACAGGGCGCATCGTCCATCTCGAAGATGTCGTCGATGTGATAGCGGATGATCGGCATCGCCTTGTTGAACAGGTTGGTGAGATAGACGCCGTGCGAACGCTCTCCCGGCTTGACGGGCCGGCCCGCCGCATCCACCGGCTCGAGCACGACGAGGTCCTCGCTGACGTGGAAACCGCCGTCGGCAAGCGCGCAGGGGAACGAGCCCGCGCCTTCGCTCGTCGCCCAACAGGTGAGCACGTCGGCCTTGGGCCAGGTCTTCTGGGTCAGCTGGCGGCCGCCGTCCGACAGATGCTCGGAGCCGAAGAAGACGATGTGAGGCGAAATCTTGAGCTCGCCTGCTGCTGCGGCGGCGGCCAGCGCCGGCACGCGCGTCGGATAGCAGACCAGGATGTGCGGGTCGAGCGCGTTCAGCTCGGGAACCAGCTCCTCGATCGTGCGCCACGCCGAAAGACGCTTCGTCGGGTTCATCGGGTTGGAGAACAGCCGGCCCATGACATAGGAGCCGTGCGAGGACTGTTCGGCGACGACCGCCGCGGTGCGATAGGGCCGGCCCGCGGATTCGAACTGGCGGACCGCCAGCCGCGCCAGCGAGCGGCTCATGCCCCGGCTCATGCTCGCCCAGTTCACGGCCATCGATGCCCAGTCGTAGACGAACAGGCCGGGACGTCCGCCCGTGCCCCCCGAAGCCAGCAGCGTGTGATCGCCCCAGATGTAGAACTGATCGCGCGCCTCGCGCAGCACCGCCTCGGCGCCCTTCCTGGTCGCGCCGGGCACGGTCACGATCTCGTCCCAGTTGTCCATGAGATCGCTCTTGGTCATGACCGGGAAATCGTCGAGATCCGCCGGCGTCGCCCGCTCCGCGTCGATATGGGCGAGGCGCCGCGCATGCCAGGGCGAATGCGCCTTGGCGTGGCGCAGCAGATTGCGCAAGCTCTTGGTGCGATGGGCATCGATCTGCTCGCGCGGCCACGACATGCGGCCGATCAGATGCGGCATCGCCGTCACGTGGAAGGCGTAATGCGCCGCCCGCTGCGACTCGAAGTCGGCGCCTTTGACGTAATCCATGCTCGATCCCTCGGGCCCCTCTAGTGGATTCTCTCGTTCATGCCGGGCCGCAGCAGCACTCCGACGACGTCCAGCAGGAGGTCGTAGGCATCGCTGCTCTCCGACACGATGACCGATTGCTGCGACGCGATGCCGATGTCGGCGAAGTCCCGGTAGATCACGCGCACGTCGCCTGCGCCGATGGTGAGCACCGCCTGCTGGCGGAAATGGGGGACGGATTCGCCCTTGCAGGAGAGGATGTAATCCTTCTCGTCCGCGAGCGACGAGGTGCCGACCGCGATCTCGAGGCTCACATGCAGCCCGACGATGCCGAGCTCTTCGTTCACGCTCGCCAAAGCGTCGTAGAGCATCTCTTCAACTTTGGCCATGGCCGCTGTCCCGCCGGGCGCGTGCGCGTCCCTTGAATCCAAAGCTACGCGCGCTGCCGCACGAGACAAACGATGCGGGCATGCATCGCGGCGGACACGCGTGACCGCGATGCAACCCCGACAAGAACCATGCATATGGCGTGTCGGAATCTGACGAAGCGTCACATTGGGCACCGATGCGGACTGTGCTCTAAGAGCCATCGCAACAGCCGCCGGAGCATTCATGCCCGCTCCCGATCTCGAGCATGTTCAGATGTCGGCGGCGGAGCGCGCCAGACTGGACGGCGAGCTGCGCGCCGCTCGCGCCTATTTCGAGCTCGGCATGGGGGGCTCGTCGCTGATGGCGGTGCGCGCGGGCATCGCCGAGATGGTCTCGATCGATTCCGACGCGAGCTGGGTGGAAGCGGTGCGGGCGCATCCGGAGATCGCGCCGCGCCTGGCCGACGGCAGCATCGCCCTTCTGCACGCCGATATCGGTCCCGTGGCCGATTGGGGGCGCCCGGCCGACCGCAGCGCGTTGCGCAAATGGAGCGCCTATCTCTCGACCGGATGGGCGGAATGGGCGCGGCGCGGAGCGATGCCCGACCTCGTCTTCGTCGACGGCCGCTTCCGCGTGGCGTGCTGCCTTTCGGTCGCGGTGGCCTGCGCGCATCTGCCGACCGAGAAGGCCCCGCGCGTCCTGCTTCACGACGTCGACGACAAGCGCGCCTATTACCGCGACGCGCTCGAGCTGCTGGAGCAGGTCGATGTCGTCGAGACGCTGCTCGTCATGCGGCCGCGCCGGGACGTGTCCGCCGCGCTCGCGCTCAGCCGCCTGCTGGAGCGCCAGTTCGATTTCACCTAGAGGCCTTTATTGGAGTGCGGGAAGGGCCGGTCGGGCACCGCGCAGCCCAGGAACGCGCACAGCTCGGCCCAGCCCTCCCCCGCGAAGACGTCGAGCTCCAGGAGCTTGCCGGCGGGCTTGTCGCGGAAGAAGCCCCGCACGCGCCGCTCGAAGCTCAGATGCGCCGCGGCGAAATCCGTTTCGTTGAGATAGAGGCCGAATTCGATCGCTGCGCGCGACAGCCCGAACGGCACCGTTCCCCGATCGAGCTCCCGGCCGATGCCGGCGATGCCGGATGCGCGGTGCCAGAACTCGTAATGCCTGGTGACGGACGCCTTCCACCCCTCCAGCGGCCGTTGCGTCCAGACGAAGCGCGCGTTGGGATACTGGTAGTAGAGCTTCTCGAAATCCTGGGCGACGCTGATGTCGGTGCAGGCGCCGAACAGATAGACGTCGGTGGGACCGATCAGCTGATAGGTCAGCGGGTTGGTCCAATGCGCCGCGTCGATGCCAACGATCCCGAGCGCCTCGGTCAGCGACTGCGTTCCCGTCCGCGACAGACCGATGCCGAAGACCTTGGGCTCGGCGAAAACCCCGCGGCGGGGTTTCGCCAGGCGCGCTCGCACGCGCGCCAGCAAAGGCAGGTTGTCGTTTCCGGCGAGCGCATCGCGCAGCGCATCGAACCGCCGCTCGAATTCCGAAAAGCGCTCATGCGCGAGCAGGAGCCTCAGCTCGAGCTCCGGCGACACCGCCCGTGCGGCGCCAAGAAGCTGTTCCCACAAGGGGCCGCGCGAGCCCGCTTCGACGATCTCGCCGATGGCGCGGAACAGCACGTCGATCTCTTCGGCCGTCGCGGCGCGCGGCACCGCGAGCAGCAGGCGCTGCCGCGCGCGCTCGTAGTCGCCGAGCCGCGAGAGCAGCCGCATCCCTTCGATGAGGTCGGGGTTCCCGCCGTCGACGGGGAAGCGCGCCTCGATCTCTTCGGAAAGCTCGTCGTGACGGGCCGCGGTCCGGCCCGCCTGGTGCGCATGATCGATCGCGGCCTGGATCCTGGCTTTGGCGAAGCCGTCCGGTTCGCGCTCGTCCAGTTGACGCAGCAGAAGCTCGGCCTCGGCGTAGCGGCCGAGCTGCCTGAGCGCCTGGGCTTTCGCGGCCTTCCATTGCGGCGCGCGCGTGTCGGAAAATTTCTCCAGGCAGAGCGTCCAGAGCGAGAGCGCGCCGGCCCAGTCCTTCCTGGCTTGCGCCAGCCGCGCCAGCCCGATCATGCCGTCGGGAAGATGTGCGAACCGCTCCGCCAGCGAAACATAGTCGCGCCCGGCCTCGGCATGGCGTCCCGCCTCGAGCAGCGCGCGCGCCTTGTTGGCCAGCCAATGCGGCTTCTCGCCGAACCTCGCGATGCAGGCCGTCCAGAGCTCGACGGCTTCGGACCAGCGCCGTCCGGCGGCGGCTTCGCGGGCCGAGGCGACCAAGGTACGCGGCGTCGGCTCCTGCGCCGCATCGAGAAGGCCGGCCAAGCCCAGGATCTGCGCGAGCGGCGGCAGCTTGCCGAGAACTTGTCCGTCCTCGCCCAGGATCATCACCTCTCCCGTGCCGAGCACATCCAGACCGAGCGCGAAGCTGTTGTCGCCGCCTTCGAAGCTCGCATCGTCCGGATCGGGCAGGTCGGCCTTGGCGACCACGTCCAAGGTCAGATCTTCGGCATAGGCAAGCGACAGCCGCTGACGCCGGCCGTCTTTCCAGAACATCAGCACGGCGCGGCACATGCCGTTTTCGATGCGCGGGCGGGCGATCAGGAAGTGCGTGCGGTGCGACGCGAACACGCCGACGGGCGAGCGCGCCGCCTCGACTCCCGTGGCAGGATTGAAGACCGAGACCCTGGCCACTCTGCCGTCGGCGCAGAACGGCGCGAGGTCGAGCTCGAAGGTGCGCGGCCGTCCGGTTTCGGCGGGCGGATTTGCGATCGTCCAAGCCGTCCTGTCGTCGACCTGGACCTTCACGGCGACGTCGGAGTCCGCGCCGTGCACCGCGCCCAGCAACCGGCCCGCCGCATTGACCAGCCACAGTCCGGCACGATAGTCGCGCGTTCCTTGCCGGACGCTGCCGCTGAACAGAAGCTGGCCGTCGCGTTCGATCTCGACGGTCGCGGCCGCGCCCAGCGCTTCGGGAACCTCCACCGGAATGCAGATCCAGCCGGCGCGGCCGTCGAAGGGATAGGCGGTCTCCACCGTCTGCGAGCCGCTGAAGACGAGCGTGAGCGGCTGGATCGTGTTCGCGAGCTTGCGGCGCTCGAACTCGGTGAACGCGCCGCTGCGTATGGCGGCATAGCCCAGTCCGTCGAACAGGCAGAACTTCGCAAGCCCCTGGATCGCATTGCGGTCGAAGAGATGCTCGGGCAGTTCGCCCGCCGGACGGAAGATGCCCGGGTCGACGCGCGGCGCCGGATCGACGAAGCCGCTGCCGCCGGTCTCAGGTGCCGCGAGCGCACGGTCGAGCGCCTGCGCCAGCCGCGTGTAGAGATCGGCAGCCGGCAGCTCGGCTTCGGCCGGGCTCATAGGACGACCGCTTCGAGGCGCAGTCCCGGGCGCCGGGGGCCGCGCAGATCCTGCGCGTGCGCGCCGAGCGTCCAGGTGTGGCTTGCCTGGTCGGCACGACGGACCTGGACGAAGTTGAAGGGATCGCCCGCAACGATCCGGTCGCCGCGCTCGCGCGCGAGGAAAAGGAACGCCCGGTCCTCGCCGCCGCGGCCGTCTTCGGCGAAGTAGCGCTGCCGGTTGCGCACGATCAAGGTGCCCCCGCCCAGATGCGCCGAAGCACGGTCGCGATGGCCGAAATTGCGCGCATAGACGCAGTCGCGCTCCTCGATGTAGTTGAAGATCGCGGCTTTGCCGGCGATGTCGAAATCCAGATATTTGCGCTGGAGCATCTGATCTTCGAGGTAATGGGGGCCGTAGATGTCGTCGTCGTCCCACTTCGCCCAATACTCCGTGGCGGCCCGGTCGATGCCGTAATTCATGCAGTAGCCGATGGTCTTGTCCTGGGGCACGTGGCAAAGGCGCGCGTTCGGCGTGTCGCCGATCGCCTTCGCGATCTCGTCCGGCACCGGCACGCCGTTGACGACCACGGTGAGCTGTGCGTGCGCATAGGTCTGGCGGCGGAACATGGCGAGCGCGAAGCCGGCGAGCTCCGGACGCTTGGTCGGCATCACCACGTTCACGGCGGCCCTCGGCGGTTCGCTGTAGCGCGGCGCGAGGTTCACGGCGGCGAAGATCGTCTCCAGCCGCTCGAACAGGGAATGGTTCGCCACGACCTCGCGCCAGGCGCGGTGCGCCGCTCCGGCGCGGCCGACGTCGTCTTCGCAGACCTGCGCGAGCGCCGCCGCGTCGCAGCCGTCGCGAAACACCAGCGCCTTGCACGCCGCCGCTTCGCGCGCGCGCCGGCGGAAATGTTCCGGCCGCTTGCGGCGCAGCGCCTCGGGAAGGAAGACGCCGTAGGCCATCTTCGTCATCCAGGCGCGCTCGGCCGTCTCGACATGCCCGATGAACCGCCTGCGCCACGGGGCGGAGAGCTTCATGTCCGGGACCTGGTAGCGATAGGACGAGTCGATCAGCCAGGTGTTGAACACAAGGAAAGGATCGAGCGCCTGCCACGGCGCGGCCGCGTCCGAAAGCTCGTGCGCGCCGTCGACCAGGAAGCGGAAATACGGCGCATCCGCGTCCATGCTCTCGTCGCGCAGCGGATTGAAGAGCTTGACGTTCACGCCGGCTTCAAGCGCCGGCGCATCGCCGGCGCCCGGCGGCATGAACACCGCATCGACGGCGTCCTTGAGATGAAGCATGGCCGCGGCGGCTTCGGCTTCGCCGGTGAGCCAGAGCACGGACGGCACGCCGCGCGATCTGTAGAGCGCGATCGTTTCGCGCAGCGGTGCCGCGTCTTCAGGGTTCAGCAGCGCCTCGCGCCAAGCCTCGCCCGCGCGCGGCCAGTCGCCGCCGATCAACAAGATATCCGCCTCCGGCCGGGCGCCCCCGGGCGCGAGCGTCTCCAGCCCGACGAACGATCTGAGATCGGAGCCGAGCTCCTCGGAACCGATGAAGGCGACAGGATTGGCGAGCTTCAGCGAACCGGACGGCGCGCTCGCATGGCAGGCGATATGGTCGCGCAGGCGAGGATTGACGAAGGACGGCTTGAGCGCGGGCCGCGCATGCCACGCCATGTCCTGCGAGGACGATTCCCCTGAAGCCCCCACGACGATCCCGCCAAGCCTGTAAACCTGATCCCAAGGCGCGTAAGTTTTAGGCGAGGCGCTCAACCTTGACCAGAGCTTCTTGCGTTTCAAATCCGACGTTCGAGACGCAGGGGCAGCGACGCGAAATCGTTCCAATCGGGACTGTCGCCGCGCACCGCGTCGCCGGCCGCATGGATAACCATATCCGTCGCCAGCCGCTCGATCAGGATGCGCGCTTCCATTCGCGCCAGCGGCGCGCCGATGCAGGTATGCGCGCCGAAGCCGAAGGCGAGCGTCGGCGGACCGGCGCGGTCGATATCGAAGCGGTCGGGATCGGGATAGGCGCCGGGGTCGCGATGGGCGCGCTCCAGGTCGACGACGAGATTCACCCCGGGCGGAATCTCGCGATCGGCGAGACGAAGCGTGTCCGCGGTTCGCCGGCCGACAAGCCGTTTCAGCGGGGGTCGCGTGCGCAACGTCTCGTTGACGAAGCCCGCGATGCGGGCCGGTTCGGCGCGCAACCGCGCCTGGAGCGCCGGGACCGAGGCCAAAATCTCCAGGGCGCTTGCGATGAGGCCCGCGGTCGTGTCGACGCCGGCCATGGTGAGGAACGCCAGGCGCGCGAGCTCGTCGTGCCGCTTTCCGGCCGCCCGCAGGAGCTCGACGATTCCCGTCGCCGCCTCTTCCATCGCGCGCAGCTCGCGCAGCGGCGTCACGTCGCGGTGCCAGACGGCGGAGACCTCGCGGACAAGGGCGCCGCAGGCTTGCACCTGCTCGACGCCCAGCCCCAGCGCCTGCGCGACGACGCTCGCAGGAAGCGGTGCCGCGATCGTCCGTACGGCATCGAACGGGGGCCCGTCCGCGAGCGGCGCCAGCATGTCCTGGACCAGGGCCGCGATCGCCTGCGGCGTCCAGCGCCGCGCGGTCTCGGCCATCATCGCCTTGAGCGCCGCGCGCGCCGCATCATGCGCGGGCGAATTCTGGAACGGATGGGAGCTGCCCAGGAGAAGGACCAGGTTGGCGAAGGCGCCGTCCATCCGCGCCGAAAGCTTCTCGAGGTCGCGCGCGATCTCGACCAGGCCGACCGCCTCGCTCTTGAGCACCAGCGCGACGTCGCCATAGCGCGCGATGTGCCAGGCCCGCTCCTTGTCCAGCCAGCGCGGCGGGCCGGCCGCTGCCGCCGTCATCCCCATGGCGCCTTGTCGAGGACGGCCGCTATAAGCATGGGCGGGCATCGGAGCGGCGCGTGGACGGGCAATTCGATTCGATCGTGCATGTGGTCTCGAGGCATGCAAGCCGGAAGAGCGCGCACGACGCTATCATCTTCCTGGCGCGCGGCGAAACCGAAACCGAACGCGTGAGCTATGGCGCGCTCGAGGCGCGGATCGCCCGCCATGCCGGCCGCCTCGCGCGCTTCGCAGGACAAGCCGTCGTCATCGCGACGCCGCCGGGCGGCGATTTCGCATCCGTGTTCCTGGGCGCGCTGCGTGCCGGCGCGGTCGCCGTGCCGGTCCCGCTGCCCGACACGGAAAAGAACCGGAGCCGGTTCGCATCGGTGCTGGGCGATGCGCGGCCCGCCGCCGTCGTCACCGCGCAGGACTGGGTCGCGCGCGTCGCTGCCGTTGCCGGGAGCGCGACGATCCTGACCCCCGGCGACCTGGATGGCCCGGCCTCGGCCCTGCCCGCGGTCGACCCGGCGCAGCCGGCCTTCGTGCAATACACCTCGGGCTCGACCAGGACGCCCAGGGGCATCGTCGTCACGCATGGGAACCTGATGGCCAACCAGCGGATGATCCGCACCGCGTTCGGCACCGGCCCCGGCATCGTCGGCGTGAACTGGCTGCCGCACTTCCACGACATGGGCCTGATCGGAACCGTCCTCCACCCCCTGTACCTGGGAGGCACGGCCGTGCTGATGCCGCCGTCCGCGTTCATCCAGAAGCCTGCCCGCTGGCTCCGCGCGATCGAACGATACCGCGCCGACACCGCCGGCGGGCCGTGCTTCGGCTTCGAGCTCTGTACACGGACGATCTCCGACGAGCAGGCCCGCAGCCTGGACCTGTCGTCCTTGAAGGTCGCGTTCTGCGGCGCCGAGCCGATCCGCGCGCAGGCGCTGGACGCCTTCGCGGAGCGCTTCGCGCCGGCGAGGTTTTCGCCAAGCGCGTTCCTTCCCTGCTACGGCCTCGCCGAAGCGACGCTGATCGTCTCGGCCGCCGAGCCCGGCCGAGGCATCCGGCGAAAGCGCCTGCCCGCCTTGGGAAGCGGCGCGGCGCGCGACCATGTCTCCTGCGGCCGGCCCGTCGAAGGCGGCGCGCTCGCCTTGCGTCATTCGAACGGGGGCGCGGGCGAGATCTGCGTCGGCGGCCCGCATCTGGCAGCAGGACACTGGGACGGCACGCGGCGGACCGCCGTCCCGTTCGCGGATATTTTCGCCGAAAGCGGAACGATCTATCTTCCGACCGGCGACATCGGCGCCTTGGTCGACGGGGAGCTGTACGTCGTCGACCGTCTGGGAGATTTCCTGATCCTCTATGGCGCGAAGATCCATGCCGCCGACGTCGAGGCGACCGCGCGGGACGAAGCGGCCGAGATCCGGGCCGCCTGCGCCTTCGCCGCGGACGACGGCGCGCGCGAGCAGCTTGTCGTGCTGTGCGAGGTCGACAGGCGCGCGCTCGCGGCCGCGGCGGCGCTTGCGCCGCGGCTGGCCAGGCGCATCGCCGAGGCCCACGGCGTCGTGCCGCAAGTCCACTTCGCCGCCCATGGCGCATTGCCGCGGACGTCGAGCGGGAAGATCCAGCGCGCCGCCGGCAGAACAAAATTCTTGTCGGGCGAACTCGGCCTCCATAAGGTCGAGACGACCGCCGCAAATCCCGTTTCCCATGCAGAATGATCCGCACGATATCGATCCCGCCCTCTTGCGCAGCTGGATGGTGAAGTACATCTGCGGCGTGCTGGGCCTGGATATCGCGACCTTCTCCACCAGCGACCGCTTCGACGTCTATGGCCTGGATTCGGTGGAGGCCGTCATCATGGCCGGCGTGATGGAGGAGGAGTTCCAGGTGATCGTCGACCCGCACCAGTTCTTCGACACGCCGAACGTCGACGCCTTCGTCGCGGCCTTCACCGCGCGCGACGCGGAATGACGCGGCTTTCGCTCGTCGTCGTCTCCTACGAGATGGCGCGCGAGCTGCCGCGCACCCTGCTGTCGCTGTCGCCCGCCCATCAGGGCGTGGAACCCGGCGAATACGAGATCGTCGTCGTCGACAACGCCTCGCGCACGCCGCCGCGCGCCGAGGACTTCGCCCATCTCGGCGCCGATCTCAGCGTGCTTCGTTGCTCGGCGCCGTCGCATTCGCCGGTGCGCGCGATCAACGAAGGACTGGCCCAGGCGCGCGGCGCGCTGATCGGGGTGTGGATCGACGGCGCGCGCATGGCCTCGCCGGGACTGATACGCGCCTGCGCCGCCGCGGCCGCGCTGCATCCGCGCCCGGTGGTCGCCACGCTCAACTATCAGCTCGGTCCCGACCTGCAGCGCATCAGCAGCGCGCAAGGCTACGATCGGGCCCGGGAGGACGCGTTGCTCGACTCCATCGCATGGCCCGGCGACGGTTATCGCCTGTTCGAGATCGCGACGGCGGAGACCCGCGGCGGGCCTTTGGGCGCGATGCTGGAGAGCAACGCGCTGTTCCTGCCCCGCGCCTTGTGGGACGAGCTGGGCGGCTATGACGAAGGCTTCGCGGAGCCCGGCGGCAGCGTCGTCAATCCCGATACGCTGATCCGCGCGGTGGAGCTGCCCGGCACGCAGCTCATCCGCGTATTGGGCGAAGGCACCTTTCATCAGATCCACGGCGGCCTGAGCACCAGCACCCAGGATCGCGCGATGAACATGCTGAAAGAGGGAAGCCGCACCTATCTGCGCCTGCGCGGCAAGCCGCTGATGCCGGTGCGCTTTCGCGGCTGGACCTACGATTCGCGTACCGGCGCGGTCGAGCGCTAGACACCCAGCTGCTCCAGGAGAAGCTCGAAGCTGCCGTCGCCGATCATGTGATCGACGACGAAGTGGTCCTCGACCCCGGGGACAGCGGTCAGCGTCACGCCGGGAAGCCCTTCCAGCCGGCGCGCCTGGGCCGCGTCTTCCCTCGCGCCCTGGCCGTAGAACTGGATGAAGCGCGTCGGCCAGGGCTTCGACAGCACCGGCACCAGATCGAACGGCAGTTCGCCCTCCTGCTCTATCTGCGCCTTGACGAAGAAGTTCGGGTTCCAGGCCGAGACGCGCGTGTCGTCGAAGAACTCGGTCATCGCCGTCGGCCCGGAGAACGACACCGCGACATCGGCGCCCACGAGCGCGCCGGTGCGCAGCGCCGAGAACCCGCCCGAGGACGAGCCCATCGCGATCGTGCGTTTCGCGCCCAGCTCCGCGACCATCCGCTTCAGCGCGGCGACGGTATCGGCTTCGTCGTCGCCGAGCGAAGAAATGCCGCGAAGATAGGCGCGTTTTCCGAAGTCGCGCAGATAGACGACGTTCATCCGATGGGCGGCGAACAGCGTGTCGAGGAAGGCGAGCGGCAGATTGCCGAAGGCGATTCCGGTGGTGAGCAGCACGGTGGCGCGCGCATCCGCGCTCCGGGCGACCTGCACTTCCAGCGTCCGGTCGTCCTTGAGGCGCGAGCCGGCGAGCCAGTCCTTGGGCGCGCGCGCGCCGAGCGCCTTCTTCACGGGCAGCGCGAGGATCGAGACCGGATGCTCGAACGGCTTCTTCAGCATCTCGAAGCCCTCTGCGGCGTCGCGCGAATGCAGCGCGGCCAAAGCGAGCTGGAAGCGCAGCCGGTCGTTCCTGGCCCATGCGCCTTCGGCACCGCGGCGGATGGCGCCGAAGAGCGCGTCGTAGCGCTGCGGCGCCACGGGCAGGCGGTTGAGCCGGTAGACCAGCATCCAGTCCTGCGGCCAGCGCCCGACCGCCATCTCGAACACGTCCGCCGCGCGGTCGAACTTGCGCGCGCGCTGCAGCATCATCGTGAGGCGGCGATAGACGTCGGCATGCTCGGGATGGCGCTCGAGCCATTCCTCGAGCAAGACGATCGCGTCGTCGAGTCTTCCGCACAGCGACAGGAGGTCGGAGAGCAGCATGGCGGCGTGCAGCACCAGCCGGCCTTCGGCGCGCGCTTTCTCCAGCAGCTCGATCGCGGCTTCGAACTTCCCCGCCTCGGTGCGCTGAACGGCGAGCTTCGACTCGAAGCGGAAGATGCCGCTTCTGGCGCCCACGAGCTTGAGCAGGCGCGCGGCCTCTTTCTGGTCGGGCCGCTTGAGAAGCGCTTCGAGCACGGGCTCGCGCAGCTTGTCTTCGGCTTCGGCACGCGAGACGCGGCGCGCGACGGCGAGCGCTCCATCGAGCTCGAGCGGCGCGCCGCCCAATAGCTCCACGAGGCGCGGGCTCGCCCACACCGCCAAGGCCTGGTCGTCGAGCAGATCGGCATAGTACAGCGCCGCATCCGTCCGGGCGGTTCGCGCGAGAACCTCGCCCTTCAGCAGGCGCAGCTTGGAATGGCCGGGCCAGCGCGCCAGCGCGGTCTCGAGCTCGGCCGAAGCTTCCGCCACCGCGCCGCGCGCGAGCCCGGCGGCGACGGCGTCGTGGATCTGCATGGCCGAAATCGGCGCTTTGTCCTGGGCTTCGTTGTCCATATGATCGTCCCGCGCGACCTCGATTGTAGCGACATGCCTTTGAAGAAACAAAGCGCCCGCCGCATACTTCTCAGCGGCATGTTCGACATGCGCAATTTCGGCGATCTGATGTTTCCGCTGATCGCGCGCCAGGCCCTGGCGCCGTTCGACCTGGAGATCGTGGCGGTGTCGCCGAGCGGAGCCGAGACCGGGTTCGACGACGCCATGGCGTCGATCCCGCTTGCGCAGATGATGGCCGGCGAAACGCCCGCGCATGGCATCGCGGTCGGCGGCGGCTACATGATCCATACCCACAAGATGCATTTCCTGGAGGAATATGCCCGGGACGCGCTTTACGACGTCGCCGGCCCCGGCCTGTGGCTGGGCGCCACGCTGGCCGCCGCCGTCCGCGACGTCCCCATCGCCTGGAACGCGCCCGGCGTGCCGCATCCCTTCGCGAGCCATCAGCATGCGCTGATCGGCGCGGCGCTTCGGGCCGCCGATTACCTCTCGCTGCGCGACCGCGGCAGCCTGGAGCTGCTCGAGCCGCAGGCGGATGCCGAAGTCCACATCGTGCCCGATCCCGTCGCGGCCATCGCACGCCTCTGGCCGCGCACCATGCTGGAGGCACGGTTCAGGGCGATGCTCGAGCGCAAAGGCGCGGACACGCAGGCGCAGACCGTCGCGCTGCATTTCCGCAACCGCTCCCTCGCCAGGCTCGGCGTGCCCGCCGCGGCGGCGATGATCGACGACTTCGCCGCCGCGCAGGGCCTGACCCCGATGCTGCTCGCCGTCGGCCAGACCCATGCCGACGACGTGCTGGCGCGCGAGATTTCGGGCGCGATGAAGGGCCCGCATCTGGTGCTGGACGATCCCAAGAGCCTGATCGAGATCGCGGCCGCGATCGCGTGGAGCAAGCTCTATATCGGCGCGTCGCTGCACGGCTATGTGACGGCGGCCGCTTATGGCGTGCCCGGCATCCTGGTGGCGCAGCCGTCATACCGGAAGTTCCAGGGCTTCCTCGACCATACCGGACGCGCCCAGGATCTCGTCAAGGATTGGGCCGAGGCCTTCGCCAAGGCACGCGACGTCCGGGGCACGCCGCTGCCGGCTTCGGTCCTGGCCGCGCTCGACCTTCATTGGCGGCGCATGGCGCAGGCGCTTTGCGATCCGGCGCCGAAGCGCGCGGCGCGCCAGGCATTCCGGCGGGCCTGCGCGCAGGAGCCCGTGCCGGCCTGGGCGAAAGGACCGCGCCCGTGAAGCGGCTGAGCAGCGAGCAGGTCGCGCGATATGAAGAAGGCGGCATCGTCTTTCCGCTTCGGCTGTTTTCAGCCGACGAGACGGTGGGGTTCCTCGCGCGCCTCGAAGCCATCGAGGCCGCGCGCGCCGGACGCCTGCCGCCGTCGCTGAACGCCAAGCCGCATCTGCTGATCCCCTGGGCATGGGACATCGTGCACGATGCGCGCGTGCTGGACCCGGTGGAAGACCTGCTCGGTCCCGACCTGCTGTGCTGGGCGACGAGCTTCATCGTCAAGAACGCGAACGACCCGCGCTACGTCGCCTGGCACCAGGACGCGACCTATTGGGGACTGTCCGAGCCCAAGGCGGTGACGGTGTGGATCGCGCTGACGCCGAGCACGCCCGAGAACGGCTGCGTGCGCATGCTTCCCGGCACCCATCGCGTGCCGCTGCCGCACACGGATTCGGCCGACCCGAAGAACCTGCTCGGCCGCCGCGAGATCGTGGCGTCGCGGGTCGACGACGACGCGGCCGTCGACGTGGTGCTCGCGCCCGGCGAAGCCTCGCTGCACGACGCGCTGATCCTGCACGGCTCCAATGCGAACCGAAGCGGCGGCCGCCGCATCGGCTTCTCGGTTCGCTATATCCCCGCGTCGGTGCGCCATGCGGGAGAGGCGCGCAACTCGGCAACCCTGGTGCGCGGCCGCGACCACGGCACGTTCGATCTGGAGCAGAAACCGGAAGGCGAGTTCGCGCCCGCGGCGGTGGCGCGCCATGCCCAGGTCCTGCGCCGCGCCATGACCACGATCTTCCGCCCATGAGCCCGGGCTTCGAGCGCGACGGGATCGTGTTCCCGGTTCCGGCCTTCGCCGCGGACGAGATCGCCGTGCGCTATGCGGCCCTTCAGGCGCTGGAAGGCGCGCGCGCCGGACGCCTGCCGCCGCTGCTCAACTTCAAGCCCCATCTTCTGGTGCCCTGGCTGTGGGAGCTGATCCGCGATCCGCGCATTCTGGACCCCGTCGCGGAGCTGCTGGGCGAAGACCTGCTGTGCTGGGAGGCGAGCTTCTTCAGCAAGGCGCCGAACGACAAGGCGTTCGTCACTTGGCACCAGGACGCCACCTATTGGGGCCTGACCGAGAACATCGGCGTGACCGCATGGCTCGCCTTCACGCCCAGCACGCGCGAGAACGGCTGCATGCGCGTCATCCCGGGCTCGCATCGGCGCGCGCTCGCGCATGTCGAGACGCCGGACCGCAACAACATGCTGCCCGCGCGCGAAGAGGTGCGCGAGGCGGTGGACGAAAGCCGTGCCGTGGACGTGGTGCTCCGGCCGGGCGAGATGTCGCTGCATCACCCGATCCTGATCCACGGTTCGGCACCGAACACCTCGTCCGAGCGGCGGCTGGGGCTCGCCATCCGCTATATCGGCGCCAGGGTCGCCCAGCGCGGGCCCGAGCGCGGCACGGCGACCCTGGTGCGCGGAAAGGACCACGGCCATTTCGACCTGGAAGAGGCGCCCGAAGCCGAGTTCCACGCGCAGGCGCGCGCCCGCCACGGGGTCCTGCTGCGGCGCTGGATGAAGATCGTGTCGGCGGAAGCGGCGCGGCACGGCTAGCTTCACAGCCTGTGTGCGATTGGGCATAGTCGAACCATGCCGCCAGTCTCGAAGATCGCCCTGGGAATGAAGCCGCTGCGCCGCGACAATCCGTGGCCGGATTTCGGCTATGGCGAGATCGAGCCCTTCTACCTGCCGCTCGACGGCGGCGGGCGCGGCGGACGCGAGATCATCCTGGACGTCATCAAGGAGCGCCGGATCGAGCTGATGGTCGAGATCGGCTGCTTCCTCTGCGGCTCGACGCTGCAATGGCTGCGGTCGTCGGACAAGCTGACCATCATCGGCTGCGATCCCTGGGACAGCAACTGGGCGGCCTATATCGAGAACATGGCGCTGGATCCCTTGCGCGCGCGCACCGTCTACCACCTGAGCGACGAGCAGATCGCGACCATCGTCCACAACATCCGCCGCTTCGGGAATTTCTGCGTCGCGATGAACAACGTGCGGCTCTACAAGGACCGCTTCGTGCCGGTGCGGCGGCGCTCGCCCGAGGTGCTGGGCTACCTGTCGGAGCGCGGGATCGATCCCCAGCTCATCTATATCGACGCCGACAAGAAGCGCGAAGACCTCGACGTCGCCCGCAAGCACTTCCCCAATGCGGTGATTTGCGGCGACGACTGGCTGTGGCCGGACGAGACCGGCAAGCTCGTCATGCAGGAGCACGTGAAGGATTTCGCCAAGGAATACGGCTACGAAGTGCGCAGCGCGCGGCAGACCTGGCTACTCATCGCTCCCTGAGCCGGCGGCGGAACCGTCGTCCTTCGCCAGCAGGTCGTTGAGCGCGCGCAGCAGCGCGCCGACCTCGGCGTGATCCCACTGGAAGAACAGCGAATCGTCGATCCCGGTGGCGTCGGCGAGAAGCCAGTCCTCGGCCAGGCCGAACTGCTCGGCCAGATAGCGCGCCTCCTTGCGGAACAGGGGCGCGGTGCGGCGGATGACGCTCTCCGGCAGGCGGAACTCGGCGCCCTTCAGGTCCTGCAGCACCTGGCGCAGCTTGCGCGAGGTCTTGTCGGCGCCCGCGCCGTTCAACGCCAGCAGCGCTTTTGCGGCCAGCAGGCTCACCGACGGATTGAGCATGCGCTCGGAGCTTTGGGCCGGCGCAAAGTCCAACCCGATCTCAGCCAGAACCTCGCGCGCCTGTGCCACGATGTTGCGCGACAGCGGCAGAACCCGCACCCGGTCGCGCCCGAAATGCTCGATCCAGGCATCGAGGCGGCGATAGCGGATCAGCACCTTGTCCTGGAAGTCGAGACCGAGATCGCCGACGGCGAGCGTCGAACGCAGGCGCTGCTGAGTCGCCGTCGCCATGAACTCGGCCGGCGGACGGACCCAGCAGAGCACCAGCGCGTCCGCGTCACGCCCGCGCAAGTGCTCGGCCAGCTTCTTGACGTCCCGCGCCGGGAAGGTCCACAGCACTTCCGCCGAAACGAAGCCGGTGCGGTCGCCGAGCCCGTCCACGAAGCGGTCGAAAGCGGCGAGCGCCTCCTCGGCGCCGGACGCCGTGCCGTCGCGCTGGAACCACATCGTGCCGCGCGCGATCCGCGCCGGATCGGCGAAGGCCATGAAGATGGGCTCGGAGTGGTTCTCGGCCGCGCTCCAATAGTCGAGCCCGGCCGCGAGCGCATTGTCGCGATTGGCGGCGAGCCAGCGCTGCAGCGAGGTCGTGCCCGCTTTGGGCATGCCGATATGGAGGATGACCTTGGGTCGCCCCGACGCCTGGGGCGCGGGCGCCGCTTCGGCCGTCATCGCCGGCCCGCCCGCAACGCGCACGGGCCGCGTCGTGGGCCGCACGTGATGGAAGACCGTGTGGCTGGAGATCCCCGACCACGCCTCTTGCGGGATCGCGGCGCGCTCGAGCTCTTCCCGCGCGAACAGCTCCAGCGGCTCGACGTGGTGGCGCTCGCTCCTGCCCCAGACGCGGTCGAGCATCGACGGCAGGTCGCGGCGGCCGAAGATGCGCATATGATCGTGCTGGCCGAACAGCATCGAACGCTCGGCATCGGAAAGATCGTCGGACAAATCCTCGCGCGTCTCCTCGCCGCTGACGGGCACGGAGAGGAAATGGTGCCCGCCGGGCTTCAGGATGCGCTCGAACTCGCCCAGGACCTCTTCCGGGCTGCCTTTGAGGTGCTCGAGCACGTGGCTGTGCAGGATCACGTCGAAGCAGCGGCTGGGCAACTTCACCAGGTCGGCGCACAGATCGATGGCGCGGATGGTGGTGAAGGTGCTGTTGTAGCGCGCCGCATCGACGTCGCAGGCGAAGTAGCGCTCGCCCTGGAGCTCCGCGAAGCGCTTGGCGAGCGGAAGCTCCGGCGCCACATGCATCACGCGAAGACCGGGGCGGAACAGGCCGTTCCTCTCCAGGATCAGCCAGAGCAGCCGCGTGCGTTCCATCGCCTGGCAGCTGGCGCAGCGCGCGTTGTCGCGGCCGTTGAAGGCCAGGAACGCAGCCGACTTGCAGATCGGGCAGCGCAGGTCCATCAGGCGAGCTTGCGTGTGAGGAAGGTTGCGGCGACGTAACAGCGGTCGAGCATGCCGTGGCGCCGGATCACCTGTGTCCTGGAACGGCCTTCGGCGTCGATCGTATCGACCAGATCGGCGCCGAAATCGGTGTAGACGATGCAGGGCGTGCCGTCGCCGCTGGTGTGATAGCGCGGCTCCTTGAGGTGGCGCTCGACTCCGTCCTCGACGGCGACGCGCGGCTCGGACTTGTCGGGCAGCGGCCAATCGGTGGGGATCGAGAAGATATGCACGCCGCCCGGCTTGAGCACGCGCAGAATCTCGGCGAACGCGCCCCTGTAGTCGTAGACGTGTTCCAGCACGTCGCTGGTGATGACGAGGTCGAAGCTGCCGTCCGCGAAGGTCAAACGCGTGATGTCTTCGTTGCGCGCGCCGCTCTTGTCGACCTCGCCCAGCGCGCGGTCCGGCCAGTAGTAGGAACGGACATAGCGCGGCAGCGCCTTGAAGGCGTTCACGAACGGGCCCTTCAGGGCCGCCTCGAAGATGTCGACATCGGCCATCCGCCCGGAGGCGACGAGATTGGCGAGCGAGACCGAGCGTCCGCGCGCGAACTCGTCGAGCACGAGCGCGGCCTGGTCGCGATAGCGCAGATTGGCGCGGCAGCCGGTACAGGCGAAGGTCTCCCGCGTCGAGCGGACGTCGCCGCGCGCGAACTCGCCCTTGGCGCCGCAGATGCTGCACAGCCCGTGATAGGACAGCGTCTCGGTCATGCGGCTTCCTTCGCGCGGCTGCGGTCGAACACCTCTTCGAGCCGCGTCCAGATCGCGTCGGCGCGGCTCGCCCAGGACAGGCTGCGCATCGCCGCCTCGGACGGGAAGACGCGGCCGCGCGCGCGGCGCTCGGCGACGGCCTCTTCCAGCCGGGCCACGAACAGCGCGGGCGTGTCGGCGACGCGGATCTCGCCGGCGAGATCGTCGAGATTGGCGATGGCCGCCGACACCACCGGCACGCCGAGGCTGCGATAGACGTAGAGCTTGAGCGGGTTCATGTGCGCCGAAAGCTGCGTGTCGAGATGCGGGATGATGGCGGCGTCGAAGGCCGCGATATGGCGCTGCGCGGTCTCGTAGGGCAGCACGCCCAGCGCATGGACGTTCGAAAGGCCGGCCACGCTTCGATAGCGCTCGTCCCTGCCGGGCTCGCCGATCAGCACGACGGACCAGTCGGGCTGCGCGCGCGCGACATGCTCGATCAGGTCCCAGTCGATGCGGTGCGAGAGATTGCCGCAATAGCCGATGATGGGACGCTTCAGATGCGCCAGCGCCGCAGGCACCGGCCAATCCTCCACGCCTTCGGGCGCGTCCATGCCGTTGGGAACGACGACCGGGTCCAGGCCTTCGTTTCCGAGCCACGCTCCGACCGAGGCGCAATTGGCGAAAGCGGCATCGGTGACGGCGAAGGTGTCGCGGTAGTTCTTCTCGAGCTGCAGCCGCCAGGCGGGCTGCATCGGCCATTGCCTCTGGTCGTCGATCACGTCGGAGGCGACGAACGAGAAGCCCAGCCGCTTTTGCACCTCGGGGAAATGCCGCACGACCGGGCACACCCAGGCGAGCACGTTGTCGGTCATGCCGAGCTGGGCGAGCCAGGTCTCGACCCAGTTGGGGAACTCCTCGATCGCCGGCAGCTCGCGGCCCAGAAGCTGCGCCTCCTTGCCGCGATAGACGAAGCTTCGCCGCGCGACGCGCTCGTCGTCGCAAACCTCGAGGAAGCGGTTCAGCGTGTTGGCGGCGACGAGGCGGCCCTGTCCCGGCAGCGCGTTCAGCGCATCGGCCGAGATCGGCGCGTCGATGTGCAGGATCCTTTCGATACGGGGCATCGCGGCAAATCGCCGAAGCAGCATGTCCTGGCGGCGCCCATAGATGCCCGAATCGTTCTGCTTCCAGAAGAAGACCAGGTTCACGCCCTTGCGGATGTCGCGCAGCGCGCCCACGCGCGCACCCATGCGGAACGCACCCTTGGTCGCGGCGCGCAGGCCTTCCGGCAGAGATCCCGGCATGGCGGCATCGATATGCGCGAACAGGCGGCGGACGTCCGCAGGCACGGGTGCGTTCTTCGCCCGAGCCGCGGCGATCGCTTCGCCCGCGCGCGCGGCATTGACCTCGACCGACAGCTCGGCGCGGAAGAATGCGCGCCGGGCCTCGGCGTCTTCGGCGCCGGCGCCCGCACCGGACAGCGCCGCGGCAAGCGCCGCGACCAGGTTGCCCTCCGACACCGCGACGATGCGGCCGCCTTCCATCAGGTCGAGCACCGGCGGCACCGGCGTGCTGAGGATGCGCGTGCCCGAGGCGATGGCGTCGGTGAGCTTGGCGGGCGTCTGCGACTGCACGATCGGATCGAGCGGATCCTGCAGAAGGCACACCACGTCCGCCATCGCGTTCATTTCGGCGAGCCGCGAATAGGGCTGATCGGGATGGAGCGCGATGCGCACGCCGGAAAAGCCTTCCAGCTCCTTGCGCAGTTCCCGGTCCAGCACCGTGCCGACGATGCAGAAGACCGCGTTCGGATCGCCCACCTCGCGCAGGGCGCGCGCGACGTCGAGCACGCCCTTGTGGCGGCGCGGGGTCCCAAGGAACAGCACGACCTTGTCGGACGCGGTGAACCCGAACTCGGCGCGCACGGACTCGCGCTTCAGCCGCGCCTCGTCGAACGGCCGCGCTTCGCGGGCGTGGCGGACGAGCGTGCCGCCGTATCGGCGCTGCAGAACGGGGTTGCACGCCGTCACCGCGTCGGCAAAGCCGATCATCGAGGCGGCAAGCTGGGTCCAGCGCTTGGCATAAGGCTCGCGCCAATCCGACGGCAGGCGGTCTTTCAGGAATTCGTCCAGATCGAGCTTTTGGTCGGCGCGCACGAAAGCGAGCTCGTCGTCGTCGATGTCCAGGATCAGGCTTGCGCCATGGATCAGCTTGTAGAGAAAGCCGATCAGAAGGCCCGGCAGCCGCGGCTTGGATACCCAGGCGATCTCGCAGGGCCGTTCCGCGACCAGCCGGATCGCGCCTTCCATGAAGGCATTGAAGGTGGGCGCGAGGAAGCCATAGGTCTCCACCTCGCGCGCGCCGTCGCGCAACGGCGGCCACAGGTCCTCGCCATAGGCCGGGAAGATCGGCCCGACCAGCTCGACCTCGGCATGCGGGCCTGCCACCTCGGCCAGGATCATCGCGCGGCCGACGGGATTGTGCGCCAGGCACCATGACACCACGGCCAGGCGCGGACGTCCGTCCGCCGGGCGTTGCCGCGCCGTCGCGGGCCAGTGGCGGATGCGCACGCCGTCCGCCCCTTCCAGGTCGAGCCGCTGCTTCTTGCGCAGCGCCGCGAGCCTGTCCTTCACGACGCCGATCGACGGATCGCGCTCGATCACGCTTTCCAGGATCGCGGCCGCACCGTCGCCGTCGCCCATGGCGGCGAGAAGCTCGGCCTTGCCGATGTGTCCCCACATGTAGTTGTCGTCGGAGGCGATGGCGCGCTCGTAGAAGTCGAGCCCCTCTTCCACCTTGCCGAGCTCACCCGCGATGCGGCCGAGCTTTGCCAGCACCGGTGCGCAACCGCCGTCCTGCGCCAGGAGATCGCGGAAGACGGGCTCGGCGCCCGCGAGGTTCTTCTGCTCCAGGAGTTCGTTGGCCGCCTTGAACCGTTTCCAGAACGCGGTGCTCGCGCTCATCTCGCCGAGCGCGGGATTGATCGCCGCGGCGCGCGCGAAGAACTCCTGCGCCGCGCTTTCGTCGCCGCGCCGCTGATGGATTTCGCCCAGCCGGTAGAGCGCCCAGGCGGCATTGGGCCTGTCCTTCAGGACCTCGCGATAGGCCGCCTCCGCCTCGCCGAAGCGACCCTGCTTCCACAGCGCGTTCGCCTCTGCGAAGGCATCGCCATTGGTTGCAGTGGACAAGCGGGCTCCCTGGATCGCGCGGTATCCAAAGGTATCGCGCGCACCCTGGACGATCAACAAAGTTTCCTTGAAACTCGAACCATGGCCGAGGTCGAGCTCGAAGACGCGATAGAGAGAAGCACGAAGAACCGCGCCGCGCGCTGGCCCGAGCGCGGCGGGCCCAACCGGCTCGAGCCCGAATGCTGGCCCGAGTTCCAACCCGGCTTCACGCTCGCGGCCGGCTCGCGCGTGTTCACGATCGGAAGCTGCTTCGCGCGCAACGTCGAGCACAATCTGGCGGGGCTGGGCTTCGACGTGCCGGTGCGCCGCTTCCTCGACGAGAACGCGGGCGCGAAGGGCGCGAGCGGCGACGAGATCCTGAACAAGTACACGCCGCCTTCGATCTGGCAGGAGCTCGCCTGGACCAAGGCCATCCGCGACCGCGATCGCGTCGTGCGCGACGAGGACGTCGAGCCGCTGCTGCTCGAGCTCGACGACGGCAATTTCGTCGACATGCAGCACCGGCTGACCAACCAGTTCGGAGTTCCCAAGGCGCGCGCGATCGAGCAGCGCCGCTCGCTCTATCGCCTGTTCGAGAACGCGTTCACCAGCGAGACGGTGATCGTAACCCTCGGCCTCGTCGAATGCTGGCGCGACCGCGCGACGGGACAGTATGTCGAGTTCGGCTCGTATATGCGCAAGCACAACCGCGGCGGACGCTTCGTCTTCCAGCGGCTCACTTTCGCCGAGGCGCTGGACTATACGCGGCGCGCGGTCGATCTTCTGCTCGCCGACGGTCCGCGCAACCTGCTGATCACGACCTCTCCCGTGCCCCTGGCACGCACCTTCACCGCCGACGACGTCATCACCGCCAACACCTATTCCAAGAGCGTGCTGCGCGCGGTCGCGGGCCAGATCGCCGAGGAATATCCGGACGTGGACTATTTCCCGTCCTATGAAAGCGTGATGCTGACCAAGCAGAGCCACGTATGGGCGAACGACCTCACCCATGTCGACAGCGAGTTCGTGGGCCGCGTCGTCGGACGCATGGTCGAGCGCTATGTCGGGCGCGGCGAAGGCTTGCCCGACGCCAAGGCGATGGACCGCTGGTTGAGCTTCGCCAACCTGGTCAACCACGGCCGTTTCGACGAGGCCAAGGCGATCTTCGCCACGCTCGACAGGGAAGAGAAAGGCATCGCGCCGCGCTTCGTGCTGCAGCTGGCCGAGATGCACCTGCATCTGGGCGAGACGGACGCGGCTCTCGCCCATGCCGAACAGGCGCGCGCCCAGGCGGCGGCCGCCGGCGAGCGCGGCTGCCACACCTTGTTTCGCTGCGCCAAGGTCTATGACGCGGCCGGCCGCGCCGAGGACGCCGAAGCGGTCCGCGCCGGCGCCGTGGCCGCGCTCGCCAATCCGGCGCTGGTCCTGTCGCTGATACGCAGGCTTTCGGCGCCGGACGGTTCCGCGGCGGACTTCCGGCGCCTCGTGGTGCATGTCGAGGAGCGGCTCAGCGACAATCTGGATCTTCTGTCCTTCGCGATCATGACCCTGGAAGCGCAAGGCGATATCGCCGGTGCGCAGCGCGTCTGCCGCACGGCGATCCGTGTCCATCCTCACAACGCCGACATGCAGGCCAGGATGGGCCATCTTCTCGTCAAGCGCGGCCGGCCCAAGCGGGCCGTCGAATTCTTCGAAAAGGCGCTGGCCCTCAATCCCGGCGACGCGGCGCTCTTGCGGAAGATGACCGACATCCATCTGGAGAGCGAGGCCTTCGAAGCCGCGCAGGCGACGGCGCGCGCCCTGGTAAAGCTCGCGCCGGACGACGCGGCCGCGCATCTGAGCCTGGCCAGCGCGCTGCGCCGCGGCGGCAAGAGGCAGGACGCGCTCGCGCATGCCAAACGCGCCGCCGAGCTCGCGCCCGACAATCCGCGCTATGGCCGCTATGTCGAGGAACTCACGAAGGCGGCGGAAAAGCAGACTTCGCGCTAATATCGCTCAACAAGGGGGGAACGTCATGCATCGCATCATCTCCGTCATGCTGGCTGCGGCGGCGGTGCCGGCGCTTTGCGGCATCGGCCGCGCCGCTCCGGCCTACGACGTCGTCATCCGCGGCGGCACGGTCTATGACGGCACGGGCGGCAAGCCCTATGCCGCCGACGTCGCGGTGAGGGCCGACCGTATTGCGGCTATCGGGCCTCACCTTCCCGGCCGCGGCAAGGCCGAGATCGACGCGCGCGGCAAGGCGGTATCGCCCGGCTTCATCAACATGCTGGCCCATCCGGAAGAGAGCCTGATCGCCGACGGCCGCGGCCTTTCCGACGTGGCGCAGGGCGTGACCTTGGAGGTCATGGGCGAGGATTCGATGGGCCCGCTGACGCCCGAGATGAAGACGCTCTACGAATCCCGCCAAGGCGACATCAAGTACAAGATCACCTGGACGACATTGTCCGACTATCTCGACATGCTCCGGAAGAAAGGCATCGGCCCGAACGTCGCCTCCTTCGTGGGCGCGGGCACGGTGCGCGTCAATCTGATCGGCGAGAAGGACGTCCAGCCGACGCCCGAGGAGCTCGAAGCGATGCAGGGCCTCGTCCAACAGGCGATGGAAGGCGGCGCCCTGGGCGTGACCGACGCGCTGATCTATTCGCCCAACACCTATGCCAAGACGCCCGAGCTGATCGCGCTCGCCAAGGTGTCGGCGCGCTGCGGCGGGATGTACATCGCCCATATCAGAAGCGAGGGCGACCGGCTGAAGGACGCGGTGCAGGAAACCATCGATATCGCGCAAGCCTCCGGCGCGCCGGCCGAGATCTATCACTTCAAGCAGGCCGGACGCGACAACTGGTCCAAGCTCGGCGGGATCGTGTCCATGATCGACGCGGCGCGCGCGCGAGGCGTGCGCATCAGCGCCGACATGTACACCTATACCGCGGGCGCCACCGGCCTCGACGCGGCGATGCCGTCCTGGGTGCAGGATGGCGGGCTCGAGAAATGGATCGCGCGGTTGAAGGACCCCGCCATCCGCGCCAAGGTGAAGGCCGAGATGCTGAACGCGCATCCCGGGAGCTGGGAGAACCTCTATGCCGGCGCGGGGCCGCAAGGCACGCTGCTTCTGGCGTTCAAGAACCCGAAGCTGAAGCCCTTGACCGGCAAGACCCTGGCCGAAGTCGCGAAGGAGCGTCACGAAAGCCCCGAAGACACGGCCATCGATCTGGTGATCGAGGACGGCAGCCGCGTCGGCGTCGGCTATTTCCTGATGAGCGAAGACAATGTCCGCAAGGAGGTCGCGCTGCCCTGGATGAGCTTCGGCTCGGACGAGGCCGCGCCGGCGCCCGAGGGCGTGTTCCTGCTCGCCAATTCCCATCCGCGCGCTTACGGGAATTTCGCGCGGCTGCTGGGAAAGTATGTGCGCGAGAACCGCGACCTGACGCTCGAGGATGCGGTGCGCAAGCTGACGGGCCTTCCGGCGCAGAACCTGTCGCTCGAGGACCGCGGGCTGCTCAAACAGGGCTATTACGCCGACGTCGTCGTGTTCGATCCCAAGACGATCGCCGACCGCGCGACCTATGCCAAGCCGCACCAGCTCGCGGTGGGCGTCGAGGACGTGCTGGTGAACGGCGGCTTCGCCTATCGCGACGGCAAGCCGACGGGCGAGGCCACGGGACGGTTCGTGCACGGCCGCGCCTGGACCGGTGCGCCGGGCGGCGGGTGCCGCGCCTCGGCCTCGGCCTGGAGCTGGAGCAAATAGCTATCGCGTCGCATAGTCCGAGAACAGCAAAAGGAACATCACGAAGATCCAGATCGGCCCCGCTGCCGCCGCGAGCCGGTTGAGCGGGTTGTTCTCGAACAAGCGCATGAAGACGACGCCGACCAGCCCCGCTTTCGCCGCTGCGATCGCGAGGCTGACGGCGAGGTTCGCGCGTCCCATCGGCACGTAGGCGAGCGCGCAGGTCGCGGCCAGCAGGACGCAGAGCGCGGCCCATGTGAGCAGCGGGCGGATCCAGATCTCGCGGCGGCGCTCATCCATGGGCGCGCCCCGTGAGATAGAGAAGCGGATAGAGCACGATCCAGATCACGTCGACCAGGTGCCAGTAGAGCGCGGTCGCGTCTTCCGAAGCGCTGCCCGCGAGCCAGGCGAGGTTGCGCCGGCCGGCGACGGCGAGCCTTCCCACCGCGATCAGCCCGCATGTGACGTGGATCGCGTGCACCCCCGTCATCACCCAATAATACGTGAAGAAGATCTGCGCGCCCTTTTGCGCCAGCGGGAAGCCCGCGCCCGGGATGAGGTGCTTTTCGATGTCCTCGCGGTACTCGAAGCCTTTCAGCACCAGGAACAGGAGCCCGAGCACGATGGTCGCGATCAGGAGCCGCCAGGCCATCTTGCCGAAGCCCGCGCGCGCCGCACGACCCGCGACCGCGATGGCCAGGCTGCTCGTCATCAGGATCGCGGTATTGATCGTGCCGTAGACGATGTCGGTCTCGCGCCCCGCCGCGAGGAAGCCGTCCGGACAAAGATTGCGGTAGACGCCGTAGCCGGCGAAGAGGCCCGCGAACAGCAGAATCTCGCTCCCTAAGAAAATCCACATGCCGAACGAGACCGCCACGTGCTGGCGCTCGAGGTTTTCGAAGGGCGGTTTGAGGAAGGCGCCGCTCATGCGACCTGCTCCTCCGCGGCCGTTGGCCCTTCCGGCGGGTGATAGTCGTACGGCTCGCCCACGACCGGCGGCGTGAGGAAGTTGTCGCGCGGCGGCGGCGACGGCGCCTGCCATTCGAGGCCCTTGGCACGCCAGGGATTGGCGCCTGCCCGCGCGCCCCAGCGGAACGACCAGATCAGGTAGAACAGCGGCATGACATAGGCCACGCCCAGCAGGGCCGCGCCGCTGGTCGACAGCACGTGATAGATCTGGAACTCCGGCGGATAGACGTGATAGCGCCGTGGCATGCCCAGATAGCCCATCACGAATTGCGGGAAGAACGTCAGGTTGAAGCCGAAGAACATCAGCACGGCGGCGATGCGCGCCAGGGTCTCGGGGTATAGGCGGCCGGTGATCTTCGGCCACCAGAAATGCAGCGCGCCGAAGAAGGCGGAGACCGTGCCGCCGACCATGATGTAGTGGAAATGTGCGACGACGAAATAGGTGTCGGTGACGTGGATGTCGATCGGCACGGTCGCGAGGAACAGGCCGGTCAGCCCGCCGATGGTGAAAAGCCCCAAGAACCCGAAGGCATATAGCATCGGCGCGTCGAAGCCGATGCTGCCGCGGTAGAGCGTGGCCGTCCAGTTGAACACCTTGATCGCCGACGGCACCGCCACCATGAAGGACAGGAACGAGAACACGACGTTCGCGTAAGGCGACTGCCCCGACACGAACATGTGGTGTCCCCAGACGAAGAAGCCTATGACCGCGATCGCGACCAGCGCATAGACCATGAAGGAATAGCCGAACAGCCGGCGCCGCGCGAAGCAGGCGATGAGCTCGGAGGCGACGCCCATCGCCGGCAGCACCATGATATAGACCGCCGGATGGCTGTAGAACCAGAACAGGTGCTGGAACAGCAGCGGATCGCCGCCGCGGCTGGCGTCGAAGACCGGCAGGTCGAACCAGCGCTCCACCACGATCAGCAGCAAGGTCATCGCCAGGACCGGCGTCGCCAGCACCATCACCAGGCTGGTCGCGTACATCGCCCAGACGAACAGCGGCAGACGGAACCAGGTCATGCCCGGCGCGCGCAGGACGTGCGTGGTGGCGATGAAATTGACGCCGGTCAGCACGGACGAGAAGCCGTTGACGAAGACGCCCATCGCCGCGGTCAGCACGGCGGTGTTGGAGAACATCGTCGAATAGGGGACATAGAACGTCCAGCCCGTGTCGACGCCGCCCGCGATTATGGTGACGACCGTCAGCAATGCGCCGGCGACGTAGAGATACCAGGACAGAACGTTGATCCGCGGAAAGGCCAGGTCCTTCGCGCCGATCATCAAGGGCAGCAGGAAGTTTCCGAAGGTCGCGGGGATCGACGGGATCAGGAAGAACCACACCATCACGATGCCGTGGAGGGTGAACATCTTGTTGTAGGTGTCGTCCGAGACCAGATCGCCTGCCGGCGTCACGAGCTCCAGCCGCACGACCGAGATCGCGATCGCGCCGATGAAGAAGAAAAGGGTGATCGACAGCGCGAACAGGATCGCGATGCGCTTGTGGTCGGTGGTGAAGAGCCACGAGCGCAGCGTGTGGCCGTCGTGCAGATAGTCCGGCGGGACGGCAGATCCGGGCGTCGCCGGATGGTCCGGCGCGGCGGGATGCGCGACGTCGCTCATGGCTCGCCGCCTTTCTCGAGCGTCTTGAGATAGGCCACGAGCGCCTCGACGTCGGATGCCGTCGCGACCCCGCCATAGCTCGGCATGATCGGGTCGTAGCCCGAGGCGATCTGGTCGCGCGGCTCGAGGATGGCGGTGCGGAGATAGGCGTCGTCGGCTTTGACGCTCGCGCCGCCCCGAAGGAGCACCGTGCTCATATAGAGTCCGCCGAGCTTGGGCGCCCGGACCTGCGAGCCCGGCGCATGGCAGGCGCCGCAGCCGAAGCGGGCATAGAGCGCCTCGCCCTCATGCGCCAGCGTATCGCCATGCGGCTGGCGCGGCAGCCACGCGCGGTAGGCGGCGGGCGTCATCACCATGATCTCGCCTTTCATGTGCGAATGCTGCGTGCCGCAATATTCCGCGCAGAACAGCTCGAAGGTGCCGAGCTCGGTCGGCGTGAACACCAGCTCGGTCGAGCGCCCGGGGAGCACGTCCTGCTTGAGCCGGAACGCCGGCGCGTAGAAGCTGTGGATCACGTCCTGGGAGGTCATCACAAGGCGCACCTGCCGGCCGACGGGGATGTGCAGCGCGTCGATCTCGCGCGCGCCGTCGGGATGCTGCGTCTTCCACATCCACTGCTTGGCGACGACGTGGACCTCGAGCTGGTCCGGTGCGGCGCGCGGCGGCAGCCCGTTCCCGGCGGTGAACCACCAGAAGATGAAGATCGCCAGGAACGTGGTGGCGACCGTCCAGCCGATCTCGAGCTCGTGCTTGAACGACTTCGGCAGCGGACCGCGAAAGGCCGGCGAGCCGCGGCGATAGCGGATGACGAAGCCGACGATCAGGACGAGGAGAACGAAAAGAATGAGCCCGGAAATGAGCAGGACCCAGAAGAAGGCATGGTCGACCTGCACCGCCGCGGTGGAGGCTTGCGGCAAGGAGGTGCGCCAGGCGCTCATGCGGCGCGCCTCCGGTTCCAGACGAGCAAGGCCGTCGCCAGCGCCAGCAAGGTCAGGACCCCGGCACCTCTCAGGACCTGCACGATGCGCAAGGTATAGAGGCCCGTCGTGGGATCGAAGGCGTAGCAGAGCAGCCGCACATGCTGCCAAAGCCCCTGCGGCGGATCGCGCAGCACCGCAGCCATGTCGGCGGTGGTGAGCGCGAAAGGCGACAGCGTCGCGCGCACCCGGCCCTCCGGCGACACGACATAGACGACGGCGGGATGCGCGAACTGGTCGATGGCCGCATCGTAGGTGTAGCGGAACCCGAGCGCCCCCGTGAGCGACGCCAGCGCAGCCTTGTCGGGCAGCAGCAGGACCGTGTCGCGCCGAAGCGCGGCGGGCATCTCCTTGCGCGCCATGGCGAGCGCCGCCTGTGCATCGTCCTTGGGATCGATGCCGACCACGAGGATCCGATAGTCCTCGGCATGGGCCTTCTGCAGCGCCTGCGACAGCAGCATCAGGTCGGTGCCGCACAAGGTGTTGCAGGTATAGTCGACGAAGGTCACGAATCCTGTGCGGCCGTCGAGCAGCGCGGCGATGCTGCGCGTCGCGCCGTTCGTGTCGCGAAGCTCGAGCGCCAAGTCGAGGCGCGCACCCGCCGGCGGAGAGGCCGATACCCTCGCGAGATCGGCGCGCGACAAGCCTGCCGAAGCGGTCGCCGCCGGCGCGACCGCCGCCGCGAGAACAAGCCAGAGCGCCGCCGTCCACCTCATGGCGCGCCTCCGACGGGATCGAAAGCATGCGGCCCCTTGGCGGCGACGGACTTCATGGCGGAGTCGATATGCATCGCGCGCAGCTTGCGCTTCTGCGCGGCTTCGAGCGCGACGCGTTCGCCCAGCTCGTTCGCGATGACGGCCGGCTCCGGGAAGCCGTGCTTCACCGCGTAGGTCTGGCCGATGCGGTCGCGGAACAGAAGCTGGAACCCGAACGCGACCAGCATCAGCACCGCCATGATGCCGGCCACGATCGCGACCACGCGCGATGCGCGCACCTGAGGAGATTCGCCGCGGCCGAGCTCAGCCTGCATGGACGTCTCCCGGCAGGATCAGCCAGATCGCATGCAGCACGATGCCGAAGAGCGCGAGCAACCCCACGAGGCGCAGCAGCCGCGGCTCGCGGCGCACGGCGGGGCTCAAGACCGCGAGGAACGGCACTACCGCGCCGATCAGAAAGGCGGCGAGCATCACAGACGGCCAGCCGGTGCCCGCGCGCACGACATACCAGTGTATCTTTTCCGGCACGTTGCCGTACCAGGTGATGAGGAACGCCATATACATGAAGTAGACGACGCCCAGGAGCGTGCTGACCACGAGGCCCGCGAGGTCGCGGGTCGAGCGGCCCGCCTCTTGCGGCGCCAGCACGGCGACCAATGCCAGCGCGGCGAACATCTGCTCGATGCCGAACCCCATGCCGAAGCCTGCGGATACCGAGCCGGGCGCGAGCGTCAGAACCCAATCGGCGGGAAGAAACATCATCAGGACGAAGTGAACGCTCAAGCCGATGCCCGCCAAGGCCGGGTTGCGCCACGGCGCGCCCCAGGCCATCGCGCTCCACAGCGCAAGCCCGACCAGAGTGCGCGCGTCGAAGAACGGGGGATTGAGATAATAGGCGTAGACGTCGTGCGGCAGCTTGAGCGCGCTCCAATCGTAGATCTGCGGCCGGAACACGACGACCGGCAGGAAGACGAGGAACAGCAGCGGCATCGCGCGCGCGGCGGGCACAAGCACGGGCGCGAAATCCTTTCCCCAACGTCCGCCGCTGATGCCGTGGGTGAGCAGCAGCGCCAGGCTGCCGATCGGCACCATCGAGAGAAGCACGAAGACCGCGACCCAGATCTTCATCGCGCCTCCCTCCCGCTTGGGGCCGTACCTTTTTGGCCGGCGAGCTGGAGCGCGCGGATATAGGCCACGATCGCCCAACGGTCCCTGGGCTCGACGCGGTCCGAGAAGGAGTACATGACGCCCTTGCCGTGGCTGATCACATCCACCAAGTCTGCGGCGGAAGCCTGCAGAAGCCTGGGATCGCCGAACGGCCGAGGCTTGGGGAAGCCGCGCGCGACGACGATCCCGTCGCCGTCGCCCGCCAAGCCGTGGCACGGCGCGCAATAGATGCCGTAGCGCTGCTGCCCGCGTTCGACGAATGCGAGGCCGACCGGCGGCGGCTCGAGGGTGGCGCGCTCGCGTTCCAGCGCGCCTTGCGCCACGGTGCCCGGGACCAGCGGCCGCGCGTCGCCCTTCGCATAGGTGCGCAAGCGGTTCTGGGTATCCATGCTCTCATCGTCGCAGCCGGCGAGCAGGACGAGGACGGACAGTGCGGCCCAGCGCGCTTTCATTCGCGCACCTCGTGCACGGCGTCGGCGCCGAGATGCGCGCGGGCCCAGTGCGCATCCGCGCTTTCGAAGACGAGCAGCCATTTGTCCTGCACCGCGCGCTCCACGATGGGCGCCGCGAACAGCGGATGGAACAGCTTGGGCAGCCCGCACATCCACATCCAGCCGAGAAGCCCGACGACGCCCATGGACAGGATCGCCGCCTCGTAAGGCACGAGCAGGAAAGCGGGCCAGCTGTTCATCGGCCGCCCGCCGGAGATGATCGGATAGTCGACCACCGCGCTGTACCACTGCATGAACCAGCCGGCCAAGCCGCCCACAGCACCGGCAACGAACATCACCCAGCCGATCTTTCCCTTGGCATAGGGCGCCAGATGCTCTGCCGTGCCTTCCAGCGGGACCGGCGAGAGCACGTCCCGCGCCGGATGCCCCGCGCGCGATGCTGCGGCTACCGCATCGGTCGCGGCCTGGGCGGTCGAGAATTCGGCGAGCACCGTCATGCGCCGCGCTCCTCGATCCAGAGCTTGCGCAGCTCATGCGCCGGAAGCGCGGGCAGGACGCGCACGAACAGCATGAACAGGAACATGAAGGCGCCGAGCGAGCCGAACAGCAGCGCCCAGTCCCAGAAGGTCGGCAGGAAGATGCGCCAGGCGCTGGGCAGATAGTCGCGCGACAGCGTCGCCCAGACGATCAGGATGCGCTCCAGCCACATGCCGATATTGATGACGATGGAAATGATCACGACGGCGGCGATGTTGCTTCGCACGCGCCGGAACCACAGCGCCTGCGGCACCACGACGTTGAACAGCAGCTGACAGTAATAGAGCGGCGCATAGGGGCCGGTGAACAGGAACGCGACCAGGTGCCGCTCGGGCCGCTCGCCGCCGTACCAGCTCCACAGCCATTCGCTGGCATAGGACACGCCCATGATGATCGAGGCCATCAACAGCACGCGCCCGATCATCTCGAAATGGTTGACCGTGATGAACGGCTCGAACGAGCAGGCCCAGCGCAGCGCCGCCGCCAGCACCACCACCATCGCGAAGCCCGAATAGAGCGCACCGACGACGAAATAGGGCGGATAGATGGTGTCGGACCAGCCGGGCTCGAGACTGGCCGCGAAGTCGAGGCTGATGATGCTGTGCACCGACACGACCAGGGGCACCGCCAGCGCCGCCATATAGCGGTAGAAGCGCGTATGGACTTCCCAGTGCTTGAGCGAGCCGCGCCAGCCGAGCGCGAAGACGCCGTAGATCCTGCGTGCGAGGCGGGTCTTGGCGCGCTCGCGCAGCAGCGCAAGATCGGGGATCAGGCCCGCATACCAGAACAGCGCGGAGAAGGTGATATAGGTCCCGACCGCCCAGAGGTCCCACACCAGCGCGCTGCGCCATTGCGGCCAAAGCCCCTGGACGTTTGGATAGGGCACGATCCAGTAGAGATAATAAGGCCGGCCGAGATGGAAGATCGGGAACAACCCGGCCATCGAGGCGGCGAACAGCGTCATCGTCTCTGCAAAGCGGTTGAGCGAGCCGCGCCATTTCTGGCGCGTGACGAGCAGCAGCGCCGAGATCAAGGTCCCGGCATGGCCGATACCCAGCCACCACACATAGTTCGCGATGGGGAAGCCCCAGACGATCGTGGTGTTGTTGCCGAAGATGCCGATGCCGTGGACGAAGAGCCACGTCACCGTGCCGATCATCAGCAAGGTCAGGCTGCCGGAGAAGGCGAAGGCCAGCCACCACCGCCAGGTGAGCCTGGGCGCGACGATGGGCGCGATGACGCGCGCGTCGATCTCTTCCAGGCTGTCGATGCCCTCGCCGATCCAGCGCGTCATGTGTCTTCACCGTCGTTGAAGACGCGCTTCAGATAGGTCGTGCGCGGACGGGTGTTGAGCTCGGCCAGCAGCGTATAGTGGCGCGGTGCGCGGCGGCGCCGCGAGACGTCGGACTGGGCGTCGTTCAGGTTGCCGAAATGGATCGCGCGCGTCGGGCATGCGGCCTGGCAGGCGGTGACCATCTCGCCGTCCGCGACCTCGCGGCTCTCTTTCTCCGCGGTCTTGCGCGCGCGGCTGACCCGCTGGAGGCAATAGTTGCACTTCTCCATCACGCCGCGGCCGCGCGCCGAGACGTCGGGATTGTGCTGCTGCTCGAGCGCGGGCCCCTGCTCCGCATAGGCCTGGTCGCCGGAATAGTCGAACCAGTTGAAGCGGCGCACCTTGTAGGGGCAGTTCGCCTCGCAGAAGCGCGTGCCGATGCAGCGGTTGTAGACCTGCACGTTCAAGCCCTCGTGATCGTGGACGGACGCCGCGACCGGGCAGACGGGCTCGCAAGGCGCAAGCTCGCAATGCATGCAGGGCACCGGCTCGAAGCCGTGGCGAAGCGCGCCGTTGTGCGACAGCGCGTAATTGTCGACGCGCAGCCAGTGCATGTCGCGGCCCTGGCTCACCTCCTCGGGGCCCACGACCGGCACGTTGTTCTCGGCCTGGCAGGCGACGACGCAGGCGTTGCAGCCGATGCAGGCATCGGTGTCGATCAGCATCGCCCAGGCGTATTCGCCGCGTTGGGGCGTGGGCAGGATGCTGGGCGGCGGCTCGTCCAGCCCCGGCTCGTTCGGCTCGTGCTCGTGTGCGCCCGAGATCTGGAACAGGTCTTCGGCGCGCCCTTCCAGCCGCGTATGCGCCTGGAGCGAGCGGAACGGCAGGCTGTCGGCACTCTTCGCGACGGCTGCGCCGGACAGCGTGCGCGCGAAGCTCAAGCCGCAGACGCGCGCGCCGACGGCGGTCCCGATGCGTCCGGCGGCGAGACGGCCATGCCCGAGCGTCACCGCGATCACGCCTTCGGCCTGCCCGGGCACGATCACGGCGGGTGCGGCGAAGGTCCGTCCATCGAGCGTGACATCGACCGTGCCTTCGTCCGCGATCTGCAGGCGCTGCGCATCCTCGGGCGCGATCTGCACCGCGTTGCCCCACACCTGGCGCGTGAAAGGCTTTGCGCATTCCTGAAGCCAGGCGTTGTTGGCGTGGCGTCCATCCCCCAGCGACGGATCGGGCGCAATGCGAAGCACCAGGCCGCGCCCGGAACCGGCGCGCGGCAGGTCCGGCACGCGCGCGACGGAAACCGTGATGGGCTTCGCGGCCGTGTTCGCGACCGCGCCGTCGCTCAGCATCTGCCGCCAGTTTCGATCGGATGCCTGCCAGGCCGCCCGCGTCAGTGCATGGGCGCTCGCAGGCTTGCCCGTCGCGAACCATGCCAGATATTCGTCGCACGTCCGTGTCTGGTGCAGCGGCCGGATCAGCGGCTGGACGATGGAGGCGGTGCCGTCCGGCGCGCGCGCGTCGCCCCAGCTCTCCAGCGCATGGCTGAGCGGCAGGTGCCAGGTGCAGGCTTGCGCCGTCTCGTCCACGTAGAGACCGATATGGGCGCTGAACGGCACCTTGGCGATGCCCGCCGGGATGTGGAGCGCGTCCGGCGCGTCATAGGCGGGATTGGCATCGGCGATCAGCAAAGTGCGGATGCGTCCGGCGTGGAGATCGTTCGCGAAGGCCGTCATCTCGCCTACGTGATCGCCCGCAACCGGGTCCTGCGAAGGGAAGGCGTCGACCGGCGCCGCCAACCGCGCATTCATCCAATGGCAGAGCGCATGCAGCTCGGCGCCCTGCCCTTCGCCGGTCAGCACCAGTGCGCGGCCATGCGCGGCGCGCAGCTCGGCGCTCGCGCGTGTCGCGAACTTGCGCGCCGCGTCGGACAATTGCGGCTCGCCCAGGCCGGCGCCGAGATCGTTGGCGATCTTCCGCGCGACCTCGCGCACCTCGCCGGGCGCGAGTGCGATGCGGAAATCCGCGGCGGCGCCCGTCAAGGTCCAGGCAGGCTCGGCGACATGGATGCGCTGGCGCTTGCCGCCGCGCCGCGTGGAATAGGCGCGCGCGATCCGAAGCTGGTCGGGGCCGTTGCCGAGCGGATCGCCATCGAGGACGAGGATCGCATCCGCATCCGCCCAGCGCGGCAGCGCCTCGACCACGCGACCGAAAGCGAGCCTGCTGCCGGCCCGCGCCGCGTCGTCGTGGATGGGCTCGCTGCGATACCGGCGCAGGCCGGGAAAGCGCTTCATCAAGGCATCGATCTGCACAAGCGTGGTCGGCGAGGTGACGCGTCCGGTGAAAAGCGCCAAGCCGGACGGATCCCGCGTCGCCCTCGTCCAGGCTTGCGCAAACGCGTGCCATGTCGTGCCGCGGCCGGCGACCGCGCCCGACCGTTCGGGATCGTAGAGCGACAGGACCTGGGCTTCCGCGAAGATGTCGGTGGCGCCGAGGCTGAAGGGATGGCGTGCATTGCCTTCGATCTTGACGGGGCGCCCGTCCACCGCGACGGCGACGAAGCCGCGTCCGTGGCCGCCGAGCGTCAACGTCGTCGCAAACCGCATCGGCTCGCCCGCCACCAGGCCTTCCGGCATGTCGACGTAAGGCACGATCTCTTCGCTCGGCCGGCTGCAGCGCGCCATCGTCGCGGCCATGCCGGCCGCCAGCAGCTTGAGCGCCGAACGCCGGTCCAACGCGCTGCCGGTCAGCGATGACATGTCGAGCAGTCCGTCAGATGCGCGGTGTGGATGAAGTATTTCGCGATCAGCGCGCGGCCCATCGCGTCCTGATCCGGCGGCGCGCGCCAATCCATGTTGAAGACCTGGTCCCTGGGACGGATGCGGCGCTCGACATGGCGGTGGCATTGCAGGCACCAGCCCATGGTGAGCGGCCGCTCCTGGCGCATCAGCGCCATCTTCTGCACGGGCCCATGGCATTCCGAGCAGCCGATGCCCTTGGCGACGTGGATGCTGTGATCGAAGAAGACGTAATCGGGCAGGCGGTTGACGCGCCGCCAATGCAGCGGCGTGTCCGAGGCCAGGCTGTGGCGCACCGGCGCCAGCATCCCGGCATTGGTCCAGATGCGCGAATGGCAGGTCATGCAGATATGGGTCGCGGGGATGCCGGCGAAGGCGGCCTTCTCGACGCCGGTGTGGCACATGCGGCAGTCGAGCCCGAGATCGCCCGCGTGATGGGCATGGCTGAACGGCACCGGCTGGGCCGGCGTCAGATATTGATCGGTGGCGTAAGGCGATTTCCACAGGAAATAGGTCAGGGTCAGCGCACCGGCGGGGACCACCAGGATCGCGACGAGGACGACGACGGCAATGCTGTTCGCGCCCGGACGGAATAGCTGCGCCATACGTTGAGCCTGAGACGCGCTCAGTCCTCCCCAAAGATCGTAAACGCCGCTCGCGAACCCCGGGTTCCGTTAAAGGGCAGACGGGACGGCGGCGCCTATCAATTGAGCGGGAAGGCCATCGTGCTCAGAAGCGCGATGCTCGGGTTGCGCGAGTCCAGCCTTGTGTGCTGCACGACGATCGGCACCGTGGATTCGATCAGGGACGCATAAGGCGTGTCGCGCGGCACGGCTTGCGGATCCTGAAGATCGTTGAATCGCAAATGCTTGGTGCGCCGCGCCGGCAACGCACGCGATAGGGCCCGACCGGATCGCGGTCCTCGAAGAACAGCGTGATCGTGACCTCGGCGTCGCGGCCGGACGGATTGAGCAGGCACGCCGCTTCGTGGCTGACGAGCGCCGGATCGTCGGGAGCGACGCTCTTGCCCGGTATATCGCCTTCCGGGATGGCCCAGCGCGTGCTGCCGAACTCGTTTGCCATGGAAGGCGAACGCGGGGCGCGACGACATGTTCCGCGGGGCCGATTTCATCGGAACGATTCGGTTTTTCACCGGTTACCTCAACGGTTACGACGCGAGAGCGCGCCGCAATTCTCCAAGGAACCTCCCATGGCTTCGATGACCGCAGGCGACGTTCTGGTCGGCACCCTGATCGATTGGGGCGTCGATACCGTCTTCGGCATCCCGGGCGACGGCATCAACGGCCTCATCGAGTCGCTGCGGCGGCGCAAGGATGACATCCGCTTCATCCAGGTGCGCCACGAGGAGGCCGCGGCGTTTGCCGCCTGCGGCTATGCGAAATGGACCGGCAAGCTCGGCGTCTGCATCGCCACCTCGGGGCCTGGCGGCATACACCTGCTGAACGGACTCTACGACGCCAAGCTAGACCAGGTTCCGGTGCTGGCCGTCACCGGGCTTCAGTTCCACGACCTGCTCCACACCTTCACGCAGCAGGACGTCGAGCTCGACAAGCTCTATATGGACGTCACCGTCTACAATTCGCGCATCATGGGCGCGGCCCATACCGAGAACGTCGTGGCACTGGCCGCCCGTACCGCGCTCGCCTATCGCGGCGTGGCGCACGTCACCATTCCGGTCGACGTGCAGGACGAGAAGGTCTCGAAGGATCTGCGCACGCCGCGCAACCTGAAGCATCACGTCTCGGACATCATGGGCCGCCAGCATTCGCTTCCCTCGGCGGACAAGCTCGAGCTGGCCGCCGAGATCCTGAACGGCGCGAAGAAGCCCGTCATCCTGGCCGGCCAGGGCGCGCTGCATGCGGGCACGCAGCTCGCCGCTGCCGCCGAGCGTCTGGGCGCGCCCGTGGTGAAGGCGCTGCTGGGCAAGGGCGCGCTGCCCGACGACAGCCCCTATACGACCGGCGGCATCGGGCTTCTGGGCACGCGGCCTTCCCAAGAGGCGATGGAGGACTGCGACGCGCTCGTGATCGTCGGAAGCTCGTTTCCCTATATCGAATACTATCCCAAGCCCGGCCAGGCGCGCGTGATCCAGATCGATCACGATCCCAAGCGCATCGGCTTGCGCGCGCCGGTCGAGTGTCCGCTGGTCGGCGACGCGGCGGCGGTGCTGGACGCGCTGCTGCCCAAGCTCGACATGCACGAGGAACGCAGCTTCCTGGAAGCGGCGCAGAAGGGCATGAAGGAATGGAACGCGCTGCTCGAGGAACGCGGCACGCGCGACGACGCGCCGATGCGCCCGCAGGTGGTCGCGCACGAGCTGAACAAGCTGCTCGAGGACGATGCGATCGTCGCGACCGATTCCGGCACCATCACCACCTGGGCGGCGCGCTATTTGAAGATGCGCGGCAGCATGAAGTTCTCGTGCTCGGGCAATCTCGCCACCATGGCCTGCGGCCTGCCTTACGCCGTGGCCGCGGCCATCGCCTATCCCGAGCGCCAGGTGATCTGCTTCATCGGCGACGGCGGGCTCACCATGCTGATGGGCGAGATGGCGACGCTGGTCAAATACGGGCTGAACGTGAAGATCGTCGTCATCAAGAACAACGTGCTCGGCCAGATCAAATGGGAGCAGATGGTGTTCTTGGGCAACCCCGAATATGTCTGCGAGCTGCAGCCGATCGATTTCGCGGCCGTGGCGCAGGGCTTCGGGCTTCAATCGTTCCGCATCGCCGACGCGAAGAGCTGCGCCGAGACCTTGCGCGCGGCGCTCGCGGCGCCGGGGCCGGTGCTGATCGAAGCGACGGTCGATCCCAACGAGCCGCCGCTGCCGCCAAAGATCGAGGCCCGCCAAGCGCTGCATTTCGCGGAAGCCCTGGCCAAAGGCACGCCGAAAGGCGGCAAGATCGCGCTGACCGTTCTGTCGGACAAAGTGCGCGAACTGGTCTGACCGTGAGCGCGGGCCTGCCCATCACCCGCGTCGCGGCAGCCGCCTATACGATCCCGACCGACGCGCCCGAGTCCGACGGCACCATCGCCTGGGACGGCACCATCCTGGTGGCGGCCGAGGTCGGGGCCGGCGGCAGGACGGGCTTCGGCTATGCCTATTGCGATGCCGCCGCCGCGGCGCTGATCGCCGGCACGCGTCGAAGACGATCATGGCGAAGGACGCGCTCGCCATCGAGGCGCTTTGGCAGGCGATGGGCGTGGCGGTGCGCAACATCGGCCGGCCCGCATCGCGGCCTGTGCGATCTCGGCCGTCGACGTGGCGCTGTGGGGCCTGAAGGCGAAGCATTTCGGCGTCGCGCTGGCGATGCCGCTGGGACCGGCGCGCGAGCGCGTGCCCGTCTATGGCAGCGGCGGGTTCGCGTCTTACGACGATGCGCGGCTGCGCGACCGGCTCGGCGGCTGGGCGGCCGATAGATGCCGGTGGGTCAAGATGAAGATCGGCCGCGAGCCGCAGCGCGACCTTGCGCGCGTCGAAGCCGCCAAGCGCGCCATCGGCGACGCGACGCTCTTCGTGGACGCCAACGGCGCCTATACGCGCAAGGAGGGAAACCGCGCGGTCGAGCGCGCCTATTGCTCGCGCAGGCGGCGCGCCGGGCGCTCGGTCAGCGCCTGCCAGGAGCCGGCGAGGCCCATGACCATCGTCGCCGCGCCGCCGCCCGCCACGGTCAGGAAGGCCGCGGCGGTGTCGAAGACGAACGGCAATCCGAAGACGTTGCGCGCGATGACCCAGGCCGCTGCCGTCCCGATGCCGATCGCCAGCACGCCGGAGACGATGCCCAGCAGGGCGTATTCGATCGCGTAGACCGCGAAGATCCTGCCCCGCGTGGCGCCCAGGACCTTCAGGACCGTGGCGGCCGCAAGCCGCGCGCGCTGGCCGGCGGCGATGGCGCCGGCCAGCACCAGGAGCCCCGCCAGGATGGTGACGAGTCCTGCGGCGCCGACGCCGATGCTCAACTGCTGCAGCATCGCGCTCACCTGGGCGATGGCGTCCTTCACGCGCACCGCCGAGACGCTGGGGAACGCGTCGGTGACGGCGCGATAGAGGGGCTCTTCGTCCTTGGGCGCGACGCGCACGGTGGCGAGGAAGCTGTGCGGCGCCTTGTCGATCACGCCCGGCGACAGGATGAGGACGAAGTTCTGCCGCCCGTTGCTGAAATGCACTTCGCGCAGGTTCGCGATGCGGCCGTCGAGCTCGCGTCCCAGGACGTTGAGGCCGATCGTGTCGCCGATCCTGAGCCCCAGGCCTTGCGCCACGTCGGCGTCGAGCGAGATCAGGGTGGGGCCGCGATAGGACGCGTCCCACCACTTGCCTTGGACGACATGCGCGTCCTTCGGCATCGCCGCCGCATAAGTGATGCCGCGGTCTCCGCTGAGCACCCAGCGATAGCCGCTCGGCACCTTGACGTCGCGCGCCGCGACGCCTTTTAACGAAACGATCCGTCCACGGATCATTGGCGTGCGGCGGTAATCTTCCGCCGAACGGAAGCGGGATACGACGCGGTCGAACGCGGCGCCCTGGCCGGACTGGATGTCGATGAAGAAGAAGCTGGGGGCGCTTTCGGGCAGCTCGTCATGGACCTGCGCGGTGATGGTGCGGCCGAGCAGCGCGATGGTGGCGAGCAGGGTCAGGCCCAGGCCGAGCGCCGTGACGACGCCCGCGGTTCCCGCCCCCGGCCGCACCAGATTGGCGAGCGCGAGCCGCAGATTGGTATTCGAAACATGCGGCAGCCGCGCGATCCCCCGGCGCAATCCTCCGGCGACAAGGCGCAAGACCGCCAGGCCGCCGGCGACGCCGATCAGGAACTCGGCGGCGAAAAGCTTCGACGGCGCGATCGCCAGCGCGAGCAGCAGGACCGCGATGCCCGCCGCCGCTGCGGCGGCGAGATAGGGCCAGCCGACCCGGGCGCGGCTCGGATCCACGATGTCGCGGAACAGCCCGGCCGGCGTGATCGCTCTGGCCCGCGCCAGCGGCGGGATCGCGAAGGCGGCCGCGGCCAGCAAGCCGAACGTCGCGGCCAGGACCAAAGGTTTGGAATAGACCGCGAACGCGGCTGGGATCGGCAGGCTCGCGCCATAGAGCCGCTCGATGGCGAACGGCACCGCAGCGCCGCCCGCCACGCCCACCGCGACCGCCACGCCCGCGATGATCATGATCTGGATGAAGAAAGCCGCGAAGATCAGCGCGCCGTCCGCGCCCAGGCTCTTGAAGACCGCGATCTCCGCGCGCTTGCGGTCGAGGAAGGCCGAGATCGCCTGGCCGGCGCCGACGCCGCCGATCGCCAGGACGGTGAGCCCGGCCAGGGTCAGGAACATCGTGACCTGATCGAGGAAGCTGCGCGTGCCCGGCGCCGGGTTCTCGCGCGTGCGGATCTCCCACCCCGCATCGGGGAAGCTCTTCGCCGCCGCCTTGCGGAAGTCGTCGACCGAGAACGACCCCGGCGCCGCGATGCGATAGGCGTATTCGATGAGGCTGCCCAGGGTGACCAGGCCGGTACGCTTCAGCGCCTCCTGCGAGATCATCAGATGCGGCCCGAGGCTGAAGCCGCCGGCGATGCGGTCGGGCTCGTCTTCGATGACCGCGTTGATGCGGAAGTCCTGCGTGCCCACGCGGATGAGGCTGCCGCGCGCGACATGCAGGCGGTCCAGAAGCGTTCCTTCGACGACCGCGCCGCAGATCTTGGCATCGCATCTGAACGCATCGCCGAGCGCGATGTCGGGCGTGAGCCGCAGGCGTCCGTAGAGCGGATAGGACGCGTCCCGCGCCTTCAGCTCGATGAGCTGGCGCTCGTCTTCCCTGCCGCCGCGGACGGCATAGGCCATGGCGCGCATCGACGCCGTCTCGCTGACCCGGCCATAGCGCGCCAGGAAGGCGTTCTCGGCCGGCGTCGTCTGGCGGTGCACGAGATCGACCATCGCGTCGCCGCCGAGCAGGATGCGCCCCTGCTCGGACATGCCCGCCAGGAAGCTTTCCGAGAGCGACCCGACGGCGGCGATCGCCATCACGCCCAGGACCAGCGAGGCGACGAAGATGCGGAACCCGGAAAGGCCGCTGCGCAGCTCGCGGCGCGCCAGGCGGAACGCGAGGGCGAGGTTCATGCGCGGCTATCGGTAGCGACCGGATTGCCGGCAGCTGCACGGCTATCGGCGGCGATGCGGCCGTCCATCAGCCGCACGATACGGCCGCAGCGCCGCGCCAGGGCCTCTTCATGCGTGACCAGGAACAAGGTCGTGTTCGCTCTTCGATGGAGAGCGAAGATGAGATCGGCGATCTCGCTTCCGGTCGCGCCGTCGAGATTGCCGGTCGGCTCGTCGGCGAAGAGCAGCTGCGGCTCGCCGGCCACGGCGCGGGCCAGCGCCACGCGCTGCTGCTCGCCGCCGGAAAGCTGGCTGGGGTAGTGCTCGGCGCGGGCGCCCAGGCCTACGGCGTCGAGCGCGGTCCTGGCGCAGCCGAAGGCGTCGCGGCGGCCCGTCAGCTCCAGCGGCACCGCGACGTTCTCCAACGCCGTCATCGTCGGGATCAGATGGAAGGACTGGAACACGATGCCGATGCGGCCGCGGCGGAAGCGCGCCAATCCATCCTCGGAGCGCCGCGTGATGTCCTCGCCCGCGATGGTGACGCGGCCCGAGGTGGCGGCCTCGAGGCCGGCCGCGATCATCAGGAGCGACGACTTGCCGGAGCCCGAGGGGCCGAGCAGCGCGACGGACTCGCCCGGATCCACCTTGAGGGAAACGCCGTTGAGGATGTTCACCAGTCCCGCGGCGCTGGGCAGCGCCAAGCGGATGTCTTGAAGGTCGATCGCCGAACGCTGCATGGCAGGATTCTCGTGCTAGGCTGTGGCGCACTCAAGGCGATATGGCATGAAAATCGTGGCTTTCAAGCTCGCCCGGGTTGTGCTTGCGGTTACGGCCGCGCTGATGGCCTCGGAGCTGCCGGCCGCCGCCGCGCCGATCAAGGTGCTGGCCTTGGGCACCAGCCTGACCCAGGGCTACGGACTGCCGCCGGGGACCGAGTTCACCGCCGTGCTGCAGGACAGGCTCAAGGCGGCCGGGGTGCAGGCGACGATCGTCAATGCCGGCGTCTCGGGCGACACCTCCGCGGACGGGCTTTCGCGGCTCGACTGGTCGCTGGCCGACAACCCGAAGGCGGCCATCGTCGAGCTCGGCTCGAACGACGCATTGCGCGGGCTGTCGCCGGCCCAGACCGAGAAGAACCTGGCGGCCATCCTCGCCAAGCTGAAGGCGGCGCACGTCGCGGTGCTTCTGTGCGGCATGCGCGCGCCGCGCAACCTGGGCCCGGAATACGCCGCGCAGTTCGACGCGATCTATCCAAAGCTCGCCAGGCAATACGGCGTGCCGTTCTATCCCTTCATCCTCGACGGCGTGGCGCTGAACCCGAAGCTCAACCAGGCCGACGGCATCCACCCCAACCCGGCCGGCGTGAAGCTCATCGTCGGCCGCATCCTGCCGGACGTGCTCAGGCTGGTCGGGGGCGGCGCTACGCCGCCAGGGCCGCGATCAGATGCTCGGCCAGGCGGATCGAAAGGGTGATGATCGTGAAGGTCGGGTTGGAGATCCCGGCCGTCGGGAACACCGAGGACCCCGCGACGTAGAGATTGTGGAGGGAATGCACCTTGAGGTTCTTGTCGACGACGCCCTGTTTGGGATCGTCCGACATGCGCGTGATGCCGATATGGTGCCCGTTCACCATCAGCTTGCTTTTCAGGAAATCCCACGACGCGACCGTGACCGTCGCGTGGCGCTTGGCGACGGCTTGCGTGAACAGCCTGGTCGTCTGGTTGTAGGTCTCTTCGTCCCGGTCGCTGAGCTTCCAGGTGATCCTGGTCTGGCGCTGGCCGAAGACGGGGTCCAGCGTGTCGGCGAGCGTGACGCGGCTGTCGGGATCGGGCGCGAGCTCGAAATAGTATTGGCCGTTATAGGCCCAGAACCAGCAGCTGCCGATCCCCAGCGCCCGCTGCTGCTCGGCGTTGGGGGAGAACCTGCCCTCGACGGTCTCGCCGCTCTTTCCGACCCAGGCGCCGCCGCTGCGCGATCCGGCGAGGGTATCGCCGTCCATGAAGCGCTTTTCGGAAGGAGTGAGGTATGTTCCGTCGATACTGACGATCGTATTGCCGTATTGCGCGATCGGATGGCCGATGAAGTAGCGGCCGACCTGGTCGTATTCGTTGCCGACGTTCGACAGCAGCATCTGCTGGGCGTTCGCGACCGCGCCGCAGGCCAGCACGACGATCCCGGCCTTGATGGTGAACTCCGTCGCCTTTTTCGACCGGTCGTCCATGCTGGCGACGCGCAGCGAGTCCACGACGCCCTGCGCGTGATTCATCTCGAGCAGGCTGGCGTTCAGGATGACGTCGGCCGCGCTCTCGCCGATCGTTATCCCGCCGGGCCCTTCGAACGGCCTTGTCGAGAAGACCTTATAGTTCGGGCCGATGAACTGGTACATCTCGGTGTCGAAGCCGTCGAGATGCGGCGCGTCGGAGTCGAGGACCTCCGCCCAATGCTCGGCGCTGAAATCGGGATCGAGCAGGCACAGCGCGGCCGCCTTCGCATAATACGGATCGAGGTCCTGGCGGTTGATGGGCCAGCCGGGAAAATACGCCCGTTTCTCGAAGGTGACCGGATCGAGCGGACGGGACTGGCCGCCCCAATGCGTGGACGTGCCGCCGAAGACGCGCTCGCGCTCCGAGGGACTGGTGTTGTAGGCATAGGGCCGAATGAGGAAGTCGCGCTCGTTGGTGGCGAACAGGCCGTCGGCGGTGCCGTTGTAGAGCAGCTCCTTGTCCGGCCAGCTCGCTTCCGGAATGTAGTTTGTATCGCGGAAATCGCGGCTGCCCTCGATCAGCGTCACTTTTATCCCCGCCTTCTGCAGGTACCACGCCGCGGTGATGCCCGCGGGCCCGGACCCGACGATACAGACCTGCGTCTCGATGACGGTGCCGTCGGGGATGTCTTTTCCGTTCCTGATCATGCCCCTCGCTCCGAAAGCCCGATACCATCTTAGGTCGAATAATGACGACGTCAACCTTGAATTTTGACGGTCGTCCGCGGCCGGCGCTCGCGAAACGCATCGGCTTGCGGCGCCGCTTGTCCCTTCGCGCCGCGGTCACTATCCTTCGCGTGCATGGGGGATGACGCCCACACGCTCGATTTCGGCGTAACCTATGACGTGGTCGCCGCGCGCACCGCCTCGGGCCGGCTGTTGACCCTCACCGCGCATCGCTCTCACGACCGGATCCCGCCGCACAAGCATGCGAACGACTATGTCTGTCTCGTCCTCGCAGGCGGCTTTTCCGAGCACGAAGGCAGACGTTCGCGGGAACGCTCGAGCGGTTGCGTCTTCACCCATCACGCGGGCGAAGCGCATTACGACCGCTTCGGATCGCGCGGCGCCGTCTGCGTCAACCTGCATTCGCCCGAAGGCGAGCCCGGGCCGGACGTCGAGGGGATGTGCTCGGCGCCGGTGCGGATCGCGGCGGAGAAGCTGGCCTTCGAGCTTGCGGCGGACTCGCGCGAAGAGCTTGCGCTGGCCTCGCTCGCGGCCGAAATCCTGGGCGACCTTCGTCCCGCGAAGCCGCGCCGGCCGGATCGCGGCGCATGGATCGGCCGCGTGGTCGAGGCGATTTCCGACGAGCCCTATCGCCGCTGGAGCCTGGACGAGATGTCCCGGATCGCGGACCACCATCCGGTCCGCGTCGCGCAGTCCTTTCGTGCCAGGACCGGGATGTCGCTGGGCGCGTTCCAGCGCTTGCGGCGCCTGACCAGGCTGAGCCTGGCGCTGCGGCACGGCAGGGAGCCTCTCGCCGCCCTCGCCGCCGAGTTCGGCTATTGCGACCAGCCGCACATGACGTCGGAATTCCGTGCCGCGTTCGGCGTCAGTCCCGGACGCTACCGCCGCAACTTGCGCTAATTTCCTACAAGACGGCGAGCGAGGCCGCGGCAACACTGCGCCCGGCAAGGCTGGAGTGGAGCGACGATGCGTTTGCGCTGTTTGGTGGCGATTGCCGTCCTGTCCGCCGCGCCCGTCGCCGGTCAGGAGCAAGCCGCGGCTCCGGCCCTTCAGGATCTCACCGGCTTGTGGGGCGCGAAGAAGTGGTTCGGCCCCGAAGTGCGCGGCCGGCTGATCCTCGAGCGCACCAACCGCGGCCTGGTTGCCGACGTCGCGGGACGCCACGTGCCGGTGTCCGAGAAAGGCGCGGAGCTTTCCTTCGCGCTGCCGGACGACCGAGGCGCGTTCAGCGGCCGCTTCGAAGGGACCGATGTCGTGCGCGGCCAATGGGTCTACAAGGGCAACGCCTCGCCCGTCGTGCTCAACGCCTTCGGCGCGGCGCGGTGGGCCGGCACGGTCGACCCGGCCGAGGACGTCTTCTCGTTCTACATTTTCGCAAAGCGCGCGGCCGACGGTTCCTATGCGGCGGTGCTGCGCAATCCGGAGTTCGATCTCGGCAACCAGCAAGGCGCGCGCAGGCTGGTCCGCGAGGGCGACGTCGTCCGCCTGCTGGCCGGGCGCGGCGATGCACCGGATCGCGAACTGGCTGCCGGCCGCATCGAGCCCGCGATGAGCGGCTTCTCGCTGACCTTCACGGGCCGCGGCGGGACGTACGACTTCGCGCGCGAAAGCGATGCGAGCCTCGCTTTTCCACGGCCGCCCGCAAGCGAGCCCTATCGCTACCTGCCGCCGCCCGCGCTCGGCGACGGCTGGCGGACCGCGCCCCTTGCCGACGAGCACATCGACGTTGCGGCGATGGAGCGCCTCGTCCGATCGATCGCCGGCATGAAGATGGACGAGGCCGATGCGCCCGAGATCCACGCGCTGCTCGTCGCGCGCCACGGCCGGCTGGTGCTCGAGGAATATTTCCACGGCTTCTCGCGCGACAAGCTCCACACGCTGCGCTCGGCCGGCAAGAGTCTCAGCGGCACGACGATCGGGGCTGCGATGCATGCCGGCGCTCCGCTCAGCCTCGACAGCCGCGTCTATGCGGTCATGAACGGCGGCGCGTTCCCGGCCGGCCTCGAGCCGCGCAAGCGGGCGATGACGCTGGAGAACCTGCTCACCATGTCCTCGGGCCATCATTGCGACGACACCGATCCGAAGGCGCCGGGCAACGAGGACTATATCAACGACGACCTGCAGCCGCCGAACGTCGTCGGCTATTTCATGTCGGTTCCGATGGCGACGGATCCCGGAACGAACAGCGTCTATTGCAGCATGCAGCCGCATCTGGCGCTCTCGATGCTCGGCGAGGCGACGCATGAATCGCCGCTGCGCATCTTCGACCGGCTGGTGGCGCGCCCGATGCGCATCACCCATTACGCCTGGCCGCTCGACACCAACGGCCGTCCCTATGGCGGCGGCAGCGTCGCGGTCAGGGCGCGCGATTTCATGAAGTTCGGCCAGCTCATGCTGAACGGCGGGGTGTGGGAGGGAAAGCGCATCCTCGACGCAAGCTATGCCAAGGCCGCGGTGGCGCCGCAGTATCACCTCCGCAACGTCGCTTACGGCTATCTGTGGTGGATGGAGGACTATCCGTACAAGAGCCGCAAGGTCCTCGGCTATTCCGCCCGCGGCGCGGGAGGGAACCTGACCATCGTCGTGCCGGAGCTGGGCCTCGTCGTCACGACCATGGCCGGCAACTATTCGAACCGCCGGGGCATGAAATATCTGGGCAACCTGATCGCGAACGCCATCCTTCCGGCAGTCCGCGAGCCGGGCGACGACCCGAACGCGGCCGTGACGGATATCGACTGGATGTCGCCTTACGGTCCTTCGACCGACGGAAGCCGCGTGGCGCCGCGGAAGTAGCGGCGCCGCCGGCTAGCTCTGCTGATCCTTCTTCTTCTTTTTCTTCTCGTCGTCGTCGCCGGACTGGTCGTCCGCGTCGATGCCGAGCAGCTCGACGGTGATGACGGACGCCGCGCTCTGCAGCGCGCGCGCGCCGGACATGGTCTGCGCCTCCTGCTCGGCCGCGGCGGCGGAGTTGTTGCCGCTGGTCTGCGCCGCGACGTCCACCGCGCCTTCGCCGGGCACGCCCGACGAGGTGCCCGAGACCGTGAAGTTCTCGGAATTGGCGACCGTCTGGGCCGCGATGAACAGGTTGCCCGCGACGCGCACGCCCGCATCGCCCGCGTCCACCGTGCCGCGCGGCGCGATCAGGAAGACGTCCGGCGCCGGCTCGCCCGGGGCGGGCTCGAAGGCGGCGATGCCTGCGCCGCTGACGCCGCCGACCGAGTCGACCTCGCTGACCAGGTCCTGGTCGACCTGCACCACCACCGGCGGGAAGTTGGCCGAGGTCTTGGGTCCCTGGCCGGCGTTGAGGTCGCCGTTCGACGACCACATGGCGATGTCACCGCCGGCCTCGGTGAAGAGGCGGCTCTGGTTCAGCAGGAAGTCGAGATCGGTGAAGGTGTAGATCGAGCCGCCGCGCAAGGTGAGGATGCCCTCATAGCCGAGCGGGATGCGCGTGATCGCGGCCGGCAGCGGCCCGAAGGTGGTGTTGCCGGCGAACAGGCGTCCGCCGTCATAGGTGCGCCGCGCCGCCTGGTCCGAGGTGCGCACCGTCGAGCCCGCGAGCACGCGTCCGCCGGGCCCCAGGATATAGATGTTGCCGCCGCGCGAGGTCTGGATCGTGGCGAGGCGCAGGTCGAGATTGCCCGTCTCCACCGTTTCGTTCGCGCCGTTCGAGCCGCCGGTCGTGTCGTTCTTGGTGTAGCCGAGCTCGGACGGGAACAGCAGGTTCACCGCCTGATAGCCGCGCGAATACTGCTTGAACGAAGGGCCGTCGGGTACCGAGGTCTGGATCAGCTCGTTGAAATAGACATAGCCGAGCAGGAAGACGCGCTGGCTGAGGCCCGGCAGGGTCTTGAACGCGTCATAGGCCTGCTGGAAGTCGATGTCGGTCGTGCCGTAGAGCTGCTCGAGCACCGATGCCTCGTGCTGCTGCAGCCATTTGATCAGGACCGGCGCATAGATCGGCTTGCTGCGGTCGGGGATGAGATTGCCGTCGCCGTCCTTGTGCTGCTCGAACAGGTCGCCGTCGAGATTTCCGAGATTGGCCGGATCGAGATAGTAGTCGCGCAGCGCGTCGAAGGCCTGGCCCTTGGCGACGCCGAACTCGACATAAAGATCGGCGCCCTTGGCGTCGAGCCACGGATTCCACTCGTTGCCGACCGACTGCACGCCGCCGGCGAAGACGAGCACGCCGGTGGGCGCGTCGCGGCCGTTCTCCAGGCTGAAGCCGTTGGTCACCGCCGAGTTCAGGAACGGTCCGGCGTCGCGTCCGGCCTCGAGGAAGAACGAGCCCGGCCCGCCGACGACGAAGGTGTTGCCCTGCACCGCGGCCTCGGGATCGCCGAAGATCGGCTGGTTGTTCTGGTCCAATCCGATCACCGGCTCGACCAGCTTGGTCGTCGCGGTGATGTCGCGGCCGGCGACGATGCGGGTGATGTCGTCGGGGTTCACGTTCTGGCCGAAGAACATCATGTTGACGATGTCGCGGCCGGCCGAGAGGCGCGTCGCCTTCGCGACCGACAGGATCATGTCGACGATGTCGCCGCCGGAATAGATGCGGTTGGGAACGAGATCGCCGTCATGCGTCGTGTTCCGGTTGTGCAGCATCTCGCGCTCGACCTGGGACATGTCGGGCAGCACGCCGGGGAACAGGAAGGTGCGGCCGCTCTTCACGCCCGTCTGGTCGGCGTTGAAGATCGAGAAGAAGCCCGGCAGCAGGCCGGCGTCGCCGTCGTCCTGCGCGATGGTGACCGGATCGATATTGCCGCCTGCGACGATCTGGAGCTCGCCGGTCGGGCTCGGCATCATGAACACCGACACCGCATGGCCGGTGCCGCTGGTGTCGATCTTGACGTCGCCGTTCAGCGAGGTGACCTCGAGCGTGCCCGGATAGACCGCGGCCGCGGTGTTCTCGGTCGCGCCGTCGCTCTCGGTGATCATGTCGCTGCCGAAATTGTCGATGGTGGCGCTGCCGTCGGCCAGGATCGAGACGCCGGCGATGTCGGTATAGAAGCCGTGCGCATCGAGATTGGCGGTGACTTCGCTGGTGGCGCCGCCGACGCCGAGCGCCGAGATGCCCTGGATGTCGACGTCGCCGCGCGCGGTCAGCGAGACGAAGGCGTTGGTGAGGCGCAGGCGGAGCTCGTTGTCCTGCAGCTGGCCGTCCTCGGAGATCTGGATCGGGCCGGCGCCGACGATGTCGTTGCCCGCGTTGAGCTCGCCGATGCCGGCGGCGACGTCGACACGCCCGCCCAGAATGTCGTGGCCGGCATCGATGAAGACGTTGCCGCCGCCGAAGCTCATCAGGCCCAGGGTCGGCTCGAGATTGCCGCTGGCGATGCCGGCGGTGAGCACCGAGGTATCGCTGACGACCGACAGATCGCTGACGTCGTGGCCGGCATGGATGCGGACCGTGCCGCCGCCGAGCGCGCCCACACCCTCCTGGAAGAGCTGCGGATTGATCAGGATCTGGCTTTCGTCGCCGATCTGGCCCGAGCGCCAGGGCTGGTCGCTCTTGCCGATCCAGTCGTAGAGGAACGACTTGAGGACGTCGTAATACTTGCGCAGCCGCGCTTCCTGCCAGACGTCGCGCCGGCTCTTGATGTCGCCGCCCGCGGTGAGCGTGACGTCGCCGCCGCCCTCGGCAATCGTCGGATCGGCGAGCAGCACGCCGGTGAGGCCGGTGCCTTTGAGGTTCGGATCGCCCGCGCCGTAGCGATAGCCGTCGACCGGCGGGTCGTTGATGAAGTCCTCGCCCAGGCCGAATTGCGCGGGATCGATCTCGACGGTGTCGCCGGTGAGCACGTCCACGGTCTCGAAGGGCGTGGTGTCGACCGCGTGGCCCGCGGTATAGACCGCGGTGCCGCCGACCTGCAGCCCGCCATGCTTGGGGCTGGCGAGCTGGCCGTTGAGCTTGCGATAGACGGGATCGCCGTTGGTCAGGTCGATGTCGCCCGCGGCGTTGATCGCGATGTCGCCGGTGCCCGTGCGCACCAGCGTGCGCGTAGTGGCGGTGGCGGGCTTGGTGATGACCTTGGGGTGGGGCGCGGTGTAGTCCTGCTTGAAGTCCTTGAAGTTCGCCGCGACCACCTCGGCCATGAACTGCGCCGCCAGGTCGAGCTTGGTCGCCACGCCCTGCACGTGGCTGCCGTTGGAGATGATCTGGTAATCGTTGGGATCGTCGGCGAAGAAGATCGGGATCTGGGACTGGATGAAGGCGCTGTAGTCGTCGGGCGCGCCTTGGAAGTTGATGAAGGTGTAGGAGTCGCCGTCCAGCCCCGCATTGGCCGCCACGAAGGCGTTGTACCAATCCTCGGCCGTCACCAGCTTGCCGCCGACGCTCATGAAGAGCTGGTCGTTGAACTGCGACGTGCTGCCGAGCTTGCTGCCCTGGAACGTGTAGCTCTTCTCGCCCTCGACGATGACGCCGCCGGTCGACCCCGGCAGGGTGCGCATCGGATCGGCGCTGGCGAGATCGGCGCCGCCGACGAGCTGATAGGAGAAGGAATTGACCACCTGCTTGGCGCCGTCGCGGTCGATCAGCGGGAAAAGCTCCGCGCCGCCGATGGGATCGCCCGCGCCGCCGGCATCGGCCGCATTGGCGTCGGGATTGTAGGGCGCGGGGTTGAACAGCCGCGAATCCAAGCCGCCGCGGCCGGGGATCGAGATCAGCACATAGCCGTCCGGCAACCCATCGACCATCTGCCAGTTGCCGACCAGGTCGCAGGCCCCGTGGCAGCTGCTCTGCACGAAGCCGTTATAGGTCTTGGCGCCGCCGCCCAGCATCATGTTGAGATAGTCGGGGTCGGTCTGGTCGTGGAAATTGAAGAAGCCGTCGGTGATGCTGCCCTTGAGGTCGAGCGTGCCCGAGGCGCGGATGGTGAGCACGCCCGGCTCGCCGTCGACCGCGCCCTTGTCGGTGCGATAGGTGAGCTTGGTGAAACGCGAGAAGACGTCGGCTTCCTTGCCGGGCAAGATGTAGAACTTGCCGTCGTCGAGCTTGGCCATGTCGCCGGCCTTGACCGCCGCATCGACGTCGACGCTGCCGGCGCCCAGGTTCCAGTTCGAGGCGAGCACGATGTCGCCGTCGTAGTCGAGCTCCATGCCCGGGCGCTCGTGGAACACCTTGGACATGGCCTCGTCGGTGACGAGGCCGCCCAGGTGCCCGTCGGCCGCGCTGACGTCGAAGTCCTGGACGAACTGCACGAGCGAGCCGTCGGCGTAATCGGCCAGGAAGTTGGTGCCGTTATGCGCGCCCAGGTCCAGCACCGCCCGGCCGTTGCCGTCGATCACGACGCCGACGAAATCCGGATCGGCGGCGATGGCGGCGAGGTCGAACTTCTTGAACGCCTGCACCGAGATCTGGCTCGCGCCCACCACGTTGCCGGAGAAGAAGACGTTGACGTCGTCGGCGCCCGCCTGCTCGATCACAGGGGCGCGGAAATCGACCGTGCCGCCCATGTCGGAGGGCACATAGATGTAATAGGTCGTGCCGTTGTGCACGACGGGCACCAGCCGGTCGCCGGTCTGCCGCGCCGAGACGTCGATGACGGCGCCGTTCTCCACCGTGATGACGCCGTCGCCGTCGGTGCCGATCTCGACATTGCCGCCGGCCGAGCGGCGCGGATCGTGCAGCCCGAAGCCGTCGGCATGGGCGTCGATCAGCGAGCCGTCGTGCAGGGTGACGCCGCCGATGCCGAAGAGGTCGACGTCGCCGCCGTACTGGCCCGACACGTCGATGGTGCCGAACAGGTTGACCGCGCCGCCGTCTGCGGTGAGCATCACGTTCTGGGCTTTGAGGACCTCGCCCGCATCGAGCGTCAGGTCGCCGGTCCCGGTGCGCACCGCGATGGTGCCGTCGAACTGGTGGCCGAACATCTCGTCGAAGCTGGAGATGTCGAAGGCGCCTTGCTGGTCGAGCAGGAACGAGCCGCCGCCGTCCGGTGCATCGGCATCGAGCGTGCCGTCGAAGTTCACGTCGCCCTTGGCGGCCGAGAACTCGACCGTGCCCGCCATGCCCTTGCCGCCGCCGACCGAGACCAGCGAGCCTTGGCGGAGATCGATATCGCCGTCGAGCGCGGTCAGGTGCACCAGCCCGCCCGGCGCCGAGACGATGAACGGATCCGCCGCGTCGCCGAAGTTGCGCTCATAGCCCGGCGTCGCGAGCACCGCGCCGTCGCCGACGGTGATCGCCGTATCGGATTTGATGTCGAGCGTGCCCGCGGTGGCGCGGATATCGGTGCCTTCGACGTCGATCGCATGGCCGCTGATCGTGATGGTCGCGCCGGGCGCGCCCTGGAAATTGCCGACGGCTCCGCCGGTCGGGTTGTCGATGGCGATGTCGCCGCTCGTCTGCAGCGACAGGCTGGCGATGGCCTGCGTCTCGCCGGGATCGAGCGGCAGGGCACGGTCGCCGATGAAGGGCGTGCGGAGCGCGAGCGCAGCCGGCCCGAAATCGACCGTCGCGTCGCCCTGAGCGAAAATGCCCGTCGAGGCGGCGAGCGTCGCATGTCCGCCGAAGCCGAAGGTGCGCAAGGTGCCCGACGCGAAATCGATCTCGTCGGCGTTCAAGGTCAGGGAGCCGCTGCCGCAGCCGATCTCGCCGTCTCCGGTGCATTCGCCGGCGTCCTTGCCGGAATTGCCGAGCGTGAGCTTGTCGGCGTCCAGGGTGACCGCGTTGCCGTCCTTGAGCGACAGGCCCGGGCTGTCGAGGGTCAGGTCCTTGAAGCTGTAGGTGCCGTCGGAGAAGGCGATCGTGCCCGGCGTGCGGATGGTCACCTGGTCGATCTGCGAAATGAGCGCCTGCAGCTCGGACGTGATCACCAGACCCGACTGTTCGGAGCCGTCGTCGCTGAAGGTCACCTGACCGGCGCCGAGCGCCAGATCGTCGGTCTTCAAGCTGAGATCGGGCGAGGCGGTCAGATCGCCGCTCGAATCGAGCAGAACGGAATTGCCTTCGAGATCCGCGGCGCCGACATCGAGGAAGCCGCCGTCGGTGGCCTTTTCGATATGCTCGCGGGTGACGAGACGCCGGGGCCCGGACGAGACGCGCACCACCGCGCCCTGCCCGGTCGTGTGATCGTTCTTGCCGTCGATGACGTAGTCGCCCGTGCGCGCCCGCGCCAAGCTGCCGGTGGAGCGGATGGTGGCGCCGTCGGCCAGGGTGATGCCGGCGCCGCTGCCGTCGACCGCGAGCACGACTTCCGGCGCATCGAGCGGATGCGCCGCGTCGTTCTCGACCAGGATCGAGTCCGCGGTGAGGTTCAGCGTCGTCGTGCCGTCGGCATTGTCGGTGCGCGTGCCGCCGATCAAGAGGCTGCCGGCGTTCAGGTTGGTGAGCTCGTCGGCGGTGAGTACGATCGTTCCCGCCGGCGCCCCGGTGCCCTCGTCGCCGTCGTCGCCGGAGACGATGGTGAAGGCGCCGCCGGAGATGTCGACCTCTGCGCCGCGGCCGCCCTTGCCCGGGTCGGCCTTGAGCACCGTGTCGATCTTGAGCGTGTCCTTGGGCGCAAGCACCAGGCGGCCCGCATCGACCGGCAGCGGCGGCGCGTCGTGCCCGTCATGGGCGGCGTCGCGCGCGAACTTCGCATTCGCCGAAGTGAGCGCGATCAGCGAATATTGGTTGAACACCTGCTGCGTCTGCAGCGTGAACGAGCGCAGCGTGGATTCGTAGGTATCGGTGCCGGCATAGCCGTAATAGCCGGTGACGACGGTGCTGCCGTCGGGCAGGCGCGAGAACGTGCCCGGCGTCACGTTCCTGGCGCCGGTGTTCTCGACGATGCGCATGCCGCCCGGCAGCGTCGCGTATTTGGCCGGCAGCAAGGTGTACCAGCCGGGCTTCAGTCCCGGCACGTTCGAGAGATAGACCTGCTTGCCCGCGGCCTGCGCCGAATAGAGGTCGCCATATTGCGCGGAATAGATGGGATCGTAGAGCGCGGCCTGGCCGTTCGGGAAAGACTGCGCGTCGGGCCCGTTCAGGCTGGGCACGATGGCATAGACCTGGCGGCCGTCGGGATATTGAAAGCCGTTGTTGCTCGAGAACGGGTCGCTGTTGAAGCGGTCGAGCACGTCATGGCTGCCGCCGGTGCCCGAGACGAACTCGTAGGCATAGAGATCGCCGCCGCCGCTGACGTCCACGGTCGAGCCGGCATCGATCTTCACGTTGTCGCCGCCGAGCGTCAGGATCGCCTGCGGCGGCGCCTTGAGCTGGTCGGCGCCGGTGGCGGCGAAGAACCATTCGATCTGGTCGGTGGTGGTGCCGTAGGGAATCAGCATCCCGTCGGCCGAGACCGAGGTCGTGCTGCCGTCGAGGATCTTGAGCAGCTGGGTTTCCGGCGCGAATTGCTGGGTGTTGCCGTCGGTGGTCAGCGTGAACGGATCGCTGCTGCCCAAGGTGAGGCTGCCCAGCGGCACGCGGATGTCGCCGCCCTGGTAGATGTTGGCGGCCTGCACGAACAGATTGCCGCCGGCGGAATAGGGCGTCGCGGGCTCGGGGCCGGCCGAACGCGCGAAGGTGATCGTGCCGTCTTCCGCCGCCGAGGTGATATAGAAGGTCGAGCCCGTGGTCGGGAACACCTGCCCCGCGGTGATGGTGAGATCGCCGTTCACCGCAAGCTGGCCGGCGAGCGAGAAGTCCACCGACTCCGGATCGCGGCCGAACACCTTCTGCCAGGGCTGCACGCCGCTGAGCCTGACGTCGCCGGTGGCGAACATCTGCACGTCGGACACCGACTGGTCGAACAGGACGGCGCCGCTGATGTCGATCTCGCCGGCGCGCAGGATCACGCTGTTGCCTGCGGGATCGCCGACCAGCGGCGTGGACACGTTCTGCAGCGCGCTGTCGAGACGGATATAGGCCGCATCGATCTCGAGCTCGCCGCCGGCGCTGATCACCGGCGCGTACTGATCGCGGATCTGGGTGTTGGTGAGGTCGGCCTGGCCGTCGTAAGGCCGCGACGTCAGGAAGAAGCCGCGGTCGAGATCGAGATGCACGTCGCCGACCGAGCTCAAATGGCCCTCGGCCACGAACGTGCCGAAGCCCGAATTCTCGATCTGGGCGACCGAGACCGCGTTGGCGACGTCCGTCTGGCCCGCGAAATCGGTATCGAACTGGGCGAGCGTCGGATCGAGCACCACCAGCGTGCCGCCCAGCGCATGCTCGGCGCCGCCATGCGCGTCGATGATCGCGCCGTCGATCGAGCCGCCGTTCGCCAGGATCAGCGAGCCGCCATTGCTCCATTCCGGCGTGTTGCGGAAGGTGCCGCCCGGGCCGAGCCGCGAAAAATCGTCCGACGCGCCCGACAGGTCGATGATCGAACCGGCCTCGGCGGTGAGCTGTCCCGGGATGATGACGCTCGACGGATTCTCCGCGCCGTAATAGACCGACAGGCCGTGGGGGCTGTCGAACACGTCGTCGCCGGTGAGCCGGCCGGGCACGGTCTGCAAGGTGCCGCCGTCCACGACGCGGCCGTCGCGGAAGCCCGGCGGCACGCTGACCGCGATGTCCATGCGCGCGCGCGGATTGACGATGCTGGCGCCCGACAGGTCGGTGACGCTGCCCGAGGCGAGCACGATGCCGTCCTTGGCGCCGAGCTTGCCGAGCAGATAGAAGCCGCCCTGCGCCGCGAGCTCGCCGTTGGTGAGGCCGTTCACCTTGCTGATGTCGCCCTCGTGGAAGGTGCCGTCCTCGTTGCGCGTGAAGGCCTCGTCCAGGTCGTGGACGGCGGTGACCGAATCCGGCGCATACAGTGACGGCAGCGCTTCGGACTGGGTGATCGTGCCGCCGGCGATGCGGATATTGCCTTCGTTGAGCAGCTTGCTGGCCGAGAGCCCGCTGCCCGCCGCGCCGATCACCTTGCCGCCTTGCGCGATATCGAGCTCGATCGAGCCGCCGAGCGTCAGGTTCACCGGCCGCGCGTCCCAGTCGTTGCCGGGAACGCCGGGCGTCAGCACCGAATAGAGATCGCCGCCGGTGCCGAGACCCCGCAGGCTTTCGGCCGTCGCCACGTCGAGCACGGGCGAGAACCTCGATTGGGTCAGGTTCAGCGTCTGGCCGCCGCCGATGGTGACAGTCTGCATCGCCATCAGCGCGTTGAAGCCGCCGAGCCCGTTGTCGAAGTCGTTGGCCAGGAACTCGGTCTTGTACGAGGTGATGTCGAAGTTGGAGAAGCCCGTCTTCGAGAAGAAGTCGAGGCTCATGTTCGTGCCGGTCTCGGCATCGCCGTCGCCGAACTGGAACTGCGGCGTGACGAGCGTGAAGGTTCCGCCGCCGCCGAAGCCCGCCGCCAGGATCGTGCCGTCCAAGCTCACGCGCGCGGTGATCTTGTCCGGATTGACGGGGACGAAGTCGCTGCCGCCGCGGTCGATGCCGCTGACGCGGAAGCCGGGGATGCCGCCCGGCACGCCTTCGACGTCCTGGGCGAGCTGGAAATAGGTCGTCTCCTCGATCAGGCTGACATTGCCGCCGCGCGCGCCGAGCTCGAGCTGACCCTTCTCGTTGACATAGCCGCCGCTCGATACGTCGACGACGCTGCCGGCGTCGAGCAGGATCGAGCCCGAGACGTCGACGTTCACCGGCGGCGCGTCGCCGCCCAGCGTGTCGGTCTGGTCGAACAAGGTCTGGCGGGGTGCTGCGATCAGGACCACCGAGCCGCCGTCGGTGAATGCGCTGCCTTGCGTGTGGTCGGCATCGGCGCCGTCGTCGTTCACCCAGCGGCCGCGCGTCGAAAGCGTGCCGTTGACGACGATGTCGAACGAGCCCTCCTTGACCGTGTCGTCGGGATTGTAGACCGAGCCCTGGCCGGCATTGACGGTCTGCAGCTGGATGGTGCCCGACGCCGTCGTCACGCTGCCGTCGACGGTGATGGTGCGGCCGGCGATGGCGTTGAAGATGCCGCCGGCATCGAGCGCGACATGGGCGTCGGCCTCGACGTCGATCCTGCCCGAGGTCTGCAGCGACACCGCGCTCAAGCCGAAGCCCGACACCGCATCGGCCGAGATAGAGATCGTCTGCTGGCGGTCGGTCGGCAAAAGCGAGTTGGGGTCGCGCGTCGGCACCACGAGGTTGCCGTTGGGATCGATGAAGACCGACTGGCCGTAGCCGAGCGAACCGTCGACGGCGTGGTAGTTCGCCTGCGAAACGACGTCGATGTCGCCGCCGCCCGAAAGCTGCTTGTTGCTGGACGCATCGCCGCTCAGCGCCTGGACGAACAGGAAGCCGCCCGACGGCAGCTGCGACGGCGCGCCCTGGACTTTGCGGAAATCGCCGTAGACCGACGACGCGGCGCTGCCCAGATGCGAGTCGCCGATCTGGCGCATGCCCGCATAGGCGTCGCCGTACAAGGTGCCGTCGAGCACGATGGTCGAGCCCTTGAGCGTCAAGGCGCCGGCGTCGCGGCCCTCGGTATAGGTGCCTTCGTAATGGCCGCCCTGCAGCAGCGGGCTCGCCCAGCTCTCGCTCACGCCCCAGCGCGCCTGGTTGCGCATGAAACCGTTGTCGATGCCGATATAGAGCCCGTTGAGATCGGCATTGCCGATGTCGACGATCTGGCCGTTGATGGCGATGAGCTGGGTGGTCTGGACGAAGCCGCCCTCATACGTCACCCAGCCGCCCGACACGTCGATGGTGGCGCCGGTCTTGACGATGATGTCGGGGGCGAGCGCGGTGTCGGTGCCGGGCTGGTAGTTCTGCACGCCCAGGGTGACGCTGCCGCCCTTGGTCATCAGCTCCTGGACCTTGACGCCGACCTGCTGGGCGAAGCTCTTGGCCTCGATCAGGGGCGAGCCGACCCAGGCCACGCCGTTGTCGTCGACGCCGGAGAGGCGCGGATCGACCAGCACGGTCGCGCCGTTCAGGAAGCTGTCGCGGTAGTTAGGATTGTCGCGCAGCTCGTTGCCCTTGACCGGGCTGATCATGATGGCGTTGCGCGAGGCGGGGATGAGCACGTCGGTCAGGCCCGCGACATCGATGATCGCGCCGCTGTCGACGAAGACGCGGCTGTCGCCCGGATTGGCGAGGTCGGTCGTGCCCGAGGCGCCGGGCGCCGCGCCGATGTCGACGTTGCCGCTGGGCGCAAAGAGCATCGCGTCCTTGTCGATCTCGATGCGCGACGCGTCCGAGCCGATGCTGATCCGCGACGAGCGGAAATCGCCGAGCGAGGTCGGGTCCTGCGGGATCGTCTCCTTGCCGTCGTCGGCGCCGATCGCCAGCGTGGCGCCGGTGCCGATCTGGATGTCGGCGCCTGAGATTTGAATGAAGCCGTTGCGCGACACGCTGGTGGTGCCCGACAGCACGCCTTCTTCCAGCACCGCGCCGTTGTCGGTGGCGCCGAGCGAGATATAGCTCTGCGGCGCGTCGATGATCGCGTTCGCGCCGTTGAGCACATAGTCCTTGTTCACGCCGTCGCCCGAGGCGCTGATCGTGAAGCCGCGCACGTCGGGATTGCCGTCGACGGAGCCGGTCGAGCGCGTCAGCTTGATGTTGCGTCCCGACTGCAGGCTGACCTGGCCGGCGAGCGAGGAGATCGTGCCGTCGTTGATCACCTTCGGCCCGGTGAGCAGCACATAGCCGCCGGTGCCGGAGGTGATCTGCGCGCCCGCCTGCACCTCGATGCCGCCTTCGAGGAAGTCCAAACCGTTGCCGGCGGCGTTCTCCTGCGCCGAGAAGGTATAGGCCGTGGCCTGCTGGTCGAACGAGGCCTGGTCGGCATAGCCCAAGAACCCGAACTGCAGGAACTCGTCGTCGCGCTGCTTGATGTTGAGGCGGCCGGTGTTCTGGTCGAGCGCGCGGCCGACCTCGAGGCTGGTGGCGATCAGCGCGTTGGTGTTGATCTGCGAGGTGCCGCCGAAGATCACGCCGTTCTGGTTCAGGATCAGCACCGTGCCCGGCGCATGGATCGAGCCCAGGATCTGGCTGGGCGCCGGCATGTCGTTGGGATCGCGCAGGCCGGTGAGCGGATTGAGCTGGCCCACGACGCGGTTCAGCGCCACCCAGCTCGACTGGTCCTTGCCGTCGAGGGACTGGTCGAAATAGAGATCGGTCTTCTTGCCGACGTTGAAGGTCTCCCACGACAGCACCGCGCGCGCCTGGGTCTGGTGCACCGTGACCTTGACGTTGCCGTTGTCCTCGGTCTCCTGCACCGGCTGGTCGGCGCCGTCCCAGGTATGCGTGCCGCTGGTGTCGTCCTTGGACTTGACGGGATTGTCGATCGGCACCAGGCCGCCCGGCGCCAATCCGTCGGGCACCCCCTGCTCGAGCTGCGCCGCGGCGGCGCGCGCCGCGGCCTGGGCGTCCTTGGCCATGCTGACGGCCTGGGTGACGCGCGTCTGGTACTGCAGCGCGCGCATCGTGGCGCCCGTCATGCGCGCGGAATTCGACGGATTGAGCGTGCCCTGGCGCGTCGCGGGCTGGTCCGAGGGCAGTCCGTTGGGGAAGCGCTGGGCGACCGCGGCGTTCTGCACCTGCACCGCGTTGTTCAGCACCGACAGCGTCTGCGACTTCGCCGGCGCATGGCTGAGCGCCACGACGATCGCGAACACGCTGGCGCCATGCATCAGGCGGCTGCGGAGCCTCGTATGCCGGGTGCGCCTTGCCATCGTCCCGCTCCCTACTTGTCCGTCTTCGCGTCGAACGCGCCGTCGTCGATGCGGTCGCGATAGTCCTGGGCCAGGTTCTCGAGCTCGACGCGCCTCAGCCTGATGAAGGGCTCGCGCGCGCCGAGCGAGTCGACGAAATCGAAATCCTCATAGGCCTTGAGGATCTGGCGGCTGACGTCGAGCAGCTTGCGGTTCTTGCCCTCGCAAGCCGACAGCACGCCCGCCTGGGTGACCGCATCAGCCTGGATCTTGTCGCGCTCGGCCTTGTCCTTCTCGGCCGACTGGCCGGCCGCGGCGAGCGCCGCATTGGCTTTCGCAAGCTGGCCCTCGGCCGCGCTGGCGCGGCCGCTGTCGTGACGCAGCCGCGCGAGGTCGCCCTGGGCGGCGGCGAGCTGCTTCTTGACGGCATCGCGCTCCATCTGGGCGGCGATCTTCTGCGCCTGCGCCGCCGCCTGGTCGTCCTGGGCCTGGCGGAGCTGCAAGGTGACCTGGCGCAGCTGCGCGCGCAGCCGCTCGCTGTCGTCGCTCTGCGCCTGGGCGGCGCCGACGGTCAGGGCCAGGAACGCGAGCGCGAGCTTCGTCTTCATCCTAGAACCCCGCGTTCAGGTCGAGCTGGACGACGTCGATGGCGAGCGGTGGGCCGAAGACCTCGCTGGCCGAGAGCCAGCGCGCGCTGAGCCAGGTATTGTCGAAGAGTCCCAGCGCGCCCGAAATGATGTAGCCGCGTGCATTGGTGCCGCCGAGATGGAAGTCGCTGTCGGTGAAGGCGTCCGGAACCGCGTCGGGCTCGAGATATTTGTAGCCGGCCGAGATGTTCCATTCCCAGCGCTTGCGGATCTGCGGATGGCCGAAGGTCGCGTTGACGTACCAGCCGTCGCCGCCGCTCTTGAGCTTGGCGCGCGTCTTGGCCGGACCGTCGCAGGGATCAAGGCTTCCGCTCGGGCCCGTCTCGACGTTGGTGACCGGCAGCGCGAAGGGCGCGTAGCGGCACGCCACCGTCGCGTGATAGGCGAGGTTGTGGGCGTAATCGAGATCGAAGATGAAGCGGTAGCTGCTTCCCACCGGGACCGAGAGCTCCGTCGTCGCGTCGGCCACGCGATAGTTGAAGGCGAGGCCGGCATATTGCGGCTGCGGGCTTCCGGTGGGGTTGTTGGGGTCGAGCACGATCTGGCGGATCAGGAAGAGCGTGTTGCCCTTCTGCATGAAGGCGGGGCGGGTGTAGTCGGTCGAGCACTGCTTGTCGCCCAAGTAGATAAAGCACGGCTCGGACAGCTGCCCCTGGATGCCGCCGAACTGGTAATAGGACGCGCCCATGCGCCATTCGAAGCCGGGCTCCTTCCAGTTGAAGCCGGCCTGCGTGCCCCACAGCCATTTCTGCTTGTCGCGGGCCTTGCTGACGGAATTGGCGGGGAAGCTCGAGCCGATATATTCGAGCGGGAACAGGCCTTCGCTGAAGAAGCCGTCGAAGCCGTCCTCGTTCTTCTCCTTGGTGTCGAGGGCTAAGACCGCGCCGTCGAACTGCAGATCGGGATCGTAGACCAGGTCCGAGTGGAAGAACGGGTTGGGCATGCGGCCCGTGGTGAAGGCGAGCCAGTCCCAGGGCTCGAGCGTGAGATACGCCTGGTCGAGCCAGAAATCCTTCTTGCCGAAGCCGCCGCCCAGAAGCTGCGTCGTCGAGACCGGCCCGCCGTCGCCGCCCGAGGCCAGGCGGATGCCCGCGAGCACGCCGTCGGAGATGACTGCGTTGAGGCCCAGCCGCGCGCGGATGCTCAACCGATGCAGGCGGTCCTGCGTCGTATTGAGTACCGGGATGCCGCCCGGATTGGTGAAGCCGTTGACGTCCGTCGGGCCGTTGGCGTTGAAGGTCTGGAAATCGACGATCTGGTCGTCGTTCTGCAGGGTGTAGAGATCGTATTCGTCCCGCGAGCGCAGGTCGCCGGTCAGGTGCAGGCGCTTGGTCCATTCCGGCACCGCGTCCGGCTGGGCCCAGTTCTCGGTGCGCGCCTGCTGCATCACCTCTTTCTTCACCTCGTCGCGGATCTGGTTCTTGACGATCTGCGGCACGTAGGGGATGCGCAGCGTTCCGGCCGGCGGCGCCTGGGTGACGGCGGGCGGCTGGACCTGGGAAGCGGTCTTGGCGGCGGCGGCGCGCGCGCGCACGTCGGCGGCTTCCTGCTCGGCTTCCTTCAAGAGCGCGTCGGCCTCTTCGGCCTTGATCACGTGCTGCTTCACCAGCAGGCGGATGAGGTTGACCGTCGCGTTCGGCGAGGCGGCGCCGTCCTGCGCCGAGGCACGGCCGGCAGTCACCAGCACGCAAGCGGCGAGCGCCATGGCCGCCGGACCCGAATTCGTTCTTGTCATCTTCGACTCGTCTTACCCATGCGATTGATCCGTCACGCCGGCCTCCGGCTTCGAATGGCCAGGCGGAATTCCACCGCGCCCGGCGGCTCGCCATCGAGGGCCACCTGCTGGGCCGCGCTCAGCACGTCGTTGTCGATCTCGCTGTCGCCGCTCGACTTGAGCAGGCGCACATGCAGCTTCCTGTTGCGGTCGACGGTCGCCGCGATCTGCAGCGCGAAAGCGAGATGGTTGAGCTTGTCGTCCTGCGCGATGGCGTCCTGCAGCACGCCGGTCAGATAGCGGCTATAGGCCTCGCTGCCGAAGCCGCTGCCGACGTCGCCGCCGCCGCTGCCGGACTGGAGATTGAAAGCGTCGTTGCCGGCCTGCGCCGGGCCGTTGATGGTGAGCGGCTTGGGCGCGTCGACCTTGGGTTCGGGCGTCTCGACCTTCTTCTCTTCCACCACCTTCTTTTCCTCGGGCGGCTTCTCCTTGGGCGGAGGAGGCGGTGGCGGCGGCGGCAGGAAGGCTTGCAAGGTGGGCAGCGGCGGCGCCTCGCGGCGCTCCGATCCCGAGCCGTGGAGCAGATACCAGACCCCGCCCGCGAGAGCCGCGAAGACGAGCGCGGGCACCGCGAAGCGCGCGATGCGCGAGAGCGTGGTGCCTTTGTCTTCGTCGTCGTCGCGTGCCACCCGCGCCCCCTATCCTTGCGCTTTCGCCGTGACCAGGCCGACATGCGGCAGGTCGAGGCGGCGCAGCAGATCGAGAACTTCCATCACCTTCTGGTACTGCACCGAGGCATCGCCCTTGAGCACGACCGGGAAATCGGGCGTCAGAGACTTCTGCGTGCGCAGCCGGCTCTCGAGGTCGGAGAGCGTCACCGGATAGGCGTTGAGATAGACGTTGCCGTTGTTGGCGACCGAGATGACCTGGGTCTGCGGCTTGGCGAGGCTGACGGTCGCCGACGCCTTGGGCAGGTCGACCTTGATGCCCTGCACCGAGGCCGTCGTCATGATGATGAAGATGACGAGCAGCACGTATGCCAGGTCCAGCATCGGCGTGATGTTGATGTCGTCGTAGACCTTGTCTTCTTCCTGGGCCTTCGCCATCGCCGCGCCTCCTCAATGCCCGCCCGAAGGGGCGTAGATTTCGGAGACGCGCGCGACGAACTCGTCGACGAACACCTGCATGTTCGCGGTCACGTTCTTGGCGCGGGTAAGAAGATAGTTGTAGCCGAACAACGCCGGAATCGCGACGGCGAGACCGGCGACGGTGGCCAGCAGCGCCGCCGAGATGCCGGGCGCGATGGCGTTGATGTTGACGTCGCCGGCCGCCGCGATCGCGGCGAAGGTGATCATGACGCCGACCACGGTGCCGAGGAGTCCCAAGAACGGGCCGCCCGAGATCGCGATGGTCAGCAGCACCATGTTCGACGACAGGCGCTGGTTCTCGCGCACCAGGGTGGCGTCCATCAGCGCGCGCACGACCTCCATGCCCTGGGCGTCGAGCGTGACGGTCCTGGCGCCGTTCGCGCGGCGCAGGATCTCCTGCGAGCCGGCGTGGAAGATGCGGTAGATCGACGACTGCACCAGCCGTCGCCGGTCGCGGCCCTGGTCCTCGATGTCGTGCGCGATGACGAAGGGATCGCCGGCGCGCTGGCGGTAGTAGTCGAGAAAGCGGTCGTTGGCCTTGGAGACGGAGCCGATATAGCTGCTCTTCGCCCACATCACGTACCACGAGATCGCGGCCATGATGCCGAGGATGCCGATCACGACCCAGGCGTCGATCGTCACCGACTTCACGATGATGCCGAAATAGCCGAAGCCGAAGCCCGACTGCTTCTCGTCGGCGCCGAAGACGACGAGCTTGGAGCCTGGCCCTTCGGCTTCCGCTTCCGCGAGCAAGGTCGCCTCGGAGCGGGCGGTGCGCGCGATGCGGACTTCGTCCAGGCTGCCGATGAAGGGCGCGACGCCGGTGCCCGTCTGCAGGTCGCCGCCGAGGCCGGCCGGAGTGTTCAGCGCCGGCATGGAAGCGGGCGCGGTCCCCGCCGCGCGGCCGTTTATATATATAGTGGCGGTCGTGGCGCCGACCGTGACCGCGACCTCGGACCACTGCCCCGCGGCCAGCGCGCGCGTCGCGACCAGATGCGCCGGGGTCGCGCTGCCGTTGATGTCTACGAAGGGCACGCCGCCCGCCAGGCCGACGACGACCGAGCCCGCGCCGTCGCGGCGGGCATAAAGCGCCGCGCGCGGCTGCGCCGTGCCGGGCTTCACCCAGGCGCTGAAGGTGAAGGAGTCGCCGGCCTTCACCGCGAGCGATCCGCTGGCCGGGATGTTGATCGCGCCGGCGCCCAGGAAGCGCGCGCCCTTGCCGATGATCGCACCTTCGTCGGTGCCGGGCGCGGCATTGGTCGCGTTGTTGGCGTTGGCGGTCTTGTCGTGCACGGCCACGCCGGCGGCATCGTCGAAGTGATAGACGAGCGCGGTGTCGGCATCGAAGGTGCCCGCCGCATCGGCCGCCGGCGTCGCCTTCTTGTTGGAATAATAGAGATAGATGTCCTTGGTCGCGGCGGCGGGGAAATCCGGCACATCGACCCAGATCGTGGCCATGCCGAGCACGGCGTCGTAGCTCTCGATGTGGAAGGCGAGCGGCGTCTTGTTGTCGGCGGCGACGAAGCGGATGTCGGTGCCGTTCTCCTGCGCGTCGGAGAAGCTGAAATTGCCGCTGTGCAGGCGGATCAAGACCGGCACGCGCCCCGCGGTGCCGGCGATGTTGCCCCCCTTGGGGCTGGTATCGATGGTGATCTGGCGGCGGAACGACCAGTCCTGCTGCCACCAGCCGTCGGCCAGCGCCGAGCCCGCGGTGGCGCAGAGCCCCAGCACCGCGGCCGCCAATCCAAACCAATGACGAAGGCCCATGCTCAAAACTCCGTGCTCGCGCTGAATTGGACCGTGGGATGCCAGGCTTTGGTCGCGACGCCGTTTCGCATCGGCATGCCCATCACGACGTTGCCCGAGATGTGGGAGAACAGCTCGATCTTGCTGCCGACGCCGATGCTGGCGAGCGGAAAGACGCTGCGCTGCTCGGGCAGGCGGTCGAGCATCCAGGCGACCGCATTGTCCGAGAAGAGGAAGAGGCGCCAGTCGTCGACGACGCCCTGCCCGAACAGCTCGCTCATCGTCGGCGCCAGCGACGGCCCGTTCAGCGTGAACGACGCCAGGATGCCGTCGTCGCCGAGCGCCTCGGACTGCAGATAGCCGCGCAAGGTGGTGAGGCCGCCGGCCGAGAACTGCTCGTTCGCCAGCAGCGGCTGGTCGGTCACCTGGCCCGACAGGTAGCTCACCAGCGACATGTCCCAGGGCAGCGAGCGGGTATAGGTGGCGTCGAGATTGAACTTGGTGAAGTTGCCGCGCGCGAAGGCGCGGTTGGTCTGGATCGCGCGGATGCCGCTGCCCAGCCCGCGCATGCCGAGCGTGAGCGTGGCGGTGCCGGTCAGGCTGGCCGATTTCGTCTGCTTGGTCACCTGATAGTCGAAGGTGAGCGGGATGTATTCCGCGCAGCTGCGCGGCCCGGCATTGCCGTGACCGTCGACCAGGTTGCAGCCCTCGCCCGGCGCGACGAAGAAGCCGACGTCGTTGACGTTGTGCTTGAAGGTGAGGCCGGCCGAGACGCTCTGCGCCAAGTCGCCCCAGGGCGGCAGCTGCAGAAGGCCCGAAGCGCCGAAGGTGAAGCCCTTGCCGAAGACGCCGGTGCCGGCCACCGCCTGCACGTTGGAATTGGAATAGGTGCCCGAGACGTTCAGCGTCCAGGGCGTGCTCCAGATCGGGATGCCGTAGGAGCCGACGAAGACCTCGGCATTGTCGAGGTTCTCCGGCGCCAGGATCGCGGTGGCGGAGATGCTGTGGCCGAGCTGCCAGAGATTGCCGTAGGAGACGTTGGTGATCGAGCGCAGCTCGGCGGTGTTCTGCGCATGATCGTTGTTGATCGCGGTCGAGGCATGCAGCGGCAGCGTGTCCTTGACCTTGAGGTCGACGTCGATGGTGCCGGGCTCGCGGCCCTTCTTTTCCACCGGCGTGATCTGGCGCTCGGGCAGGCGGTTGGCGTCGGCGAGCTCGGCCTGGACCTGGGTGAAGTTCGGCACCTTGCCCTCGGCGAGCGACGGCACCTGCTCCTTGATGCGGCTGGGCAGATTGTATTGCGAGCCCACGACGCGCAGCCGCCCCAGCGGCACCTCGATCACGTGCAGCTTGACGATGCCGGTGCGCGCGTCCTGCTGCGGCACGTCGACGACGACGGACGCGTAGCCCTTGTCGCGATAGGCCTTCTGCAGCGCGTCGCGCGCGTCGGCGACGTCCTGGCGTTTCCTGTCGGGGCCCATGAAGGGATAGACCGCGGTCTCGACGGTCTCCTGATCGAGCAGCGTATTGCCGTCGACGTCATAGGCGTCGATGTTGAAGCGCGGCTCGACCGCGGGCTGCTGCGCCGCGGACGCGATCGCGGGCGCGAGCAGCGCGAGCATGAAGCCCGCGCGCGCAGCGTGCGCAAAACGTCTTTCCCGGCAAAGCACTAAGGCCCCCAAACGTCGGCCCGCAAACGACATCGGCCGCGCCTGACGCCTATCGGATTTATGTGACACCAACAATCAAGCAAACACGTCACACGAAGAATCAAAACGCGCATGACGCAGCGTGCGTCACACAAGCTTCATCGCAACGTCATCGAGGTTTGCTAGCGCGCTCGATGACGGTTTTGCGACGTTCGCGCGACATCGCGATTCACAGGAAAAATCGTCGCCGTCACATTACTGACGCCGCAGTGACATGCGCATCGGCTTCACTCGCCGCGTTCGGGTGGGGAAAAATATCCGACAGAATTTTTCAGGCGGCGTCCGCGTTCCGCGACGCAACCCTTTGCGAGCCCGTTGCGGCCGCGAATACAATCGTATTCGAGGCAAGGAGGGCGATTCTTTTTCGCTTATACATGGACTATATTTGGATTAATGAATTTTTCTTGAAATCGTTTCCGCCTATATTGCGACTCATCTTCCATCGTCTCTATAGCTCCTGCCGCGCGGCGCCTGAGGCCGCGGTGGCATTTCGTGAAACCGGAGAAAGACTCGATGTCCAAGATGAAACTGATGCTGCTGTCGGGAGCCTGCGCGCTCGCCGTCGGCGCCACCACCGGCGCGCAGGCGGCCGCCACCAAGGTCTATGGCGGCGGCTCGTCGCTGATCTCGGTGTACATGGTCCAGGCGTTCAACTGCTACGGCAACCCGCAGCAGCTGATCATCCGTTCGCCGCTGTCGCTGAAGACGATCAATCCCTTCAACTACACCGGCACCAAGGGCACGCCGCAGGATTGCGCGAGCGAGCACGTCGTCACCAACGCTTCGCTGTTCTACGATTCGGCCTCGTCGGGCGTCGGCATCGCCGGCATCTTCAGCCACGACCCCTCGTCGACCGCGCCGAACGGCTATGGCGACATCGATCCCAACACCGGCGGCGAGCAGGACATGCCAGCGATCAGCTTCGGCATGTCGGATGCGGGCCTGAGCTCCACCGACGTCGGCTTCTACAACAACGGCAACGACGACCAGGGCCCGACCAACACCTGCACCGTGAAGGAGCAGAACGTGTGCGTCGTGGCGCCGGGCGAAACCGCGCATCCGCCGACCACCTATCCGAACCCGGCGCAGAGCTACGGCGCGCTGGTCCAGTTCCCGGTGTCCGTCGACCCGATCGCCTTCGCCTATGACCCGACCTACAAGAAGGTCACCAGCGCCGACGGCACGACGACGACGTCGTACCACTTCAACATCAAGTTCGCCCATGCCGACGGCAGCGGCGGCCTGCGCCTCGACAAGACCGCCTATTGCACCATCTTCAACGGCATCGCGGCGGGCAACCCGATCACCAACTGGAACGACAGCCGCCTGAAGGCGCTGAACGGCGGCACCTCGCTGATGGATCCGACCGATCCCGATCCGTCGGACTGGAACAACAACGGCGTGACGCTCCAGATCGCGGGCCGCGGCGACAGCTCGGGCACGACCTCGATCTTCACCCGCCACCTGGCGCGCGTCTGCGGCACCACGGGCATCAACCTGCCGAACAACCAGTACGCCGACGGCGCGACCACGCTGCCGGTGAGCCTGCAGGGCGGCACCTTTGATGGCACGAACGCCACCGGCGTCGTGGTCGGCAAGTTCACGCTGGCCACGGGCAGCGGCAACCTCGCCAAGTACGTCGCCTTCACGGCGATCCCGGGCGCCGGCCAGACGCTGAAGCAGGGCAACATGGCCTATATCGGCGCCGACTTCGTCGCCCCGGCGAACGAGATCAACGGCACCAACGCCTTCAACCTGAACTCGGCCGACCTGAAGAACGAGTCGAACAAGTGGGTCGCCGCGACCGGCGCCAACGCCGCCTCGGCGTTCGGCTCGATCGCCCCGCCGCAGAGCAACGCCAACGGCAAGTACGACGGCTCGGGCTGCGCCAACGCCTCGGCCCATTGCCGCGCCCATCCCTATGACTGGGTCGAGCCGGTCTCCAAGACGTCGCTGCTGGCGGCGCCGACGGGCAAGACCGCCTATCCGGTCGTGGGCACGACCAACGTCCTGCTCTACACCTGCTACCACAACGCCAAGGTGGCCAGCACCGTGAAGAAGTTCTTCACCTGGTACATCAAGAACGACGTCGTGCAGGAAGTTCCGGATGGCCTCCTCACCAAGAACGGTCTGGCCTCGCTGCCGACCTCGTGGCGCACGGCGATCAACGAGACCTTCCTCACCAACGGCTCGGGCCTCAACCTGACGATCGACAAGTCGGGCGCGGGCGTCTGCACCGGCGTGAACGGCGGCTGATCCCGGCCGATCGCACTCAAAGCTCTCTCACTCGGCTCCGGCGTTTCCCCGCCGGAGCCATTTTTTTGCCGCGCCGCGCCATTCCGCTGCGGCAGCATATTCCGCTTTCGTTCCGGCGGCCCGGCCGTAGACGGAACTGAATCCTCCCGCGCCGCGTTGGGACCGCAGCGATGGGGGACGAGTGACGAACAAGACCGATGCAAGCGCGCCCGCGCAGGCTTTTCTCGCCGGAACGAGCGAGATGGCGCGGCTCATTCGCGCTCATGACTGGTCCGCCACCCTGGGCCCGCCCGCGGACTGGCCGGTCAGCCTGAAGACCACCATCGGACTGATGCTGCATTCGCCGGTGCCGCTGGTGCTGCTGTGGGGCGCGCCGGGCATCATGCTCTACAACGACGCCTATGGCGTCTTCGCCGGCAACCGCCATCCCGGCCTTCTGGGCATGCCGGTGCTCGATGCATGGCCGGAAGCCGCCGATCTCAACAGCGAGGTGATGGCCGTCGGCATGGCGGGCGGCACGCTGGAATACAAGGACTTCGAGCTGGTCCTCAACCGCCGCGGCACGCCCGAGCGCGGCTGGATGGATCTGTTCTATTCGCCCGTGATCGCCGAGGACGGCAGGCCCGGCGGCGTCATCGCCGTGGTGGTCGAGACAACCGAGCGCGTGCTGGCGCGTCAGGACGCCAAGGCGCAGAGCGAGCGCCTGGCGCAGATGTTCCAGGACGCGCCGAGCTTCATGGCGCGTCTCGACGGGCCGGACCACGTCTATGCTCTCACCAACGGCGCCTATCAGCAGCTGATCGCGCATCGCGACGTGATCGGCCGCAACGTGCGCGACGCCTTGCCCGAGCTGGTCGGCCAGGGCTTCTACGAGCTGCTGGACGAGGTCTATCGGACGGGCGAGGCCTATCGCGGCCACGCGCTGCCCGTCGTCCTGCAACGCACGCCGGGGGCGGCCCCCGAACGGCGGCTGCTCGACTTCATCTATCAACCGGTGCGCAACGCCGCCGGAACGGTGACCGGCATCTTCGTCGAAGGAACCGACGTCACCGAAAGCGAAGGCGCCGCCGCGGCCGTGCGCGAGAATGCCGACCGGCTCGCCTTCCTCGATTCGCTCGGCAGGGAAGCCGCGAAGAGCCACGACGCCGACGCCATCCTTGCCGTCACCACGCGCATGACGGGCGAGCATCTGGGCGTGTCGGTCTGCGCCTATGCGGACATGGATCCCGACCAGGACGGCTTCACCATCCGCGGCGATTGGGCGGCGCCGGGATCGCAGAGCATCGTCGGCCACTACAGCCTGGCCGATTTCGGCCGCAAGGCGGTCGCCGAGCTCGGCGCCGGACGGCCGTTGATCGTGAACGACAACCTGGCCGAGCTCGCGCCCGAGGAGGCGGCGACCTTCCAGGCCATCGGCATCGGCGCGACGATCTGCATGCCGCTGGTGAAGGGCGGCCGGCTGACCGCGCTGATGGCGATCCATCACAAGGCGCCGCATGTCTGGAGCGCGGTCGAGCTTGCGCTGATCCGCGAGGTGACCGAGCGGTCCTGGGCGCATATCGAGCGGGTGCGCGACGAAGCCGCGCGGCGCGACAGCGCCGACCGGCTGCGCCTGGCGACGGACGCGGCGCAGATCGGCACGTTCGATTTCGATCCGGTGAGCGGCAGGCTCTCCTGGGACGACCGCTGCAAGGCGCTGTTCGGGCTGCCGCCGGAGGCGGAGATCACCTATGCGGTCTTTCTCGCCGGCGTGCATCCCGACGATCGCGAGAGGATGGACCGCGTGGTGGCCGAAGCCATCGATCCGGACGGCCCGCGCGCCATGGACACCGAATACCGCGTCGTCGGCATCGGCGACGGCGTGGAGCGCTGGGTGGCCGCGACCGGAAACGCGTTCTTCGAAGGCCGCGTGGCGACGCGCTTCATCGGTACCGTGCTGGACATCTCGGCGCAGAAGGAAGTGCAGGAACGGCTGCGCGCGAGCGAGGCGCAGTTCCGCACCATGGCCCAGGCCATGCCGAGCCATGTGTGGACGGCCGACGCCCACGGCAGGCTCGATTGGTTCAACGACCAGGTCTATGCCTATACCGGCATGCCGCAAGGCTCGCTCGACGGCGAAGGCTGGACCGCCGTGATCCACCCCGAGGATCTGCCGGTGTCGATGCCGCGCTGGAGGCAAGCCGTCGCGGACGGGACGGACTACGAGGCGGAATTCCGCATCCGCCGTCGCGACGGGCGCTGGCGCTGGCACATCGGGCGCGCGGCGCCGATCGTGAATTCGGACGGGACCGTCGGCCGCTGGATCGGCACCAACACCGACATCCAGGACCAGAAGGAGGTCGCCGCCGCGCTTGCGGACATCAATACGGTGCTGGAGCAGCGCGTCGCGGAGCGCACCAGCCAGCTTCAGAAGGCGGAAGAGGCGCTGCACCAGGCGCAGAAGATGGAGGCGGTGGGCCAGCTCACCGGCGGGCTCGCCCACGACTTCAACAACCTTCTGCAGGGCATCACCGGCGCGCTCGACCGCGTGCATCACCGCATCAATGCGGGGCGGCCGGAAGAGGCCGACCGCTTCATCAAGGCGGCGCTGGATTCGGCCAACCGCGCGGCGGCGCTGACCCACCGCCTGCTCGCCTTCTCGCGGCGCCAGACGCTCGATCCGAGGCCGACCGACGCCAACCGGCTGATCGGCGGGATGGAGGACCTGGTCCGCCGCACCATGGGACCCAACGTCTCGGTCGAGGTGGTGGGCGCCGCGGGACTTTGGCCGATCCGCGTCGATCCCTCGCAGCTCGAGAATTCGCTGCTCAACCTGTGCATCAACGCGCGCGACGCGATGCCCGAAGGCGGCAAGCTGACGATCGAGACGGCGAACAAGTGGCTCGACGACCGCACCGCGCGCGAGCGCGACATCCCGCCGGGGCAATACGTCTCGCTCTGCGTGACCGACAGCGGCACCGGCATGACGCCCGAGGTGATCGCGCGCGCCTTCGATCCGTTCTTCACCACCAAGCCCCTGGGCCGCGGCACGGGGCTGGGCCTTTCGATGATCTACGGCTTCGTGCGCCAGTCGGGCGGACAGGTGCGCATCTATTCGGAAGTAGGCAAAGGCACGACCATGTGCCTCTATTTCCCGCGCCACATGGGCGAGGTGGAGGAAGATGCCGAGCGGCCGAGCGAGCTGGTCGAGCGCGGCTTCGGCGAGACGGTGCTGGTCGTCGACGACGAGCCGACCGTGCGCATGCTGATCGCCGAGGTGCTTTCGGAGAGCTACTACCACATCCTGGAAGCGGTGGACGGGCCGGCGGCGATGCGCATTCTCGAGAGCCGCCAGCGCATCGACCTGATGATCAGCGATGTCGGCCTGCCCGGCGGGATGAACGGACGGCAGCTGGCGGACGCGGCGCGCGCGCTCAGGCCGGATCTGAAGATCCTCTTCATCACCGGCTATGCCGAGAACGCCGCCGTGGGCAACGGCCATCTGGACCCCGGCATGGAGATCCTGGCCAAGCCCTTCGCGATGTCGTCGCTTGCGGGCAAGGTGCGCGAAATGCTCGAAGCGGTGTGACGCGCCGTTTGCGTGGGAACGGCCTTGTTCCGCAATGGCCGGCCGTACTCCAAAGTACCGCGACCGCGCGACTTCAAAGGACCGCGACCGCGCGGCGCATGGTTTCACCTCGGACGGGATCGGAGATCTGCAATGCTGGACGGCAACCCGGAAGACCGCGCCGCTATCGATGTGCTGGTTCGACGCTTCTTCGATGCCTTCACCAATGCCGGCGGCATCGTTCCCGACACGGAAGGGCTGGCGGGGCTGTTCCTGGAATCGGCGGTGATTTCAAAGGCGGTCGCCGGGCTCGAGACTTACGCGGTGCACTCGTTCATCGAGCCGCGCGCCAAGCTGCTCACGGACGGCAACCTCGTCGACTTTCGGGAAGAGGAAACCGAATCCCGCACGGATATCGTCGGCAGTATCGCGCAACGCATCAGCCTCTACCGCAAATCCGGGACGATGATGGGTGAGCGGTTCGAAGGCAGAGGCGTCAAGGTCTTCCAGCTCGTTCGCGCCGCCGGCGGCTGGCGCATCGCCGCGCTCGCATGGGACGACGAGCGCGACGGCTTCTCGATACCGGCGAGCTTGTAACGGCGCCGCGGGGCGGGCGGCCTTCACGACGGATCGACCGGCAACACCGCGCGGAACGCCGGGCTTTTCGGCGCGCTGGCGCAATGGCGATGGAGAACAAGAGGACTGGCGCACCGGGCAGGATTCGAACCCACGACCCCCAGATTCGTAGTCTGGTGCTCTATCCAGCTGAGCTACCGGTGCGTCTTCTCAAGGGCGGCAGAACCTATTGATCGAAGCCGCCAAAGGCAAGCAACAATCCGCGGGCCGGCGCAGTTTCCGGCCTGGGTCCGAAAGCCGCGGGCCATGGGGCGTCCATGTGACGCCCGTGCGAGGCTGCGCCGCGGCCTCCCCTCGCCAAGCCCCCGAAACTCTTGGGGAAGCAGGCGAAAGCACCCTTGTGGCGCGCGCTTTCGCTGGTTAAGACTGGTGCCAAGATGCGCGGGCTGCGTCGAGGGGCTTGTGCGCGTGTATTTGGCTGGCCTCATCCGTGCGATCCCGCGCGGATGCGAGGGACAGGGACAGCGGAGAGCGGCATATGATGTCATATCGGGCAACACGCGCGGGCAGCCGCTTCATGGGCGCTCTTGCGGTGGTGGCGGGCCTGGGTCTGGCGGGTTGTTCGGACGTCGACAACGCCTTGTTCGGCGACCAGTCCGAAGACCAGGCGGCGGCCGAGCCCGGCACGCTCGACAATGGCGGCCCCGGCCCGGCGCAGGCGCCGGCGCCGCGCCAGAGCGTGGCTTCCGCGGCCGAGCCCGGCACGCTTCCCGACCAGGCCCCGATGAGCATGTCCTCGTCCGCGCCGGCGATGGGGACGAGCATCACCCCGGTCACGATCGAGCAGGGCGCCAATACCGGCACCGCCGTCTCGAACACCATCGCGACGCTGCGCAGCCAGGTCATGGGGCTCGAGGACCATATCGGCGCCAACGCCCAGCGGCTGTCGGGCCTCCGCGCCCAGGCGACCGACAACGCGACCGCCTATTACGAGGCCAAGGCGCGCATCACCGCCCGCCTGCAGGTCGGCACCACGCGCGGCAACCCCGAGCTGGTGGCCCAGTGGAACTCCGCGCAGGCCGCGCTCGACCAGCTCACCATCAACATCAATTCGCTGAACACGCTGGGCGCCGACGTCGCCAACGACTCGTCGACGGCGCATTACGTGCTCGACCAGATCAGCGCGACCTTCAACGTCTCGGGCGCGGTCGACGAGGACCACCGCCAGCTTTCGGTGCTCGAGGACGAGACCAACCAGACGATCATCCTGATCGACCGCCAGCTCAAGACCGTCTCCGACGACGTGCAGCGCCAGACCGCCTATGCCGCCAACGAGCGCGCGAACCTCACCACGCTGGCCAGCGCGATCAAGAACGGCGAGCTCTACGGCTCCGATCTCGGCTCGCCGATGATGGCCGCGTCGAGCGGCGGCGGCGGCGCGATGCAGGTCGCCGCCGGCGGCACGCCGCTGGTGGTGATCCGCTTCGACCATCCGAACGTCGACTATCAGCAGATCCTCTATGCGGCGCTGAGCCAGGCGCTGCAGAGCCGTCCCGGGGCCGGCTTCTCCGTCGTCGCGGTGGCGCCGACGCGCGGCACGGTCGAAGCGGTGCAGCTCGCCCAGACCTCGGCCAAGCGCCACGCGCAGGAGGTGATGCGCTCCATCACCGAGATGGGCGTGCCGGCCTCCAGGCTCGCGGTCGCCTCGTCGACCGATCCGGGCGCGACGGCCAGCGAGGTCAGGGTGTTCGTCCGGTAGAGCGTTCCGCCGGAATCGGATATTTGCGGATAAGGTTGCGGATACGCCGGCGGCCAGAAACGTTCGGCCTTTTTTGAGCGCGCCCCCTGGAAAGTAGCCGCCCCTACCCCACCCCGTTCGCCTTGAACCAGGCGAGCATGCGCTGCCACCCGTCCTTGGCGTCCTTCTCGTTGTAGCTGTCGCGATAGTCGGCGTTGAAGCCGTGCTGCGCGTCGGGGAAGACGTCGATGCGCGAATTGGTCTTGCCGGCCTTGGCCAGGGCGGCGCGCATCGCGTCGATGTCGGCGGCGCTGATGCCCTTGTCCTGTCCGGCATAGAGCCCCAGCACCGGCGCGTGCAGCGCGGGCGCCAGATCGATCGCCGTCTTGGGGCGCAGCGTATTGGGCTTGCCGGCGAGCGGCCCGTACCACGCCACGCCTGCTTTCAGGTCCGGATTCTGCGCCGCATAGAGCCACACCACGCGTCCGCCCCAGCAGAAGCCGGTGATGGCGAGCTTGTCCGTATCGGCATGTTCGGCCTTGGCAAACGCGACGGTGGCGTCCAGGTCGCTCATCACCTCGTCGTCGGGCACCTTGGAGACGATGTCGGTCACCAGGTCCTGGATATGGCCCATGTCGTATTTGCCGGGGTCGCCGAAACGCGCATAGAGCGACGGCGCGATGGCGTAATAGCCGAGCTTGGCGAAACGCCGGCACAGGTCCTTGATGTGCTCGTGCACGCCGAAGATCTCCTGGGTCACCAGCACGGTGGGCCTGCCCGTCTTGCCCGACGGATAAGCGCGATAGGCGGGGATGGCGCCGCCTTCGACCGTCACGCACACCTCGCCAGCGACCAGGCCGTGCGTGTCGGTGACGATGGCCGCAGCGTTGAGCGGGCCAGCGGCCATGGTGAAGCCGGTCACCAGCCCGGTCGCGGCGAAGGCGCGGCGCGTGATCTCTTTATCCATCTCGTTCTCCCTTGAAAGTGTCTCGATAGCTTTTGGCCGTCCCCAGCGACTGCGCCTCGTAGACGCCGCGCGCGATCGCCCGCGCGACGCAGTCGGCCGCGACGTGCCCCAGCCGCATCGCGTCCAGCGCCGTGCCGCCGGGCTTCTTCGCCGTCGACACCGCGAAGACCACGTCGCCGTCGAACGGCGTATGCACGGGGCGCAGCGCGCGCGCGAAGCCGTCGGCCGCCATCACCGCCAGCCGCATGAGCGCGGTGCGGTCGAGCGCGGCATCGGTCGCGACGATGGCGATGGTGGTGTTCTCGGCCGGACGCGCGCCCTTCATGTCGGAGGGCAGGTCGAGATCGACCGCAGCGTCGGATTTCAGGCGCCGTCCGCCGAACTCGCCCGCCTGCTCGAAGGGATGCGCCCAGAACACGTCGGTGCCCGGGATCAGCGGCGAGCCCAGGGCGTTCACCGCCACCAGCGCGCCGACGGTGACGCCGCCGGCCACCGCCGAGACGCTGCCGAGCCCGCCTTTATAGGCGCCCGCAACGGCACCCAATCCGGCGCCGGCATTGCCGAGCGCGAAGTCCGCGCCCGCCGCCTCGGCCGCGCGCATGCCGAGGGCGCGATAGGGCGTCTCAGCGCCCCAATCCTTGTCGCCGCCGTTCATCAGGTCGAACAGGATCGCGCCCGGCACGATGGGCACGCGTGGCGCGCCGGGGCGGATCTCGAAGCCGCGGCCCTGCGCGCGCAGGACCTGGGTCACGCCCGCCGGCGCGTCCAGCCCGAAGGCCGAGCCGCCCGAGAGCACCAGCGCATCCACGGCGCCGACCAGGCTTGCCGCGTCGAGCGCGGCGGTGTCGCGCACGCCCGGCGCGCCGCCGCGGATGTCGCAGACCGCAGGCATGGGCGCGTCGCCGATCAGCACGGTGACGCCGCTCCTCAGCCGCGCGTCCTGCGCATTGCCGACGACAAGGCCTGAGACATCCGTGATGAGATTTCGCGGACCCGGTTGCACCATGATAGGAGAAGCTAGCCTTCGGAGAGCGATCATGAAAGCGCGTTTGCTTCTGGCCCTGCTTGTCGTCGCCGTTCTGCCGGCCCGCGCGGAAACTGTCGCAAAACGTCACATGATCGCCGCCGCCAATCCGCACGCGGCCGAGGCCGGGCTCGCCATGCTGCGCAAGCACGGCTCGGCGGTGGACGCGGCCATCGCGGCGCAGATGGTGCTGACCCTGGTCGAGCCGGAATCGTCAGGGATAGGCGGCGGCGCCTTCCTGCTTCTGTGGGACCCCGCGAAGAAGAAGATGACGAGCTTCGACGGCCGCGAGACCGCGCCGGCCTCGGCCACGCCGGGCATGTTCCTAGGTCCCGACGGCACGCCGCGCTCGAAGATCGGGGTGATCCCGGGCGGGCTGTCGGTCGGCGTGCCGGGCGTGCCGGCGATGCTCGATCTCGCGCACAGGAAGTACGGCAAGCTTCCCTGGGCGACCTTGCTGCAGCCCGCCATCGCGCTGGCCGAGAAGGGCTTTCCCGTCGGCAAGAAACTGGCCGCCACCTTGCGCCAGTATCCGCGCATGGGCGAGATGCCCGACATCAAGCGGCTCTTCTATCACGCCGACGGCACGCCTTATGCCGAGGGCGAGACCTTCAAGAACCCCGAGCTCGCCGCCACCCTGCGCGCCATCGCCAAGGACGGGCCCAAGGCCTTCTACGAAGGCGCCATCGCGCAGGCCATCGTCGACAAGGTGAGCCACGCACCGGTCAATCCCGCGGCGATGACGCTGGACGACCTGAAGAACTATCGCGCCCGCGAGCGCAGCCCCGTATGCGGCGCCTATCGCGGCTACAAGCTCTGCTCGATGGGACCGCCGAGCTCGGGCGGCATCGCGGTGCTGCAGATCCTGGCGCTGCTCGAGCGCTTCCCGTCGAAGAGGCTCGACACCACGACGCTCGAAGGCGTGCATCTTTTCACCCAGGCGAGCCGGCTGGCCTTCGCCGACCGCGCGCAATATCTGGGCGACCCCGCCTTCGTCGGCGTGCCGGTCGCGGGCCTTCTGAGCCGCAGATATATCGCGCAGCGCTCGGCGCTGATCGATCCGAAGAAGGACATGGGCACGGCCGCGCCGGGCACGCCCGCGGGCGCGAAGGCCTTCGCACCGCAGCGCTCGCCCGAGCATCCCGGCACCAGCCACATGTCCATCGTCGACGACAAGGGCGAGGTCGTGTCGATGACGACGACGGTCGAGGCCCCGTTCGGCTCGGAGATGGCGGTGGGCGGGTTCATCCTGAACAACCAGCTGACCGACTTCTCGCTCGATCCCGCGCGCGACGGGAAGCCGGTCGCCAATGCGCCCGCGCCCGGCAAGCATCCGCTGTCGTCGATGTCGCCGACCATCGTGCTCGGCCCCAAAGGCCGGTTCGAAATGGCGGTCGGCTCGCCCGGCGGGCCGATGATCATCGACTATGTCGCGCAGGCGCTGATCGCGCTGATCGACGAGAAGCGCACGCCCGAGCAGACTGTGGCCGAGCCGCATCCCGGCAATCCCAACGGGCCGACGCTGGTCGAGAAAGGCACGGCCCTCGAGGCGCTGACGCCGGGGCTTTCGGCCATGGGCCACACGGTCGCCAGGCCCGACGTCGAAAAGAGCGGGCTGCACATCGTCGAACGCGTCAAGGGCGGCTATATTGGCGCCGCCGATCCCCGGCGCGACGGCGTGGCGATCGGCGACTGATTGGGGCATTGGGCGGAGCTCTCCGGGACCATGGCAGCGTTTCGACTTTTCCTCACCGACTACGAGCGCGGGATCATCGGCCGGTCCGACTTCGAGGCCGAGGACGCGGTGTCGGCGATGAAGATCGCCCACAAGATCTTCGAATGCTGCGGCGACGCCTGCTCGGGCTATGAGCTTTGGCAGGGCAGCACGCCGATCACCTCGGTGGCGACCACCGTCAGCCTTCCCGGCGCCGACCTGAGCGAGTTCGAGCAGCGGGTCGCCGTCGACACCGAGATCGCGCTGCACGACAGCGCCTGGGCGATCCGCGAAAGCAAGCTCTTGATCGCCGCGGTCGAGGCGGTGCAGGGGACGAGGGAATAATCGGCCGGCTCCGCGACCAACACGCCGAAAATAAATCTGCCGGCCCCCCTTGAACCGTCACGGTCGAAATCCCAAATCAGCCAAATCCCCACGATTGCAAGGAGAGCCCAGCGGCCGCCAGCCGTGCAGCGAATCCGGGCGCTTTCGCGAGACGGCCGCGGCCGCGCGAACGCGCCCGGAAAAATTATTTTCGCCCTCGATGCGATGCACAAAATTCGACGTGCGATTCGGTGCGCGCGACAGCTATGCCCGGAACGGCCCTCTAAATCGCGGTTTCGACGTACAGATGTACAGAACTACTTCTTCGCCACCACGAACAACCGCTGGAAAGGAAACAGCACCTTGCCCGAGGCACGCATCGGATAGGCGGCGCGCAGCCGCGTCTTGTATTCATGGGCATAGGCGTCGCGCTCCTCGCCTTCGAGGGCGGCAAGGAACGGACGCAGGCCCGTGCCGCTCACCCAGCGGAACACCGCGTCGTCGCCGGTCAGCACCTGAAGATACGTCGTCTGCCAGATGTCGAGATGCGACGTCAGCGGCTCGAGCATCTCGTAATAGCCTTGAAGAGTGCCGAGCACGATGTTGCGCACGCCCTCGAGCTTCGCCGCCCATGGGCCTTCGGCCGCCACCTCGCGCATCAAGGCGTGCGAGGGCTCGTTGAAATTCGCCGGCACCTGGAACGCGAACACGCCGTCCTTGGCGACAATGGACATCAGCCGCTTCATCAGCGCCTCCTGGCCGTCGATCCAGTGCAGCGCCGCATTGGCGAAGATCACGTCGTATTTCTTCCTTGGAGACCAGCTTGGGATTTCGCCCGAATGCCACGTCGCCGCGATGCCCGAGCGGCGCGCCTGGTCGAGCATGGCCTCGGAGGAGTCGAGGCCTTCGAGCCTGGCTTTCGGCCAGCGCCGCGCCAGAAGCGCGGTCGAATTGCCGGGGCCGCAGCCCAGGTCGATCACGCTTTGCGGGTTCTTGTGCGGGATGCGCGCCAACAGCTCGACGGCCGGCCGCGTGCGCTCGTCCTCGAAATCGAGATAGGTCTTGGGATCCCAGGCCATGCTAGCCCTCTTTCCTGTCGGGAATGTCGATGCGGAATCGCGTGCCGTTCGGCCCCGTCGCCATCAGCACGATGTCGCCGCCATGCATGCGCGCCAGGTCGCGCGCGATGGCCAGCCCGAGCCCGGTTCCACCCGCGCGCGCGGCCTTGGCGAAAGGCTGGAACAGGTTCGCCTGCATCGCGGAAGGAATTCCGGGACCGTTGTCGGCGACCGAGAAGCTGACCGTCCTGCCGTGGCGCTCGGCCACGATCTCGATTCGCGCGCCGTCGCGCGCCGCGAGCGCCTCGGCCGCGTTGCGCAACAGGTTGAGCACGATGCGGAAAAGATGCTCCGGATCGGCGTCGACCATGAGCGAAGGCTCGGCCGCGTTGGAGAAGGAGATCTCGTGCGGCGCGGCCTCGAGCACGGCCTCGCCCGCGTCGTCGATCAGGCCCTTGAGCGCGATGCGCTTGCGCGCCGGCGCGCGCTCCTCGGCGCGGCCGTAGCGCAAGGTGTTCGTCGCCAGCGCCACGGCGCGGTCGAGCGAGCCCACCAGCCTGGGCGTCAGCCGCTTCACCACGGGATCCTCGATGGTCGAGAGGCGGTCCGAGGCGAGCTTGGCATTGGCCAGGATGTTGCGCAGATCGTGCTGGATGCGCGCCACCGCCTGGCCGAGCGCGGCCAGCCGCGTCTTCTGCTGCAGCGAGGCATAAAGGTCGCCTTGCATCGAAGCGAGCTCGCGCTCGGCCAGCCCGATCTCGTCGCGCCGGGCCGAAGCCGCGATGATGCGGCCGGAATCCTCGGGGTTCTCGCGGAAGCTGACCATCGCCTCGGTGATCTTCTCCATCGGGCGCACGAAGACGAAGAACAGCGACAGGAACAGAAGCGACGCCGCCACCGCCGAGACGAACAGGCCGGTGATCACCACGCGCCAGGAATAGGCCACGAGCGCGCTGCGGATCGGCCGCTCGTTCAGGATGATGCCGATCGAGCGCGCGCCTTTGATGCGGGTCGGCGCGATCACGTGCAGCATGCGCTTGCCGTGGAACAGGCAGGAGATCGCCTCGGCCATCTCGGTGCCGAAGCCCGCCTTGTTCAGATCGATGGTGACGTCGAGCTTGCCGGGCTGGGTGCCGAGATCGAAATAGAGCCGCTGGTCGGCGAGCGTCAGCAGCACCGCCTCGGCGCCGGCGCGCTTGAGGATCGCGGTGCGCATCTCGAGCGGCAGCTTGTCGCCGCCGGGCAGGGTGAAGGGCAGCACCGCCAGCTCGGCCGATTCGATGTGGTTGCCGACCAGCTCGCGGTAGTACTGCCCGATCGTGGGCACGAAGATCAGCACCTCGCCGATCATCACATAGAAGAGGGTGAGCAGCAGGAGCCGCCCCGAAAGGGAGTGAGCGGCAAGCCTCCAGCCCTCGCTCAATCCGGCGCGGATGCGGCCCAACATGGTCCTTTTAGAGCATTAACGGTCGCGGAAATCCAAGGCGGAGGCGGATTTCCGGCGGAATTTTGCGAAAGGACGCGCCGGCCGGCCGCTGGTCCGCGGCGGCGGGCGATTCTAGGATCGGTAGCAGACGCCGGAGGGATCGCGGTGCCCACGAAACACAATCCTTTCACGCCCGACAAGCTGGCGCCGCCGAAGCTGTTCGCGGGCCGCAAGCAGGAGATCGCCGATATCGACGACTGCCTGCGGGAGACGAAGGACGGCAATCCGCATCACTTCCTGATCGAGGGTGAGGCCGGCATCGGAAAATCCTCGCTACTGGCGCGGCAGGCCGGCGTCGCCATGGGCGAGGTCGGGACCCAAGACGGCGAGCGGCTCGACTTCGTCGTCGTCAGCCTCGCCCTGCACGACCAGGACAGCTACGTCTCCCTCATCCGCAAGATCGCCGGCGAGCTGAAGAAGCAGCTGAGCCGCCGCCAGGCGATGAAGACGCTGGTGCTGCAGACCTTGCAGTTCCTTTCGCGGTTCGAGGTGCAGGGCCTCAGATACAACCACGAGATCTCGAAGGACGACGAAAGCCAGCTGCTGGAGCACCTGCAGTCCGATTTCGTCTCGGTATTGTCGGGCAAGCGCAACGACTTCGACGGCATCGCGCTGCTCTTCGACGAGGCCGACAAGCCGCCCCCGGAGGCGAGGCTCGGCCTGGTCTGCAAGCTTCTGACGGAAGAGATGAGCCGCAAGCGCTGCGACTATCTCTGCCTGGGGCTGGCCGGCCTGCCCGGCATCCTGGAGCAGCTGAAAGCCGGCCACGCCGCGGTGCCGCGCCTGTTCGAGAGGCTGGAGCTCAAGCCCCTGCTGCACGACGAATGCATCGGCGTGATCCGCAAGGGCCTTGCGGAGGTCTATGAAGAGCACGGTCTCGAGGTCGCGATCACCGAGGATGCCGCGGCCGAGATCGCAAGGCTTTCCGAAGGCTATCCCTATTTCTTGCAGGTCTTCGCCCACGCCGCCTATCGCGAGGACACCGACCGGCTTATCGACGGCGACGACGTGAGCCGCAGCTTGAGCCGGAAGAACGGGCCCTATCAAAAGCTCGGCGCCAAGTTCTTCGAGCACGTCTATCTGGCGGACAATGCCCCCGATTACCGCGGCGTGCTCTTCGCCATGGCCGACCACCCCCGATCGTGGATGGAACGCGGAGCGATCATCGCGGCGAGCCGCCTGAAGGAGTCGACGGTCGACAACGCGCTGCGCGCCTTCAAGGAGCGGGGCACCATTCTTCAGCACGAGAAGCGCCGGGGGCTGTATCGGCTTCCGACGCAGGCCTTCGCGGTCTGGATCAAGGGCAAATGGACCAACGGATAGCGGCAGTCTGCACCGACTACAGGTCGCTACAGGTCGCTAAAGTTCGCTAGCGCGGTCCGGGAAACGGCTACAGGAGGCTACAGGTCGCTACTGGACGCCACGACGGACAATTAAATGCCTGTGTATCCAACGAAATGGCAATTTTATTCCAGGCCTCGCAGCCGCGACCGCATCCGGCCCCGCCGCCAGGCCCTGATTGACAGCCCACCCCCCAATGCTTAGAAACCGCGCTCTTTTTCGCCGTTCGGAGCCGTCCCATGAAGCGCACCTACCAGCCCAGCAAGATCGTGCGCAAGCGCCGCCACGGCTTCCGCGCCCGCATGGAAACCGCCGGCGGCCGCAAGGTCCTGGCGCGCCGCCGGGCCCATGGCCGCAAGAAGCTTTCGGCCTAGTTGCATGGCCCCCGACCAGGGGCTCCGCATGAATCGTTTGAAATCGAGAGAGGATTTCCTGCGCGCGCAAAAGGGCGTGCGCCGGGTGACACCGTCGCTCACGCTGGAAGCCTGTGCTTCACCCGCGCCGGAGGCGCTTTCGTCACCCGCGCCGGAGGCGCCTTCGTCACCCGCGCCGGAGGCGCCTTCGTCAACCGCGCCGGGCGAGGCCGGCCTGCGCGTCGGCTTCACCGCGACCAAGAAGCTCGGCAATGCCGTGACCCGCAACCGCGCCAAGCGCAGGCTCAGGGCTGCGGCACAAGCGGCTCTTCCCCTTTCGGGGCGCGCCGCCCATGACTATGTTCTGGTCGCGCGGCCGGGCACCTTGAGCCGGCCTTTCTCAAGCCTTGTCGAGGATCTTGCGGCGGCGGTCAGGGCCGCCCATCTCAAGCTCGACGGAGAACGCAAGTGAGCTTTGGGGTGAAGATCCTGGCCGTGAAGATCATGACGGGGCCGGTGCTGTTCTACCGCTGGTTCATCTCGCCCATGTTCCCGCCGGTCTGCCGCTTCGAGCCGACCTGCTCGGAATACGCGCTCGACGCGCTGCACGTCCACGGCCCGCTGAAAGGGTCGTGGCTGACGCTCAGGCGCCTTTCGCGTTGCCATCCCATCACCTGGCTCGGCGGCTCCGAAGGCCTCGATCCGGTTCCGCCGAAATAGGATTCCATGACCGACAATAAAAATCTGATCTGGGCCGTGGTGCTGTCGCTTGTCGTGATGCTGGGCTGGCAATATTTCGTGGCCGGTCCGCAGATGAAGGCCGAGCAGGCCAAGCAGGCCGCCGCGGCCAAGCATCAACCGGCGGCGCAACCCGGCGCACCCGGCGCGCCCGCCGTCGCCGGAGCGCCCGAGCATCTGACCCGCTCCCAGGCGCTGGAGAAGACGGGAAGACGAATCCGCATCGACACGCCGTCGGTCGACGGCTCGCTGCTGCTCAAAGGCGCGCGCTTCGACGATCTCAGGCTCAAGAACTACCGCGAGACCGTGGACCCCAAGAGCGCCGAGATCGTGCTGTTCTCGCCCAAGGGCAGCGCCTTTCCCTATTACGCCGATTTCGGCTTCATCGCGCAGCCGGGCTCGAAGACCGCGGCGCCCAACGACCAGACCGTATGGACGCAGGACGGCGACAACGCGCTGTCGCCGGGCCATCCGGTGACGCTCAAATGGGACAACGGCCAGGGATTGATCTTTACACGGACGGTTTCGGTCGACGACAAGTTCCTGTTCACGGTGACCGACAAGGTCGCCAATACGTCCAGATCCAAGGCGGTACTCTATCCCTATGCCAGCGTGGCGCGCGACGGCGTGCCCCAGACGCAGCATTTCTGGGTGCTGCACGAGGGCTTCGTGGGTGTCGGCGACGGAAGTCTGAAAGACCCGTCCTATGACGACTTCAAGGACGAAGGCACGCCGCCCAAGACCTTCACCTCGACCGGCGGCTGGCTCGGCATCACCGACAAGTATTGGATGGCGGCCGCGATCCCGCCGCAGAACGAGCAGCTCGAGGCCGCCGACCGCGCGCTTCCCTACGGCGCCACCAAGCAGTACCAGGCCGACTATCGCATGAGCGCGCGCGCCATCGCGCCGGGCGAGACGATGACGGTGACGCAGCACCTGTTCGCCGGCGCCAAGGTGTTCGACATCATCCGCACCTATGAGCACTCGCTCAACATCGACCGCTTCGACCTGGCGATCGACTGGGGCTGGTTCCGCCCGATCACCCAGCCGCTGTTCTGGCTGCTCGACCAGTTCAACCGGTTCCTCGGCAACTTCGGCCTGGCGATCCTTCTGCTCACCGTCGTGGTCAAGCTCGTCTTCTTTCCCATCGCCAACGCGCAGTACAAGTCGATGGGCAAGATGAAGAAGGTCCAGCCCGAGATGGAGCGCATCAAGGAGCGCTTCAAGGACGACCCGCAGAAGCAGCAAGCCGCGATGATGGAGATGTACAAGCGCGAGAAGGTCAACCCGGTCGCGGGCTGCCTGCCGCTGCTGCTGATCATCCCGGTGTTCTTCTCGCTGTATAAAGTTATCTTCGTCACCCTCGAGATGCGGCACGCGCCGTTCTATGGCTGGATCAACGACCTTTCGGCGCCCGATCCGACCTCGTTCATCAACCTCTTCGGGCTGCTGCCGTTCAATCCGCATGCGGTGCTGCCGACATGGCTGGCCTTCCTGTCGATCGGCGTGTGGCCGATCCTGATGGGCATCACCCAGTGGCTGCAGACCAAGCTGAACCCCGCGCCGGCCGATCCGGTGCAGGCCAAGATGTTCTCGTACATGCCGCTGATCTTCACCTTCATGTTCGCGACCTTCCCGGCCGGCCTGGTGATCTATTACACCTGGAACAACCTGCTTTCGGTGCTGCAGCAATACGTGATGATGCGGCGCCAGGGCGTCGAGGTGCATCTGGTCGAGAACCTCAAGCCGCCGGCATGGCTGCGCGGCGTGTTCGGGACGCGAAAGGGCTGACGCGTGGACGACGCCGCGCGCAAGCTGTTCGCAGGCAGTTGCGACTTCATCTGGGGCGCGACGGAGGTGGAGAACCTGCCGCCCGCGACGCTGCCCGAGGTGGCGTTCGTCGGCCGCTCGAACGCGGGCAAGTCGAGCCTGATCAACGCGCTGACCGGGCGCAAGACACTGGCGCGCGTGTCGCATACGCCCGGCCGCACGCGCCAGATCAACTTCTTCGATCTGGGAAAGCGCATCGTGCTCGCCGATCTTCCCGGTTACGGCTATGCGAAGGCGTCGAAGAGCCTGGCCGACGAATGGCAGTCGCTGATCTTCGCCTATCTGCGCGGCCGCGCCGCCTTGAAGCGCGTGATCCTGTTGATCGATGCGCGGCGCGGCGCGATGGACACCGACAACCAGGCGATGAAGCTGCTCGACCAGGCGGCGGTGTCCTATGTGCTGACCCTGACAAAGATCGACCAGCTGTCGAAAGCGCAGCGCATCGAGGCCGAAGCGGCGCTCGCCGAGGTGGCGCGGCGCCACACCGCGGCCTATCCTGAAATCTTCGCAACCTCCTCGCGCGACGCGTTGGGGCTGGACACGCTCAAGGAGCACATAGCCGCGCTGGCCGCTTGAGGGCCTTTGCGCTATAAGGCCCGCCATGGCTCTGCAGGACGACATCTCACAGGACCGCAACCTGCGCATCATGGCGCGCTGGCGCTCGACCGCGCGCGTCCTTGTCGAGGCGTTGCCCTATATCCTGCATTACGACGCCAAGACGGTGGTGGTGAAGTACGGCGGCAACGCCATGGTCGAAGGCGTGACCGAGGACTTCGCGCAGGACATCGTGCTGATGAAGCAGACGGGCATCGAGCCGGTGGTCGTGCATGGCGGCGGCCCGCAGATCGGCGACATGCTCAAGCGCCTGTCGATCGAATCCACCTTTATCGACGGCTTGCGCGTCACCGATCAGGCGGCGATCGACATCGTCGAGATGGTGCTCACCGGCTCGATCAACAAGCAGATCGTCAGCGGCATCAACGCGGCGGGCGGCCGCGCGGTGGGCATCTCGGGCAAGGACGGCAATCTCATCCTCGCCAAGAAGCTCGAGCGCATGAAGATCGATCCGCAGACGCTCGAGAGCAGGAAGGTCGACCTGGGCTTCGTCGGCGAGCCCGACAAGATCAATCCCGAGGTGCTGCGCCGCATCATGGAATCCGACCTGATCCCGGTCATCGCGCCGGTCGGCGTGGGCCCCAAGGGCGAGACCTTCAACATCAATGCCGACACGGTATCGGGGGCGGTGGCGAGCGCGATGCAGGCCGAGCGCCTGATCCTGCTCACCGACGTCGAGGGCGTGCTGGACCAGGACCGCAAGCTGATCCCCAAGCTCTCGGTCGCCGACTGCCGCGAGCTCATCCGCAGCGGCACGATCCGCGGCGGCATGATCCCCAAGATCGAGACCGCGATCGAGGCGGTCGAGGCCGGCGTCAAGGCCGCGGTCATCCTCGACGGACGCATCCCCCATGTGGTGCTGCTCGAGCTCTTCACCGAGCACGGCGCCGGAACCCTGATCACCAGAGAATGAGACTGCTCGCGGCATTGCTGGTTTGCGTGCTCTTTGGCGCGACCGGCGCGCAAGCGCAGCTCAAGCTCTGCAACCGCACCTCTTACGTGCTCTATGCCGCGACCGGCTACATGCAGGGCGTCGACGCCGTGACGCAGGGCTGGACGCGCATCGTGCCCGGCACCTGCCAGGTCGCGATTCGCGACAAGCTCACCGCGCACGGCTATTTCGTCTATGCGCGCACCTCGCTCGGCCATGGCGGCATGCAGCGCGCCTGGGGCGGCGGCCAGGCGCTTTGCGTCAAGGATGCCGACTTCGCGCTCAAGGTGCCGGTGGCGGCGCGTCGCTGTCCCGCGGACGACACCTTCGACCTGCCGTTCGCGGGCGTCGACACGCATCGCGCCAAGTCGTGGTCGATGACCTTCGACGACATGCCGGCGCAGGCCTCGATGAAGGACGCGACGCAAGCGGGATTGAAGCGCCTGCTGAAAGACCAGGGCGCCAAGCTCGGCGCCGTCGATGCAAAGCCCGACAAGGCGGCCGATGCGGCGCTGGCGGCGTTCAAGAAGCGCCTGAACATGAAAGCAGACGCTTCGCCCTCGGACCTGTTCGACGCGCTGGAGACGGAGGCGCTCAAGACCAGCGCGCCGTCGGGCTATTCGGTCTGCGACGACACCGCGAAAGCCATCTGGGTCGCGCTCGCCGAGAAGAAGCAGAACGCCTGGGTGGCGCGGGGCTGGTGGAAGATCGCGCCCGGCGGCTGCGCGCGCGCATGGTCGGAAGCGCTTTCGACCGACAAGATCTACATCCTGGCGCAGACGCCCGGCGGCGTGCCGATCGCCTATGGCAAGGAAAAATTCTGCACCACCAATGTCGAGTTCGAAATCCAGGGCCGCCAGGACTGCAAGAAGCGCGGGTTGGTCGAGAGCGGCTTCGCGGAAACCAATGTCAAAGGCCTGAGCGGCTTCACCGCGCATGTCAGCGAGCATGGGCTCGTCGTGATGCCGAAGCGCTGAGATGTCATGGCCCGCGAATGCCGCCTCCGCTGAAGCTCCGGCGTCCCGAGTGACGCTCGCCTGCCGCGTCGAAGCGAAGCGTAGACGGGCGGGCCACCCAGGTGCCGTCCGTCACGATCTCGACATTGCAGATGAGTCTTCCGACACGCCAAGCACGGTGCAGAACCGAGCTGGGCGGCCCGCATTCGCGGGCCGCGACAGCGAGGATGCCTGCACTATTCGGTGATTCCGAAATAGCCCAGATGCCAGCGCATCTCTTCCTCGCGCAAGGGGAAACGTACCCCATTGCGCGCCGGCAGAAGCTCGTCCGTCGGCAGCTTCATCACGAAGCGCTGGATCTTGAACGCGGCGCGCATCGACAGGCCGGCGCGCCACACCAGCGCGGTGACCGGCTTGGCCGAACGCGTCATCAGCATGCGCCGGACGGTCTGGTCGCTCACCCGCGCCAGCCTGGCCAGCGACAGGATGATGGTCTCGCGCTTGCCGGCCTCGGCGGCGGCCTCGACGAAGGTCTCGTCCAGGCGGCCGGCCTTCGCCGCGGCCTCGACCTCGTCGGCGGCGGCATTGCCCGCGACCGGCGCGATCTCGCCCTCGTCGGCGCGGGCGCGCACCTGCCGGTTCAAATGCTGCTTGGTCTCGTCGTCGAGCTCGTGGAGCCGTCCCAGCTGCTCGATCAGCTCGGTCGAGACGAAGGAGCACAGCCGCTTGACCGCGCGGCGCGACAGGTCGGCGCGCATGGCGAGCGCGTTCTGCCACACGCTGATGCGCTCGGCCTGGTCGATGATGGCATCCAGGGTGCGCTCGCGGATCGCGGCGTCGGGATTGGCGAGCAGCGCGGACACCGCCGGGATGTCGAGCGAGGAGACGACCGCGTCGGAGATCCCGGCGCTCAAGGGCCTGCGCTTGGCGACCGCGGTCAGCACCTGGTGCACCTTGCCCTCGGCGATGATCTCCATCAGGTCGGCGTCGGAGAGCAGCGGCGAATATTCCAGGATCGGCACCGCGACGATGGCCTCACAGTCGCGCGCCAGCTTCTGCACGACGTGCTTCGGCACGCAGTCCAGGTGCTTGATCTCGTCGGCCAGGATGGCGCGGATGCGCGGCACCTGGTCGGCGGCGAGCCGCTCCAGGGTCTCGACGGTGAGCTTCTGGACATGCGCCGCTTCGCGCGCCGAGAGGCCGGGCATCAGCCGCGCGATCTTGCGGGCCAGCTCGGCACGGACGTCGTCGTCGCCGTCCTCGGCCAGATGCCGGTTGGTGTGCGCCGGCGCGGCCAGGTTCGCCGCCACCGCGCGCCGCGTCGCGGGCTGGCCTTGGCGCGCCAGATAGTCGAGGACGTCGTCCCCCGCATCGGTGCGGCCGGCCAGCTCGTCCTGGGCGGCGCGCGTGCGCTCCTCGAGCAGGCGCAAAGCCTCTTCGGGGCGCGGCGCAGCGGTGTCGCGGGCGATTCTGCCGGTCATGGCCGCGATGATGCGGCGCGCGGCTTTAAGTCGTGCTTAATGGTTATGGTTGAGGAAATCTTGCGCCCGTCGCGACCGGCGTCCATCTTGGGCCGCATGCAGGCGCCCGATTTCCGTCACGTCGAGTCGTGGATCTTCGACCTCGACAACACCCTTTACCCTGCGGCGAGCGACCTGTTCGCGCAGATCGACGCGCGCATGGCGGCCTATGTGGCGCGCGAGCTGAAGCTCGATCCCGTCGACGCCGGGCGGCTGCAGAAGGCCTATTACCGCGACCACGGCACGACCCTGAACGGGCTGATGAAGCTGCACGACGTCGATCCCGAGCCCTATCTGGCCGAGGTGCACGACATCGACCTTTCCGTGCTGACACCGGATCCCGGATTGAACGACGCCATCACGGCGCTGCCGGGGCGCAAGTTCGTCTTCACCAACGGCTGCCGCAATTATGCGGGGCGCGTGCTGGAGCGGCTGGGCCTTTCCGACATTGCCGACGAGGTCTTCGACATCCGCACCACGGACTTCTGCCCCAAGCCGGACCCGGCCGCCTACGACGCGGTCGTGGCCAAGGCCGCCATCGCGCCCAGGCGCGCCGCGATGTTCGAGGACCTGGCGCGCAACCTGGTTCCGGCGCACGCGCTGGGCATGACGACGGTATGGATCGACAACGGCTCGGCGTGGTCGCGCCAGGGGCCGGAGCATCCCGTCGCGGAAAAGCGCCATATCGACTATACGACCAGCGACCTCGCCCGTTTCCTGAAGGACATCCGCACGTGAGCCTCGCCCAAACCATCGAAGCCGCCTGGGACAATCGCGACGCGCTGAACGCTTCGACCAAGGGCGAGGCGCGCGACGCGGTCGAGGCCGCATTGGCCGACCTCGACGCCGGGCGCGCGCGCGTCGCCGAGAAGATCGGCGGCGAATGGCACGTGCACCAATGGCTGAAGAAGGCCGTGCTGCTGTCGTTCCGGCTGAGCGACATGAAACTGATCGAGGGCCATCCCGGCAATTGGTGGGACAAAGTCGATTCGAAATTCGCCGACTGGAGCGAAAAGGAGTTCCGCGCCGCCGGCTTCCGCGCCGTGCCGGGCTCGATCGTCAGGCGTTCGGCCTTCATCGCCAAGGGCGTGGTGCTGATGCCGTCCTTCGTCAATGTCGGCGCCCATGTGGGCGAGAACACGATGGTCGACGGCTGGTCGACCGTCGGCTCCTGCGCGCAGATCGGCCGCGACTGCCACCTGTCGGGCGGCGTGGGCATCGGCGGCGTGCTCGAGCCGCTGCAGGCCTCGCCCACCATCGTCGAGGACAATTGCTTCATCGGCGCGCGCAGCGAGGTCGCCGAGGGCGTCGTCGTCGGCGAAGGCTCGGTGCTGTCGATGGGCGTGTTTCTCACCGCCTCGACGCGCATCGTCGACCGCGCCAGCGGCGAGATATTCCAGGGCCGCGTGCCGCCCTATTCCGTCGTCGTGCCGGGCAGCCTTCCCCAAGGCGAGGGGCGCCCGGCGCTGTCCTGCGCGGTCATCGTCAAGCGCGTCGACGAGCGTACCCGCGCCAAGACCTCGATCAACGAGCTGCTGCGCGACTGATCATTCCTTGTAGAGGTAAGCCCCCGCCAAGGTCCCGAGCGTCATCTCGATCAGGCCGACGCCCATCATCATCAGCACCATCGAGAGCTCGAACACGCCCATGACGGTCGGCACCAGATCGGCAAGCACCACGGTGGTGAGCCAGGTGAGAAGCGCTGCTCCGATCGCCGTCATCGGGCCTTCGCCGAAGCGCGGCCGGATCGCGGCATAGGTCCAGACCGCGACGATGCCCTGTACGAAGCCGAGCGCCATGAAGTAGCCGACATGGGTGCCGTCGAGCACCGGCCGGTCGATGGATTTCATCAGCTCGGTCCATTGGTCGGCCAGCAGCACGCCGTTGAGCAGAAATTCTCCGAAGTTGATGACGATGCCCGCCACGATGCCGCCGATGACGACGCGGCCGAGATTGATCTTGCCCATGATGTCCCTCCCCAAGAGCGCCGCAACCTTAGCGCGGCGCCATCATCTGCGCGAGCGTCTCGGCATCGACGCCGAGCGCCTGGATGATCGGAGCGAATGCCGCCATCTGGTCGGCGCCGTTGGGGCCGAGCGTGAGCCCGCCGTCGACGACCAGCGCATGGCCGGTGACGAAGCTCGACCCGTCGCTCGCCAGGTAGAGCGCGGCTTCTGCGATGTCGCGCGGCAGGCCGCCGCGCGGGATGGGCTGGTTGTTCTTCGAGGCTTCCGCGATGGCGCCCAGCCGCGTCTCGGCGAGCTGGCTGGGGATACCGAAGGCATTGGCGAAGATGTTGGTCGCGATCAGGCCCGGGCAGATGCAGTTGACGCGGATGTTCGCTTGCCCCAGCTGCGCCGCCGTCACATGCGTCATGTGGACGATCGCGGCCTTGGCAATGGAATAGAGGACAGGCCCATAGCCGGAGCGCAGTCCCGCGACCGACGCCGTCGACAGAATCGAGCCGCCGCCCTGCGCCCGCATGACGGGGACGGCGTATTTCATGCCGAGCAGCGCCGCGCGCACATGCAGGTGCATCACCGAATCGAAACCTTCCGCCGTCACGGCATCGGCCATGTCGCGCGCGCCCCCGGTGCCGGCATTGTTGAACAGGACATCGAGGCGGCCGAAATGCTTGGACGCCGCCGCGACCGCGGCTTCGATGTCCGCTTCGGAGGAGACGTCGCAGCGCACATAGCGCGCCTTGCCTTTGTGATCCTCTTCGAGGCGCGCGCCCTTGTCGTCCTGGATGTCGGCGGCGACGACCTTGGCGCCTTCCGCCACGAACAGGTCGACCGTGCCGCGGCCGATGCCGCTCGCCGCCCCGGTGATGACCGCGACCTTCCCTTCCAGACGTCCCGCCATTTGCAATTCTCCTTCAATTCCCGCCCGCTCCTGTATAAATCGCCCATGGACCCGGTGGAACTCGCCAGACGCCTCATCCGCTGCCCGTCGGTGACGCCGAAGGACGAGGGCGCGCTCGGCCATCTGCGCGCCGCGCTGGAGGCGCTCGGCTTCGACTGCTTTCCCTTGCGCTTCGAGCAGGACGGCACGGCGCCGGTCGACAATCTCTACGCGAGGCTGGGGAGCGGCTGCCCGAATTTCTGCTTTGCCGGGCATACCGACGTGGTGCCGCCGGGCGACGCGGCGCATTGGCGCCACGATCCCTTTGCCGCGGAGATCCGCGACGGCGTGCTTTATGGCCGCGGCGCCGCGGACATGAAATCGTCCATCGCGGCCTTCGTCGCCGCGGCGGCGCGCCACGGCAAGCCGAAAGCGGGCGCGATCAGCCTGCTGATCACCGGCGACGAGGAAGGACCCGCCATCAACGGCACGCCCAAGATGCTGGACTGGCTGAAAGCCCAGGGCGAGGCGCTCGACCACTGCATCGTCGGCGAGCCCACCGCGACCGCGCGCGCCGGCGACACGCTGAAGATCGGGCGGCGCGGCTCGCTGACCGGATATGCGACCGCGCGCGGCGTGCAGGGCCATGTCGGCTATCCGCACAAGGCGCGCAACCCGATCCCCGCCCTGGCGGCGCTGGCGGAAAGGTTGTCGTCGATTATAATCGACAATGGCAATGCGCATTTCGAGGCCTCGACCCTGTCCTTCACCACGTTCGACGTCGGCAATCCGGCGAGCAACGTCATCCCGGCCGAGGCGCGCGCGACCTTCAACATCCGCTTCAACACCGAGCAGACGCCCGACGGACTTCAACGCCGGATCCGGAGCGAAGCCGATGCGATCGCGCGCCGCACGGGCTGCGGCATCGACATCCGATTCACGATCGGCGGCCAGGCCTTTCTGACCGAGCCCGGCGCTTTCACCGAACTCGTCGCGCGCGCGGTCGAGGAGACGGCGGGCAGCCGTCCGGAATTCTCGACCACCGGCGGCACCTCGGATGCGCGCTTCATCAAGGACCACTGCCCCGTCGCCGAGCTGGGCCTTCCCGGCGGCACGATGCACAAGATCGACGAATGCGTGCCCGTCGAGGAGATCGCGCGCCTGAGCGACATCTATCTCGCGATCCTGACGCGCTATTTCGCCCGATGAGCGGCTCTTTCGGCAAGGAAGACGCGCCCATCGGCATCTTCGATTCCGGCATGGGCGGGCTGACCGTCATGCGCGCGCTGATGGCGCGGCTACCCAACGAGCGCTTCGTCTATCTGGGCGACACCGCGCGCCTTCCTTACGGCACCAAGAGCGCCGACACGGTGTCGCGCTATGCGGTGCAGGCGGCGGGTCATCTGGTCCGGCGCGGCATCAAGCTGCTGGTGGTCGCCTGCAATACCGCGTCGGGCGTGGCGCTGCCCGCGCTGGAGAAGGCCTTCGCACCGCTGCCGGTGGTCGACGTGATCGGGCCCGGCGCCGATGCGGCGCTGGCCGCATCGCCCAAAGGGCCCATCGCGGTGATCGCGACCGAAGGCACGGTGAAAGCCGGCGCCTATCCCCGCGCCATCCAGGCGCGCGCCCCGGACGTCGAGGTGATGAGCCAGGCCTGCCCGCTGTTCGTGCCGCTGGCCGAGGAAGGCCTGATCGACGGCGTCATCGCAGAGCTGGTCGCGCATCGCTATCTCGACCCCGTGCTCGCGCAAAAGCCCGAGGCGCTGGTCCTGGGCTGCACGCATTATCCCGCGCTCAAAGGCACCATCGGCAAGATCGCGGGCCCCGGCGTGGCGCTGGTCGACAGCGCCGAGATCGCGGCGCGAACCGTCGCCAAGCGTCTCGCCGACGACGGATTGCTGCGCGGCGGCACGGCGCCGCCCGGCCACGCATTCCTCGCGACGGACGCGGCGGAACGGTTCGCGCGCGTCGGCGAGATCTTCCTGGGCATCAAGCCGGACGCGGTCGAGCTGGTCGATCTTCAGTAATCGACGCGCACGAGATAGAGCCCGTCGGGCGGCGCCACGGGACCGCATTCGCGGCGATCGCGCGCGTCGAGCGCGGCCTTCATGTCGCGCGCGCGCCATTTGCCTTCGCCGACCAGCTTCAGGCTTCCGACGATGGAGCGCACCTGGTGATGCAGGAACGAGCGTGCCGACGCATTCACATGCACCTCTTCGCCGACGCGCGCGACGTCGAGGCGGTCCAGCGTCTTGACCGGCGACTTCGCCTGGCACTCCGCCGCGCGAAAGGTGGTGAAGTCGTGTTGACCGACCAGAGCCTGGGCCGCCGCGTGCATCGCCTCGGCATCGAGATCGCGCACGACGTGCCACACATGCCCGGTCTCGAGCGCCGGCGGCGGACGGCGGCAGAGGATGCGATAGAGATAGTGGCGTCCTGTGGCCGAGAACCGCGCATGGAACCCGCCATCCGCGATGGCCGCGCCGAGAACCACGGCAGGCCGGGGCTTCAGGTGGTGGTTCAGCGCGTCGCGCACCTTGTCGGGCGCGAATGCCTTGACGAGATCGAAATGCGCCACCTGCCCCAGCGCGTGCACGCCCGCATCGGTGCGGCCCGCGCCGGTGACGGTGACGGTCTCGCCCGAGAGCTTGAAGATGGCGTCTTCCAGCGCGCCCTGGACCGACGGCCCGTTGTCCTGACGCTGCCAGCCGACGAAGGGCCCGCCGTCGTATTCGACCGTCAGGCGATAGCGCATCAGTCGAACCGCGCCGGGGCGAAGCCGCGCAGCGCATCCCGTGCCGCCATCGCCGCCTTTCCCGCGCGCTGCAACCGCTTCAGGCGCAGCGCGCCGTCGCCGCAGAACACGACGCCGCCCTGCACCGTGCCCGGCGCTCCGTGGCCCGAGACCGGCTCGCAATCGAGCAGCTTCAGCCGCTCGCCGTTCGCGCTCGTCCAGGCACCGGGAAACGGCGACAGGCCGCGGATCAGGCAGTCGATCTCGCGCGCGCTTTTCGTCCAGTCGATGCGCGCTTCGTCCTTGGAGATCTTCTTCGCATAGGTGACGCCCTCTTCGGGCTGCGGCTGCTCCACGATGCCGCCGCGCTCCAGCGCCGAAAGCGCGCGCGCCATCAGGGCGGCGCCGAGGCGGGAAAGCGCGTCGTGCAGCTCGCCATAGGTCTTGCGTCCGACGGCGACACGCTCGCCCAGCAGCACGGGGCCGGTGTCGAGGCCCTCCTCCATGCGCATGACCATGGCGCCGGTCTCGTCGTCGCCGGCCATGATCGCGCGCTGGATCGGCGCGGCACCGCGCCACCGCGGCAGGAGCGAGGCATGCAGGTTGAAGCAGCCCAGCCGCGGCGCATCCAATACGGGCTTCGGCAGCAGCAGCCCGTAAGCGACGACGACCGCGGCATCGAGGTTCAGCGCCGCGAACTCCGCTTGCGCCTCGGCACCTTTCAGCGACGGCGGCGTGCGTACGTCGATGCCCGCCGATGCCGCGAATTTGTGCACCGGCGAGGCTTCCGTCTCATAGCCGCGGCCCTTGGGACGGGGAGGCTGGGAATAGACGCAAGGGACGTCGTGGCCCTGCGCGATCAGCTCGGCGAGCGTGGGCACCGCGAAATCCGGCGTGCCCATGAATGCCAGACGGAGGCTCACCCCGTCTCTTTCAGCCGCTTGGCTTTCTGCAGCTTGCGCATCGCCATGGAGCGCTTGAGCTTGGATATGTGGTCGATGAACAGCACGCCTTCGAGATGGTCCATCTCGTGCTGCAGGCAGGTCGCGAGCAGCCCGTCGGCTTCCAGCGTCTGCAGCTTGCCGTCGCGGTCGAGATACTCGCATTTGATGCGCGCGGGCCGGTCGACGTCTTCCCAGATCTCGGGCACGGACAGGCAGCCCTCCTCGAAGGTCGCGACCTCGTCCGAGGCCCAGACGATCTTCGGATTGACGTAGGCGCGCGGATTCCTGTTGCCGGACTTCTGGTCGAGATCCATCACGATGACGCGCTTCGGCACGCCGATCTGGATCGCGGCCAGCCCGATGCCGTCGGCCTCGTACATCGAATCGGCCATGTCGTCGATCAGCCGGCGAATCTCGTCGTCGACCTTGTCGACGCCGGTGGAGACCGCTTTGAGGCGCGGGTCGGGCGCGGTAAGGATGGGGCGGATGGTCATGGGGCTCAGATAGGTGAGCCTGACGCGCCGGTCAAGTTTAACGGGACCCGAGATGGAAATTGGGCTGATTTTGCTGGGTATCTGCGTGGTGGTTGCGGCGGGTCTGCTGGCGCTGAGCTTGCGCCGCGCTCCGGCCGCGCCGCCCGCCGATCCGCGGCTGGACACGCTTCTGACCAAGCAGGGCGAGATCGGCGGTCAGTTCCTCGCCTCGGTGGCGGCGCAGGAAGCGCTTACCCGGACACTCGGAGAACGGCTGGAAGCGCTGGAGAAGCGCATGGGCGAGGGGCTTGCCGCGAGCGCGCAACAGACAGGCGAGACTTTCGTCAGCATCACCGAGCGTCTGTCGGTGATCGACGCGGCACAGAAGAACATCAGCGATCTGTCCACGCACGTCATATCGCTGCGCGCGATTTTCTCGGACAAGCAGGCGCGCGGGACGGTCGCCCAGGACCAGATGGAGAGCATCGTCTCGGACCATCTGGCGCCGGATCAGTACGAGTTTCAGGTCAAGCTTTCGAACGGCAAGATCGTGGATTGCGCGATCCGCATTCCAAACGTGACGGCGCGCATCGTCGTCGATGCCAAGTTCCCGCTCGAAAGCTTCGAGGCGCTGCGCAAAGCCGATACCGACGAGGCGCGCAAGCTAGCGATGGTCCAGGTGCGGAACGACATCCAGAAGCATGTGAAGGACATCTCCGAAAAATACCTGATCGCCGGCGAGACCCAGACGCCTGCCGTCATGTTTCTGCCCTCGGACTCCATGTATGCGGAGCTGCACGCCAATTTCACCGAAACGCTAAGGCGCGCGCGACAGAGTCAGGTAGTGGTGGCCAGCCCGCACGTCTTCATGCTGGTGATCAGCACGCTGCAAGGCCTGATGCGGGACGCCAAGATGCGCGAGCAAGCCGACATGATCCGAAAGGAAGTCGGCACGATGCTGAAGGATGTGCGGCTACTGGGCGATCGCGTCGAGAAATTCAAGACCCACCTCGGACAGGCCGAGGGCGACATCAAGGACATCCTGATCTCGAAGAACAAGGTGGTGGACCGCGCCGAGAAGATCGAGAAAGTCGAGCTGTCTGCGCCGGACGCGCCGAAGGCTTTGTCCTAAAGCCCCCGCCGCGCCTTGAACGCCGCGGACAGCGTGCCTTCGTCGAGATAGTCTAGCTCGCCGCCGACGGGCACGCCGTGCGCCAGGCGCGTGACCTTCACGCCCGAGGGCGCCAAGGCGTCCATCAGATAATGCGCGGTGGTCTGGCCTTCTACGGTGGCGTTGACGGCGAGGATCACCTCGCCCGTGCCGCCGCCGACGCGCTTCAAGAGCGAGGCGACGTTCAGCCGTTCCGGCGTGATGCCGTCGAGCGCGCTGAGCGCGCCGCCGAGCACGTGATACTTGCCGCGGAAGACGCCGGCGCGCTCCAGCGCCCAGAGGTCGGCGACGTCCTCGACGACGCAGAGCACCTGGCCGTCGCGCGACGGGTCGCGGCACAGCCCGCATGGATCGGTGGTATCCAAATTGCCGCAGGTCCCGCACACCCGGATCGCGGCGGCCGCGTCGCGCATCGCCGAGCCCAAGGGCTCGAGCAGCGCCTCGCGCTTTTTGAGCAGCGCCAGCGCGGCTCTGCGCGCCGAGCGCGGCCCGAGCCCCGGCAGCTTCGCCAGGAGCTGGATCAAGCGCTCGATCTCGGGGCCTGCGGTGTGCGTCGCCATGTCCATATCCCTCTAGCAGGGCAGGCGTATCCTTCGCCATATCGATTTCGAGGACGTGCCATGTCGGAACCGAAGCGTCTCAGTGTTCCCCAGCCCATCGCCCTGATCGACGATCCCGACAACGCCAGGGAGCGCGAGGTGCTTTCGGCGCTGGGACCGGAAACGCTGATGATGGTGGGCGACAACCCGGCGCTGCCCAGGATGCCCGAGAAGCCCACGCTGCTCGACTTCTACCGCCTGCGCTTCGGCAAGACCGCGCGCAATCACCTGCTGCAAAGCGCTGCGCTGGCGCGCAAGGCCGGGCATCCGGAGAAGGTCGTGCTGGCCTGCCTGCTGCACGACATCGCGATGGGCGCGCTGATCCGCACCGACCACGGCTATTGGGGCGCGCAGCTGATCGCGCCTTACGTCGACGAAGAGGTCGCATGGGCGGTCGAGCATCACCAGGCGCTGCGTTTCTTCGCCGACCCCGAGGTGAACTACGAATATCCGCAAGCCTATGTGCGCTTCTACGGCGCGGATTACGAGGTGCCCGATTATCTGAAGCAGGCATATGCGCGCGCGCGGGGGCATCGCTGGTACGGCAGCGCCCGCGCGATCACGCTCTACGACCTCTATGCCTTCGAGGAGGACGTGGCGATCGACGCGCGCGAGTTCGACGACCTGATCGGACGCCATTTCAGGCAGCCGAAGGAAGGGCTGGGCTTCGACGGCTCGCCCACGGCGCATATGTGGCGTACCATGATCTGGCCGAACAACTTCCTCTGACCGGGACACGCTTATGGAAGCCTGGCACGATCTGTTCGTCATGATCGGCTCGTCGGCCGGCGCGCTGGTCGGCCTGCTCTTCATCGTCGTCTCGCTGCATTTCGACAGGCTGGGCCGCCAGGACGACGTCAACACGCGCGGGACCATGGAAGGCGCGCGCAACAACACCATGCATCTGCTGACGGTGCTGCTGGAGGCCGCCGCCGTGCTGACGCCGCAGCCGCCCACATGGCTGGGTGCCGAGCTCATCCTCCTCAACCTGTTCGGGCTCCGGCTGCCGCTTATGATCATCTACCGCTATGCGAACCAGCACATCACCATCAGCCAACGCGGCGGATTCCCGACGGTGCTGATCGCCACCGTCATCGCGGCCTATGTGATGGGCGCGATCGGCGGCGCCGCGACCATCGCGCGGCTGGACTGGGCGCTGTTCGTCGTGGCGCTGGCGTGCCTGGTCAAGGTCGTGCGCACGGTGCTGACGGCGTGGATGCTGATCTTCGGCATCCGCCACACGGCGAAAAGCTAATCGTCGCGCGACGGCTCGGCCGGCGCCTCTTCGACCGCCGCGTCGCGCACCGCGACGATCTCCGCGCCCGGAAAGCGGTCGAGCACGGCGCGCACCAAAGGCTGTTGCGCCACGCTTTCGAGACGCGCGGTCTTGGCCTGCTTGCGGCGCTCGGCGATGGAGGGCTCGCCGCCTTCGCGCGCCAGGGTCACGACCCAGCGCTGGCCGGTCCAGTCCTTCAGCTTTTGCGTCAGGTCGGCGGCGAGCGTCGACGGCGCGCCCGGTGCCGGCGAGAAGACGAGGATGCCGGGCTCGAGCCGGATCGGCCGCACGAAGCTTTCGATCTGCACCTTCAGCACCGAGCGCGGCTCGGCAAGGGCGACGATGTCCTCGACCGTGCGCAGCACCGGCGCGTTCGCCGCCGCCATCGCGGGAGCAGGCGATCCTTGCGCGACGGGATCGGACCGCAGGCTCGCGCGCGGCGCGCCGGAGGGCAGCGCGGGACGCGACGGCGCTCCGGCGCCACGTGCAGAGCCGTCGCCGTCGATGAGGTCGCGCACCAGCTTGTCGGTCGGCGGCAGGTCGGCCGCATAGGCGAGCCGGATCAGCGCCATCTCGCAGGCCGAGATCGGCCGCGTCGCGTCGCGCACCTCGATCAGGCCTTTGAGCAGCATCGCCCAGGCGCGTGTCAGGGACGGCATGGAGAGCTTTGCCGCCATCTCGGCCGCACGGCGCCCTTCCGAGCTCGCGCCGTCGAAATAGCCTTGCGCCGCCGGCGCGACCTTCACGCGGGTGAGGAAATGGACGATCTCGAGCAGGTCCTGCATCACGCTCAAGGGATCGGCGCCGCGGTCGTAAAGCTCGTTCAGGTCGGCGAGCGCATCGGCGACCTTGCCGCCCATCAGCTTCTCGAACAGGTCGAGCACGCGGCCGCGATCGGCAAGCCCCAGCATCGCGCGCACGGTCTCGGCCTTGATCTCGCCTTCCTCGCCCAATTCTTCGCCTGAAGAATGCGCGATGGCCTGGTCGAGCAGAGAAAGGGAATCGCGTGCCGAACCTTCGGCCGCGCGGGCGATCAGCGCCAGCGCCGCGTCCTCGATCCGCACGCCTTCCTTCTCGGAGATCGCCTTCAGCAGGCCCGCGAGCTCGGCCGTCTCGATGCGGCGCAGGTCGAAGCGCTGGCAGCGCGACAGCACCGTCACCGGAACCTTGCGGATCTCGGTCGTGGCGAAGACGAACTTCACATGCGGCGGCGGCTCTTCCAGCGTCTTGAGCAAGCCGTTGAAGGCCTGCTTGGAGAGCATGTGCACTTCGTCGATGATATAGACCTTGTAGCGCGCGGACGCGGGCGCATAGCGCACGCCTTCGATGATCTCGCGGATGTCGTCGATGCCGGTGCGCGAGGCGGCGTCCATCTCCTGCACGTCGACATGACGGCTTTCGGCGATGGCGATGCAGGGCTCGCAGACGCCGCAGGGATGGATCGTCGGCTCCGTCCGCTTGCCCTCCGGACCGATGCAGTTGAGCGCGCGCGCGATGATGCGCGCCGTCGTCGTCTTGCCGACGCCGCGCACGCCGGTGAGCATGAAGGCATGGGCGATGCGCCCGGTGGCGAAGGCGTTCGAGAGCGTCCTGACCAGCGCCTCCTGACCGATCAGGCCGGTGAAGTCCTGCGGGCGGTATTTGCGCGCCAACACGCGATAGGCGTCCGCCTTTTTGGGCGGGTCGAGGCCGAGATCGTTGTCCATGGGCGCGACTATAGCAGCCGCTCGCGCGGGCTTGGGCGCGATTTCTGTGGATGAGGCACGGTGGCGGGGAAAGGCGCCAGGGAAAGGTGGAAGCCGGCGACCCGCGCCGGATTCGGTATGGCTGCTCCGTTCCCGGCCTGACCAGGTTAGCGAGCGGCGCGCCCGCCGACTTCCGGGCGGGGATATAAGCGGTTGGAGCCGAGATTGCGAGTCCGAAGTCTCGGTATGGCGCTCGCGGCAATCGCGCCGCCGCGCGATTGCTTTTCGCTCGCCGTTCCCGGCCTGACCAGGTTGGCGAGCGGCGCGCCCGCCGACTTCCGGGCGGGGACATAAGCGGTTGGAGTCGAGATTGCGAGTCCGAACAGCGCCTTCAGGCCGCGGCCCGCGTCCGCGCCAGCACCCGCGAGGCGGGGACGAACGCGGTCGCGATCGTGCCCACGCTGAGCACGCTCTCCAGGGTGAGCCTTCCGCCATGCAGCTCCATCAGCTGGCGCGACAAGGGCAGGCCCAACCCCGCGCCCTGCTGATGGCGGGCGACGGTGGAATCGATCTGGCTGAAGTTCTCGAAGGCGCGCGCGATGTCCTCGGGCCCGATGCCGATGCCGGAATCCTCGACCGCCAGCGACATGCCTTCATCGCTCGCGCGCACGCGCACGGTGACGCTGCCGCCGCCTTGCGTGAACTTGACCGCGTTGGACAGCAGGTTGAGCAGCACCTGCTTCAGGCGCCGCTCGTCGGCCAGCACCCGCGGCAGGTCGCGCGGCACGTCCTCGACCAATGTGATGGCGCCCTTCTCGGCCTGGTGCTCGACCATGCGCAGGCAATCGGCGACGAGAGTGGCGATCTGGACCGGCTCCTCGTTCAGCTCGGCCTTGCCGGCCTCGAGCCGCGAGATGTCGAGGATGTCGCTGATCAGCGACAGCAGATGCTTCCCCGATTCATGGATGTCGTGGACATAGCTCTGGTAATGCGCGTTGCCGAGCGGACCGAAGGCCTGAAGCGTCATCACCTCCGAGAAGCCGATGATGGCGTTCAGGGGCGTGCGCAGCTCGTGGCTCATCGCCGCCAGGAACGCCGACTTCGAGCGGCTGGCCATGTCGGCCTTGGTCAGCGCGATGGCGCGGTCGCGCAGCGAGCTTTCGAGCTCGGCCTTGGTCGCTTCGAGCTCGGCGATGTGGCTGCGCAGCCGGCCCGCCTCGCCCGCCGCGCGCTCGGCCAGGTGATGATCGACCACCGCCGTCACCATGCCGAGCCCCAGGATCAGGACCGCGATCGCCGCGATCGCGACGGCGAGCGCATCGGGCGCGATCAGGCCCGTCGTCATCGGCACGGTCGGATCGTAGGCGAAGCGCACCGCCGCCATGCCGGTGAAATGCATCGCCACGATCGCTATCGTGAAGGCCGCGACGCCCCAGGCGAAGCTCCGGAACCCGCTGTCGCGCATAGCCAGCCGCATGCCGAACGCCATCAGGACGATGCCGATCGCGAGCGAAGCCGCGACATAGGCCGGTTCCCAGATCTCCTTGGCCGGCGCATGCACCGCCGCCATGCCGACGTAATGCATGGTTCCGATGGCGGCGCCGAGGAGACCGCCGCCGAAAAGCGCCCTGCCGCGCACGACCGCGATCCAGAAGCCCAGGCTGCACAGCGCGACCGCGATCATGACCGAGAGCAGCGTCATGCCGATGTCGTAGTCGAAGGGGAAGGACGAGCGATAGGCGAGCATGGCGACGAAATGCGTGGCCCATATGCCCGAGCCCGCCGCGAAGCCCGCGCCGGCGATCCACAGCCGGCGTCCGAGCCAACGCCCATGCGCGTCGCCGGCGCGGGCGCGGCCGATCAGGCTCATCGCCGTCGCACAGGAGAACAGGCACAGGACCGCCGCGAGCACGACGAGCCTGAGATCGTGCTCGAACACGATGCATCCAAGAACGCGAAGCATATTCAAATTTGAGCACGTTACCGTAAAGCTGCGCTGAACGGACGTGGTTAGCGGGCGGTTAAAGAGGGCTTGTGCCCGCGGCCCGAACGGCTAGCGTGGCGCCAGCAAGAGGCTCGGTCATGATCCCTTTCACCGGCAACCCGTTGAACCGCGCGAGCGAGAAGCGCGGCGATGCCGCTTTCATCGAGGCCAAGCGGCGCGATCCGTCGACCCTGATCCTTCCCATGTGGAAGCTTCAGCCTTTCATCCTGGGCGACGACGGCAGTGCCGAGCTCGGCCTGTTCCGCCCCGGCCTGTGCGAGAGCATGGCGGCCGGCGATGCGCCTTGCGTGTTCCTCGGCCTGGAGACGGGGCGCGACGGCGAGCGCGCGCTGTTCGCGCTCGACGTTTCCGCCGCGAGCGATCCGGAGGCGAGCGGGCCGCTGGTGGGCTTCGGCCGCTTCCGCGAAGCGCGCGGCGCCGCGATGGTGCTGTCGGCCAAGGACGCCGCGATCATGGGCCAGGCCAAGGCCATGATCGACTGGCACCAGCGCCATGGCTTCTGCGCGCGCTGCGGCCAGCCGACCCGGATCATGGACGCAGGCTACCGGCGGCTGTGCGACGCCTGCGGCGCGGAGCATTTCCCGCGCACCGATCCGGTGGTGATCATGCTGGCGACCTATGGCGAGGAGTGCCTGGTCGGGCGCGGCCGCCAGTTCCCGCAAGGCATGTACTCGGCGCTGGCGGGCTTCATCGAGCCGGGCGAGACCATCGAAGAGGCGGTGCGCCGCGAGCTGAAGGAAGAGGCCGGCATCGAGACCGGCGAGGTCAGCTATCACACCACGCAGCCCTGGCCCTTCCCCTCGTCGCTGATGATCGGCTGCTTCGCCAGGAGCCTGACGCGCGAGTTGATCGTCGACGAGAACGAGCTCGCCGAAGCGCGCTGGCTCGACCGTGCCACCGCGCGCAAGGTCATCGAGGGCGGGCGCGTGGAGGGGCTGTGGCTGCCGCCCGCCATCGCCATCGCCCATCACCTGATCAAGGCATGGGCGGTGGGGTGACGATTTAGAATCAGCTGAAATATTTTATTGTGTCAGTTTCAACCGCCCCTTCATGAAACTCGGCCCCTGCCCAGGCGCCCAAATAACTCTTTGAGTAGCTGTTGCCGTTGGGCAACGCTAGAGAGCCGAATAGAGCATTGTCACCAAACCTTCGCACAGCCGCAACTAAAGATTCTCGCGCGGCGGAGACACATACTTCGTCCCTCCTCCATTTCGAAGCAGCATTTCTCAATGGCGAGTTGCGCCTTGAGCTTCACTGGAGAGAGCCGTGCAGCGAAACAACAAGAACCAAATTGAATTCCGGTTTCTAGGAAACGGCGGTTCAGCAAACGGCCCCTGGGGAATCGTTGCATTTGTTCTGCTTGCGATTTGCGCAATGGCGACACTGATTATTATGGCAAAGGCTTTTCCACTATTCGCTCCCGCGATCACGGGATGGATTCGCAATCGCATATCATAGCGTGCTCGGCGAGCAGCTGCGGTCACCGCTAGAGAGGGCCAGGTCGTGATCGCGCCGCTTTGACAAAAAGGCAAGCTCTGCAGCACCGGAAGCTAATGCAACATCGGTAAACTCACATTGCCGCATAACGCAGGGCCTAAAGATAGGGCCAATGTTATCCAGTGAGGACAAGACCCTATTTCAGCCCTTTGAGCGCACCCGCCACCGCGCCGGCGTCCGCCTTGGCCTTGGCGAGATCGTCGCTCGCCAGTCCGTCGCGCGCCTCGGCCGCCGCGCCTTCGAGCGCGGTCCTGGCGGCGGCATCGCTCTCGTCGGGGATGATGCCGCTGCCCGAGCCCGCGCAGGGATTCATCTCCTTGGAATCGAACCCGTTCCCACCCGGCCCCACGATGCAGTTGAGCGCGTGATGGAGATGGGCATGCGCCTCGGCGATGGTCGGAGCTGCCGCCGCATATTCGGCATGCTCGGTCGCGTTGACGATCTCGCCTTTCAGATCGGCGGCGAGCGCGGGCGGCGCGAGCAGCGACAGCGTGACGACGTAAATCGGCGTTTTCATGATCCACCTCTTGAAAATAGCGCGTGCTGGATAGCACGGGCGGCGCGACGGACGGTTCACGATCACGGCATCTCGGCGCGGAACGGATGCGCCCTGTAGACGCCCAGCACCGTGAGCTTGGACGTGAAGTACTGGAGCTCCTCGAGCGCGCGGCGCACCGCGGGCTGGTCGGGATGGCCCTCGATATCGGCATAGAACTCGGTCGCGTTGAACGAGCCGCCCAATTGGTAGCTCTCCAGCTTGGTCATGTTCACGCCGTTGGTCGCGAAGCCGCCGAGCGCCTTGTAGAGCGCCGCCGGGATGTTCTTGACCCGGAACAGGAAGGTCGTGATCACCGCGCCGTCGTTCGGCGCATCCTCGTCCTCGGCGCCGACGATCAGGAACCGCGTCATGTTGTGCGGCTCGTCCTCGACGTCGGCGCGCAGCACGTCGAGGCCGTAGAGCTCGCCCGCGAGCTTGGAGGCGATAGCGGCGGCGTGGGGATCGCCAAGCTCGGCTATGTGCTTGGCGCTGCCCGCGGTGTCGGACCATTCGCGCTCGACGAGCTTCATCTCCTTGATGATCTTCCGGCATTGGCCGAGCGCCGGGCGCTGGCTGAAGACTTCTTTCACCTGGGCCAGGCCGGCGCCTTTCAGGCCCAGCAATTGGTGGCGAACGCGATGGAAGTGCTCGCCGGCGATGAAGAGATCGCTCTTCTCCGCCGAGGCATGGCCCTTCACGGGGCGTCCGAAATGGCGCACCAGCAGATGGGTGTCGGCGATGCGGCCATAGACCGAGTTCTCGACCGGCACGATGGCCAGATCGGTCTCGCCCTTGCGTACCGCTTCCAGCGCGGCATCGAAGGTCGGGCGCGGCAGGGCCTCAGCCTGCGGCAGCGCCTCGCGCGCGGCGAGATTGGCGTAAGCGCCCGGCTCGCCCTGGAACGCGACCGTCTTCGCGCGGGAGATCAACGACACCATGCTATGCAAACCATGCTTTGGCTCTCTCCAGGTCTTCAGGCGTGTCGACGCTGAGCGGCACCTTGTCGACGCGCGCCACCGCGATCGTCATGCCGGCTTCCAGGGCGCGCAGCTGTTCCAGCTTCTCCCGGCCCTCGAGCGGCGACGGCGGCAGCGCGACGAAGCGCGCGAGCGCGTCGCGCGTATAGGCATAGATGCCGACGTGATGGAACAGCGCTCCCGCGCCGTGGGGAATGCGCGCGCGCGAGAAATAGAGCGCGCGGCCCAGCGTCGCGCTCGTCCAGGCGATCGCGGGCTTGACCACGTTGGGATTGTCGAAATCCGTCGGGTCGTCGATCTCGGCCGCCAGGGTCGCGATGTCGTGGCCCGGCAGCGCCGCGATCACGCCACGCACGTAGGACGGGTCGAGCGCCGGCAGGTCGCCCTGCAGGTTCACCACGACGTCATGGCCGCCGCCCACCGCCTGAAGCGCGGCGAAGATGCGGTCGGAGCCCGAGGGCAGGTCGGGCGCGGTCATGACCGCCCGCCCGCCAGCCGCCTCTATCGTCGCCGCGATCTCGCGCTCGGCCGCGGCCACCACGACCGGGCCGACCTCGGCCGCGACCGCCTGCTCCCAGACGCGCACGATCATGGGCTTGCCCGCGATATCGGCCAGCGGCTTGCCGGGCAGACGGGTCGAGGCCATGCGGGCGGGGATCAGAACGATGGGTTTCATGGCAAAAGCCGGGATTTCCTCGATTTATGCGACGCTTCGCCGCAATGACGCAATTGGGCGGACTTGTAATGTCCCCGCGATCCTGAAAGGGCGCAACCGCGCCCGGACCTCGCACAGCACGGCGGAGCAGACCTTATGGATTCCTTTGAGTGGAACAAGATCG
>JAFBAL010000013.1 GCA_019247845.1 Alphaproteobacteria bacterium | reverse complement strand
GCAAGCTGAAGGACTGGCATCCCGTCGACCTGGGCGCGCAGGTGATCAACTCGCTGCTTGACCGTTCGGGCGCGAACCCCGACCTGATCGAGGACGTGATCTGCGGCTGCGTTTCGCAGGTGGGTCAGCAGGCGATCAACGTGGCGCGCAACGCGGTGATGGCCTCGCGCCTGCCCGAGCACGTGCCCGGCACCAGCGTCGACCGGCAGTGCGGTTCGTCGCAGCAGTCGCTCCACTTCGCGGCGCAGGCCGTGATGAGCGGATCGATGGACGCGGTGATCGCGATGGGCGTCGAGAGCATGACCCGCGTCCCGATGGGCGCCAGTGCCGTGCTCGCGATGGAAAAGGGCATGGGCTCCTATATGAGCCCGGAGATCATGGCGAAATATCCGAACGTGCAGTTCAGCCAGTTCATGGGCGCCGAGATGATGGCCGAGAAGTACAAGCTGACGAAGGACATGCTCGACGAATACGGCTTCAAGAGCCATCAGAAAGCGATCGCGGCGACGCAAGGCGGCAAGTTCAAGGACGAGATCGTGCCGCTCAAGATCAAGCTCGAGGACGGCGGCGAGGTCGAGCACACGGTCGACGAAGGCATCCGCTTCGACGTCAGCCTGGACGGCATCAAGGGCGTGAAGCTGCTGCGCGAAGGCGGCGCGATCACCGCGGCCACCTCGAGCCAGATCTGCGACGGCGCCTCGGGCGTGATGATCGTCAACGAGAAGGGCCTGAAGGCGCTGGGCGTGAAGCCGCTGGCGCGCATCCATCACATGACCGTCATCGGCGGCGATCCGGTGATCATGCTGGAAGCGCCCCTGCCCGCGACCAAGCGCGCGCTGGAGAAGTCCGGCATGAAGATCGGCGACATCGATCTGTATGAGGTCAACGAGGCCTTCGCCTCGGTGCCGACGGCGTGGCTGCAATACACCGGCGCCGATCCGGACAAGATCAACGTCCATGGCGGCGCCATCGCGCTCGGCCACCCGCTCGGCGCTTCGGGCACCAAGCTGATGACGACGCTGGTCAACGCGCTCAAGCAGAACGGCAAGCGCTGGGGCCTGCAGACCATGTGCGAAGGCGGCGGCCTCGCCAACGTCACGATCGTCGAAAGGCTCTGATGGACCTCTCCTACGGTCCCGAATACGAAGCGTTCCGGGATGAGGTGCGCGCGTTCGCCAAAGAATACGGCGGGCGCGCGCCCAAATCCTATTTCAGCGAAGAGATGCGCAGCTGGCAGCGGCTGCTCATCGGCCGCGGTTACGCCGCGCGCACGATCCCCAAGCAATACGGCGGCTATGGCGCCGCGCCGGACATCCTGAAGAGCCGCATCATCGCGGAAGAATTCATCGCCGCCGGCCTGCCCATGGGCATGGCGAACCAGGGCATCTCGATGCTGGTTCCCACCTTGCTGGAATTGGGGACGGAAGAGCAAAAGCAAAAATGGATCGCGCCCACCCTGCGCGGCGAGGTGATCTGGTGCCAGGGCTATTCCGAGCCCGGCGCGGGCAGCGACCTGGCCGCGCTCGCCACGCGCGCCACCGAAGACGGCGACGATTTCGTCATCAACGGCCAGAAGATCTGGACCTCGACCGCGGCGCAGGCCGACATGATCTTCTGCCTGGTGCGCACGGAAGCCGACAAGCCCAAGCACGAGGGCATTTCCTACCTCATCTTCTCGATGAAGACGCCCGGCATCGAGGTGCGCCCGCTGGTCACCATGACCGGCCGCGCCGAGTTCAACGAGGTGTTCTTCACCGACGTGCGCGTGCCGAAGAAGGACATCGTCGGTCAACGCGGCCAGGGCTGGCTCGTCGCCAACGCGACGCTCAAGCACGAGCGCGGCATGCTGGGCGATCCGAACCAGGCCGGCACGCGCTTCAAGGCGCTGGTCGACATGATGCGCGAAGAGACGGTCGACGGCCGGCGGCTGATGGACAATCCCGTGTGGCGCGACCGCCTGCTCAAGCTGCAGGCGCGCGTGATGGCGATGGAATATCACGGCCTGCGCCTGCTCACCGCGAGCCTGAAGGGCGAAGACCCCGGCATCGCGCGGCTGATCGTCAAGCTGCAAGGCTGCGAGATCAACCACCAGCTCGCCGGCTTCGCCAACGACATGCTGGGCGAGCTGGGCATCCTCTATGGCGACAGCCCGCACCTGCGCGCCCACGGAGAATGGCAGCAGCGTTTCATGTTCGATCTGGGCTTGATCATCGGCGGCGGCACGGCGCAGATCCAGAAGAACATCATCTCCGAACGGGGGCTTGGCATGCCGCGCGAGCCGAAGGCAGCGAGCTGATGGAATTCGGGCTCACCCAGGACCAGACGATGATGCAGGAGAGCGTCGGCCGCACGCTCGAGCGCGTTTCGCCGCTCGACGCGGTGCGCAAGGGCGCAAGCGCCTTCGACGCGCTGCTGGAGCTGGGCGTGCCCGGCATCCTGATCCCGGAGCGCGAGGGCGGGCTCGGCCTCACCTTGCTGGATGCGGCGCTTGTCGCCGAGCAGCTCGGCCGCCACGTCGCGCGCGCGCCGTTCCTCGCCAGCGCCGTAATGGCGCCGCTGGCGCTCGCCGGCACGCCGTATCCGAAGAAGCTCGCCGCCGGCGAGATCAAGGCCGGTGTCGCCGTCAGCGAGCATGCCGCGGGCGCGCGCGACGGCGCGGGCATCACGGCGAAGAACGGCAGGCTCAGCGGCACGTCGCTCTTCGCGCTCGACGCCGATACCGCGGACGTCTTCGTCGTCGCCGACAAGTTCGGCGATCTCCATCTCGTCGAGCGCCGCGACGCCGCCGTCGTGCCGCTCGCCACCATCGACGCGACCCGGTCGGTGGCACGGATCGACCTCGACAACGCGCCTGCCGAGAAGCTCGGCGGCTCCGCCGAGCGCATGATCGATGCCGGCCGCATCGTACTCGCCGCCGACACCTTGGGCGCGGGTACGCGCATGCTGGAGAAGGCGGTCGCCTATGCCAAGGAGCGCAAGCAGTTCGGGCGCGTCATCGCCTCGTTCCAGGCGGTCAAGCACATGTGCGCCGAGATGGCGGCCGAGCTCGAACCCTGCCGCGCGCTCGTCTGGTACGCGGCTTACGGCTTCGACGCGCTGCCGGGGGAGTCGCGCCGCCTCGCCGCGCACGCCAAGGCGCACACATCCGAGATCGGCCCCTTCGTCGCGCGCACCGCGACCGAGGTCCATGGCGGCATGGGCTTCACCGACCTGGTCGGTCTGCACTATTGGTTCAAGCGCATCGGCTTCAACCGCCAGACGCTCGGCGGGCCGGAGCGCGCGCGCGACGACGCGGCGCGCGCCCAGGGCTGGGTGGGGAATTGAAACTTTCCGGTTACCTCGACGTAACTGTTGCCGGAAAGCCGTGGTCCACCGATCACGGTGCGCCGGTTCGCCTCAGGGAAGCTTCAGGCCATGGAAAACGTCAACGGAATCAAAGGCCGCTGCCAAAGCGGGCGCATGCCGGCCATGTGCACACATCCGTTCGGGGGTCTTGTAGGCGTCATGTTCCCGCCCGATATTAAGACGAGCATCGAATCGCGCCTTTAGACGTTTCAACAATTCGGCATAATCGAGCGAGGGCATGTTCCGTTCGGCTACACTTCTGGCAGTGCTCGTGACCGGCGCCGCGCTCGGCGGCTGCGCGTCGACCAACAATCCCGATTCGCTGGCGCAGAACGACCCCTACGAGCCGACGAACCGGAAGATTTTCGAGTTCAACCAAGGGTTGGACAAGCACGTCGCCGCACCCGTCGCCAAGTTCTACAACCACGCGGTGCCGGAGCCGGTGCGCGACGGCATCCACAACGTGCTCGACAATCTCGGCAAGCCGGTCACCTTCGCCAACGACATCCTGCAAGGCTCGCCCGACCGCGGCCTGCAGACCTTCGGACGCTTCACGGTCAACTCGACCTTGGGCCTGGGCGGCCTGGTCGACGTGGCGACGAAGATGGGCATCCCCGACCACGACGAGGACTTCGGACAGACGCTCGGCGTGTGGGGATCGGGCGAAGGCCCGTATCTGGTGATGCCGTTCCTGGGCCCCGCGCCGCCACGCGACCTGGCCGGCAAGGTCGCCGACAATTTCCTCGATCCGTTCACCTATATGCGCTTCGACGGCTATTGGACCTTCACCTATGTCCGCGCCGGCATGGGCGTGCTCGACCTGCGCGCGCGCCACGTCGAGGATCTGGAAGCGATCGAGCGGTCGTCGGTCGACTACTACGCGACCCAGCGCAGCCTCTATCGCCAGTTCCGCAATTCCGAGATCAGGAACGGCACGCCGGATTCGACCGACCTGCCCGACCTTTAGGAATCGACCTCTAGCAGGCTGTTGAAGAAGTCTCTGGCGGATCGTTTGTGATCGTGATTCCCTTGTGCTGGCTCGGCCGAGGGATGGGCGATGCGTGGAAGCGACGAGCGTTCTGGATCGTTGTTCAGTTATGTGGACCTTGAGGCTCGGGTGCGGCGTGATCATCCGCTGCGGACGATCCGGGAGATCGCGAACGCGGGCTTGAGCGATCTGTCGAAGGACTTCGACAAGCTCTACACGGACTTCGGCCGGCCTGGGATCGCGCCGGAGAAGCTGCTTCGCGCGATGCTGCTGCAGGCGTTCTATGGGGTTCGCTCGGAGCGCCAGTTGATGGAGCGGATGGAGTTCGACCTCCTGTTCCGCTGGTTCGTGGGTCTTGGCGTGGACGACGCGGTGTGGGACCACTCGACGTTCTCGAAGAACCGCGATCGGCTGCTTCAGGGAGAGATCGCGGCGAAGTTTCTAGCCGCCATCCTGGCCCAGCCCCGGGTGAAGCGGCTGTTGTCGAGCGATCACTTCTCGGTGGATGGGACGCTGATCGAGGCTTGGGCTTCGATCAAGAGCTTCCGCCAGAAGGATGGCGGCGACGCGGACAGTGACGGGCCTGGACGCAACGCCGAGCGCGACTTCCATAAGGAGAAGCGCTCCAACCAGACGCATGAGAGCACGACCGACCCCGAGGCCAAGCTTTATCGCAAGGGTAGCGGCCAGCCGGCCAAGCTCTGCTACATGGGCCATGCGCTGATGGAGAACCGCAACGGCTTGGCGGTGGCAGGCGTGGTGAGCCAGGCCGGCGGCACCGCCGAGCGCGACGAAGCGCTGGCGCTGGTGGATCGCCACAGGCCACGACGACGACGCATCACGCTGGGCGCCGACAAGGCCTATGACGTGGCAGCCTTTGTGAAGGACTTGCGCAGCCGCTGGGTCACGCCGCACGTCGCCATCGACGGCCATCGCCGCAAGGACACCGGCAAGCCGCGCAAAACCGCTGTGGACGGCCGCACCCTGCGCCATCCGGGCTATGCCATCAGTCAACGCTGCCGCAAACGCATCGAGGAGGTGTTCGGCTGGATCAAGTCCTCGGCCGGCATGGCCAAGACCAAGCTGCGAGGACGCGTCCGTGTGGACGCCGCCTTCACCTTGGGCCTCGCCGCCTACAACCTCATCCGCCTGCCCAAGCTGCTGGCCACTGCCCCATGAAGGGCAAGTGGCGCATCGTCGAGATGCCCGACTTCGGCAAGGACTACCTCGACTTGATGGAGCCCGCCTACATCCTCTTCGACGGTGAAGGCTCCGGAGAGTTCGCCTTCGGATGCGTCACAGGCGGTCTGTGCGGCGGCGGCACCAATACCGTCCACTTCACCTGGGACGGCAACAGCGAGATGGACGAAGCCGGCGGCCACGGATGGGCCGAACTACAGCCAGACGGCTCCCTCGTCGGCGAGATCGACTTCGACAACGGCGATGAAGCCGAGTTCATCGCCAAGCCGTGGGATAATTCTTCAACAGCCTGTTAGCCCCCGAACTGTTTCTTCATCGCCTCCACGCCGGCGTCCATCTGGCCGCTGATATAAGGCGCGATCTCGCCCGGCAGGACGTCCGTCACCCACAGGAACCGGCAGCGGCCGTCGCCCTCGGCGAACACCTGGGCGAAGGCGTTGTGGTGCTCGAGGCGTTCGCTCTTGATCATGTAGGCGAGGCGGCGGTGCTCGGCGTCGCTTGTGACCAGCCGTTCGCGCGCGACCGAACCGTTCGCGAAGGTGACCACGCGCGTGTCGCCTTCGAGCTGTGTGTCCGTCACGAAGCCGGGCACGAGGCGCGTATGCAGCGCGCCGAAATCGGCCAGCGCGTCCCACACCGCGTCGGCGCCGGCGGCGAGCGTGAATTCCTTGACGATGGAGGCCATGTTGTCGTCCTTCGATGTTGCGGGACGACGCTAGCGGGCGGCGGCGCGATCGGCTGGCCGTTTTCGGACCTGACCACCTCAAGCCGCGAGCGTGCGCAGCTCCAGGCGCAGCGTATCGGGCTCGTCTAGCGCGGGCTCGATCGCGGCATGGGTCTCGCGCCAGGCGGGCAGGGCAGCGTTCAACAGCCTGCGCCCCGCGCCGGTGAGCATCAGCACGCGCCCGCGCTTGTCGTTCTTGGCGGTCGCGACCTTGACGAGCTTGCGCCGCTCCAGGGGTTTCAAGTTCGCAGTGAGCGTGGTGCGGTCCATCGCCAGCAGGCTGGCCACCGGCCCCATCGGATGCGGCACGGGACGGCTCAGCGCCACCATCAGCGAGAACTGGCCGTGCGTGAGGCCGAAGGGCCGGAGCGCGTCGTCGAACCGCCGTGCCAGCCGCCGCGCGGCGCGCTGCACGTGTAGGCACAGGCAGTTGTCGCGAATGTGAAGCGCGGTTTCGAGCGGGAACGATTCCGTCTTTGACACTCGCGTCTTCGCCATGGAAATATCATGTTGATACCAACCTAATTGTCAACCAACCCGGAAGGTGCCGCGATGGTCGTGCTTTCGTTCTTCAAGCCCAGGGTTCCCGCGAGCGGACCGCCGAGCGCCGAGCACATGGCGAAGATGGGGGCCTTCGCCGAGGAGATGACGCGCAAGGGCCACCTGATCGCGGCGGGCGGCTTTTCCACCGGTGACGGTATCCACGCTTCGCTGATCGGCGGCCGCTTCGAGGCGCACGATATCATGAACCCCGGCGACGGCTTCGAGGGCTTCGGCTACCTGCAGGCGTCGTCGCGGGAAGAGATGATCGGTCTCATCAAGCGTTTCCTCGAGGTCGCGGGCGAGGGCGAGTGCATCGTGCGCCCGTGCATGGACGGGCCGCCGCAGCCGAAATAGGAGACGCCGAATGACCGATCACAAAATCGTTTCTGAAGCCGAATGGACCGAAGCGCGCAGGAAGCTGCTCGCGCGCGAGAAGGAGCTGACCCATCTCCAAGAGCAGGTGGCGGAAGAGCGCCGCGCGCTTCCCTGGGTGAAGGTCGAGAAGGACTACGTCTTCGACGCGCCCGAAGGCCGCAGGACGCTGTCACAGCTGTTCGACGGCCGCAGCCAGCTCATCGTCTATCACTTTATGTTTTCCCCCGATTGGGCGGCCGGCTGCGTCGGTTGCTCGTTCCTCTCCGACCATATCGACGGCGCCAACCAGCACCTGAAGCACCACGACGTGACCTATGTCGCGGTGTCGCGCGCGCCGCTCGACAAGCTTCTCGCCTACAAGAAGCGTATGGGATGGGACTTCCCCTGGGTGTCGTCGGCCGGCAGCGATTTCAACTACGATTACCACGTCTCGTTCACCAAGGACGAAGTCGCCGAAGGCAAGGCCTTCTACAACTTCGAAACCGCCGACATCGGGAAGATGGAGGACCTGCACGGCACCAGCGTCTTCTTCAAGGACGCGGACGGCGCGATCTATCACACCTATTCCGCCTATGCCCGCGGCGACGAGCGCAGCCTGGGGACCTATATGTGGCTCGGTATCACCCCCAAAGGCCGCGACGAGGGGCCGAAGGGGAACCTCACCAGCTGGGTCAAGCGCCACGACGAATACGGAGACGCGAAATGAGCAAGCCCATCGCGCCCTGCCTGTGGCTCGACACCGAAGCCCAAGACGCCGCGAAGTTCTATTGCTCGGTGTTTCCCAACTCGAAGATCACCGCGACGTCGTACTACGGCGAGGCGGGGCCGCGGCCGAAGGGCTCGGTGCTGACGGTGGGCTTCGAGCTGAACGGCCAGCCCTTCACCGCGCTCAACGGCGGCCCGCAGTTCAAGTTCAGCGAGGCGGTCTCGTTCCAGATTTATTGCGACAGCCAGGACGAGGTCGACCACTACTGGAACGGCCTGCTCGCCGGCGGCGGCACGGAGGACATGTGCGGCTGGCTGAAGGATCGCTACGGGCTGTCGTGGCAGGTCGTGCCGAACCGGCTGATCGAGCTGATCACGAGCCCGGACGAGGCCAAGACCAGGCGCGTCACCGAAGCGATGTTCAAGATGCGTAAGCTGGATATCGCGGCGTTGGAAGCGGCGGCGAAATAGCTGTCATGGCCCGGCTTGTCCGGGCCACCCATCGTCCGCGCGTCTGCGCGGACAGGAGAGCCTCACGACAAGCTGGGTGGCCCGCATTCGCGGGCCATGATACGCGAATTCAATCTTCCAGCTCCACCACGACCGCCTGGCCGCCTTCGAGCGCGATGGCGAGGTCGCCTTTGCGCAACGCCAGCGCGTCCTTGCCGAAGACCTCGGCGCGCCAGCCGTGCAGGGCGGCGACGCCGTCGTCTTCCTGCGCCGCGAGCTTCTCGATGTCCTCGCTGTTGGCGATGAGGCGGGGTGCGACGCCGATCTCCTCGGCCTTGAGCCTGAGCAGCGTCTTGAGCAGGTCGATCGCCGCCGGATTGGGCTCGCGCCGGCGCTGGGGCGCGCGCGGCTCGACGCCTTCAGGGACCGGTCCGTGGCGGCCGGCCTCGATCGCCTCGAGCAGGCTCTTGCCCAGCCGCGACGCGGCGAAACCCTTCGGCACGGCGCGGATGCGCTCGAGCCCTTCCGGTCCCTCCGGTGGATGCGCCGCGATCTCGGTCAGCGCCTCGTCCTTGAGCACGCGGCCGCGGGGCAGGTCGCGCGTCTGCGCCTCGCGCTCGCGCCATTCGGCGAGCGCCGCCAGCATCGCCAGGAACCGCTTGTTGCTGGTGCGGGGCTTCAGCCGCTTCCACGCCTCTTTCGGATCAAGGCGATAGAGCGCCGGATCGCGCAGCGCCGCGATCTCTTCCTCCACCCACGAGGCGCGGCCGGTGCGCGCCAGCATCTTGGTCATCGCCTCGTAGATCGTGCACAGATGCGTCACGTCGGCGAGCGCGTATTCGAGCTGGCGCTTGTTGAGCGGACGATGGCTCCAGTCGCTGTAGCGCGCCGACTTGTCGATCTCGACCTTGGCGAGCTTGCGCGCCAGCGTCTCGTACGACGCCGCGTCGCCGAAGCCGCAGACCATCGCCGCGATCTGGGTGTCGAACAGCGGATAGGGGATGACGCCGCCCTGCTGCGCGAAGATCTCGATGTCCTGGCGCGAGGCGTGCAGCACCTTGACGATGTTGGGGCGCTTGAGCAGCTCGTAGAAGGCGGTGAGGTCCATGCCCGGCGCGAGCGGGTCGATGATCGCCGCGTGGCCGGGCGCCGCCACCTGCATCAGGCAGAGCTTGGGCCAATAGGTCTGGTCGCGCATGAATTCGGTGTCGAGCGCGAGATAGGGCGCATCGGCAAGCTCCGCCGAAAGGGCGTTCAGGTCGTCCGTGGTCTCGATGATCCGCATGACTAGGTCATAGCGGATTCGGACAGGAAATTCAGGGCAAATCAGTGTCCTGCGAGACCGACCGCGAGTCCGGGGAACCCGGCCGCGTCGAAATAGCGCGTATCGCCGACTTTCTGGTATTCCAGGACCGTCACGCGGCCGTTGGCGGCGGGGGCCGAGGCCCGGCGGGCGTGGGCGGATTTGACCCCGGCGCCGCCCCTGAGGGCCTCGGTGGCCGGCCGCCCCTTGAGGCCGCCCTTGGGCGGAATCGTCAGTCCAAGGACTTTCGCGAGCGTAGGATTGACGTCCGCATTGCTGACCGGGGCCTTGTCGGCGAAACGGGATTTGAAATCCGGGCCCATGGCGGCCATGAAGTTGCGCGTGTCGGCGCGGCTGAAGGTGCCGTGCATGCCCTGGCCCGAGGCGAGCGACGTGTCGGCGATTTCCGCGGCGCAGAGCAGCACCGGCTTGCAGCCGGGCACCAGGTGCGAGGCGAAGCTCACCACGACGGCCGGCTGGGGCGTCAGCGCCGTGCCGCGCCAGTTGATCGCGCTCATCGGCAGCGCGCCGGGCATGTCGCCGAGCTCGTCGTCGACGAAGATGCCGCTGACATAGTCCAGCTTCGTCAGCGCATCGACGACCGCGGCGGCGTCCTTTCGGTCGTCGAGATAGATCAGGTCGGAGCCGCCGTTCGAGACGACGCGCGCGCCGGCAAAAGCCTTCAAGTCGTTGGCGAGGAAATCGGCCGGCAGCTCCGCGGCCCCGACATGCTTGTCGATGGTCGAGAAGCCGTGGTCGGCGGTGACGAAGAGGTCGGTGGTCTTGTCGAGCTTGTTCGCCTTCAGCCATGCCAGCAGGGCTGCGAGCGTGTCGTCCGCGTCCTTGATGCCGGCAAGGCCTCCCGGGCCGTTGATGCTGCCGTCCTTCTCGACGTGCTGGGACAGGTCGGGATCGCGCGACCAGAACAACATCGCGAAGGGCTTGCCAGAACCGGCGAGCTTGGGCAGCACGACCTTGGTCGCGACTTGGACCATGTATTGCTGCTGCTCGCTATTGGGCGCGTTGGGCTTCGGCGCCGTGGCGGGCAAACCGGCCGCCTTGATCGCGTCCAGCACCTCGGGCGCGACGGTGACGCCGTAACCGTCGTCGATCACGATGGTGCCGGTGCCGTCGCGCGCGGTGACGTCCTGAATCGCGGTGGGCCCGACCTTGCCCATGACGGCGGTCGCGAAGCCTGCCGCGCGCGCGGCCGCGATCAGCGAGGTTTCGTTCAGGTAGTTGCCGCCGAACCGGCTATTGGCCTTGGCGAGCTGGTCGTCGTCCTCGAACTGGATGACGTCGCTGCCCGACCAGATGCGGTTGCCGAAATTGCCGGTGTCGCCGGGATAGTGGCCGGTCGCGATCGCCGAGGCGTTCACCGTGGTCAGCGCGGGATAGATCGAATGGCTGTTGGTGAAGTCCACGCCCTCGTGCCGGATGCGCCAGAGCGTAGGCGCCGCCTTGGGGGTCACGCTGTCGTAACGCAACCCGTCCGTCACGAAGATCAGGACGTTATGGGGGGCCGCTTGGGGAGCGGGCGCGGTCGCACGGGATGCCGTTTGCGGTGCCGCCTGGGCGGCGCCCGCGGCTGCGACAAGAAAGGCCAGGGCGAGGCGCAGTTTCATGGGCGATCTCCTGATTCCGCCCGAGAATACGCGGCTTTCCGCCCTTGACTAAGGGGGGAGGGACCGCCACAACCGCCCGGTTTTGGAAGGTTTTCCTGGTCATGCACGCCTATCGCACCCACACCTGCGGCGAACTGCGCAAGAGCCATGTCGGCCAGACGGTCCGGCTCTCGGGCTGGGTCAACCGCCGCCGCGACCATGGCGGGCTGCTGTTCATCGACTTGCGCGACCATTACGGCGTCACCCAATGCGTGGTCGAGCCGGACGCGGCCGCTTTCGCCGCCGCCGACCAGGCGCGCTCGGAATGGGTGCTGACCGTCACCGGCAAGGTCGTGGCCCGGACGCCCGAAACCGTCAATGCCGAGATGCCGACCGGCGAGGTCGAGCTGCGCATCGAGAGCATCGCGGTACAAAGCCAGGCGCAGGAGCTGCCGCTGCCCGTGTTCGGCGACATGAACTATCCCGAGGACACGCGCCTCAAATACCGCTTCCTCGATCTGCGCCGCGAGCGGCTGCACAGGAACATCACCCTGCGCTCCAAGGTCATCGCATCGATCCGTAGACGGATGATCGCGCAGGGCTTCACCGAGTTCCAGACGCCGATCCTGACCGCCTCGTCGCCCGAAGGCGCGCGCGACTTCCTGGTGCCGAGCCGGCTGCATCCCGGCCAGTTCTATGCGCTGCCGCAGGCGCCGCAGCAGTTCAAGCAGCTGATCATGGTGGCGGGCTTCGACCGCTATTTCCAGATCGCGCCCTGTTTCCGCGACGAGGACGCGCGCGCCGACCGCTCGCCCGGCGAGTTCTACCAGCTCGATCTCGAGATGAGCTTCGTCACCCAGGACGACGTCTTCGCCGCGGTCGAGCCGGTGCTGCACGGCACCTTCGGCGAGTTCGCGGAAGGCCGCGACTGCGGGCCGGCCAGCTTCCCGCACATCACCTATGACGACTCGATGCTGAAATACGGCAACGACAAGCCGGACCTGCGCAATCCGATCGTCATCGCCGACGTGAGCGACGTCTTCGCGCGCGACGACGTGGAGTTCAAGGCGTTCAAGGGCAAGACCGTGCGCGCCGTGCCGGCGCCGGGCGCGGGCTCGCAGCCGCGCTCGTGGTTCGACAGAATAGACGGCTGGGCCAGGAGCGAAATGGGCGCGTTCGGGCTCGGCTACATCGTGCTCGAGGCAGAGGGGGGCAAGGGCCCGATCGCCAAGTTCCTGCCGCAGCCGGCGCTGGAAGCGCTGGTCGAGAAATGCGGGCTGAAGCCCGGCGACGCGGTGTTCTTCTCGGCCGACGCCAAGAAGGACCGCGCCGCGCTTCTGGCCGGCCACGCGCGCACGCGCATCGGCCGCGACCTGGGGCTCGTCAACGACAACGAGTTCCGCTTCTGCTGGATCGTCGACTTCCCGATGTACGAGTGGAACGAGGACGAGAAGAAGATCGACTTCTCGCACAACCCTTTCTCGATGCCGCAATATGCGCGCGAGAAGTTCCTCGGCCTGGACAAGGCCGACAAGGACACGATCCTGGGGCTCAAGGCCTATCAATACGACATCGTCTGCAACGGCATCGAGCTGTCGTCGGGCGCGATCCGCAATCACGATCCCGAGGTGATGCTGAAGGCCTTCGAGATCGCGGGCTATTCGCGCGACGAAACCGAGACCAAGTTCGCCGGCATGCTGAACGCGTTCCGCTACGGCGCCCCGCCGCATGGCGGCACCGCGCCCGGCATCGACCGCATCGTCATGCTGATCGCGGGCGAGGAGAACCTGCGCGAGGTCACCATGTTCCCGATGAACCAGCAGGCGCAGGACCTGATGATGAACGCGCCGAGCGAGGTCGGCGCGCGCCAGCTGAAGGAACTCCACATCCGCACCGTCACGCCGGAGAACTAGGCACTGCGAAAAGGGGGAAACCAATGCGCAGAATTCCGACGATCGCGTTCGCTTGTACCGTCATCGCCTCCGCCGCATCGGCGACGGAGTCGCTCGAGGATAGAGGCTGCAACGCGGACTTCGCGGCCGCGGCGCGCTATCTCGCCCCGGGCTCGCCCGAGTGGAAGGCGATGGCCAACCATTCGATCGACCTGAACCGCAAATATCCGGAAGACTGGACCGACGACGAGGCGCTGGACACCAAGAGGCGCCACCACGGGGACATGGAAGAGGTGCTCGCGAGGATCAAGAGCGGCGACACCACCATCGAGCAGGTCTTTGCCGGCGTGAACGCCTGCGAGACGCGGCTGGGCATGCCGGTGAGCGTGCTCAAGGTGGGCCGTCAGCCGACCGATTGATCGTGCCGCGGCGAACCATTTGACCCTTCCCGCCCCCGGCGATAAATATTGCCGGGAGTTCATCTTCGGGTGGGGCATGCGAAAGATCGTGGCAATGGCGGCGCTGGCATCGGCGCTCGTCTCGTCGGCGGCCCTGGCCGAGGCGCCGACCGTGACCCAATGCACCCAGGCTTATGAAGTCCTGGATCACTTGAAGCACAAGGCCCAGGGCCTCGAGTTCCAGGCGGCGCAGGAGCATCGCAACGGCTCGGACTGGTACGGGCTCGGGAACTACGCCGCGAACTTTCGCGCGATCGATTTCGACAAGCGCGCGCAGGCGCTGGCCGACCGCTTCCCGGACAAGTTCGACGCGTTCACGTCGATCACCGGGCAGGCCATCGGCTCGGTGAAAGTGGTCGAGAACATGATCCTGGAAGGTCCGGGCCTGCGCCTCGACGCGCTCATGGCGCCCGAAAAGATCTTCTCGCACCAGCGCGGCTGGTTCGCCGACGCGCATGCCTGCGACGTCGAATTCAACCTTTCTCCGGTGCTCGGCGCCGCGCCGGACACCAAGGCGCTGATGGACATGGTCAAGGCGCAGATCGATCGCGAGAACAAGCAGAAGGAAGATCACCTGGCGAACCTCAGCGACTTCCAATGCACCGTGCGCTTCGGCGTCGCCGCGCAGCTGTCGCCGGCGAACTCACCGGCGCAGGCCGCGATGGCCGAGCGCTACAATGCCGGTCTCGCCAAGACAATGCCGAGCTTCGGCGACATGCCGCCCGATCGCATCAAGGAGCGCCTCCAGGGCGAGGCGCAGGACGTCGCCACGCACCTGCAGAGCAAGAGCATGACGCCGCAGGACCTTGTCGACGAGGTGCATGCCTGCGAGCGGCGCTTCGGCATGAGCGTCTCGGACCTGCGGGTGCAGAATTAGGGCACGACCGTCACCGCCGTCGTCGACGGCGTGGTCGAGGCCTTGTTGTACAGCGCGAAGACCTGCTGCAGCAGCTCGAAGGCCTGCATCGTGACGTGGCCGTCGCCGCGCGGCACGCTGTAGGTCGTGCCGCGATAGTCGACGCGCGTCGCGGCGTCGGGCTCTTCGTCCGCGACCAGCGCCAGCAGCGCGCGCTTCCTGCCGCCGGCATTGCGCACCATCACCGCATGCGGAGCCTGCTCGGGATGCAGCGGCAGCAGCGCGCGCGCCACCTCGCCCATGTAATAGATCATCCCGCCGGGCGAGCGCGTGGTGATGGCGATGTCGAGGCCGGCGCGGTCGGCGCAGTCGCCGACCTTGGGCGCGGCCGCGCTCGAGGCCAGCTCCGCCGCGATCTCCGACGTCGCGGCCACCGCGACATTGGCGCGCGCGGGGCAGGGCATGTTGCTCAAGCTCACCTCATAGTCGCTCGACACGCGGCGGAATTGATAGCTCGTGCCGTTCCGCGCGATCTCGACATTGGAATCCTTCAGCGCGAACGGCCATTTGAGGTCGTTGAACGCGGACGCGCCGAGCGCCGGCCCGATGTCGCTCTTGGTCGTCACTTGGCCGATGCGGAAGCCCAGGATGCCCAGCGCGTCGGTGAAGGCCTCGAACTGCGCCAGCCTGCAGGGATCGCCGGGATCGTTCGACATCTCGAGCAGCGGCTTGCCGCCGACCAGGTGCATCAGCGGCTTGCAGCCGCCGCCGAGCCTGGCGATCTCGCCGCGGCTGTCGGCCAGCGCCGCGCAGCCGAGCGCGATATCGCTGACCTCGCCGTGCTCGGCGCAGATGCGGTCGGTATTGCGCTTGACGGTCTCGAAGTCCGTCTCGCTGAGCTTGATGTCCTCGACGAAGAGATGGAACAGCAGGTCCTGCGACCAGTTCTGGTCCTGGTACAGCGCCCAGGTCGCCTCGCTCACCGGGGTCAGGATGCCGCGATAGAAGTCCTGGTCTTCCTGCGGCTTGACGTCTTGCGAGATGCCGGGCGCCAGCCCCAGCCCCGTCGCGATCGTGTTGTTGGCCGCGCTGCCCGCGCCGAACGGCACCGACAGGCCGAGCGACGAGCTCGCCGCGATGCCGCCGCGCAGCACGTCGAAGCGCGAGAAGGCGAGCGGCTGCTTCTCGCGCGCGCGCAGGATGTTGATCAGCAGGAGCTGCGAATTGCCCTTCTGCTGCGCCTCGTTGAAGGTTGTGAGCTCGTCCGCGACGGGCCCCGCGGTGCCGCAACCGGCCAGCCACAGACAGGCCAGCACCACCGCCGCGCGCTTCGCCATCGCCGTCCCCAACGCCGAAATCCGGGCGCAGTATGGGGTGAGTCTGTCGAAGATGTGATGGTGCAGAAGCGCTAGTTCAGCTTCGCGCCGACGTCCTTGATGCTGGCGTCGATCAGGCTGCCGGCCTTCGCATCGTCGATGCGGGCGGCGATGATCTTGGCCGAAGCCGCGACCGCGGCGTCCGCCGCCAAAGCGCGGATCTCGGCCATGGCCTGCGCCTCGGCGCGGGCGATGCGGTCCGCGGCCTGCCGCGCACGGCGCTCGACCAGGGCCTTGAGCTGCTCCTCGGATTCCTTCGCGAAGCGCTCGGCCTCGGCACGGGCCTGGGACAGGATCGTCTCGGCTTCGGCCTGGGCATGGCTCGCGCGCTGCGTGGTGCGCACCAGCACGGCCTCGGCTTCCTCGCGCAGCTGCTTGGCCTGGGTGAGCTCGTTCTGGATGGCGACAGCGCGCGCGTCGAGCATCTTGGCCAGCATCGCCGGCACCTTCTGATACAGGATCAGGCCGATGACGATGGCGAGGCCCAGGCCTTCCCAGAAGTCGGGCTCTTTGAGCAGCTCTTCGATCATGGCTCTCAGGCCTCCTGCGCCGCGCTGACGGCAGCCGTCGCGTCGGCGTCCGAGACGCGCTCGCCGGTCAGGCGCTCGACGATCTCGATCGCCGCGTCCTTGGCCGCGCCCGCGATATGGGTCTTGGCCTCGGAGCGGATCCGCGCCAGACGCGCCTCGGCTTCGGCGGTGACGCGCTCGGCGTTGGCGTCTGCCTCGGCTTCCGCCTTCTTGACGTCTTCCGCCGCCTTCTCGCGGTACTGGTTGTTGATCGCCCGCGCCCGCTCGCGCGCCTCGAACAGCGGGGTCTCGTAGGCGACGGTGGCGGCTTCCGCCCGGCGGCGGCTCTCCTGCGCGGTCTCGATCTCCTTCTGGATCAGCCCGCGGCGCTCGCTGAGCGTGCCCTTGATGCGCGGTCCGGCGAAACGCCACAAGACGACGAACAGGAACGTCATCGTCACCACGAGCCAGAATATCTGGCTGGGGAACGATTCCGTCTTGAACGGCGGGAAGCCGGCGCCGCCGGGCGCTTCGGTTCCCTCTTTCGTGGCGTCGGTCGCGATCATCTTACTTCGCGTAGAGGATGATCAGCGCGATGACGAGGCCGAACAGACCGGTGGCCTCGCACAGCGCGAAGCCGAGCAGCAGGTTGGTGGTCTGGCTGGCGGCGGCGCCCGGGTTGCGCAGCGCGCCCTCGAGATAGCTGCCGAACACGTTGCCGATGCCGATGCCGGCGCCGACGAGCGCGATGCAGGCCAGGCCTGCGCCGATCATTTGTGCTGCTGCGAGTTCCATGGATTTTCCCTTTTTCAGTGATGTTCGTGGAGATGAAGGCCTTCGTTGAGATAGATGCAGGTCAGGATCGCGAAGACATAGGCCTGCAGGAACGCGACCAGAAGCTCGAGCGCTGTGATCGCGACGATCAGGAAGAACGGCGCCACCGAGAGCAGCGACAGGATGCCGCCCGCGCCGCCCAGCGCGATGACGAAGCTCGCGAACACCTTCAGCAGCGTGTGGCCCGCCAGCATGTTGGCGAAGAGACGCACCGACAGGCTGATCGGGCGCGTCATGAACGAGATGAATTCGATCGGGATCAGCAGGATCAGCAGGTACCACGGCGCGTGCGGCACGAAAAGCTTCAGGAACCCGATGCCGTGACGGATGAAGCCGACCACGATCACCATGGCGACGACGAAGGCCGCGAGCGCGAAGGTGACCACGATCTGGCTCGTCACCGTGAACGAGCCGGGCAGCAACCCCAGGAAGTTCGAGAACAGCACGAACATGAAGAGGGTGAAGACGAAGGGGAAGAACCTCAAGCCGTCCTCGCCCGCCGCCGTGCCGATCATGTTGGCGACGAACTCGTAGGAGATCTCGGCCATCGACTGCATGCGGCCGGGCACGAGGCTGCGCTTCGACGTCGCCATCGCCATGAACAGCGTGATCGCGCCGATCACGATGCACATCCACAGGGACTGGTTGGTGAAGGAGACGTCGTATCCGCCGATGTGCAGCGGAATGAGCGGCTTGACCGCGAACTGCTCCATCGGATTCATCGCCAAGGCGTCAGTCTCCGTCCTTCTTCGCCGCGATCCGGGCGTTGATCTCTTTGGCCGCGCGGATGACGTTCAAGATGCCCGCCGCCGCGCCCAACACGAAAAACACGATCAGGAAGATGGGCTTCGTTCCGGCGAGCCAGTCGATCCCATATCCTATCCCGCCTCCGACGATCAGCGCCGCGACCATCTCGGTCGAGAAGCGGAACGCGATGCTGAGCGAGGTCTGCGCCGGCGGAGGCTTGTTGCGCGCCTCGTTCGCCTGCTGGAACGCGTCCAGCCGGTCGCCCAGCTTGCGCAAATCCTTAGGCTCCTGAGGGGACATCTGCCACCCGCTGACTGCCCGCGACCCCGTCGAAAGCGCGCGGACCATAGGGGCGAGGTAATTTTATGTCAAGAAGAGGTGTTGCGGTCTAACCTGCTGTAATCGCTGGTATTATCGGGACGCGGCGAAATGCGCCCGTCGCCGGCGGACGCGCGGCTGGAATCAGGGGCATAGACGCCGTCGCGCCAGCTCACGGTCGACAGCTGCCAATTCCCGCTCTCTGCCACGATCGCATTGTAGCCCGAGGCGCCGTCGCGCTCCCGGTCGGAAAGGGCGGTGTTGGCGCATATCTCGGTGGGCCCCTCGGCGTGGCGGCGCACCAGCGCGCGATGCAGGTGACCATGCAGCAGGATGTCCATGCCGGCCTCTGCCAGCGCTGCGAAAGCGGCCGGACCGCCGGAGGTGCGCGAGCGCTGCCCATCGACCGGGTTCGGACACAGCGGATGGTGGCAGGCGACGATGGCCAGCCGCCCGGCCTTGCGGGTGCGCAAGGCGTCCAGCACCCTGGCGAGGCCGCGCGCGCTTATCCGTCCGAGCGACCAGTCCAGGCCGAGCCTGTAGCCGTAAGCGGTGTTCATGCCGACGATGAGGACGTCGGGCGTCTCCTGGACGGAAAGGTCGGCGCTGCCGAAGTGGGCGGCGAAGCGGCTGAACGGCGAGAGCGCGCGCTGCATGGGGTGGAATACCGGGATGTCGTGGTTGCCCGGCACGACGAGCTTCGGCGCCGACAGCCCCCCGAGGAACTCCCCCGCCGCGTCGAACTCGGCCCGCCTCCCGTTGCGCGTCAGGTCTCCGGTAACGACGATCGCGTCCGGCGCGACGCTTTCGATGCTGCGCGCCAGAGCGGCGGGCTGATCCGCGTCGCGCGCCGCGAAATGCAGATCGGAGATATGGACCAGCTTGGTGGGCATCGCGGATGCAACTCGCTTATGGTTCGAGAGTTTACCGACAACGCGGCTTTGGGGTGAAGGATGCCATCGCTCGACCTCGGCGCATCGCGCATCGCCGCCCTGATCAATCTGAGCAGCGGCTCCTGCGGCGCGGATTGCGAAAAGCGGCTGCGCGCCGTGCTGGCCGAAGCCTCGCTCGCGCCTGCCGATGTCGCATGCGTCGAGGGGCGCGACGTCGACGGCGCGCTGCGCCGCATCGCGCAGGCCAGGCCCGACGTGCTGATCGTGCTGGGCGGCGACGGCACCATCAGGGCGGCGGCGGAGCGCTGCGGCAAGGCCGGGATCGCGCTGGTTCCGCTTCCGGGCGGCACGATGAACATGCTGCCCAAGGCGATCTACGGCGCGCGCGACTGGCCCCAGGCGCTCGCCGACACGCTCGCGGCACCCGTGCTCAAGCCGGTCGGCGGCGGCGAGGTGGACGGCAAGCGGTTCTTCTGTGCCGGCATCTTCGGCTCGCCCGCGCTCTGGGCCGAGGTACGCGAGGCGGCGCGGGCCAACCGCGCGCTCGACATGATCCGCAAGGCGCGCGACGCCTTCCGCCGCCGCTTCTCGCGCAAGGTCGGCTATCGCTTCGGGCCCGGTCCGGACCTGACGGGAGAGGCGGAGACCGTAGCGGTGCTATGCCCGCTGATCTCGGCCTCGCTGCCGTCGCAAGCCCGGACGCTCGAGGCGGCGGCGCTCGACCTGCAAAGCTCGATCGATGCGTTCCGCCTTGCGGTCAATGCCTTGTTCGCCGACTGGCGCCGCGACGAGACGGTGACCGCGGCGCCGGCCACGACGGTCGAGCTCTCGTCGCGCACCAAGATTCCCGCGATCCTCGACGGCGAGCTCGTCACCCTGCCGCGGCGGGTGCAGGTGCGCTACGTCGAGCGCTGCTTCGACGCGCTGGCGCCGGGGTAGTCAGCGCCTGGTGTCATTCCCGGGAAGGGAATCCATGTCGAGGTACGCTGCGCAGGCGGTATTGGATTCCCTTGTAACTTGCGTTCTGCTGTCTCTGCTAAGCTTGAGACAGCGGTGGCGGAGGGAAGGCCGCGATTCCCTTTGGTCCTTGAAGACCGTGGGAAGCAGGGTCCCCCCTCTGCTGGTCCATTGCACCCGAACAGTCGCTTGGGC
>JAFBAL010000065.1 GCA_019247845.1 Alphaproteobacteria bacterium | reverse complement strand
GGCGAAAGCTATCAAGTCGCGGCCGCTTGGCAAGAAGGGATTGACCGGCCGCAGGCGTTAATCGCCAGCATGGTTGCCCGGACGCAACGTTCGGCCCCGGCCGTTAATGATTGACGCGCCATTCATATGTGAATCGCGCCCGGCGTTCCGCCAAGCTTAAGCCTTCCTGAAGACGTCGCCGCGCGCGCGTTCAAGCCTTCTTGAAAAACGAGTCGGCGGCGGATTTGGTCGCCTGGCGCGCGCCGATCGCCTCGCGGCAGCGCGCGATCTCGGCCTCCATGTCCATGATGCGCGCCGAAAGCTCGAACTCGGAGAGCTGCGAGAGATCCTGGCCCAGCACGATTTCGGTGTGCTTTTTCTTGCGCGGCAGGTCGTCTGGATCCATGGGCATTTTGCGAGGTCCTTCGGTCGGCGCTATTTTAGCCGCGCCCGCCTCAAGGACAAATCATGAAAGCCATCGCCATCCAAAATCCAGGGCCCGATTACGCGCTCGTGCTCGCCGACGCGGCGAAGCCCGAGCCCGGCCCCGGCGACGTGCTGATCAAGGTGGCAGCAAGCGGGCTCAACCGCGCCGATCTTCAGCAGGCCAAGGGCCTGTATCCGCCGCCGCCCGGCGCCTCGCCGATCCTCGGCATGGAGGTGAGCGGAACCGTCGAGGCCTTGGGCGACGGGGTGAGCAATTGCGAAGTGGGCGACGAGATCTGCGCGCTGCTGCCCGGCGGCGGCTATGCGGAATTCGCGCTGGCGCATGCGGGCTCGGTGCTGCCGGTGCCCAAGGGCGTGAGCCTGATCGAGGCGTGCGCGCTGCCCGAGGTGCATTTCACGGTGTGGACCAACCTGATGGATGCGGCGCGGCTCAGGCCGGGCGAGAGCGTGCTCATCCATGGCGGCTCGAGCGGCATCGGCACGGCGGCGATCCAGCTCTGCGCCGCGCGCGGCCATACGGTGTTCACGACGGCTGGCACGCAGGAAAAATGCGACGCCTGCGCGGCGCTCGGCGCCACGCGCGCGATCAACTACCGCGAGGAGGATTTCGTCGAGGTGGTGAAGGCGGCGACGGGCGGCAAGGGCATCGACGTCATCCTCGACATGGTCGGCGGCGACTATATCCAGCGCAACATGAGCGCAGCGGCGGTGTGGGGCCGCATCGTCAACATCTCCTATCAGAGCGGCATGCAGGCGAGCGTGAACTTCGCGCCGATGCTGATGAAGCGGCTGTCGCTTTTGGCCACGACCTTGCGCGCGCGCTCGAACGAAGAGAAGGCGGCGATCCGCGACGCGCTCTTGCGCGAGGTCTGGCCGCTGATCGGCGCGGGAAAGATCAAGCCCGTCCTCGACCACGTCTATCCCCTGCGCGAGGCGCAGGACGCGCATGCGCGGATGGCGGAGAGCGCGCATATCGGCAAGCTGCTGCTGTTGCCTTGAAAGGCATGCCTTGAAAGTGTGGTGCGCGCGCTTATCTCTTGCGCTCGAACGCAGGGGACCGAAATGCTTCGCCTATCTTTCGCCGTATTCGCCGTCGCCATGCTGATCGCCGCGGTGGCGCAGGCGGGACCCTCCGCGACGCTTGCGGCGCCGACGGTCAAAGGCGCGCCGGAATATCACCTGCGCCCCGGCGCCGCGCCCACGCCCGAAATGACCGCCGCGATCGCCAAGGCCGACGCCGATCTCTTCGCCGCCGTGTTCGACCGCTGCGACACCGACGCGGTGGCCGCCATGCTGACCGACGACTTCCGCTTCGTGCACGACAAGGACGGCGAATCCGGCCGCGCGAAGTTCCTGGAGGACGACCGCGCCCACTGCGCCCGTCTCAAGACCGGCGAGGACTTCGCGGCGCGCCGCGAGCTCGTGCCGGGATCGCTCGAGGTCTGGCCCATCGACCACTACGGCGCGCTCGAGATCGGCACGCACCGCTTCTATACCCGCCTCAAAGGCAAGCCCGAAACGCTCACCGAAACCGGCAACTTCATGATCCTGTGGAAGCAGGTGGACGGGAAATGGCTGATGGCCGAGAGCATCTCTTACGGGCACAAGCTGGCGGAGTAGAGCGAAATCCCTGATTTCCCAGGCTTTTCCCGGCCGTGTAAAATCCTTCCCTTTCCTGCCCATCCCCGCTACAACACCCCCCTTCCTCGACAATTGGACGTTGAGCGAAGGGACGGGAGCCCGAAAGCCCCGCCCGGGAAAGGAAAGATTTTTGCCATGGCCGCCGAACCTCAAAAGCCTCTCATGCCCAAGGCCACCGCCGTCTGGCTGGTGGACAACACCTCGCTGACCTTCGAGCAGATCGCCGATTTCTGCGGCCTGCATCCGCTTGAGGTGAAGGGCATCGCCGACGAGGACGTGGCCAAGGGCATCAAGGGCCAGGACCCGGTCAGCGCCGGTCAGCTCACCCGCGACGCGATCGAGGCGGCCGAGAAGGATCCCAAGATCCGCCTGAAGATGGCCGCGCCCAAGCACAAGATGCCGGCGATCAAGCAGAAGAAGGCGCCGCGCTACACGCCGGTCTCCAAGCGCCAGGACAAGCCCGACGCGGTCTATTGGCTGCTGCGCAACCATCCCGAGATGGCCGATGCCGACATCATCAAGCTGATCGGCACGACCAAGGCCACCATCCAGAAGATTCGCGAGCGCAGCCACTGGAACGCGACCAACATCAAGGCGGTCGATCCGGTGACGCTGGGTCTGTGCACCCAGCTCGAGCTCGACCTCGCGGTGACGCGCGCCAACGTCAAGCGCGAACGCGCCGCCAAGCGCGCAGCGAAGACGGGCGCGACCTTGAAGCCGCTGGAGGAGGCGGTGCCCGCAGCGGTGATCGAGGACGACAGCGCCGACCGTCCCGAGGACGAGACGAGCGAGCCCTGAGCGCTCAGCCCGCGATCACTTGGCCCGAGACGCAGTCGACGTGCTCGTAGCGCCAATGCGCGCCGGTATAGATGCCGGTCGTGCTGGGCGAGAGATAGACCGGGTGATCGGGCTCCGCGGTGGCGCCGTCCAGATATTTCTTCGCGCCGGCATGCCCGCCATGCTGGCTCTCCAGGGTGTAGCCGCCGGTTCCGTCGGGCGCGACAGTCCAGCGCGCCACGGTGAATTGCGACGGCGCATCGGCAACCAGGCTCACGAGCGCGCGCCCCGGCGAGAGATCCTTGTCGCGGTCGCCGTCGAGCCACCAGTTCGGATCCGCCTGGAAGCTGAAGGCGAAGATGTTGGGCGTCGCCTTGCGCACCTGCCAGACGGTCGACGGCGTCGCGGTGTCGGACAGGGTGACCCTGCGCGAAGCATCCGCCGCCAGATACCGCGCGCCCGGCAATTCGCCCTTCGAGATCAGATGAATACATTGGCCGTCGACGGGTCCCGCGCCCTCTGCCGCGCCGGCGGCGCCGGACATCGCGGCCGCCGCCGCCACTACGGCACAGCCTGCCGCGCGTCGAAATGCATGTTGCATGGTCCCCTCCCCCGATGGGCGGCCAGCCTAGCGGGCCGGGCTCGCGATGTCAAAACCATAGGTTGTTTTTTGATCACGGCCCGCGCGGATCGAGCTCCAGCGCGGCGGGCGAACCCTGCGGCGGCATCATCTCGTATTTGTCGCGCGTCTCGCCGATCAGCGACGGACCGGTCCAGAAGCGGACCGCGACGAACACCGCCATCGCGGTGTGGATGACGGCGGTATAGAGGAACAGCGCCTCGGTCCCGAAATAGCGGATGACCTGCGCTGCAAGGGATGGCCCGAAGCAGGCGGCGAGCGCGTTCAGCATCAGGAGCGTGGCGGAAGCCTCGACGAAAGCCTCGCGCGGGATGCGGTCGTTGGCATGCGCGACCGATAGCCCGTAGAACGGCAGCGCCGTCATCCCGAACACGCCGATCAGCGCCAAAAGCTCGCCGCGCCCGCTGCCCGCCAGCAGATAGAGCGCCACGCCCAATCCCGCGGAGGCCAAGCACGTCGCCCCGATGACGTAGCGCCGGTCCATGCGGTCGGAGAGCCGGCCCAAGGGAAGCTGCACCACCGCGCCGCCCAAGGTCAGCACGCTCATGAAGGTCGAGAGCCAGGCGCGGTTGAGGCCGTGGTCCTGCGCGAAGATCGGCGCCCAGGCCCACAACGCGCTGTTGGCGAGGCCGACCGCGATGCAGCCCACCACGCCGACCGGCGAGGTGCGGTAGAGCCGCATCGGATAGAGCTTGGGCACCTGGGTGGTCTGCGGCTGCGGCAGCAAGGTGAGGCCCACCGGGATGAGGCAGAGCGCATAGAGCGCCGCGGTCAGGTCGAACAGGGTGAAGCTGGTCGGCTTGTTCGACGAGAACAGCATCTGGCCGACGATCAGGCTGGCATAGTTGACCGTCATATAGGTCGCGAAGATGCGGCCGCGCACTTCCGACGGCGCGCGCTCGTTCAGCCAGCTCTCGATCACCATGTAGAGGCTGGCGGCTGCGAAGCCGAAGCCCGCGCGCATCACCACCCACACGGTCGCGCTGACGAAGATCGACTGCAGCAAGGTCGTCGCCGCGGTGATGCCGGCGCAGACCGCGAAGGTGCGGCTGTGGCCGACGCGGGCGAGCAGGCGCGGTCCCGCGAAGCAGCCCGCGACGAAGCCCATGTAATAGGTGGAGCCGATGATGCCGAGCGTCTCGGTCGAGAAGCCGGCCAAGTGCGCGCGCACCGGGATCAGCGTGCCGATCAGCCCGTTGCCTGCGATGAAGATCGCGGCCGAGAGCAGGATGGCGGCGATGGAGTAAAGCTGCTGGCGCATGGTCCGCGCGTCCGGTATGGCGCGGGCGGCTTATCCTGTCAAAGCAGGGCAGGAATGCGGCGGACGCGGCGCCAAGTCAGAGTTTTTCGACAATATCTTCGCGGCGCACGCCTTTGGCTTCGGCGACGGAGCGCAAGATGGCATTCAGCGTACCGATCCGAAGCGAATCGTGATCGGGCACGGAAAGGCGGTGATGCTTCGGATTGTCGGTTTGCAGAATGATATGGCTGCCGACTTGGTTGACTTGAACGTAACCCCAATGGCGGATCAGCGCGCGGGCCAGGTCGCGGCCGGCGATGTCCCGCGGCAGCTTCACGCCAGCACTTCGTCTCGCACCAGATGCAGCCGCAGCCGGTCCGGCGCGGGGCGATCAAAATAGTATGCTTTCACCGCCTCGCGCACGTTGGTGCAAAGATCGTCCCAGGTATCGCCTTCGGTGAAGATGCTCTCGCCCAGCGCTTCGGCGACATAGCCGCCGTCGATTTCCTGCGTGACTTCGAAGACCAGTTCGCTCATGCGTTGCAGGCTAGCATTTCAGAACAGATAGCGCACGGCCAAAAACCCTGCGACCACCAGCGCCAGGAACACGACGAACACCAGCTCCAGCCGCTTCTCCAGGAAGGTCTTCGCCTGCTCGCCGAAGAGATGGACGAGCAGGCCCTCGAGCACGATGAAGCGCACGCTGCGCGCGATCGCCGAATAGAGCATGAAGGTGGCGAAGGGCACGCTGGCCAGCCCCGCCGAGATCGTGACCAGCTTGTAGGGAATCGGGGTCAGGCCCTGCGCCGCGATCAGATAGGCATGGGCCGCGTACTTCGCGCGCAGGCCGTCGACCGTCGACATCGGCACGTGCAGCACGCCCATCAGCCACACGCCGGCCGTGTCCCAGAACAGCGCGCCGATGGCATAGCCGAGCATCCCGCCGGTCACCGACCAGAGCGTGCACCATCCCGCCAGCAGGAAGGCGCGCCTGCGGTTGGCCAGCATCATCGGCAGCAGCATGAGGTCAGGCGGCAAGGGAAAGAACGAGGCCTCGGCGAAGCTGATCGCAGCCAGGATCCACCAGGCGTTGCGGCCTTCCGCCGCGCGCATCATCCAGGCATAGACGGCGCGCAAGCCGCGCGGCCGCGGCGCTTCAGCGTGTTCGGACATGGCGTTCCCTTCGCGGTCTGTCCTAGCAATGCTGTGGGCTTGCGTCCACTGCATGGCATTTACTAGTTTTTCCCAAGGGAATTGCGGGCGCGACCATGGCGACGAAAAAGAAGACCAAGAAGCCGGCTGCAAAGCCAGCGAAGAAGCCGGTCAAGACGGTCGCGAAGGCGTCTCCGGCCAAAGCGAAAGCCAAGGCATCGGCCAAGCCGAAACCAAAATCCAAGCCGCGCGGCGCGACGAAGCCGCGCGCTCCAAAGCCCGCGGCCAATGGCGCACGCGTCGGCGCGCAAAAGGGGGCTGCCGCGCGCAAGCCGCGCACGGGCACGCCGTCCCTGCGCCGGCGCGCCGCGCGGCTCATCGCGCGCACGGTCAGGGCGATCACGCCCAGGCTGGGCGGCAATCCCTACGACAAGGACCTCGACAAGAACGCGGCGAACTACCAGCCGCTGACGCCCATCACCTTCCTGGAGCGCGCCGCCAAGGTCTTCCCGAAGCGCACGGCGATCGTCCATGGCGAGCGGCGCTTCTCTTACGCCGACTTCTATGCCCGCGCGCGCAGGCTGGCCTCGGCGCTGGCGCAGCGCGGCATCAAGAAGGGCGACACGGTCGCCTGCATGATGGCGAACACGCCCGGCATGCTCGACCTGCACTACGGCGTGCCGATGACGGGCGCGGTGCTCAATACCTTGAACACGCGCCTCGACGCGGCCGCTTTGGCCTTCATGCTCGACCACGGCGAGGCGAAGGTCCTGGTCACCGACCGCGAATTCGCCTCCACGATCAAGCAGACGCTGGCGCTCGCCAAGGTCAAGCCGCTGATCGTCGACTACGACGACCGCGAGTTCCCGCAAGCCGGCGAGATGCTGGGCGAGATCGAATACGAGGACTTCATCGCCGCCGGCGATCCGGACTTCGCCTGGGTGCCGCCGAAGGACGAGTGGGACGCGATCTCGCTGAACTATACCTCCGGCACGACGGGCAATCCCAAGGGCGTCGTGTTCCATCACCGCGGCGCGGCCCTGATGGGCTACGGCAACGTCATCGCGGCGAACATGCCGCGCCACCCGGTCTATCTGTGGACCGTGCCGATGTTCCACTGCAACGGATGGTGCTTCCCCTGGACGGTGTCGGTGGTGGCGGGCACGCATATCTGCCTGCGCTGGGTGCGCGCGAAAGCGATGTACGACGCCATCGCCGATCACGGCGTCACCCATGTCTGCGGCGCGCCCATCGTGATGTCGACCTTGATCAACGCCCCCGACGGCGAGCGCCGCGCGCTGCCGCACGTCGTGCAGTTCATCACCGCCGCCGCCCCGCCGCCCGAGCAGGTGCTGGCGCAGATGGCCGAGGCCGGGTTCAACGTGACCCATGTCTACGGCCTGACCGAGACCTACGGGCCGTCGGTGGTCAACGAATGGAAGGCGAGCTGGGACGAGCTCGATCGCGCGGGGCGCGCGGGCAAGAAGGCGCGCCAGGGCGTGCGCTATCACGCGCTCGACGCGCTGACCGTGATGGACCCCGAGACGATGGAGCCGACGCCCGCCGACGGCACCACGCTCGGCGAGGTCATGTTCCGCGGCAATATCGTGATGAAGGGATACTTGAAGAATCCGACCGCGACGCGCGAGGCCTTCGAGGGCGGCTGGTTCCATTCCGGCGACCTGGGCGTGATGCATGCCGACGGCTATGTGCAGCTCAAGGACCGCTCCAAGGACATCATCATCTCGGGCGGCGAGAACATCTCGTCGATCGAGGTCGAGGACACGCTCTTGAAGCATCCCTCGGTGATGTTCGCCGCGGTGGTCGCGCGTCCCGACGAGAAATGGGGCGAGACGCCTTGCGCCTTCATCGAGAAGAAAGCGGGCCACGAAGCGACGACCGACGCCGATCTGATCGCCCATTGCCGCGAGAACCTGGCGCATTACAAATGTCCGCGCCACGTGGTGTTCACCGAGCTGCCCAAGACCTCGACCGGCAAGGTGCAGAAGTTCAAGCTGCGCGAGATGGCGAAGCAGGTGGGATGATGCGCGCGCTCCTGATGAAATTCCCGGCGCCGGCGCTGGCGGCGGTGCTGCTTTGCGGCTGCTCGAGCAGCGAAGAATTCAATCCGGACGATTTCGGCGGCCCGATCGCGACCATCGCCGATTCCGGCATCCAGACAAGCCGAAGCGAGGTCGACTTCTTCTTCGTCTCGCAGGTGGGCGGCAAGGAGGTCACGACCAGCATCGACCGCACCGCTCAGAACAATGCCGGGATGGGCTTCAGCGTGCGTCCGGTGTTCGCGGAGCACCGCGTGCCGGCAGAGCCCGTCACCGTCGCTATCGTGGGCCGCACCTATTACGGGGCGCCGGTCCTCAGCCTCGCCAACACCGTCTATGAGGTGAAAGGCAAGGTGAAGTTCACGCCGCTTCCCAACCGCGTCTATCGGGTCGCCGGAGCGCTGACGCCGGACTATTCCGCGGTGTGGATCGAGGAAGAGGCGACCGGCAAGCCCGTGACCCGCAAGATCGAGGTCCACGGATCGGCCGCGCTCGGCCTCTTCAGCAAGTGACCGCGCGTACCGACAGGATCGTTCGGGCGCCGGGCAGTCTGGAGCGCATCGAAGCGCGGCTGACCGGCGCGGCCTATGCACCGCATCGCCACGATACCTACGCGGTCGGCGTGACGCTCGAGGGCGTGCAATCCTTCGACTATCGCGGAAGCACGCGCTCGTCGCTGTCCGGCCAGATCGTCGTCCTCCATCCCGACGAGCTGCATGACGGCCGCGCCGGCGACGGCAAGGTGTTCCGCTATCGCACCGCCTATGTCGCACCGGTGCGCATACAGGACGCGCTTTGCGGCAGGCCGTTGCCTTTCGTCGCGGGCGGGATTTCGAGCGATGTCCGCCTGGCGCGCGCGGTCGCGGCTCTGCTCGGCGATCTCGCGCGGCCCTTGAGCGAGCTGGAAGAACACGACGCGCTGGCCGATCTGGCCTGCGCGCTCGAAGCCGTCGCCGGCCGCACCGTGGCCGCTCGGCTCGTCGACCGGCGCGCCGCGCTGGCCGCGCGCGACTACATCGAGGCGCATATCGGCGGCAAAGTCTCGCTCGGCGAATTGGAGCGGGAAACGCGCCGGGAGCGCTTCCAGCTGTCGCGCGATTTCCGCGCGACCTTCGGCACCAGCCCGTACCGCTATCTGACCGCGCGCCGGCTCGACAAGGCGCGGCGCATGATGCTGGGCGGCATCGCTCCGGCGCGTGCCGCTATCGCCTGCGGCTTCTCGGATCAGAGCCATTTCGGACGCCTGTTCAAGAAGACCTACGGCCTTACGCCGAACGCATGGCTCCGGGCGGCCCGCGCGCACGATCGTTCTATACCGGCGTGAAGATCCCCGCCCATATCGGGCGATGACCGCGCGACTTCTCTATTCTTCCGATACTGCGAAGGGCTGGCGGCCCTGGGGCCTGCTGGTGCCGTTTCTGGCGATCGTCTTCGTTGTGCTGACGGGGCTGGGTCCTGAAATCGCGCTCGGCAATGCGGGCCTGCTCGATGCGAGCGACAATCCGAAAGGGCTGTTGGGCTTCGCCGCGTTCCTGTTCATACCCTTCGCGCTTCTGGGCCTTGTGGTGCTGGCCTGGGTGCGCTTCGTCGAGCGGCGCAGCGTCGCGTCGATCGGCCTCGCGCCGGAGCGCGCGACGGGGACGTTCCTCATCGGACATCTGACCGGCACCGCCATGGCCTCGGCCATCGTCGCCGGCATCTGGCTGGCAGGCGGGTTCAAGATCGGAGCGATCGCACCGGCCCTGCTTTCGCCCGGAGCACTTGCGGGCATCGCGGTGCTGGGCGCGTGCTTCGCGGTGCAATCGAGCGTCGAAGAACTGTTGTTCCGCGGCTGGATGCTGTCGGCGGCCTCCGCGAAGCTGGGGATCGTGCTCGCGATCGTCCTTTCCTGCGCCGTGTTCGTGCTGTTGCATTTCGAGCATGGCGCCAAGCCGCTCGTCTATGCGAACACGCTTCTCTTCGCGCTCTTCGCCTGCGCCTGGGCGCTTCGCCGAGGCCATATCTGGGGCGTGATGGGCTGGCATGCGGGATGGAACTGGATCCTCGCCGTAGGCTTCGCATCGCGCGTCACGGGGTTGGACACGCATATGCCTGCGCTTATCGCGCAGACGACCGAAAGCGGTCCCGTCTGGCTCACCGGCGGCGGCCAAGGACCCGAGGGCAGCGTCGTCTGCACGGCAGCCCTGCTTCTCGGCATCGCCTGGTTCGCGCTGCAGCGCGGTAGTTCAAACCCCCGCTAGTCTTGAAACGGGACGTTCACCTCCCGAAATAAGGTTGTGCCGCGACGCCCGTTGCGGCGCTATCATCGCGTTGCGCCAATATGGAGTGGGCCATGCCGCGATCTGCCGCAATTTTCTGCGCCGCCGCCTTTCTCAGCACCTCTGCATTCGCCGCGACGACCGCGACCGTCACCATCGACGCGACCGCGAACCGCCACGCCATCGATCCGCGCATCTACGGCGTCAATTTCGCGACGCCGCAGGAGCTCGCGCTGCTGAACGCGCCGCTCAACCGCAACGGCGGCAATGCCACGACCTCGTACAACTGGCTGCAGAACGCGACCAATCTGGGCCGCGACTGGTACTACGAATCCTATCCCGGCGACGGCGCCAAGGCCGGCGCCGATGCCGACGCCTTCGTCGCCAAATCCAAAGGCGCGAACGCCGAGCCGATGCTGACCGTGCCCCTGATCGGCTGGGTCGCCAAGCTCGGCAACAACCGCTCGATCCTGCCCAGCTTCTCGGTCCAGAAATACGGCGCGCAATGCGACACCGACTATTGGGATCCCGACGCGGGCAACGGCTGGACCGCCGACTGCTCGAGCTATGTCACCGGCAACGACCCGAACGATTCCTATGTCGCCGACACCCCGGCCGACGAGCAGAAATGGGTCCGCCATCTCGTCAAGCGCTGGGGCACGTCCGATGCGGGCGGGGTGAAGTACTATCTGATGGACAACGAGCCCAGCATCTGGTTCGACACCCATCGCGACAGCCATCCCATAGGCCCTCATGCGACCGAATACCGCGACAAGGTCGTCGCCGCCGCGGCCGCGATCAAGCAGGTCGATCCCCATGCGCTGGTCGCGGCGCCCGAGGAATGGGGCTGGGAGGGCTATTTCTATTCCGGCTACGACCAGCAATACGCGCCGACGCACGGCTGGACCTGGCCCGATCACGACGGCAGCATGCAGAACGGCATGGACTATATCCCGTGGCTGCTGTCGGAATGGAAGAAGGCCGGCCACCCCGTCGACATCCTGAGCCTGCACTTCTATCCGCAAGCCGGCGAGGACGGCGACGACCATTCGCGCCGCATGCAGCTTCTGCGCAACCGCTCGACGCGGCAGCTGTGGGACCCGAACTACACCTCCGAGAGCTGGATCGGCGAGCCCGTCTATCTGATCCCGCGCATGAAGGGCTGGATCGTCGACAACTACTACGCCGGCACGCCGACCGCGATCACCGAATATGCCTGGGGCGCGGAGAAGCACATCAACGGCGCGACGACCCAGGCCGACGTGCTGGGCATCTTCGGGCGCGAGGGCCTCGACATGGCGACGCGCTGGACGACGCCCAAGCCCACGACGCCGACCTTCAAGGCGATGCGGATGTTCCGCAACGTGGACGGCCACGGGAACGGCTTCGGCGACACCTCGGTCAAGGCCGCGGTCAAGAACCCCGACGTGCTTTCGGCCTTCGCCGCGCTCCGGCAGGACGGCGCCATGACCGTCATGGTGATCAACAAATCGCTGGACGACGACACCGCCGTGCATCTCAAGCTCGGCCACTTCACCGCCTCGGGCACCGCCAAGGCGTGGCGATTGACCGCGAGCAACACGATCCAGGCGCTTTCCGACATCACATGGTCGGGAGGTACGCTGGAAGACACCGCTCCGAAGCAATCGATCACCCTCTACGTGCTTCCGAAATAGAAGCGTCGTGTTAGGTTCGCCGCATGTTGCGGCGGCAGTTTCTGGGCGGCGGGTTGGCGGGCGTGCTCTTGCGTGCATGGAGCGCGCGCGCGACCACGGTCTATAGCGCCAAGGGCCTCAAGATCGATCCGCCCGGCGGCAATGCGGGCGAGATCGAGCGCAAGGAGCGCGCATTGCGCGCCCGCGCCCTGGCCGCCTTTCCCTATCCGCGCGTCGAAGCCGAGGGCCGCGACGCGTTTGCGACCTGGCATCTCTTGAAGACCCAGGACCGCGGCGTGCCCGTGGTGGTGGGAGGCGACGACGATCTCGCGCGCATCGCCGAGGCGCTGTTGCCGTCGCGCAAGCCGCGCAGGCCCGAAGCGATCCTGGCGGCCGCGGACAAGCTCAACTTCCCCGACGATCTGGCGGCGCTGCGCCGGCGCGAGGCCCAGGAGGCGCATGCCGCGGCGCTGAAAGCCTGGCGCGATCATCCGGACGATCCGGGCTTCACCATCACCGAGCTGGACGAGACCGGCGAGCAGCGTACGCTCTCGAAGGCCGACACCTGGCAGCGCCTGCTCGCGCCGCCGCCGGAACCCGCGCTCGGCGAATGGCCCGCGGCGGCGGCCGCGCCGCAGCAGGGCTTGAGCGTCGTGCGCGACGTCCCGACCGGAAAGCTCCTCGACAAGGTGCATATCGTGCTGCTGCCGGCCGGCGACTGGACCGAGGCGCCGGCCCTGCTGAACTGGGGCGGCTGGAATGGCTGCCCGCCGCCGGAGTATCACGTGGCCGCGCTGCGCTCCTGGCGCCAGCGCTATGGCGCGGAGCTGGTGGGCATGGGCGGCGACGCGCTCAACCTCACCGTCGCGCGCCGGCCCCTGAGCCGCGACGAAGCGCTGGCGCTGGCGCGCGAGCACTATCTCTATTGCAGCGACGCGGTGGACCAGACGCTGCGCCCCCTGGCGCTCCACCTGATGAGCGACGACTGGTGGTCCTTCTGGTGGGACTAGCGTCGCTATCGAACGCGGAATCCGGCGTTTATCGCGGCACGGTTGCGATCCGTGTGCGCTCAGCTGGGCAATGTTCTCATCAAGCGGCTGCGCCAGGAACGCGACGCAAAAAGATGACAGTGAGGTTCGAACACCGGGGCGCAGACGCGGCGGCCAGCCGGGCAACACCAACCGGCTCGGCCACGGCCGCTACGCGGAAGCCACCCTTGCCCGGCGAAAAGAAGTTTCCGTGCCGGTGAAGAAAGCACGCCGCATGATCCGCTGCGCAAACGCGATTTTACGGGCCCGAAAGCATCGGAAAGTGGTTGAGCAAAACCCTATTACAAGGATACCGTGTTATTCCAACCCGTTGTCCCGATTGAATTTTTTTGACCAGCCCGGCGAATCAGAGGTAAGACTGGGCAGCGGCGGTGTAGAATACGCAGCCCCGGGGGCAAGGGATGGACGTGGCGATCGGTGGGGCTGCCGACTACAACAAGGCAGCGACGGCCGGAAACTGGCATTCGCTCTGCGACGAGAGGCTCGGCTTCGTTCATCCCGAGCTGATGCGGCTCTTGGAGCTGTGGCGGTCCGAGGTCGGGCCCGAAGGCATTCCGCCGCGCCGGGTGATGTCGCCGCGCCTGCTCAAGTCCTTCCTGCGCGACATCGCGCTTTACGAACGCGTCGCAGTCGAAAGTGGCGCGCGGCGTTACCGCGTGCGGCTGATGGGCACGGCCTTCGCGCAGATCCTGGGCGACCTCACCGGCAAGTTCATCGACGAGGCGATCCCGCCCGAGTTCGCGGTGCGCTGGCACGCCTCGCTGGACGCGACCCTGGCCGCGCGCGCGCCGCTGCGCTTCCTGAGCCGCGAGGACACCAAGGGCATGACCTTCCTGACCGGCGAGTTCTTCTCGGCACCCTTGATCGCCGATGATGGGCAGATGAGCCTGGTGCTGGCGGCCGCGCGTTTCAGCGGCAAGCGTCCCTGGGAAGAAGTCGACGCCGAGGCGCGCGCCCAGCTGGGGCTGAAGTAGACGATTTCGGCCCCGGCCATTTTTTACAAGACGCTCGCGCGCCCGCGGCCTATTTTCCGCGCCGTCGAACATTCCGGGGCCCGTTCGTGAGCGAACCAACCGCGCCATCCTTCGCCAGCCGCACTGCGATGGCCTTCATCTTCGTCACCATGGTGGTCGATTCCATCGGGCTGGGCATCATCATCCCCGTGGGCCCGAAGATCATCGCGGCGCTCACGCACCAGGACATGGCCGGAGCCGCCGAATGGAGCGGCTGGCTGTTCTTCGTCTATGCCGGGATGCAGTTCCTTTCCGCGCCCGTGATCGGCAATTTGAGCGACCGCTTCGGGCGGCGGCCGGTGCTGATCGCATCGCTGCTGGCGCTGGGCATCGACTATCTGATCACGGGGCTTGCGCCCACCATCGCCTGGCTGTTCGTCGCGCGCTTCCTGTCGGGCATCGCGGGCGCGAGCTATACCACGGTCAACGCCTATATCGCCGACATCTCGCCGCCGGAGAAACGCGCCGCCAATTTCGGGCTGACCGGCGCCGCCTTCAGCATCGGCTTCATCTTAGGACCAGGCATCGGCGGCACGCTGGGCGAGCTCGGACCGCGCGTGCCGTTCTTCTTCGCGGCGGGATTGTCGCTTCTGAACGCGCTGTTCGGGCTGTTCGTCTTGAGAGAATCCCTGAAGCCCGAATACCGCCGCAAGTTCGAGTTCAAGCGCGCCAATCCCATCGGCGCGCTCTATGCCTTGAAGCGCCTGCCCGGCATCTTCTGGCTGATCGTGGTGATGGTTCTGATGCGGCTGGCCCACGATTCCAACCCTGCGGTGTTCAGCTTCTACGTCTATGCCAAGTTTCACTGGACGCCGAAGATGGTGGGATATGCGCTGGTGGCGGTCGGCGTGCTGATGGCCATCGTCTATGGCGGATTGGTGCGCGTGGTGATCCCCAAGATCGGCGAGACCGCATCGGTCTATCTGGGGCTCATCTGCGGCGCGATCGGCTTTGCCGGCTATGCCTTCGCGACGCAGAGCTGGGAGATGTTCGCCTTCATGGTGCCGTTCTCGCTGATGGCCTTCGTGACGCCGGCCTTGAGCGCGATCATGTCGAAGATGGTCGGCCCCAGCGAGCAGGGCGAGCTGCAAGGCGCGCTCGCCTGCATCGGCAGCCTGACCTCGGTGGTCTCGCCGCCGCTGCTCAGCAAGCTGTTCGCGTATTTCTCGGGCAAGGAGGCGCCGGTCTATTTCCCCGGCGCGGCGTTCCTGGCCGCCAGCCTGTTCCTGGTGGCGGCTGCGCTCGTGTTCACGCGCATGCGCGCGCAAAGACACGAGCTGCAACCTGCGGAGTAGGGGGTTAGTGGAGACTGCTTCGCAGCCGTTCCAATTCGTCTTTGACCCGGAGTTTCTCTTTTTTCAGCGCCGCTACCCGGATCTCGTCCCAGTCGGGGTTGGACATTTCGGCGGTGATGGTCTCTTCCAGTCGCTTATGCTTTTCGGAAAGCTCCTGGATATGGCCCTGTTGAAGCGTCATGAGATACCTCTTCATTTAGGCGTCACAATTAGAGCACCATCGCCCCCCTCTGTCACGCCCCTCTTCCCCCCATCCCTGCCAAGGCGTAAAGGGGAAGCATGACGGGGAAATCCGCGGAAAACGGCCAAAAAGACCGGCTCATCCTGGGCTTGAGCGGCGCCTCGGGCGTGAGCCTGGGGATAAGGCTGCTCGAGGCCGTGAAGGATTTGCGACTCGAATCGCATCTCGTCATGAGCAAGGCGGCCGAGATGACGATCGGCTACGAAACCTCGCTGAAGCCGAAAGAGGTCGCGGCCAAGGCCGACTATGCCTATGCCGTCGGCGACATCGCCGCGCCCATCGCCTCGGGCACCTTCAAGACCAGGGGCATGGCGATCGCGCCGTGCTCGGTTCGAACGATGTCGGAGATCGCGACCGGGGTGACGACGACGCTTCTGACCCGCGCCGCCGACGTGTGCCTGAAGGAGCGCCGGCCCCTCGTCCTGCTGGTGCGCGAGACGCCGCTGCATCTGGGCCACCTGCGCACGATGACGCAGCTCGCCGAGATGGGCGCGATCATCCTTCCGCCGGTCCCCGCGTTCTATGCCGCACCGCATACGCTCGACGACATGGTCGACCAGATCGTCGCGCGTGCGCTCGATCTTCTGGGCTATGATTGGCAAAAGGCCAGGCGCTGGGGCGAGGACGTGGCGAAGAGCCGGCGCAAACCGAAAGCGCGCAAGTAGCGCCCAAGAACGCGTAAATGACCGAAGAACCCAGGAACGAGAACGAAGAGCAGCCCGAGCTGCGCGCCAAGCTGGCCGAGCTGGTGCAGGAGCATCGCGACCTCGACGCCGCGATCACCGCCCTCGTCGCCTCGGGCACCCACGACCAGATCCAGCTCAGCCGCTTGAAGAAGCGCAAGCTGCAGCTGAAAGACCAGATCGCGCGCGTCGAGGACGCGCTGCTGCCGGATATCATTGCGTGAGCCCGTCATGGACCGCGGCGCGATCGAGCATTTCCACGAGCACGGATGGGCGCTGTTGCCTCGGGCTCTTTGCCCGGAGGAAGCCGCGGCGATGCGCGGCGCCGTGTGGCACGCACTCGCCGATGTCGGCATCCGCCGCGACCAGCCTTCGACCTGGACCGTCGAGCGGCCGGCGCATCTGCAGCGCCTGAAAGAGCATCCGGCGTTCCGCTCGGTATCCAGCCCGCGCCTGCTCGCGGCGATCGATGCGATCCTTGGCGGCCGGACCTACCAGCGGCCGAAGAACTGGGGCGCGCTCTTCATCGCCTTTCCAGCCGAGAATGCCTGGAACATTCCCGCGAGCGGCTGGCATATCGATGCGAACTACATGAGCGCACTGAACCCGCCCGGCGGGGTGAAGACGCTCGCGCTCTTCGACGATGTCGCGCCGCGCTGCGGCGGAACCCAGATCGTCGGCGGCTCGCACCGTCTCGTGCACGACTGGTTCAGGCAGAACCCGCCGGGCCGCGGCGCGCGCAGCGCCGAGATGCGCAAGCAGCTCGCGCGGCATCCCTATATCCGCGCCCTGCACGCGGGCGGCGACGCGAATGAGCGCACGACGCGGTTCATGGACCGCGCCGAGATCTGCGACGGCGTCCCGCTGCAGGTCGTCGAATGCGCGGGTTCGGCGGGCGACGTGTTCCTTCTCCACCCGCTGACGTTTCACGTCGCGACGACGAACACGGGCAAGGCTCCGCGATTCATGCTCAGCGGCGGCGTCACGACCAACATGTGGGGATGGCGGCGGCCGTAACACGCCGCAAGCCTGCCAGGCGATTCCGGTTCAGCGTCCGCGCTTCTGCGCATACATCGCCTCGTCGGCGCGGGCCATGGCGGTGGCGGCGTCCTCGCCGGCTTTGAGCTCGAAGGCGCCGTAGGAGAAGCTCACGGGAATCACGCGGCCCTGCCATGTCGCCTGGGCGGCGTTGAGATCGCGCGCCAGCGAATCCGCCTTCTTGTGCGCCTGGTCCTGGTTCGCGTGGGACAGCAGCACGCCGAACTCGTCGCCGCCGAGGCGTCCCACCACGTCGCTGTCGCGCACATTGGCGAGCAGGATCTGCGAGAAGTGCTCGAGCACCGCGTCGCCGGCGGCGTGCCCGAAGCTGTCGTTGACGAGCTTGAAGCCGTCGAGGTCGAAATAGATGAGACTCGCGGGCGTCCCATAGCGCCCCGCGAACGCGATGTAGCGCGTCAGCTCGCGCACGAAGGCGCGGCGGTTGAGCAGCGGCAGCAGATGGTCCTGGTCGGCGGTCTTCTCGGCCTCTTCCAACCGCGCGCGGGTGTCGGAGAGCTCGCGGCGCAGCGAGTCGACCTCGCCCATCAGGGTCATGATTGCGTCGCGCACCCGGGGCGTGAACTCGACCTCGGGGATGCCCAGCACGCTGGCGGTGGCCACCACCGGCGCCGGCCCCACCAGGGCCGCGACCGCATCGGCCTGGCGGGCATAGGCCGCGGCGCCCACCGCGCGTGTCCGCGCCGAGGTGTTCACCCTGTCGACCTTCATGCCCCCGCTCCTGGCTTCTCCAGCGGGCTTAATCCTGCGGCAAAGAGCTTTAACAATTCGTTTACCGCCAAAACCACGGTTAACAATTGCTCTCGACCGGCTTTCCTTCGGTTCCGGCCGCCCTATAATGCATCGCTTCCTCGAATCGGAAGCGCGCATGACCTCTGCAAAAGTCGGCCTCATCATGGGAAGCCAGTCGGACTGGCCGACCCTGCGCGTCGCCGGCGAAGTGCTCGACGCGCTGGGCGTCGCTTACGAGAGCCGCATCGTCTCGGCCCATCGCACCCCCGACCGCATGAGCGCCTATGCCAAGAGCGCGGCGGGGCGGGGCTTGAAGGTCATCATCGCCGCGGCCGGCGGCGCGGCGCACCTGCCCGGCATGACGGCGTCGATGACGACCTTGCCGGTGCTGGGCGTGCCCATCGAGTCCAAGGCGCTCAAGGGCATGGACAGCCTGCTCTCCATCGTCCAGATGCCGGGCGGCGTTCCGGTCGCGACCTTCGCCATCGGCGAAGCCGGCGCGAAGAACGCCGCGCTGCATGCTTGCGCGATCCTGGCGCTTGGCGACGACGCGCTGGCCACGCGCCTCGCGGAGTGGCGCCAGAAGCTCACCGACAGCGTTGCGGAAAGCCCAAGTTGAGCGCGGCACCGGCCATCGTCCCGCCCGGAGGCACCATCGGCATCCTGGGCGGCGGACAATTGGGCCGCATGCTCGCGCTCGCCGCCGCGCGGCTGGGCCTCAAATGCCACATCTACTCGCCGGAAGAGGACGCGCCCGCGTTCCAGGTCGCGGCGGCGCATACGCGCGGCAGCTTCGACGACATCGCGGCGCTCGAGGGCTTCGCGCGCGCCTGCGACGTCGTCACCTTCGAGTTCGAGAACGTGCCCGCCGAGACCATCGAACGCATCGGCCCGGTGTTCCCGAGCGCCGCGACCTTGCGCATCACCCAGGACCGCTTCGAGGAGAAGAGCTTCGTCAACGCGCTCGGCCTGAAGACCGCGCCGTTCCGCAAGGTCGACGGCCCGGCAGACGGCTCGGGCATCCTCAAGACGCGGCGGCTGGGTTACGACGGCAAGGGCCAGGCCAAGGTCGCGGACGCGCGGGAGATCGCGGCCGCCTATGCGCGCTTCCACAGCGCGCCGTGCATCCTGGAGGGCTTCGTCGATTTCGCCTTCGAGGCGTCGGTGATCGCCGCGCGCGGCCGCGACGGCGCCTTCGCCGCCTACGATCCGCCGGAGAACCTGCACGAAAACCACATCCTGCGGCGCTCGACCGTGCCGTCGCGCCTCTCGGCCGCGCAGGTCGCCGAGGCCAAGGACATCGCGCGCAAGATCGCCGACGCGCTCGACTATGTCGGCGTGCTGGCGGTCGAGCTGTTCGTCGCGCGCGACGGCCAATTGCTCGTCAACGAGATCGCGCCCAGGGTGCACAATTCCGGCCATTGGACGATCGAGGCCTGCGCGATCAGCCAGTTCGAGCAGCACATCCGCGCCGTCGCGGGCTGGCCTTTGGGCGATGCCTCACGCCACAGCGACGCGGCGATGGAGAACCTGATCGGCGACGAGGTCGCGGCCTGGCGGAAGCTCGCGGCCAACGGCGGGGCGCTGCATCTCTACGGCAAGAGCGAGATCCGCGCCGGGCGGAAGATGGGCCATGTCACGTGGTTGAAAGGATCGCGTGGCTGAAGAGATCAAGAGACTGAAAAGATCAAGAGGCTGAAGAACTGGGCGACGCAAACCGCGCCTTCATCTCGGCCTTGAACTTCTCGAACTGCATGACGTTCTCGATGCGCGCATCGAGGAAGGCGCGCGTGTCGTGCTCGTCGTCGCTCGCATCGTTGAACCAGCGCATCAGCGTCGAGGTATAGACGCCCGCCAGGATCCCGCGCTTTGTGTAGAAGTTGAAATCGGTCGAGGTGTCGCCCGCCGCGCGCCACATCCGGTCGACGGTCTGATAGACGAGCTTGGCGCCCAGCGCCGCATGCTGCGGCAGCAACAGGAACGCGGCGGCGCGGCGCGCGGCCTCCTTGTGCGGACGGACCGCGGCGATGCGCGCGAGCACCGCCGAGGCGATGCGCTCGCGCACCTTCATCGCGGAAATATCGCCGAGCGCGCGCTCCATCGCGTCGTCGGCGCGCGTGGAGAAGGCTTCGACCAGGCTGAGCGGCCCTTGCGGGAAGAGATGCGCGAGCTGCTCGGGACTTGCACCGGCGTCCCTGGCCGCGCGCTGCAGCACTGCGTCGGTAAAGCCGTCCGCGGCGGCGTGCGCAAGCGCGTGCACCAGCACCGCCGCCTTGAGCTCTTCATCCGTCTGCGCCATGCCGCCATCCTACGACGGCGGCGTGACAGTCTTCCATAGCTAGTGCGGCGAACCCGAAATTCGCCCGCAGGCGATGCCAGACCGGGTGCGAATTTCGGGTTCCGAAGCCGCACTAGCAAATTAATGTTTCTGGTGTGGTTTTCGGATCGGAAGTTCGCAAACCTGAATGCGCGTCGAGCATGCGAACTTCCGGTCCACCACGCTAGTGCTTGGGCGTGCGCGCGTCGGTGCCGACGGAGCCGCCGAGCGACGCGCCGAGGCTCGCCGTCGACTTCACCGGCGCGCCCTTGGCCGCCAGGCCGAAGAAATAGCTGGTCGCGCCTGGACACACGCCGCCGGCCGCGAACTTGACCGTGAGGATGCCGGCCGCGGTCAGATCGGCCGATGCGACGCCGACCGAGCCCAGTCCGCCCGTGGTGATCACGAAAAGCTGCGACGGCACGCCGGGCTTGTAGTTCAGCGTCGCCGCCGGCCCGAAATCGAGCCTGAGGCTGGTGACGCAATTGTCGGCGGTGGCGCCCTTCATCGCCGTCATGTCGACGCGATAGTCGTAGCCGGTCTGCCCCGCGGCGGGCGCCGGCGGCGCGCCCGGGAAGGTGCGCGACTGCAGCCGGCCGGTTCCGACGTCGCCGGACAGCGTGAAATTGCCGATCGAGTCGGTCACCGTCACGGTGCAGCTGACGTTGAAGACGCAATTGATCGCGGGCGCCGCGACATTGACGACGGTGAGCGGCGCGGCCGACGCGGCCAGGGGCGCAAGCGAGCACAACAACGCATATCGAAATGGGGTCATGGCGGAATCTCCCTCGAAATGGGAAAATCCTACTCCTCAATCTGGGGTCGCATCCAGTGCCGCGCCTCGCTCTCGAAGATGAGCTTGGTGAGGTCGGTCATGCGCTGCGGATAGAGGATGCCGTCCAGGTGGTCGCATTCGTGCTGGACCACGCGGGCGTGGAAGCCGCTCGCGGTGCGCTGGACGGGGTTGCCCTCGTGGTCGAAGCCGCGATAGCGGATATGGCCCGGCCGCTCGACATAGCCGCGCAGCTCGGGCACCGACAGGCACCCTTCCCAGCCGCCGTCCAGCTCCGGCCCCAGGACCTCGATCACCGGATTGATCAGCACGGTCAGCGGCGCGGTGTGGTCGAAGCTCTCCTCCCCCGTATCGGGCGTGCGCTCGCCCGGCGCCTGGAAGACGACGAGGCGCAGCGGCACATGGACCTGCGGCGCCGCGAGGCCCGCGCCGTTGGCGTCGATCATGGTCTCGACCATGTCGGCGACGAGCCGGCGGATTTCGGGTGCCGCCGGATCGGGGACCTCGGCGGCCCTTTGCTTGAGGACGGGATGGCCCATGCGGGCGATTTTCAGGATAGCCATGGGACGGATAATGCAGGGAAATCCTAGGCTTGGCTATATTTCCGGGCGCGGGTGGACAGCCCTTTTGGCTTCTGTTATCTACCCCGGCCCTTGAAAACGCCCAGGAGAGAAGCCTTTGCAGATCATCGTTCGCGACAACAATATCGACCAGGCGCTCAAAGCGCTGAAGAAGAAGATGCAGCGTGAAGGCATCTTCCGCGAGATGAAGCTCAGAGGCCATTACGAGAAGCCCAGCGAGAAGCGCGCGCGCGAACGCGCCGAGGCCATCCGCCGGTACCGCAAGCTGCAGCGCAAGCGCGCGCAGCGCGAGGGCCTGGTCCCCCGCTAGGACCTTTTCGTTTTCGAGGTTGCCGAGGCCGTCCCTTGTGGGCGGCCTTTGCGTTTGTGGACGGGCTTGACCCGGCCACCAGACATTCAAGCGCCCGTCACCCGATACGCGCACCTGCGCGCGCCGGCCAATATGTGGCTCGTGCGCTCGACTTTCGCGGCCGGCCCGAGCAGCCGCGAGAACAGCGTCAGCTCCTCGCGGCAGAGCCCGCTGCACAGCCGGGCCGCGGCGCAGATCGGGCAGTGGTTCTCGACGAACAGCCAGGCGCCGCCGTCCGGATCGCGCCGGAGCTCGGCCATATAGCCTTCGGCGGACCGGATCTTGGCCAGCCGCTCGAGCTTGCCTTTGAGCGAGCTCACCCCGTCGATGCTGGCGCGATAGGACGCCTCCTGCTCGGCGGTGCGCATTTTCAGGATCGTGTCCATGCCCTTTTCGCCGAACGCCTTCTTGATCTGGGAGACCAGATCGACGGCGAGCGCGGCATGGGAATCGGCGAAGCGCTCGTCGGCGCTGGGTGCCGCGCGCCACATCTGCACCGGGCGGCCGCGCGGCCTGGCCTCGACCTCGAACTGGGCGAGCTTCTCGGTCAGCAGCGCGTTCAGATGCAGGCGCACCGCCATGCCGGTGATGCCGAGCCGCTTGCTTAAAGAATCGGCGGAAACCGGCCCCTCGCGCTTCAGCAGCGACAGCACGGCGTAGCGGCCGGTCAGCGGGGCGGCCAAGGAGGCGGCCAAGGAAGCGGGTTGCGTTTCCTGCATGGCGATTTTCTAAATGTCGTACTTGCATAAATCAAGCGGCCGGTCCAGGTTTATAAAGGTCTGGCTTTAGAAAAGAGGGCGGGCCATGCTCATCGCGCCAATGCTGACCGCAACCGGCGTCACCGTTTCCGAGCTGCGCGAGAGGGGCCGCAGGGTCGTGCGCCGCGCCGGCAAGCAGATATTGCTGATCGCGTCGGGCGAGCGCCTCTTCGCCGTCGCCAACCGCTGCCCGCACGAGGGCTATCCGCTTAGTGAAGGGACGTTGGGGGACGGCTGCGTGCTGACCTGCAACTGGCACAATTGGAAGTTCGACCTGGAGAGCGGGGCGGCGCTGGTCGGCCGCGATCCCGTGCGCACCTACCGGATTGAGTTGCAGGAAAACGAGATCTTCGTCGATCTCGCCGAACCGCCTGCAGATGTAAGGAAGGCCCGGGCCCTGGAGGGCCTGGACAAGGCGCTGGCCGACGTCGACATGCCGCGCATGGCGCGCGAGGTCGCCCGCCTGCAGCGCGCCGGGATCGAGCCGCAAACCGCGCTGGTCCACGCGTTCACGTCGCGCGGCGGGCATCTCGAAGCCGGCATGACCCATGCCCATGCGGCGGCGGCCGACTGGCTGGCGCTGGCCGCGCGCGCGCCGGACGAGGACAAGCGGCTGGCCGCCCTGCTCGAGCCCTTGGCCCATATCGCTTGGGATACCGAGGGCGCCGGCGAATTCCCCTATTCCCAAGCCGTGCTCGCCTGGGACGCCGGCGCCTTCCTGGCCGCGATGGAGGCGGAGGACGAGGCCAAGGCGATCGGCCACATGCGCGGCGCGATCGCGGACGGCGTGCCCTATGCCGCTCTGCGCCCCGTCATCGCGGAAGCGGCGCTGGCGCACTATGCCGATTTCGGCCACAGCGCGATCTACACGCTCAAAGCCGGCCAGCTCATCGAGCGGCTCGGCCCCGAAGCGAAAGAACCCGTGCTGCTCGCCCTGGTCCGCCAGCAGATCATGGCGACGCGCGAGGAGCGCCTGCCCGAGTTCCGCTTCTTCGATAAAGCCGTCGCCGCTTGGGACGGCAAAGGCGCCGAACCCGCGCGCGCGCAGGACTTCATCGGCCTCACCATCGATGGCGCGTTGAAGCGCATGCTGGCCTCGTCGGGCCGCCCGCCGACGGAGCTGTTCGAGGCGTTGCTGGGCGCCGCGGCCTGGAACCTGCTGCATTTCGATCTGGGTTTCGACCGCGCGACCAGCAACGCCATCGCCGACAACGTGTCGTGGCTCGATTTCACCCATGCGCTGACCTTCGCCAATGCCGCGCACGTGCTGTGCGAGGAGCGGCCCGGGCTATGGCCCCGCGCGCTCCTGCAGATGGCGCTCTTCGTCGGGCGCAACCGCGGCTATGTCGATGCCGACCAGGACGTGTCGTGCTGGCGGGTGGACGATCCGCACGCCTTCATCGTCCGCGAGATGGCCGGCCTCTACGACCACGGCGTCGTCGAGCCGATCATCGCCTGTCACCGGTTGAAGATGCTGTTCGCGCTGGAGGCCGAGCTGGCCGCCGCGCCGGGCGCGCCCTGGGCGGCCACGATGTGCGCGGCGATGAATCGCTGGCTGAACAGCCCGCAAAAGCGACATCACGGCTTGCGAATCGCCACCCAGGCGCGCGATTTTATCGCCCGAGAAGCATGAATTGAGGCCCGACAGGTTTGCGCAGCGAGGTGATCTTCAAGACGCTCGGCGCGGCCGCGATGATCGGCGGAGGCTTGCGCATCGTCGACTCCTTCACCGGCAGCGTCCTCGACATGCCGACCTTGGAGAAGATGTATTTCGCGACCGACGTGTTCCTGCTGCTCGGCACCGCGGGCTGGTACTTCTCCCGCGCGCAGAGGCTGGGCTCGCCCGGCCTGACCGGTTTCGCGCTGTCGGTCCTCGGCATCTCGACGATCCGCAGCCAGGCCATCTTCGGTCCGCGCGGCTATGTCGTGGGGGCGGCGATCTTCCTGATCGGGCTGTCGATCATGAACCTGCTCACCCTGTTCCGCCGCGACGGGCCGCGCGCGGCGCCGGTGATCTGGATCGTGTCGCTGGTCTTCGCGGTCCTGGCCCTGACCTCAGGCCCGCTGGCGGCGATCGCGGGCGCGATCTTCGGGCTCGGCTTCGTCGTCGCCGGCGTCTCGCTCTGGCGGATGGAGCAGGCTTAAAGCGCGCTGCAGTCGGCGCAGATCTCGATCTCGACCGTCACGTGGCTCAGCCCCGCATAGCGCGTGCGCAGCGCGTCGCGGACGCGGTCGGCGGTGAGCTGGTCGGGGCTCAAGAGCGAGACGATCAGCCCGCGATGGCCGGGGCCCAGCCGCCACAGATGCAGATCGCTCACCCGCGCGCCGAGCTCGCGCTCGATCATCGCGCGGATCTCGGCAGCCAGGCCCGGATCGTCCTCGGCATCGAGCAGGACCAGCGCGCTGTCGCGCACCAGGCCGTAGGCCCAGGACGCGATCACCAGCGCGCCGATCACGCCGACCGCGGGATCGAGCCAGGCGGCGCCCCAAAGCCATCCCGCCGCGAGCGCGGCGATGGCGAGCACCGACGTCGCCGCGTCCGCCAGGACGTGGACATAGGCCGCGCGCAGGTTGTGATCGTGGTGACGCCCGTGACCTTGCGCATGGGCGTGGTCATGGCCATGGCTGTGGCCATGCGGCGTCTGCAGGATGAAGGCGCTGACGATGTTGACCGCCAGGCCGAGGGCCGCGATCGGCAAGGCTTCGCGATAGGCGACGGCGGTGGGCGCGAAGAAGCGATGGACCGATTCCGCGGCGACCCCCACGGCCAGCAGTCCGAGCACGATGGCGCTGGTGAAGGCGGCGAGATCGCCGAACTTGCCCGAGCCGAAGGTGAAGCGCGTGTCCTGCGCGTGCCGCCGCGCCAGACCGTAAGCCAGCGCCGCGAGCCCCAAGGCGCCGACATGCGTCGCCATGTGCACGCCGTCGGCCAGAAGCGCCATCGAGCCGAAGAGAACGCCGCAGACGATCTCGACCAGCATGAACGCGGCGGTGACCGACGTCGCCAGCCGCGTGCGGCGCTCGGCGTGGCGATGGCCCGCGCCCAGATAGACGTGGCCGTGGGTCCAGGCGTCGTGATCGTGCGCGTTCATCGGGGGCGATCCTAGCACGCGGTCATCCGTACTCACTCACAAACGAAAAGGGCCGCGCCCGGGGAGGAGCGCGACCCTTTGCGGATCGTCCGAAGGCCTGCTGGGCCGAAGCTCAGTGGACCTGGGCGACCGCGGAACCTTCGGCGTTCAGCGACAGCGCGCGGCCGTCGGCGAAGCGGGTGCCGGTATAGGCGCCGTCCTTGCCCTTGAGGATCGCGACGGTCTCGCCGCCGGCGGTCTTGAGCTCGACGCCGTTGTACTTGGCAGTCCATTTGGCGACGCCCGCGCTCTGGGCGCAGTCGCCGGTGAAGTTGGCCGAGCCGTCGTCGGCAAGGGTCACGGCGCAGGTCGTGTTGGCGCCGATCGCGAGCTTGTAGGAGCCAGCGGCCGGGGCGGCCTGGGCGGAAACCGCCGTCAAGGCGAGGGCGGCAGAGGCGATCAGGAGGGAGCGGAGGCTGGTCATGTGAATAAATCCTTCAACGTTTCATGTTCAGAACAATATGATCAGCGAGACGGTTTGCCAAGGGTAGGGCCCGCGATTTTTTCAAAAAGGCTTCCCGGGCGTCAAAAAACGTCCAGCCTTTTCAATCCCTTGCAGAACCGCGTCCAGCGCATATCCCCCTATGCGGGACTTGAAAGGGAATTTCGTATTCCTATGGGCCACCAGATTGCTGCGCCGCAGCATGGCCGATTCCCGCATCCCATGCTTCAATAGGCGCAAACGGGAGGCCGCCACCATGCCCAAGATCTCGGTCCGCAAGCTGACCCCCGCCATCGGCGGCGTGGTCGAGGGCGTCGACCTGTCCATGCCGCTCGCCGACGAGCAGATCGCCGAAATCCGCGCCGCGCTGCTGGACCGCAAGGTGATCTTCTTCGAGGACCAGCACATCGATGCCGTTCAGCATCGCGACTTCGCCGCGCGCTTCGGCGAGCTGCATACTCATCCGCTCTATCCCGGCGTCGCCGAGGCGCCCGAGATGTTCGTGCTCGACAATCATGCGAACAATCCGACCGACAACGACGCCTGGCACACCGACGTCACCTTCATCGAGACGCCGCCCTTGGGCGCGATCCTCTATGCCAAGCTTCTGCCCGACGACGGCGGCGACACCTGCTGGGCGAACATGCAGGCGGCCTATGAAGGATTGTCGAAGCCGCTGCAGCGGTTCCTGGCCGAGCTCGACGCGGTGCACGACTTCAATCGCGGCTTCCCGCAAGCAGGCCGCGTCGCCCGGCAGGCGGGCAAGGACAAGGCGTCGAAGGCGCTGGAGCAGCATCCGCCGGTGATCCATCCCGTCGTGCGCACGCATCCCGAGACCGGCGCCGACGGGCTGTTCGTCAACTACGGCTTCACCGACCGCATCAAGGGCCTGCGCCGCAATGAGAGCGACGCGCTGCTCAACATGCTGTTCGTGCACGTCCAGAAGCCCGAGTTCCAATGCCGCTGGCGCTGGAAGCCCAACGCCATCGCCTTCTGGGACAACCGCATCACCCAGCACTATGCGGTGAACGACTACCTGCCCCACCGCCGCGTGATGCACCGCGCGACGATCCTGGGCGACAGGCCCTATCACCGCTCGCGCATGCCGCAAGCGGCGAAGGCGGCGGCGGAGTAGCTGCTACGTCGCGCCCTTTTGCTTCAGGTACAGCGTCGTGAGCGTTCGCGCCCAGTAGCGCGGCACGCCGTGGTCGTTCTGGAGGTGCGCGACGGCGTCGTTGGATTTCCTGTCGGCCGCCTTGAACTTGTCGAGCACCTTGATCCAGTGCGCGATCGGCTTGCCGGTCTTGTCGACGACTTGGGCGTCGTCGACGTTCCAGTAATCGGATTTCATGGACGGCGTCAGGTATGCGGCGGCGCGTGAAGGTAGCTCTCCACCAGCGAGCCCGCAACCAGCCGCCAGCCGTCGACCAGCACGAAGAAGATCAGCTTGAACGGCAGCGAGATGATAACGGGCGGCAGCATCATCATGCCCATCGACATCAGGATCGAGGCGACCGCCATGTCGATGATCAGGAACGGCACGAAGATCAGGAACCCGATCTCGAAGGCGCGCTTGAGCTCGGACAGCATGAAGGCCGGCGCCAAGGTGGTGAGCGCGATGTCCTGCGGCTGCTTCGGCGGCTTGGTATGCGCCATGTCCATGAACAGCTTGAGATCGCTGTCGCGCACATGCGCGGCCATGAACTTCTTGAGCGGCGCCGTGGTCTTGTCGAAGGCCTGCTCGGTGGTGATCTGGTTGGTGGTGAGCGGCACGATACCTTCGTTATAGGCCTCCTTCAGCGCCGGCGTCATCACGAACAAGGTGAGGAACAAGGCCAGGCTGACGATCACGCTGTTGGGCGGGCTCTGCTGCAGGCCCATCGCTGTGCGCAGCAGGGACAGCACCACGACGATGCGCACGAAGCTCGTCATCATGATCAGGATGGCGGGCGCGACGGAAAGGATCGTGATCAGCGCCACGATCTGCATCAGCCGGTCGCTGAACAGACCCGAGCCGTTGAAGTCGATGGAGAGGCCGCCGCCGGCGCCGCCCGCAGCGGCCGGTGCCGCAGCGGCCGGTGCCGCGGCGGCCGCGGCGGCGTGCGCGACATGCGGCGCGAACAGGGCGAGCAGGATGACGCTTCCGGCGATAACCGGCTTCATGCTGCTGCCGGCGACGAGCTGCTTCATGCCGCGCCGGCCGAGAAGCTTCCTCACGACGCCACCTCGGGCGCGGGCGGCGGGACGATGCCGCTTTCGATCCCAGATTCGATGACGATCTGGCCTTCGGGACCGGCCATCACCAGGTGCTCGACGCCGTCGCGGCTGATCAGGAACAGGCGCTGGCGCGGGCCGATCATCAAAGTCTCGACGACGGCGAGACGGCGCAGCGCCCCGGGCCTGACGACGCCCGGCATGCCGAAGCGGCGGACCGCGAGACCGGCGCCGCCGATGAGCGCGAGCACCATCAGGAGAGCGGCGACATAGCGGAGGAGATCGGTGAATTCCATGCGCCCATCACAACCCGTCAACCTTAATCGACGGTAAACAACGGGAAGAAACCGCCCGGCAGAAACTTCCACGTCGTTAAGCGGCGCTTAATGGATGGCGCGCAACATCGCGGTCTTAAGGCTAATTTTCCGTGTACGGAGAAGAGCGATGGACCTGCCCGACGTCCCCCTGCTGTCGATGATCAAGAGCCGCATGAGCTGGCTCGAGGCGCGCCAGAACGTGCTGTCGCAGAACGTCGCCAATGCCGACACGCCGGGCTATGTCGCGCACGATCTCAAGCCCATGGACTTCGAAAGCCTGCTCAAGAGCGCCTCGGCCGGCGGCGGCTTCAACACCGGATTGATGACCACGGACTCACGCCACATCGCCATCACGCCGTCGAACGCGGGCGGCTTCGACAGCCACGCCTCGCCGGACATCGAGGCCAATCCGCTCGGCAATTCGGTGTCGCTGGAGCAGGAGATGATCAAGGTCTCCGATACCCAGGGCCAGTTCCAGGCCGCGAGCAACCTCTATTCCAAGGCCATCCAGCTGATGCGCACCGCCATCGGCCGCACGTCGTAAGGAGACGTTCCATGGATTTCGCCCAATCGATGCTGATCGCCGCCTCGGGCATGCGCACGCAGTCCGACCGCATGCGCGTCATCGCCGAGAACATCGCCAATGCCAGCTCGACCGCATCGGTCGCGGGCGGCGATCCCTATCGCCGCCGCATCGCGACCGTGACCAGCAGCTTCGACCGCGAGCTCGGCGCCACGCTGGTCGCGCCCGGCAAGCCGCAGGCCGACATGAGCGAGTTCCGCAAGCAATACGATCCGGGCAACCCCGCCGCCGACAAGACCGGCTACGTCAAGCTGCCCAACGTCAACTCGCTGGTCGAGATCATGGACATGCGCGAAGCGCAGCGCTCCTACGAGGCCGACCTGACCGTGATGGACGCGACCAAGTCGATGCTGTCGCGCACCGTCGACCTGCTCCGGAGATAGATAGATGACCGCCCTTCCCGCCGCGGCCGCGGCCGCCTATCAGTCCATCGCCAAGATCGGCGCCGATGCCTCGGCCGCCGCGCGCGCAACCGCGACCGCGCCCGGCGGAAACTTCACCGACTTCCTGAGCAGCGCCATCAAGGACGGCATGCAGACGATGAAGTCCGGCGAGCAGGCCGCGATGCAGCAGGTCGCGGGCAACGCCAACATCGTCGACGTGGTCAATGCCGTGAACTCGGCCGAGCTCACCTTGGACACCGTCGTCGCCGTCCGCGACAAGGTCGTCCAGGCCTATCAATCCATCATGAACATGCCGATCTGAGGCCCA
>JAFBAL010000045.1 GCA_019247845.1 Alphaproteobacteria bacterium | reverse complement strand
CCTTGAAGCGCGAGCTGCCCGACGGTGTCGAGCCCGCTTACGACGGGCTCAGGATTTCGCTGGCGATCTCCTTGCCCATGCGCTTCAGCGGCACGCGCACGCCCTGAGGCGTGTCGGCCTCGAACGTCTCGATGACGCGATAGCCGCAGGCGCGATAGAGCGGCTCGCCGGCGAGCGTCGCCGCGAGCTCGACGCGCCGGAAGCCTTCGCGCGCGGCCGCGTCCTCGCAGAGCGTCAGGATCATGCGGCCGACGCCGCGCCGCGCGAATTCCGGCGCGGTGTACATGGCGCGCACCCGCGCCGCATCGCGTGCCGGATGGAGCAGGGCGGCATCGCGGCCCGCGGAGTGGTCGCCGCCGAACAAGGTCGCGCGCCTGCTCCAGCCGCCGCAGCCCGCGAAGCGGCCGTCGCTTTCGATCGCGTAATATGTGCCGTCGGCGATCAGCTGCGTGTCCATGCCCATGACCGACGCCGACGCCGCGATCTGGGCCGCATCGAGGAAGCCGCGCTGCAGCTCCGCGATCGCGCGCGCCATGAGCCGCGTCAGCGCCGGGATGTCGTCTGCCGTGGCCGGCCTGTGCCTCAATTCCGCCATGGCGACTCTTTACGAATATTTTTGCCACGGGGGAACAGGCGCGCCATGACAACGGTCGCAGACGTCCTGTCAGAAAGAAAATCTTTCGCCTGGGTCATGGCCGTCACGATGTCCAGCGCGCTGTTCACTCTGCCTTGCAGCTGGTCGATGCCGGCGCCGATCGTGGTGCCCGGCTACGCGCCGCATATTCTCTATGTGATGCTCGGCGATCCCGCGACGACGATCTGCGGCGTGCTCGACAGCGTCGACGAGAACGGCAGCCCGATCAGCGGCATCGTCTTTTGCAACGGCGACCGGCTGCCGCAGGACGATCCGAGGTTTCCGCGGACGCGGCGGCTGATGCGGGAGTGGACCTGACGCGATAGTGCACCTGAAGCGATTGACAGCGCCGGTGCCGAAGCTCAGCGTTCTTCGCATGCGCGCGATCTTGCCCGGCACGATGGTTCTGGCGCTGCTCTGCGGAACGGCTTCCGCGCAGCGCGAGGGACGGTATGCGGGTTCGCTCTCGGACGGCACGATGCTCGCCTTCACCATCGATCGCAATCCGTCGAACGACAAGCTGCGGGTCGCAACGGCGACGCTGAGCTTTCAGACGCCGTGCGCCAGCCTAGGGACCGGCGGCGATTTCGCTGGCCAGTGGAGCTGGACGCCGAACGTCGATCTCGGCGCGCAGCACACGACCGTCAGGCTCAACAACACGTCCACCTTCATCAACTTTTATATGAAAGCGCATCTGGGACGGTTCTCCGGACCGTTTCAATTCGCGAATTCGGTACTGGTGCCGATGGCCGGCGGATATCGCGCGACGGTCTGCGGCAGGCGTCAGTGGCAGCACCTCGACACGCGCTATGTGGGACCGGGCGGCGGCGGCGGTGAGGCCGACGCGGCGCAGGTCGGCAGCTATGACGGCGCCAGCGCCGACGGCAAGGTCATGTATCTGACGGTCGCGAACGATTCCGCGACCGGCCATCTGGAGATCGCCGGCGCGACCGTGGCGTCGAGATGCGCGGTCCCGAGCTGGAGCTGGAGCCCGGATGTCGAAATCGCCGGGAACAAGACCGGCGTGGCGTTCTTCAACGGCTATGCCGCCGTCAAATTCCAGGTCCGCTTTCCGGATGCCGGGACGGCCGCCGGCGGCATCGTCGTGCGCTCTGCGGTCGGTCAGTTGCGCGGCGGGGCTCCCAACAAGGCGCGGCTCTGCTTGGCGCCGTGGCAGAGCTTTTCGCTGAGCCGTACCGGGCCGACCGGACCATAAGCCGCCCGCCCCGCCCATGAATCGCCCTCGTATTTCTCATAATATATCTTATACGAAAAAATGGACGCGAATTGTGTGGCGGGCGGCCGCGGCGGCGCCTGCCGTCAATACACTCTCTGCCCGATCGTATTTCCCGGCGGGCTATAGCGGCAGACCAGGACATCCCAGTCCTTCGAGCTCGCCGTGGCGCAGCCGAGCTTGGTGGTCTCGCGCCAGACGATCTGCGTGTAGTGCCCGACCGTGCGCGGATTGCCGTCCTTGGCGACCACCGGGAAGATGCCCGGCGCGAAATCCCTTTTTTCCGCGAGCCAGTCGCCGACATGCGCTCCGGCCCGTAGAACCCCGCGGTGCCTTGCCAGAGGTTTTCGCCCTCGCCGTCGCGCTCTTCGAGCCTGGAGTGCTCGAACCGGCCGGTCTCGGCGAGGGCTTAGCCCAGGCCGCAGCACCGCGTGCCAGGGTGTCGCTCCAGATGAGCGGCCGCAAGCCCAAGCTCGCGCGCTCGCGATTGTGCAAGTCGAGCAGCGCGTGCTGGAACGCGTCGAGGTCCGCCTGGGCCGCCAGGGCCGCGCCGGCGGTCGACAGCAGCGCTGCGAAGAAAAAAATCGCCGCCCGCACGGTTCCCGCCCTTGATCCGTCCCCAGGGTCCGACCTTACGCCCATCGGCCAGAAACCAACCGCGAGACCCCGATGAGCGACTTCTACCCCATGCCGAGCTTCCCGACCCTCACCGTGAGCGACCTGGCGGCCTCGACCGCCTTCTACGAGGCGCTGGGCTTCGAGACCGTGTTCGTGATGCCGGGGCCGGGCGGCGCACCGGCGCTGGCCCATCTGCGCTGGGCGAAGTATGCCGACCTGATGCTCCGGCCGGGCGCGGTCGACGGCCTCAAGGGCGCGGGCGTCACCCTCACCTTTGCCTGGACCGCCGGTGCGGTCGCGGAGGACCTCGACACATTGGCCGCGCGCGCCCGGACCGCGGGCGCCAAAATCCTGCGCGAACCGGGCGATAGGCCCTGGAACGCGCGCGACTTTTCCCTTGCCGATCCAGACGGTTATGCGCTGACCTTCACCTTCGGTCCCATCAAGCGCGATCTCGACTTGGCCGCCGTAGTGGCTAACGTAACGCGGTCATGAGCGCAGACGTTGTGAAGGAAGACAGGCACTTCTCCCCGGCCGAGGCCGCCAGGCGGCTGGGCGTCAGCGTCAAGGCGCTGCGCGTCTATGAGAGCCACGGCCTGGTCAAGCCGCTGCGCAGCGCGGCCGACTGGCGGACCTATGGTCCGAAGGAGATCGCGCGGCTGCACCAGATCGTGGCGCTGAAGCGCCTCGGCCTGACGTTGAAGCGCATCGCGGAGGTGCTCGAGGGCGGCGATGCGCTGGCAGCAGTGCTCGACCTGCAGGAGCGCGTGCTCGCCCGCGAGGGCCAGCGCGTCGCCAAGGCGCTCGAGATCGTGCGCGCGGCGCGCGCCAAGCTCGAAAAGGGCGACACCCTCTCCGTCGACGACCTCACCACGCTCACCAGGGAGACCACCATGACGAACAAAGCGACGCCCGAAGAGATGCAGGCGATCTTCGATCCCCTCGCCCAGAAGCATTTCACCGCCGAGGAGAACGCGGCGCTGCGTCGGCGCAGCTTCGACCAGGCCGAGGCCAGCCGGAGCTGGGAGAGCCTGATCGACGAGGCCAAGGCGCTGATGGCCAAGGGCGACCCCTACTCGCCCGCGGCCAAGGAGCTGGCGCGTCGCTGGCAGGCGCAGGTGCGCCTGTTCACGCAAGGCGACGTCAAGGTCGGCGAGAAGGTCATGGCGATGTGGAAGGAGGCGATGGCCGATCCGAAGGCGGCGCCGAAGCTTCCGCTCAATCCCGAGATCTTCGCCTTTGTGCAGAAGGCGGCGTCCAAGCTATGACGGGGCATGGCCAAGATCGACGAGCTGATTGAGATCATGCGCCGCCTGCGCGATCCGCAGGGCGGCTGCCCCTGGGATATCGAGCAGAGCTTCGAGACCATCGCGCCCTATACGATCGAAGAAGCCTATGAGGTGGCGGGCGCGATCGAGGACGAGGACTGGAGCGGGTTGAAGGAAGAGCTCGGCGACCTGCTGCTTCAGGTCGTCTATCACGCGCGCATGGCCGAAGAGCGCGGCCTCTTCGATTTCGGCGTCGTCGTCGAAGCGATCTCCACCAAGATGATCGCGCGCCATCCGCATGTGTTCGGCGACGCGGCGGCGATCGGGAACGCGCAGGCGCAGACGATCGCCTGGGAAGAGCACAAGAAGCGCGAGCGCGCGGCCAAGCAGGAAGCGGCCGAACGGCAGGTTCCCGGGCGGAAGAACGGCCTGCTCGACGACGTGACGCGCGCCCTGCCCGCGCTGCTGCGCGCCGAGAAGCTGCAGAAGCGCATGGCGAGCGTGGGCTTCGACTGGGACAGTCCCGAGCGCGTGCTCGACAAGATCGCCGAGGAGGCCGGCGAGATCGTCGAGGCGCATGCCGCTGGCGCAAGCCATGCCGAGATCGAGGGCGAGATCGGCGACCTGCTCTTCGTCGTCGCCAACCTGGCACGGCACCTGAAGGTCGATCCCGAAGCCGCGCTGCGCGTCACCAATGCGAAAGTGATCCGGCGGTTCCGCTGGATCGAAGCGGCGCTCGCGGCCGCAGGACGCACGACCTCCGAAGCGACGCTCGAAGAGATGGAAGCGTTGTGGCAGCGCGCGAAGAAAGAAGCGCGCTAGCGGATCTTGAGCTTGTAGACCACGCCCTTGCCCGCCCCGCCGCTGCCCGTCACGCCGTAGAGCACGCCCTTGTCGTCCAGGATCGGTGTTGCCGGATTGGCGCCGTCGTCATGCACCCCGAAGCTGTACAGGACGCTGAACTTGCCCGCCGCGGTGAGCCGATAGACGATGCCGCAGCCGGCGTTGCATTTGCGGGTCTCCTTGCTGCCGCCGGCGGCGACGCCGTAGAAGTTCCCGAATGCATCCTGCGCCCTCCGGCGTCACTTTGAACAAGTTGCCGAGTCCGCCCAAAGCCCTGCCGTAGATATTCCCGGCATCGTCCAGGGTCAGGTTCCCGATGGGCCGCGCGCCATCGTCGGAGCCGCCGGCGAATGCATGAACGACGCTGTAGGCCCCTTCCGGCGTGACCTTGAACAAGACGCCGTTGTGGCCCGCACCGGCCTTCTGCGTGGTGCCGTAGGTATTGCCTTGCGCATCGATGGTGATGCCGCCGAAAGGCTCGCCGCCGTCATCCAATCCGGTAAAAGCATGCAGGATGGCGATGTTGCCGCCGCGCGACATCTTGTAGACCGTGCCGCAGTCGTTTTCGCAATCGGCGCCCTGCTGACGGCCGTTGCCGCCGTCGACGGTCGTGCCGTAAAGATTGCCGTCCTTGTCCATCACGACGTTGGAGAACGGCTCAGCGCCGTCGTCGCCGCCCGCGAAATCGTGCAGGAGGGTCTCCTTTCCCTTTGGCGTGATCTTGAACACGATTCCCCGGCCGTGCGCGCCGCCACCCGCGGTGGTGCCGTAGAGATTTCCCTTGCCGTCGCGCAGGAGCGCATTGCTCGGCGTCGATCCGTCGGTCTTTCCGTCGAACTGATAGAGGATGGTCTCAGTGCTGGCGGCGCCGTCCCAGGATCAATCGATCCGTTCCAGGAAGCGGCTGGCAAGGAGCCGCTCGACCAGCGCCTCGCGCACCTCGTGCGAGGCGGCGGGCACCTCGCCCAGCGAGAACTCGGGCGTGCGCATCACGAAGACGATGCTCTCCTGCGCGCCGCGATGGACATAGTGATGCCCGCCCGGATAGGCGAAATCGATCTCGTTGGCGTTGCCCATCACGTGACAGGCGGCTAGCGGGCTGTGGCGCAGGCGCGTCTGCGGCGTGAGCGGGCCGGGGAATTGCGTGCGCGCCGGCGGCTTCTTGAGGTCGGCGACCGCCTGCGACGAGCGGTGCTGGAGCGCGTCGCGGATGAACTCGTCGGAACGGCAATAGCCGAACAGAGCGGCGGCGCCGTCGCGCACCATGTCGGGGATGCGGCCGAAATCGTTGGCGCGCGTCTGCGCGGCGATGCGCTCGCCCACGGTCTCGCGCAGCGGCCGGTGAACGTCGGACAGCCGGTCGATGCAGGCGATCAGCGCATCGCGCAACGTCACCGGAATGAAGCCGATGGAGAGATGAAGCGAATCCTCCATCGCCTCGACGCGATGCGGCGTGCCGCGCGGCATATAAAGCAGATCGCCGGGCCCGACCTCGAAGCTCGCATGGCGCTCGAAATCGAACGAGCCCGGCATCTTCTTCCAGACGTTGGGCAGGTCGGACGGGTCGGTGGAGACGAACCAGCGCTTGCGGCCCTTGAGCTGCACGACGAGCAGGTCGTATTCGTCATAGTGCACCGGCGCGGTGCCGTCGCCGCGGCTCCAGAACAGCTTCACGCCGACCTTCTGGTGGAACAGGACCTCGAGCGCGCGGATGGTCCGGTCGAGCTCGGCCGACAGCCCGCCGACGTCGTCGGTGCGAACCGTGTAGCCGCGGTCGTGAAACTCGTCGATCTTGCGCTTGAACGCGGCGGCGTCGGCGACGGCTTCAAGGCGCGGCGGCGGGCCCTTCGCGTCGGCGGAATGGAAGGCCAGCGTCGCTGCCAGATTCGCATAGGCGTTCAGGATGGCGCTTTCCGGGTCGTCGCCTAGAAGCACGCGCCTCGCCTGACGCCCCTCTTCTCCGTTCTCGAGCGCGAAACGCTTGCCCAGCACGTCGTCGAGAAAGCGATCCAGGGGCAGCGGCGCCAGCAGCCGCTGCACGACGACTCGTGCATCCTCCAACAGCAACGGCATTATCCCCAATGACGCCCCAGCCACGGCAAAGGTAGGTGTCTAACGCTCCAAAGCAAAATTACTTTGGATTGAATTTCGGCTTACGGGATAAAATCGCCGTGAGGGATTTGTAGCGCGCCGCAGCGCCCGGGCTATCGATCGCTCATGCTCGGCAAGCGAAGCCGTTGTGCCGAAAGCGAATAGCGCGGTCGGTCCGCCTAGGGCATCCCCTCGACAAGCTTGAAGATCGTCCCGGCGGAAGGGCGTCTGGTGTTGAACTGGGTCACGCCATAGATGGCGCCGTCCGGCCCTCGCCGGAGTCTCCCGGCCGGCAATTCGCCCTTTGTCCCGTTGAAGGAGCAGAGCGTGCGGAAGCGCCCGCGGGTGATCGCGTATTTGAAGACCGTCCCCACGTCGTCCGGGATGCTCCAGGTGGTGCCGTAGAGCGCGCCGCGCGAAAGCATCAGCCCATTGGGCCCGATACCGTCGTCTTTCGAGTCTCCGAAAACATGCAGCATCGTCTCGGTGCCGTCGGGCGCGACCCTGTAGACGACGCCGGAGCTGTGCCGGCCGCCGCCCGCCGTTCCATAGATGTTGCCGTCGTCGTCGATCGCGATCGGTCCATTGGGTCCTGTGCCGTCATGTCGGACCGAACCGAAGGCATAGAGAATGGAATAGGCGCCGCCCGCCGCGATCTTGTAGATGATCCCGGCGTCGTTGGGGCCACCGCCGGCTGCGCCGTAGAGATTGCCTTGCGCGTCGGCGACGAGATTCGAACTCGGCGTCTCGCCCAGAAGGAAATTCGTGAAATCGTGCAGCACGGCATAGGTGCCGTCCTCGGTGAGCTTGTACACCGTGCCCAGGCCGGTGCTGCCGCCCTGGATAGCGACGCCGTAGATCGTGCGGTCTCTATCGCGCAATAGCGCGTAGCGCGGATCGCGGCCACCGGCGCCGTCCGCGAATGCGTGCAGGATATTCATCCGGCCGCCGGCGGGCCTGAACCTGAAGAGCGTGCCGCCGTTATTGGCGCCGCCGCCGATCGTGGTGCCGAAGAAATTGTCGGTGTGGGACCTGGACATCTCGCCCTCCGGCACCAACCCGGCGCCGGATTCGGAAAAGTCGCTCAGCACGCTGAACGTGCCGTCGGGCGCAAGCTTGTAGATCGTGCCTCTTTGCAGCGCGCCGCAGGAGGCGGTCGTGCCGTAGAGGTTTCCCGCGCTGTCGAACGTCACCCCCGCCTGAGGCCCACAGCCTCCGTCGGCGCCGTCGAAGACGTGGAGGAAAGTGACGGTCGCGGCGGCATGGGCACCACCGGCAAGCGAGGCGGCGAAAGCCGCGGCGAGAAACGCTCGGGTCATGGCTGAATCCCTTTACGCGGGAGTCATTCCAGCAACACTACCATGAGGTTCAAACGAAAGTCTCGCTCACGATCCGCGCGACATCGGCGATGGCGGCCTCGCGCTCGTCGTCGCCGGCGCTCGAGCCGGTGAAATAGACCGTAAGCAGGATCGGCTTGCGCCCCGGCGGCCAGCAGATCGCGATGTCGTTGGTCGAGCCGTTCGCGCCGGTGCCCGTCTTGTGGCCGCGCTTCCAGCCCGAAGGCAGCCCGGCACCGATGCGGCGCGGCGCGGTCCGGCAGGCGATCATCCAACCGGTCAACATCTCGCGCGAAGACTCCGACAGCGCGTCGCCCAGCAGGACGCGGTCCATGTCGTCGAGCATCGCCGCAGGCGCGGTCGTGTCGCGCGGGTCGCCGGGGATGGCGGTGTTGAGCGTCGGCTCGTTGCGGTCGAGCCGCGTGACCGGGTCGCCCAGCGCCCTCGCCTGCGCGGTCACGCCCGCGGGCCCGCCGTCGGCGGCGAGCAGCAGGTTGGCGCAGGTGTTGTCGCTCCACACGATGGCAGCCTCGGCCAGGTCCTTCACCGTCATGCCGCCTTGGGCGAGATGCTCCCTGGCGACCGGCGCATAGTCGAGCAGATCGTCCTTGCCGTATTTGACCCAGCGGTCGAGTCTCTCCTGGCCTTTGTCGGCCTTGGCCAGCACCCGCGTCACCAGCAGCAGCTTGAAGGTCGAGCACATCGGGAAGCGCTCGCCGTCGCGCCAGGCGATGCGCCGCCCGGTCTGGGTGTCGAGGGCGGCGACGCCCAGCCGCCCACCGGCCCGCGCCTCGATCGCCTGGATCAGGCCGGCGGGGTTGTCCCCGGCCCTTGCCGCGAAAGACAGAAGCCCAGCGAAAGAAAGCGAGCCGACAAGCGGCCCAACCGCCGCGCCCGCGATTACTCCCCGTCTTGTCCACATACCAACAGCTTATCCCCAAATCGGGCGGAAAAGCGTTCGGCATCCTGTGGACTGGCTGTGAGCAGAAGCTCGACGCCGTCGTCGCCGTCGCGGCGCTCGCGGACCCTGCCGTGGCGGTAGGCCCAGGCCAGACCCTCGCCGTCTTCCGGACTAAGCCTCAGGCGAAGCTCGATGTTGTCACGCGTCAACAGCGCCTCGAACCGGGCGAGTAGAAGGTCGAGGCCGTCGCCGCTCAGCGCCGAGACGGCGACCGGAGCCCCTTCCCTCCCCCTGCCACGCGCTTGAAGTCCTGCGCGAATATCCTCGTCCAACAGATCGATTTTGTTGAGGATTTCGATATCGGCGCCTTCGATGTCGAGCTCGGCGAGCACCTTGAGCACGTCGGCCTTCTGCGCCTCGGTCTCGTCATGGCTGGCATCGCGGACATGGGCGATCACGTCGGCCTCCAGCACCTCCTCCAGCGTGGCGCGGAAGGCGGCGACCAGCTCGTGCGGCAGGTCGGCGATGAAGCCGACGGTGTCGGAGAGGATGGCCTTGGTGCCACCCGGCAGCTTCAGCCCCCGCATGGTCGGGTCGAGGGTCGCGAACAGCAGGTCCTTGGCCAGGACATCCGCCTGGGTCAGCCGGTTGAAAAGCGTCGACTTGCCGGCATTGGTGTACCCCACCAGCGCGACGACCGGGAACGGCACGCGCTTGCGGGCGCGGCGCTGCAGTCCGCGGGTGCGCTTCACGCCCTCGAGCTCGGACTTGATCTTGACGATGCGCTCGCCGATCAGGCGGCGGTCGGTCTCGATCTGCGTCTCGCCGGGGCCGCCCAGGAAGCCGAAGCCGCCGCGCTGGCGCTCCAGGTGGGTCCAGGACCGGACCAGCCGCGAGCGCTGATAGGTCAGGTGCGCCAGCTCGACCTGAAGCCGGCCCTCGCGGGTCTGCGCCCGCGCGCCGAAGATCTCAAGGATCAGCGCGGTGCGGTCGAGGACCTTGGTCTTCCATTCCTTCTCGAGATTGCGCTGCTGGATCGGCGAAAGCTGTGCATTGACGACGATGACCTCGGGCTCGAGCATCCGCGCCTCGGCCGCGATCTCCTCGACCTTGCCGCTGCCGATGAGCGTCGCCGGCACCGGACGCGCCAGCGGCGCGATATGGCTGCCCACGACCGTCAGACCGATGGCGGCGGTCAGCCCGATCGCCTCCTCCAGCCGCGCCTCGGCGTCGCGGTCGAGCGCGGATTTGCGCGCCTTGGGCTCCACATGGAGCACGAAGGCGGTGTGCTTGCGCGTGTCGGTGGGCTTGGAGGTCAGACCGTCTCGGCCACGGTCTCGGCGTCCATGAGCTGGATCGGACCCAGCGGCATGACGGTCGAGATCGCGTGCTTGTAGACGAGCTGGGCTTGCCCGTCCCTCCGAAGCAGCACGCAGAAATTGTCGAACCAAGTGATGTTCCCTTGAAGCTTGACGCCGTTCACCAGGAAGATCGTCACCGACGACTTCGACTTGCGGACGGCATTGAGGAAGGTGTCCTGCAGGTTTTGTTGTTTTTCGCTCATGGGTTTGCCCACTTCGGTTCTTGGCCCCGCGCCCCGCGAAGCAGTCGCAGGAGCATACGGCCCTTTGCTGCGGGAGCGAAAGCCCTGGAGCGCCCGGAAGGGGTGCTCAGCGGTTGGAGAGCTGGATCGGGTTGCCGTCTGGGTCTTTGCCGTCACACATGGCGAGGCTCTCGAACTGGTGGACTTTGCCCAGGCGGGCGCCGCGGGCCACGAGCTTGGCGCGGGTTGCCGCTACGTCCTTCGCATGGAAGACGATCTTGGGCCCCTTGCGGCCGGGCGACGGCGGGCCGGAGTGGAGCGCGACGCGACTGGCGCCGGCCGCGAACTCGCGCCAACCTTTCTCGTTTGTCACCTGCTTGAGGCCGAGAACGTCGCGGTAGAAAGCCGTCATCGCCTCCATCTGGGCGGTGAAGAGGATGATGCGGGCGAGCTTCATGGATCGGCTCCGGCATTCTTCATGGCATGAAGTTCCGCGATCCGCCGCGTAAGCGGCCCCGGCTTGCCGTCTCCCACCGCCACGCCGTCGATCGTCACCACCGGCACCGCGGCCCCCGACGCGGACGAAATGAACGCCTCGCGCGCCCGCTTCGCCTCGTCGGGCGTGAACGCCCGCTCCACGACGGGGATCTGCGCTTCCGCCGCCGCCTCCAGGATCACGCGCCGCGTGACACCGGGCAGGATCGCGTTCGACAGCGCGCGCGTGATCACGCGGCCGTCGGCGTCGACGATCCAGGCCGTGGTCGAGGCGCCTTCGGTGACGAAACCCTCCTCGTCGACAAGCCAGGCCTCATACCCGCCCGCGCGCCGCGCCTCAGTCTTCGCCATCGCATTGGCGAGCAGCTGCGTGGTCTTGATGTCGCAGCGCCCCCAGCGCGCGTCGGGCCGCGTCACCACCGCGATGCCTTCGGCCGCCCTCGTGTTCGCGCCCGCGAGATCGAACGGCCGCGCCGTCATGATGAGCGTCGGCCGCGGCGGCGCCGACGGAAACGGGTGATCGCGTTTCACCGCCCCACGCGTCACCTGCAGATAAAGAAACCCGTCGCGCACCCGATTGCGCCTGACGAGCTCGCGCATCACCAGCCTGAGCGCTGCCCGCCCCATCGGCATCGCCATCTCGATCTCGCCGACCGAGCGTTCGAGACGATCGAGATGCCCCGGCTCATCGCACAGCGAGCCGGAGCGGATGAGAAACACCTCATACACGGCGTCGCCAAGCTGCAACCCGCGGTCTTCGATATGCACGCCGGCGTGCCCGTGCGGCACGAAGCGGCCGTTGACATAGGCTGTGCGGCCCGAAGGCGCGCGGTGGGGCCAGTGGTGAGAAGTCAAATCCAGTTTTCCACACGAAGTCCGGTGATGCGGCGAAACTCGCGTTCGTTGTTCGTCACTAGGACGAGACCTTCAGCGCGCGCATGCGCGCCGATCAGCATGTCATAAGGCCCGATCGGCGTACCCGCTTTCTGAAGCTCAACACATATTTGCCCGTAATGCGACGCTGCGTCGGCGGAAAAGGGCAGCACGGTCAGCCGGCCGACGAGGCCATCCAGCGTCTCCAGGTTTCCGGCTCGCCGGCCGGAATTCTCGACACCGTAAAAAAGCTCGGCCAACGTGATCGTCGAAATGCAGATCTGGTTTCCGACGCGGTTGAACCGTTCCACCAACTTCGAAGGAGACGCTTTGCCGATATAGATGCATGTATCGCTGTCGAGCATGTACTGAAGCATCAATACTTGCGCTTCTGCATGGGCGGCTGCTCGCGGTCCGTCATGAAATCCTCCGAGAAGCGCGGCCCGTCGAAGAATGCGTCCCAGCGGTGGCCCACCGGGCTGATGACCCGCGTGTTGCCGACTTTGATGATCTCGACCTCGTGGACGTTCTCGGGAAAGGCGACGTCTTTGGGCAAGCGAACGGCTTGGCTGCGATTGGATTTGAACACAGTCGAGCGCGAGACCATGGGCGAGCCTTGTATATCCCACTGGGATATACCATGACGCAATGACATGAACAAGCGCTGACAAGCCGAAGCAAATCGCGCATTCGCGCGTTAGCAGCGCATGACCGGCGACGACGATACGACCTTCACGACCGAACAGGCCCTGGCCGCGCAACGCGAACTGCGCAAACGGCTCGGCCTGGGCGACGAGACCTTTCCCCTGCCCGCGTTGATCGGGATGCTCAGCGACGAGATCGAGAAGCTGCGCGCCCGCGGCGGCACCGACGCCGAGGTCGCGGCCACCATCGAGCATGCCACCGGCAAGCGCATCTCGCCCGACGACGTGGCGCGCCACTATGCGAACCCGGAGAAGCGGCGGCGGTAAGGCCCGGTTCAGCGGGGCCTGTTCGAGCGGAGTTCGAGCAGCACGACCTCACGCGTTGAACTGCTGCTCCCGGCCGTTGCCGCCCACGCCCAGGCTCTTCAGCTTGCGGTGTAGCGCCGACCGCTCCATCCCGATGAACGCCGCGGTGCGCGAGATATTGCCGCCGAAGCGGTTGATCTGGGCGACGAGGTAGTCGCGTTCGAAGATCTCGCGCGCTTCGCGCAGCGGCATCGAGATGACGAGGTCGCCGCGGCCTTGGCCGCCCCAGGGGGCGCTGGCGCCGAGGTCGCTGGGCAGCAGGTCGGCACTGATCGCCTGTTGGGCGTCGTCGGTCGCCAATATGAGGAGGCGTTCGACGATGTTCCGGAGCTGGCGGATGTTGCCGGGCCAGCTATGCGCCTGAAGCACCGCCATCGCGTCGTCGCCGATCTCGCGCATCTGCAGGCCCGACGCCGCCGAGAGGCGCTTCATGAAATGCGCGACCAGCAGCGGGATGTCGTCGCGGCGCTCGGCCAGCGACGGGACACGCACCGGCACGACGTTGAGGCGGTGATAGAGGTCCTCGCGGAACTTGCCGTCGCCGATCTCCAGGCGCAGGTCCGCCGTCGTCGACGAGATCACGCGCGCGTCGACCTGGACGCGCTGCGTGCCGCCGATGCGCGTGAAGGTCTGGTCGACGAGCACGCGAAGGATCTTCCCCTGCGTCTCCATCGGCATGTCGGCGACTTCGTCGAGATAGAGCGTGCCGTTATGCGCGAGCTCGAACAGGCCGATCTTGCGCGGCCCGTCGCCGCCCTCGACGCCGAACAGCTCGGCCTCGATGCGGCTGGGCTCCATCGTCGCGCAGTTGATCGCGACGAACGCATTGCCGGCGCGGCGCGAGCGCGCATGGATGAGCCGCGCCACGACCTCCTTGCCCGAGCCCGATGGGCCGGTGACCATCACGCGGCTGCCGGTCGGCGCGATCTTCTCGACGAGCTGGCGCAGTTGCGAGATCGCGGACGACTGTCCGACCAGCTCGCTGTCGTCGCCGGCGCGCAGGCGCAGCTCGGCGACCTCGCGCTTCAGCCGCGCGGCTTCGAGAGCGCGCGCCGCGACGTGGATCAGCCGGTCGGCCTTGAACGGCTTCTCGATGAAGTCGTAGGCGCCCTTCTTGATCGAGGACACCGCGGTCTCGATGGTGCCGTGGCCGCTGATCATCACGACGGGCAGATCGGCGTAGTCGCGCTTGAGTGCTTCGAGCACCTGGATGCCGTCGAGCTTGGAGCCCTGCAGCCAGATGTCGAGGATGACGAGCTGCGGCTTGCGCGTGCGCACCGCGGCGATGGCCGCATCGCCGTCTCCCGCGACGCGGGTCTCGTAGCCCTCGTCCTTGAGGATGCCCGCGATCAGGTCGCGGATGTCCTCTTCGTCGTCGACGATCAGGATCTCAGACGTCGTTTGCGGCAAGCCGGCCTTGCTCATCCATCAACCCTTTCTCTTTGGCGATCTTCTGGCGCAGCGGGAAGGTCAGCAGGACCTCCGCGCCGCGCGCTTCGTCGCCCCCCATTTCGGCATCACGCAGAACTATGTCTCCGCCGTGGTCTTCCATGATCTTGCGCACGATCGCGAGGCCGAGCCCCGTGCCCTTCGCACGCGTGGTGACATAGGGCTCGGTCAGCCGGTGACGGTGCTCCGGCGGCAGGCCTATGCCGTTGTCGCGGACCGCAAAGACGACCTTGTCGTCCGCACAGGTGAGCGACACGACGATGCGTCCCGGCGTGTCGTCGCCCTTCTCGATGCGCGAAGCGATGCCCTCGCCCGCGTTCTTGATGACGTTGGTCAACGCCTGAGAGACGAGCCGCCCGTCGACCTCGAAATACACGGCCTCCTTCGGCGCCTTGGTCTCGTAGGCGATCGACGGATTGCCCTCGCGCTGCAGGAACACCGCCTGCTGGAGCAATTCCTGCGCGTTCTCGCGGCGCATCACCGGCTGCGGCATGCGCGCGAAGGACGAGAACTCGTCGACCATGCGGCCGATGTCGCCGACCTGGCGGATGATCGTGTCGGTGCACTGGCTGAACACTTCCGGGTCGGAGGTGACCTCTTTCCCGTATTTTCGCTTCAGCCGCTCGGCCGAGAGCTGGATCGGGGTGAGCGGGTTCTTGATCTCGTGCGCGATGCGGCGCGCGACGTCGGCCCAGGCGGCCGTGCGCTGCGCCGACATCAGATCGGTGATGTCGTCGAAGGTCACGACATAGCCGGATGCCTGCGCCCCGTGCTCGCTCGTTACCTGGACGCTCAGGGTCCGCGGCGTGCCGGTGCGCTTGATCGAGACCTCGCCGCTGGCGCGGCCGACGGGCTCGGAGATCGTCTTGCGGATCAGGGCGGCCAGCTCGGGCACGGCCTCGGAATAGTGACGGCCCTCGATCTCCTCATGCGTGGCGTTGAGCAGGCGCGCCGCGGCGCGGTTGACGATGGTGATCTGCCCGTCGCCGTCCAGGCCGATGACGCCCGCGCTGACGCCGGCGAGCACCGTCTCGGTGAAGCGGCGGCGCTCGTCGATCTGCAGGTTGGCGTCGATCAGCGCCGCGCGCTGCGTGCTCAACTGCGACGTCATGCGGTTGAAGGCGACGCCCAGCGTGCCGATCTCGTCGTCGTCGCGCTCGACCGTCACCTGCGCTTTCAGGTCGCCTTCGGAGACGCGCTCCGCCGCGCGGATCAGGTTCGACACCGGCCTGACCAGCCCGTTGGCCAGCCACAAGCCCATCCAGATCGCGGCGGTCAGGATGACCAGGAAGACGACGCCGTAGAGGACCGCGAAATTGCCCTGGATTTCGGAACGGTTCTCCTCGAGCTTGGTGTATTCGTCGACGGCGCTGCGCGATTTGCGGTAGTAGCCGAACACCTTGGGATCGACCGCGCGCACGACCAGCAGATAGGCGTCGTTCAGCCACGGCAGATGCACCAGCGCATGCACCATGCCGTCCTGGGCATCGACGTCGACGACGATGCGTCCCGCGCGCGCGTCGCCGAAATCTGCCGCCGCCGGCTTGAGCGCGGCGGAATATTTGAGCTTGGTGCTGGCGGCGAGCTCGTTGCCGTGGGAATCCACGATGAACGAGGCGATCAGCCCGCGGTCGTTGGTCATGATGGCGAGCTTCTCGACCATCAAGGCGACCTTGACGTGGTTCTGCTCGTCGAAGAGCGAGCGGTCGTGCTGGATGCCGTCGGCCATCTCGCCGGCGTCTATGACGATGCCGCGCGTGGTCTCGAGCGCATATTGGTGCGCGACGCCCACCGCGTTGCCGATCGCCGATTTCACGCGGGCCGAGAACCACGACTCCATTCCCAGGTTCAGGATCGCGACCGCGAAGATGGCGATGAAGACCGCCGGCACTGCCGCCATGACGCTGAACATCGCGACCAGGCGCACGTGCAGGCGCGCGCCGGCCCGGCCCGAGCGCCGTTCGCGCCACAGCCGCACCAGCGGCCATGCGATGCCGGCCACCAGCGCTGCCAGCACCACGGCCAGCCAGCTCATGGTGGGGGTGATCGGAATGAGGCCCTTCAGCGTCGCGTAGATGAGGCCGCCGGACAGGGCCGCCAAAAGGCCGACGGCAAGGAGCAGCCGCGACGGCCCTGCCGCCCGCACCGCTCCGATCCAACCGGGCGCCTTTGTCTCAAGTGCCGCCATTGCTTCCGACTGCGTTGTGCGATCCGATTTTGGGGAAGGCGCTAAGCGCCTAGCCGCCTTCGATAATCGGGCGGCAGTGTACCCGTGCCACAGACTGTTGCAAGTTTGCTGCGGTGCGAATTTGCAACAGGGTTAAGGGGGCGGTCAACAATTAGGATCGCGGCGATGTAAGATGGAATCTCCCCAATGAACAACCTGACCGGTACCTACTGGTACGTCCCCACCCAGTTCCTGCCCGCGGTCGAGGCCGGGACCGATCCCATGCCTCATGTCTCCACCGTCGTCGACCAGACGGTATGGCGTTTCCAAACTTGCGAGAACGGCTACGTCACCGGCATCAGCGCGACCAACACGGGAGACGGCTGGTCCTACACGATGATCGTCGGCTCCATTGCGCCGAGCGGCCTGGTGAAGCTCAGCTTCTCGCCGCTCCACGACGACGACGCTGCCATCACGATCGGCGACGGGACCTTCGCCCGGGACATGTTCGTGATGCAGATGACCGCCGGATCGTCCACCTACAACCTCACGCATTGGGCGCAGATGGAGCCCATCGATCCGTCGATGCCGGAGTGGCGGGCCCTGCCGGGCTATCCCGACACCGGCGTCGAGGACCTGAAGGAGCTTCTGACGCCGATCGTGACTACTTGAAATAGCCCCGCATCGTCTTCATCGCCTGCTCCATGTCGCCGGCCTCGACGGCGCCCTTGACGGGCTCGTGCGAGCAGATCATGCCGGCCAGGATGTCCAGGACGCCGTTGTTCCCGGTGCTGTCCCAATGGCCGTTGCCTTCCTTCATGTCGAGCATCTTGGCGTTGTCGTCGAACAGGTAGAACGCGCTCGTGGTGTAGGCCCCATCGCTGCAGCTCAGCTCGGAGTCGGTGAGCATGTAGCTGTAGGTGACCCCCGCGGCCGTTACGGGCTTGGGCGTGTAGAGGCCGCTCGAGAACGTGAAATGGCCCTCGCCCTTGTCCACCACCGAGCCCTGGTCGTAGCCGTAAGCGCCGTCGACCGACTTGATGACGATCCAATGCTCGTCCGAGGCCGCGGCCGCGCCGACGCTCAGGCCCAGAAGCAACGCGAATGCGATGTAGCGCATGATCCCCTCCGTCGAACCACAATAGCAAAAGGGCGCGGCCGAACCAGTGGCGCCCGCTTGCGCTCGCCGCGGATGGCTATCTGCCGGACTGGCTCATTCCGTCCTGAAACCGCGCATCACCTCCAGCCCCAGGTCGCGGATCTTCTTGCGCAGCGTGTTGCGGTTGAGTCCGAGCAGCTGCGCCGCCTTGATTTGGTTGCCGCGCGTCGCCGCCAGCGTGATGGCGAGAAGCGGCCGCTCGACCTCCGCCAGCACGCGGTCGTAGAGACCGGGCGGCGGAAGCGCGCTGCCGTGCTCGCGGAAATACGCCGCCAGGTGCTTCTCGACCGCGGCGCCGATGCTGTCCGTTTCGCCGTCCTGGATCGCGCCCGCCGGCGCCGCTTGCGCAAGCTCCGCCTCGATGGAAGCGGCCGGGATCGCGTCTCCCGAATGCAGCACAACGAGCCGGCGCACCAGGTTCTCCAGCTCGCGCACATTGCCCGGCCAGCGATGGCGCTTGAGCAATTCGAGCGCCTCGGCATCGAGATGCTTTGCGGGCAGCCCCTCCCCTTCCGCCTTGCGCAGGAAATGCCGCACGAGGTCGGGGATGTCCTCGACGCGCTCGCGCAGCGGCGGCAGGCGCAGCGGCACGACGTTGAGGCGATAGTACAGGTCCTCGCGGAACAGGCCCTGCTGGATCAGCTGGCGCAGGTCGCGATTGGTCGCGGCGACGATGCGCAGGTCGGTCTTGATCGGCGCCCGGCCGCCGACGGTCGTATACTCGCCCTGCTGCAGCACGCGCAGCAGCCGCGTCTGCGCCTCCATCGGCATGTCGCCGATCTCGTCCAGGAACAGCGTGCCGCCTTCGGCCTGCTCGAAGCGTCCGATGCCGCGGCCGACCGCGCCGGTGAAGGCGCCGCGCTCGTGACCGAACAGCTCGCTCTCGACCAGCTCGCGCGGGATCGCCGCCATGTTGACCGCGACGAAGGCGCGATGCTTGCGCTTGCCGTAGTCGTGCAGCGCGCGCGCGACCAGCTCCTTGCCCGTTCCGCTTTCGCCCACGATCATCACGGTCAGGTCGGTCTGGAGGAGCCGCGCGATGGCGCGGTAGATCTCCTGCATCGCCGCCGAGCGGCCGATCAGCGGCAGCCGGTCGTCGTCCTGCGCGATCTCGCGCTTCTTCCCGGGCGCCGCCAAAGCGCGGCTGACGATCGCGGTCAGATCCTTCAGGTCGAAGGGCTTGGGCAGATAGTCGAAGGCGCCGCGCTCGGCCGCGGCGATGGCGGTGAGGATCGTGTTCTGCGCGCTCATCACCACCACGGGCAGTTCGGGCCGCACGCGCCTGATGCGCGGGATCAGCTCCAAGCCGTTCTCGTCCGGCAGCACGACGTCGGTGATGACGAGGCTGCCCTCGCCCGCCAGCACCGCGCGCCACAGCCCCGCCGCCGTGCTCGTCGTGCGCACGTCGTAGCCGGCGCGGCCGAGCGCCTGGGACAGCACGGTGCGGATGGCGCTGTCGTCGTCGGCGATGAGGATGGTGCCTTGGGGCATGCTGTCTAGGCTTTCGGCAGAAGGAAGGAGAACGGCTGCATCGTTCAGGCTTTCGGCAGAAGTATGCGGAAGACGGTTTTCGCGGGGACGCTGTCGCATTCGACGATTCCGCCATGGTCGCCGACGATCTTGGCGACCAGCGCCAAGCCGAGCCCCGTGCCGTGCGGCTTGGTCGTGACGAAGGGATCGAAGATGTGCGGCAGCAGCTCGGGCGCTACGCCCGCGCCGTTGTCGCGCACCGTCACCTCGATGGGCAGGCTGATCCGCTCGCCCGCGACGGCCGCGCCGAAGCGCACGCCGGGCCGATAGCCGGTGGTCAGCACGATCTCGCCGCCGCTCTGCGGCGACGCATCGGCCGCGTTGCGCACCAGGTTCAGGAACACCTGCACCAGCCGGTCGAAATCGCCGGCGACCTCGGGCAGCGACGGATCGAAATTTTCGCGGACGCTCACGTCGCGCGCGAAGCCGGCCTCCGCAAGGCGGCGCACGCGGTCCAGCACCTCGTGGATGTTGACCGGCTTGCGTGCGAAGCCGCGCGCGGCGCCGAACGACTCCATGCGGTCGATCAGGTTGCGGATGCGGTCGGTCTCGTCGCAGATCAGGCGCGTCAGCGTCTTGTCGTCGACGGTGTCCTCGATGAGCTGCGCCGCGCCGCGGATGCCGGCGAGCGGGTTCTTGATCTCGTGCGCAAGCACTGCCGCCATGCCATGCATCGAGCGCACCGCGCCGCGATGGACGAGCTGGCGGTCGATGCGCTGCGCCAGGCTCCTCTCCTGCAAGGCGATCAGCACCGCGCCGTCTCCGATCGGCGTCGCGGTCACGTCGGCGATGCGCTCGCCTTGGCGCGGCGTGGCGAGATCCATGTCGCGCTCGCCGACCGAAGCGCCGCGCTCGCGTGCCTGTGCCACCAATCCGAGGAGCGGAGAGCCGAAAGGGACGAGGTCGTCGAGCCGGTGCTTGAGGAGCAGCCCCGCCCCCGTCCCGAAGAACTGCTCCGCGGCCGGGTTGACGAAGATGAGTTGCTGTGCCGAATCCACGACCAGGACCGGCATCGGGAGCGCGTTGGCGATCAGAGGTTCGAGGGCCATAGACTGCCTATTCTCTAGGCAGCATATGGGTATGATCATATTCTGTGCAAATCGAGGGCCTGATGGCGAAGGTGGCGGTTGTTCTGGTGGCGGCGGGGCGCGGCGAGCGCGCAGGCGGCGCTGTGCCCAAGCAATACGTGCCCCTGCTCGGCAAGCCGGTGCTGCGCTGGACCGCCGAGGCCTTCGCCGGGCTCGTCATCCAGCCGGTCGTCGGCACCCGGGACGAGGCCGCGTTCGGCGCCGCCATGGCGGGCCTGAAGACCCTCACCCCCGTCGCCGGTGGGCCGACGCGGCAGCATTCCGTGATGCATGGGCTGGAGGCGCTGATCGCCGTGAAGCCCGATTTCGTGCTGATCCACGACGCCGCGCGGCCGCTTGTCTCGCCCGCCTTGGTCGACGGCGTGGTTGCGGCGCTGGAAGCCGGCGCCGACGCCGCCGTGCCGCTGCTGCCCGTCGCCGATACCTTGCGCAAGCAGGAAAACGGCAAATGGGTCGGCGTGACGCGCGATCGCCTGATGCGGGCGCAGACGCCGCAGGGGTTCCGGTTCGCGAAGATCCTGGCCGCGCATCGCGACCACAAGGCCCTGGCGCTGACCGACGACATGGCCCTGGCGGAACTCGCAGGGCTCGATATCGTTGTCGTCCCCGGGGAAGAGACCAATTTGAAGATCACCACAGCGAAAGACTTTGCGATGGCGGAGCAGTTGTTGTCCGCGCGGCTCGGCGACACGCGCACCGGCTTGGGCTACGACGCGCATCGGTTCGCGCCCGGCGACCACGTCTGGCTTTGCGGCATCAAGGTGCCGCATACCCATGCGCTCGAAGGCCACTCCGATGCCGATGCCGGGCTGCACGCGCTGACCGACGCCATCCTGGGCGCCATCGGCGCCGGCGACATCGGCCAGCATTTTCCGCCTACGGACGAACGCTGGCGCGGCGCGCCGTCGTGGAAGTTCCTCGACCATGCGGCGGGCCTGGTGCGCGACAAGGGCGGCGCGGTCACGCATTGCGACGTCACGCTGATCTGCGAGCGGCCCAAGATCGGCCCGCACCGCGAAGCCATGCGCGCGCGCATCGCCGAGATCCTGAAGCTCGAACCAGAGCGCGTCAGCGTGAAGGCGACGACGACGGAAGGCATGGGCTTCACCGGCCGCCAGGAAGGCCTCGCCGCCCAAGCCATCGCCACGGTGCGACTGCCATGAACGACAATGCCTCCGTCGTGAGCGAGAACGCCGCCACGCTTTTCGGGATCGGCCGCGTCGGGTTCGCGCCCGGCACCGTCGCGAGCCTTGTCGCGCTGCCCATCGCCTGGGTCACGATGCGCTATTTCGGACAGATCGGCGTGTTCGTCCTGGGGCTCGCGGTGGCGGCGCTCGGGATGTGGGCGAGCGACACCTATGCAAAGGACCGCGGCGTCTACGACCCGTCGGAATGCGTGATCGACGAGCTGGCGGGACAGCTGCTGGCCTGCGCGCTGGCGCCGTTCTCGCTGCTCGGCTTCGCGATGGCGTTCCTGCTGTTCCGGCTGTTCGACATCTCGAAGCTCTGGCCGATCTCGATGTTCGAGCGGCTGCCCGGCGGGCTCGGCATCGTCGGCGACGACGTCGTGGCGGGGCTGATCGCGGGCGGCATCGTCGCGGTCGTCGACACGGCGGGACTGATATGAGCCTGTTCCCCGCGCCCCTGCTGCGGCTGGCCGAGATGGTGGTCGCGCAGGCGCGCGAGAAGAAGCTGCGCATCGCGACCGCCGAAAGCTGCACCGGCGGGCTGATCGGCGCGCTGCTCACCGAGGTGCCGGGCTCGTCGGACGTCTTCGAGCGCGGCTTCGTCGTCTATTCCAACCGCGCCAAGCAGGACATGCTGGGCGTGCCCGGCGACCTCATCGCCGATATGGGCGCCGTGTCGGAAGCCGTCGCGCGCATGATGGCCGAAGGCGCGGTCGAGAACTCAAACGCCCACATGGCCGTCGCGGTCACCGGCATCGCAGGCCCCGGCGGCGGCACGGCGATGAAGCCCGTCGGTCTCGTCCATATCGCCGTCGCGCGCGAGAACCGCTCGATCCTGCACGAAGCGCACCGCTTCGGCGACATCGGCCGCGGCGAGGTGCGCATCAAGACCGTCGAGGCCGCGCTGGAGCTGTTGCAGAGGCTGTTTTGACGTGAAGGCCGCTTGCGCCGCGCTCGCGCTGATCCTGTCGACGACGGGTGCGCTTGCGGGGGGCGCCTGCTCAAGCGGCATCAGGACCATCGCCCCGGCAGGTGCCGACTATCAGCGCAAGCACGACACCATCGCGCACACGCTGCTCGACAACGAGCGGCCGACCGGACAGGTGACGCCGCAGATGTATGCCGTCCTGGATGCGGTCATCGACCAGGCGCGCGCGGAGCTGCCGCCCTATCCCGATCATCCATCCGAAGCGGAAGCCGAAAGATATGGCCGCCGCGCGTTGCCGATCATCGACTGCGTGCTGACGGCGAACGGCTTCGTGTGGGGCGAGCATACCGTGCTGCTGCTCAGCGATGGGCTCACCCCCGTCCATGCCGAGGACTATCGCGAGTACCTGACCGGCGATCTCCGTCGCAATCGGCTCGTCAAGGCGCGCGCGTCGCACGACTACTACGCGGTCGATTGCGACACCGGAGCCTTCCTCTATCTGGGCGTGGCGGAGGCGCTGCACCTGCCGCTGGCCTTCGTCGTCATCCCCGATCACGCCTTCGTGCGCTGGATGCCGGGCGCGCTCGATTTCGAAACGACGCAGGGAACCTTCGCCGCGCCGGGCGCCGCGGGAGAGCAGCAGCGCTACCGCCCGTTCTTCCTCGGCAGGCGCTCGACATACAGCCATCGCCACGAGCTCGAGAACCTGACGCGCGCGCAGATTTTCGGCTTCCATCACGCTTTGGTCGCGCAGGGCATCCGCTTCCGGCTGGCGGGCAAAGCCGATCCGGACTTCACTCCCGTGCTGACGGCGTTCGAAGCCGCGATCCGCGAGGACCCCGAGCTCGACTATCCCTATGACGAGATCGCCTGGTACTACACGGTGATGCGGCCGGCGCCCGAGAAGCGCGCGCTGGCGCTCGATTATGCGCGGCGCGCTTGGTCGCTGTCGGACGAGCCCGTCAATGCCAATACGCTCGCTTGCGTCCGTGCGGCCCAGGGCGATTTCGCGGCCGCCACGCGCATCGAGCCGCCGCCGGACCGGCTGCGCCATGCCAGCGACAGCGAGATCGGCAACCGCGTGGCCGCCATGAACGCCGACGAGATCGCGCATGGCAAGCCGTGCAGCGAGGCGCTGGCCGACTACACCGCCTGGGGCGCGCCTTAGGCTATTTCTTCTTGCTGTTCCTGCGCGTCAGAACCTTGGCACGGTTCTCGAACGCTTCGGCCATGCGCCGGGAGACGCGCTCGAAGGCCGCGCCCGCCACCATGTTCAGCAGCGGATTGCGGAACTCGAACACGATCGAGAAGAATATCCGGCAGCCTTGATCGGGCTCTGGGCCCTCCGGCGTGAAGCGCCAATTGTTCTCGAGCTTGCGGAACGGCCCCTTGGTCTGGGCCACCGCGATGGTGCGGCTCTCGGGGTCGAGCGTCACGCGGCTGGTATAGGTTTCGGCGAAGCGGCCGAAGCCGACCGACATGTCGGCATCGACGATGTTGCCGTGCCGCGCGAGCACATGCGCGCCCGTCACCCAGGGCAGGAACTGGGGATAGGACTCGACGTCGGCCACGATCTCGAACATGAGATCGGCCGTATACGGAACGATGCGGGTTTCGGTGTGCGCGGTCACTTGAGGGCGAACACCGCCGTGACGTGGGCGGTGACCTCGAGCTGCCCCGGCAGGATCGACGCGCCGGCGGCCGGCGGCGGTGGGGGCGGAGGCGGCGCCATCGGGGCCGCGTCGTAGTCCATCGAGCGCACCTGGGTATTGCCGACCGTGATCAGCGGCCCGACCTCGGCGCCGACCGCGTTCGCCATCATCTCGGCCTTGTGCTTGGCGTTGCGCATGGCGTCGGCGCGCGCCTTGTCGAGCAGGCTCTCGCGGTTCGAGATCTCGAACACCACGTTGTTGGACGAATTGGCCCCGGCGGAGGCGGCGGCGTCGATCACCGCGCCGGTCTTGGAAAGATCGGACACCGTGACCACGATCTTGTTGGTCACCTCGTAACCCGAGATCCTCGAATAGTCGATCTGATAGCTCTTGGGATCGAGCAGCGGATGCTGCGGCGCGATCGAGAACTGCGAGGTGCTGATCTGCGACCGGCCGATGCCCACCGCGCGCAGCGATGCGAGCACGGCCGCCATCTTGGCGTTGTTCTGCGACAGCGCCGTGCCGACGTTCTCCGCCGCCGTCTCGACGCCGAGATCGATGCTGGCATGATCGGGATCGACATAGATCGTCGCGTCGCCGTCGACGGTGATGGTATGGGCCAGGTTGATCGTGTCGGCGCCGGCCGGTGCCGCAGGCAGCAGCAGCGCGCTTCCCCAAAGCCATGCCCGCATGGTCCCCCTCATCCGCACCCTCATCCTCGTGACGTCATCCCTGCGACTGGCGCGCGGCCTTCATCCGAGCAAAATCGGCATCGGCATGATAGGACGAGCGCGTCAGCGGGCTCGCCGACACCATCAGGAAGCCCTTCGCCCGCGCGACCTGTTCCAATCCTTTGAATTCCTCCGGCGTCCAGAACCGCGCGAGCGCGGCGTGCTTGCGGGTCGGCTGGAGATACTGCCCGATGGTGAGGAAATCGACGCGCGCGGCGCGCAGGTCGTCCATCACCTGCATGATCTCTTCGCGGCTCTCGCCCAGGCCGACCATCAGCCCCGACTTGGTGAAGCCGTCCGGCACCAGTTCCTTGGCGCGCTCGAGCAGGCGCAGCGACGCGAAATAGCGCGCGCCGGGCCGCACCGACAGATAGAGCCGCGGCACGGTCTCGAGATTGTGGTTGAAGACGTCGGGACGCGCGTCCATCACGACGTCCAGCGCGCCGTCCTTGCGCAGGAAGTCGGGCGTCAGCACCTCGATGCTGGTGTCCGGGCTCGCGGCCCGAATGGCGCGGATGGTGCGCGCGAAATGGCCGGCGCCGCCGTCGGCGAGATCGTCGCGGTCGACCGAGGTCACGACGACGTGCTTCAAGCCGAGTTTGGCGACCGCGCGTGCGACGTTCTCGGGCTCGCCTTCGTCCAGCGCGCCGGGCAGCCCGGTCTTGACGTTGCAGAATGCGCAGGCGCGCGTGCAGGTGTCGCCCAAGATCATCATCGTCGCGTGGCGATGGGTCCAGCACTCGCCGATGTTCGGGCACGCCGCCTCTTCGCAGACCGTGTGAAGCTTGTGCTCGCGCACGATCTCGCGCGTCACCGCGTATTCGCGGCTCACCGGCGCCTTGACGCGGATCCAGTCCGGCTTGCGCTGGACCGGGTTGTCGGGGCGGTGCGCCTTTTCGGGATGGCGCGCGGTGTTGTCGATGACGATCGTCATGGGCGCCTATATAGGCTGCTTCGCGTCCGATTTCGACACATCTTCGAGAACGGCGTTTTAAGGTGTTCTTAGGACACTCCCGCATGAAGGGAGCCCCTCACATGAGCCTGAAATATCTCGCCCGCGCCGGCCTGCGCAACTTTGCCATCGCAGCCGCCGCCCTGGCGCTTTGCGGCTCGGCGGGGGCCCATGGCCTCAAGACGCTCTATGCGTTCGACGGCACGCCGCCGCAATCGGCACCGGTGCGCGACGCGGCGGGGAACCTCTACGGCACGACCGGCGTGGCGACGCAGAACCTGGGCACGATCTACAGGCTGAGCCCGGGCGCGCATGGCTGGACGCTGACGACGCTCTACAGCTTCACCACGGGCGCCGGGTTGATCCCGAGCTCGCCCCTGATCGTCGATGGTGCGGGCAATCTCTACGGCACGGCCGCGCCCAACGGCGTTCAACGCGGGGGCGAGATCTTCCGCCTGTCGCCCGACGGCGCTTACAAGGTGCTGCACCGCTTCGCGCAGAATCGCTATGCCAGCGAAGGCGCGCTGACCTATCGGGGTGCGGCCGCCGGTCTTCCTTATGACGGCACCTCGCCGCTCTATGGCCCATCGGCGATCGGCGGACGCACCGCGCACGGCACCGTCTTCTCGCTGACGCCGAACGGCGCGACGTGGGACTACGAGGTCATCTACACCTTCTGCCGCCGCGCCCAGTGCCGCGACGGCTGGTCGCCCTTCGATACGCTGACGATGGATGGCGGCGGCAACCTCTACGGCGTCACCGCGAGCGGCGGCAAATACGTCGGGGGCGTCGCGTTCAAGCTGGCGCCCGCCGCGGGCAATTGGAAAGAGACGGTGCTCTACGATTTCTGCGCCAAGGCCGGATGCCCCGACGGCTCCACGCCCATCTCCAACAGCGCGACGCTCGATGCCGCCGGCAATCTCATCGGCACGACCTTCATCGGCGGCCGTGGCGATGCATGCTGCGGCGTCGCCTACAAGCTCGCGCCGGACGGCACTGAGACGGTGCTGCACGCTTTCTGCCCGAACTTGGACTGCTCCGACGGTTCGTCTCCGTTCGGCGGTCTCACGCCGGCCGGTGCGACGCGCCTGCTCGGCGTGACCAACCAGGGCGGCACGAACGACGCCGGCGCGATCTTCGCGCTGAGCGGCCAGTTCCGCACGCTCTATTCCTTCTGCGCGCAGAGCGATTGCGCGGACGGTTCGGGTCCCCTGGGTTCGCTGGCCGGCGACGGTCACAACCATTTCTACGGCGTGACCGTCCATGGCGGCGGCGCGGGCTCCGGCACGGTGTTCGAGTTCACGCCTTAGAAGATTCCGCGTCCAGCTCAGGAATATCCCGATTCCGCCCATGTGCAGCCCCTGTCGAGCGCCATTTTGCCTTAAAGCCGTGCTGCGCTAAGTTTCCGCCGGAACACCGGCGGCAACAGCCGGGTTTCCGGGGAGACGCTATTTGACACTATCCACGATTGCCGCTGCTTCCGGCGAGGACGTCTGCCCTTTCGATATCTCGAGCACCGGCAGGCCCGTGTTCCGCGCCTTCGTCAGGGCGCGCGCCGAGTTCGGCGGCTCCAGGATATGCATCGCCGACGTCGACGACAGCGAGCGCAGCTATGACGACATCATGCGCGGCGCGCTGGCGCTCGGCCATGCGCTGAAGGCGGGCACCAAGGCCGGCGAGTGCGTGGGCGTGATGCTGCCGACCGGCGCCGGCGCGATCGCGACTTTCCTCGCGCTCTCGGCTTACGGCCGCGTGCCGGCGATGCTGAACTTCACCTCGGGCGCGGCCGCGATCAAATCGGCGCTGCGCACGGCGCAGGTGAAGAAGATCGCCACCGCCAAGCGCCTGGTCGACATGGCCGGCCTGAAGCCGCTGGTCGAGGAGCTCTCCCGCGACTTCGAGATCGTCTATCTGGAAGAGCTGCGCGGCAAGCTTTCGATCGTCGACAAGCTGGCCGCGGTCGTGGGCTCGATCTTCCCCAGCCTCGTGACCAAGCGCCCGTCGCCGGATTCGCCGGCGGTGATCCTGTTCACCTCGGGCACCGAGGGCGAGCCGAAGGGCGTGGCGCTGTCGCATCGCAACCTGCTCGCCAACGTCGAGCAGGTGCGCGTGCACCTGGCGCTCTATCCGACCGACATCCTGCTCAACCCCCTGCCCGCCTTCCATTGCTTCGGCCTGACGGTCGGCTCGCTGATGCCGCCGCTTCTGGGCTTGAAGGTCGTCTGCCATCCCACGCCCCTGCAGCCGAAGGAGATCGTCGCGCGCATCAAAAAGCACAAGGCGACGATCCTGGTCTCGACCGACACCTTCATCACGCAATATGCGCGCGTCGGCGAGCCCGGCGATCTGTCGTCGCTGCGCCTGACGGTCTGTGGCGCCGAGCGGCTGCGCGACGAGACGCGCGCGCTCTTGCGGCGCAAGCACGGCATCGAGCTGCTCGAGGGCTATGGCGTGACCGAGACCTCGCCCGTGATCGCGGCGAACCGTCCGGGCGCCAACCGCCCCGGCACGGTCGGCCAGATGATGGCCGACATGCAGTATCGCCTCGAACCCGTCGAAGGCATCCCCAATGCCGGGCGCCTGGTCGTGAAGGGTCCGAACGTGATGCTCGGCTATCTGCGCCCCGAAGCGCCGGGCAGGATCGATCCCCCGGCGGGCGGCTGGCACGATACCGGCGACGTCGTCTCGGTCGACGAGGACGGCTTCATCGCGATCAAGGGGCGGCTGAAGCGCTTCGCCAAGATCGGCGGCGAGTCGGTGTCGCTAGCGGTGGTCGAGAGCTGCGCCTCGGCGCTGTGGCCCGATTTCAGCCACGCCGCGATCACCGTGCCCGACGGCCGCAAGGGCGAGCAGATCGTGCTCGTCACCAACAACAAGGACGCCAACCGCCACGACATCGTGGGCTGGGCTCACAACCACGGTGTCTCCGAGCTCGCCATTCCGCGGCGCATCGTCGTCGTCGACGAGATTCCGGTGCTCGGCACCGGCAAGACCGACTATGTCGGGGTGCAGAAGATGCTGCCGGCCGAAGGGGCGGCCTAGGGGGAACTGCCATGCGCGTTCGGGGTTTGATGCTGTCGCTGCTCGCGGCGGCCATGAGCATGCTCGCATCGCGGGCCGATGCCGCGACGCTCAAGACGATTCACGACTTCTGCGGCGCCTTCGACTGCGCCGGCGGCGTCGTGCCGACCGGCGGCGTGACCATGGACGCGTCCGGAACGCTTTATGGCGCGACCTACAATGGGGGCCCCGACGGCTACGGCACGGTCTACGCGCTCACCCCCAACGGCGACGGGACCTGGACGCATCAGGTTGTCCATACCTTCTGTTCGGAGCCGGATTGCGCCGACGGCGGAAATCCCACCGGGCATCTGGTTCTGGACACGAACGGCGCGCTCTACGGCGTGACGAATTTCGGCGGCAAGGGACGCGTCGGATCGATTTTCCGCCTCAGCCCCAACGCCGACCGCACGAAATGGAAGCTCAAGACGCTGTATTCGTTCTGCACCTCCACCTCCACGCCCACATGCGACAACGGCTATCGACCCAACTACGGCCTCGCCTATCTCGGACAGAAGGACGGCAAGCTCTATGACGGTGCCACGCCGCTCTACGGCCTTGCCTCGGGCGGCAAGCAGGACGACGGCTCCTGCTTCGGCGGCGGGTGCGGCGTGCTCTATCGCATATATCCCAGGACCGAAAAGCGCTGGGCCTACAGCGTGCTCTACCGCTTCTGCCCCAAACTCGGCAGCTGCACCGACGGCTGGCAGCCGCTAGGTCAGCTCGTCGTGGCCAACGCCACGACGCTGCTCGGCACGGCGATGGGCGGCGGAGCGCATCAGCACGGCGCGGTCTTCAAGCTGGTCAAGGCCAAGGGCGCGCCGACCTGGAACGAAAGCCTGGCCTATTCCTTCTGCCCGCAAGTGGGCTGCGGCGACGGCGGGTTCCCGTCCTCCGGCGTCGCGCTGGCCAAGAACGGCTATATCTGGGGCGGCGCCCAGGGCGGCGGCAACGTTCCCGGCACGCTTTTCAAGATCGCGCCCAACGGGACGGAGTCGACCGTGTTCCTGTTCTGCAGCACGAATTGCCCCGACGGCGGCAGCCCGACCACCGTAGCCTTCAACGCGGCCGGCGAGGTGTTCGGCATCACCACCGACGGCGGCGGCAACGACGGCGGCGTCATCTACAAGCAGAGCGGATCGACGCACACGACGCTCTACCGGTTCTGCAGCCAGGCGAACTGCACCGACGGCGAAAACCCGTCGGGGCCGCTGACCTTCGCGGCGAATGGCAAGATCTACGGCGCGACCCAGTACGGCGGCGCCAATCACGGCGGAACGGTCTACGAGCTGACCCCGTGACACAGACGCGGCGGGCGGTGCTCGGTCTCATCGGCGCCGCTTCGCTTTGCCTGCCGGCGCGCGCCGGTGCAGCCAAGGACGGGCGCCTCGTCTCGCGGCCGTCGCCGCCGACCCTGCCGGCCCCCTCGCCCGGCACCTTCATCCCGCTGCGCGGCGGCGCGATGCTCTATGTCCCCAAGACGTTCGCGCCGGAATCGCCGATGCCGCTGCTGGCGATGCTGCACGGCGCAGGCGGAGATGCGCTTTCGACGGCGAGAGATTTTGCGCCGGCGGCCGACGCGCGGGGCATGTTCGTGCTGGCGCCGAAGTCGCACAACGCGACCTGGGACCTGCATCACATGCCCGAAAGCGAGGACGCCGACACAATCGACGATGCGCTGGACCAGGCCTTCGCCCACGTCGCCGTGGCAAGGCTCGCGCTTGCGGGCATCTCCGACGGCGCCTCGTTCGCGCTGTCGCTGGGACTGGCGAACGGCGATCTGTTCGGCGACGTGATCGCATTCTCCGCCGGCCTGTTCCGCATCCGCGCGCGCGCCGGCAGCCCGCGCATCTTCATCAGCCATGGACGCAACGACCGCGTGCTGCCGTTCAGCGGTGCCGAGCGCATCGCCGCCACGCTGTCGGCGGCGGGATACGACGTCGCGTTCCATCCCTTCGACGGCGGCCACGAAGTCCCGCCGGACGTCTTGAACGCGGCGCTCGACCGCTTCCTACAGTGACGCCCAGAATTCCTCCAGCGCCGCAGCCACCTCTGCGGGCTTCTCGGCCTCCCACCAATGGCCGCAATCCTTGATCAGCGCGAACCGCGCGCCGACATGCCGGGCGAGCTTCTCGCCGAAGGTCCAGTTCACGTAAGGATCGCGCTCACCGAAGATGACGAGGCCGGGTGCCGCGATGCGCTCGAGGTCGTCGTACCAGTCGCGGCCGACGGTCTTGGCGGAGCGGTATAACGAGAGGATCGCGGCTTTCATCGTGGCGTCGAGCGCGCCCGCGGATTCCTCGGCAACCTCTTTCGGCTGGCCCTGCGCCATCAATCCCGGCGCCATCGCCTCGGGGATCAACTGCTTCATCACCTCTTCACCGACGCCGGGCGTCTGCCAGGCCTGCGCCATGTCGTGCCAGACATAATCGGGATCGAGCGGCGCGCCGCCCGCGGCCCAGCTGCGCACCAGCCGGGGCTCGAGGCTCAGCGCGCGGTAGCACAGCAGCGCGCCCCAGTCGTGACCGACGAGATCGATGGGACCGGATAACTTGCCGAGCTCGGCGACCAGCCAGGCCGCATAGTTGTCCTTGGTCGGCTCGAACCCCGCGGGCAGCGCGCAGCCGAAGCCGGGCAGCCTGAGCGCGATCGTGTCCTGGCGCGCGAGCTTCGCGAGCGTCGGCGCCCAGACGCCGGGCGTGTCGGGCACGCCGTGAACGAAAACGGCCGGCATCAATTCCCTCCAAACATGGTTTCATGACGTGCGCAGATCCTGGGCCATAACGACGCCGCTTCGGGCTCGCGGATGGCGAAGGCCTCGTCGAGAAAGCGCACCAGCTCGTCGGCGTTGTCCAGGATCCGGTCGGTACAGCCTGCGGGCGTCACCTTGCGCACCACGCGGCCGCGCAGGACGACGAGACCTTCGGGCGTGTGGCGTTGCGCCACGAGGTTCTGCACGAAGGGCGACCAGTCTTCGGTCTGCAGCCTGTGGCACATGCCGGCGAGCTGCGCCTCGTCCGCGGGCGCGAGCGTGACGTCGAACGACTTGGCGCCGCCATAGGGATGGTTGTGCAGGCGCCACCACGTCTCGTCGAGACGGCCGAGATTGAAATCAAAGCCGTTGCAGGAGAACGTCCCCTCCGCAACGCGGAAAGGCTCCAGCGGGCCGTCGCCGAAGCCGACATCGGCGAAATACAGTCCTTCCGGAAGCTCGACCAGCAGCACGAGGTGATTGCCGGCGAACTGGTCGCCGAAGGCTTCGCGCATCACCGCGCCCGCGAGCCGCGTGACGTTGAAGCCCAGCGCCTCGAGCGCCCAGCCCAGCGTGCCGTTCATCTCGTAGCACCAGCCGCCGCGGCCGCGCTCGAGGATCTTCTCGAGCGTCGGCTTGCGCTCGATCGTCACCGGACGGCCGAGCTGGACGTCCAGGTTCTCGTAAGGAATGGCGCGCAGATGGGCGCGGTGAAGCGCACGAAGACCTTCGAGGTCCGGTCGCGGGCGGACATCGATGCCGATGCGTCGCAGGTAACGATCAATGTCCATCTGCGTCTTACCTAAGGTAGGAATTTACCGTGCACCGCGAGAAACCGTCGAATTCACTTCTCGCGTGCGCACGAACACTATAGCATCGCCGTGCTGTGGGCATGCGTTGCGCTTATCTACGCGCAACGGCTGTTGGGGGACAAACATGAAAATCGTGAAGTGGATCGTGGCTGCGGCCGCGGCGTCGTTGCTTGCCGGCTGCGCGGGGCAGCCCGAGATACCGTTCGACAAGAGCGCCAACGCGAACGTTCGCACCATCGGCATCGTGACGCCGAACCTGCCCGACCGGCCGCGCGTCTGGCTGGCGAGCTCCATGGGCCAGAGCTTCGGCCTGATCGGCGCGCTCGTCGACGTCAGCATGGAAGAAAACCGCAACGACAAGCTGTCGGCGATGCTCCGGAGCCACGGCGTCGATCCCAAGGAGCGCTTCGAGAAGTCGCTCGAGGCCTCGCTGAGGGCGCAGGGCTACGAGGTCAAGCCCGTGACCGTGACGCGCAAGCAGGGCGAGCCGCTCAAGGCCTTCCCCTCCACCGCGGAAACCGGCGCGGACGCCTATCTCGACATCAGCGCGGTGAACTACGGCTATGTCGCCGCCGGCATCGGCACCTCGACGCCCTATCGCCCGTTCGTCTATCTCAATTGCAAGCTGGTGCGCGCGTCGGACAGCAGCGTGATGATGCAGGACGCGATCTTCTACGATCCGGTGGCGCCGTTCGGCCAAGGCAAGAACGTCTCGATCTCGCCCGACCCGGCCTACACCTTCGTCGACTTCAACACGATGGAGAGCCAGCCGGATCAAGTCGTCTCCGGTCTCGACGCTTCGGTCCAGCAGACGACCGACGCGGTCGGCCGCCTGCTGCGCTAGGAGGCGGCGACAATGCAATTCCGGACGTACCGCCTGGCGGCGCTGTCGAGCCTGTGCCTGCTCGGCGCCTGCGCCGTCCAGGAAAGGCCGCTGCCGCCGCTCACCACGCTTTCGGGGCGCCAATGCGCGGCCTCGGCCGACATCGCCACCGCCGCAGTCCTGCTCTACAAGACCAAGGACGAGACCAAGCAGGTCGTCGACATGGCGGACGCGATGCCTTGCCTGAAGACGGCTTCGGGCGCGGCGTTGTATGTCGTCTATGGCCTGCCGCAAACCGACGAGCCCTATGTGATCGGCGTCGCCAGCACGTCGCGCGGCGGCACGCTGTTCGCGCCGCAGGTAATGCTTCTGGCCGGCGACGGCAGCGTGAAGCGCACCTTCCCGGGCAAGCAGATGGAGTTCCGCGGCGAAGGCTATGGCGTGCGGATCCCCAAGCATGGCGACGAGGCCTATATCGTCGTCGCGTCCGATCCGGCGACGGTGGGCTCGTCGACCTCGCGGATCAACGATGCCACCCAGGTCACCTATGCCTCGAACGGCTACGCGACCTACGCGATCCATTCCGGGACGGAATCGCAGGACACGTACATTTATGCCCACAACGGGCGGGTGACGGTGACCGTGACCTCCCTCGTCCCGCCGAAATAGGCGATTCGGCCTGAACGACGACCTGCGGCACCTGCCCCGGCGGCAGGTGCCCGCTTTCGCCTATGCGAGCGCGATTTCTTAAGCCCATGAAAACAAACAATATCCCCAGCGATACCGCCTGGGGACTCGAAAATATTTGGCTGTTCCTCATAGTGTGGACTTGTATATTGCGAACTCCATGCTAGATGTAACTCCGCAATAGTTGGGAGGCGGAAAGCAGCGCGTCGTGGCACCAGAAACCGATTACACGCGCAAATTCCGTAAGGAACTCATGGCCGGGCTCTCTTCGCTCGTCCTTCTGGCGGTGCTCGCCCGCGCCGGGAGGGAGATGTATGGATACGAAATCGCCAAGGCGGTTAAGGCCGAGGGCGAAGGCGGGCTGATCTTCAAGCAGGGCGCGATCTATCCGGTCCTGCGGTCCCTCCACGCGACGGGCTTGCTGGAAAGCCGGGTCGAGGCTTCGGCCTTCGGTCCGCCCCGCCGCTACTACAACATCACCGACGACGGACGCCGCGCACTGGCCGAATGGCAGTTCGCCTGGCGGGACATGCGCGAATTCGTCGACGATGCGCTGAAAGCCGGCGCGGTCGCAGGAGCAGGCGATGACGCAAGACCGTCCGCCTGAAACAGTCCGCGCCTATCTGGACGAGCTCAGGCGTGCGCTCAAGGGCGCGCCGGCCGGCCTGATCGCGGACGCGCTCGCCGACACCGAAGACCATCTGAACAACGAGATATCCCACAATCCGGAGCTTCCGGAATCCGCAATCCTGGCCGCCGTCATCGACACCTACGGCACGCCGCAAGAAATCGCAGAGGAGTATCGAGACATGGAAGCCACTATCGGCGGGCCCTTCCCCAAGGCCGAGATGACGCCGGAGCGCCGCTACGGGTTCTTCAACGTCATCTCCGATCCGCGCACCTACGGCGCGTTGCTCTACATGCTGCTGTCGCTGATCACCGGCATCTTCTATTTCACCTGGACGGTCGTCGGCATCTCGCTGACCGTCGGCTTCGCGATCCTGATCTTCGGCATCCCCTTCGCGCTGCTCTTCATCGGCTCGGTGCGGGTGCTCAGCCATGTCGAAGGCCGCATCGTCGAAGGCCTGCTCGGCGTGCGCATGCCGCGCCGCCTGCCGCCGGCCACGCAAGCCGACGAGACGCTGTGGTCGCGCATCAAGGACGGCCTTTCCGACAGCCGCACCTGGTCGTCGATGTTCTACTTCATCCTGAAGCTGCCGCTGGGCATCGCCTACTTCACGGCGGCGGTGACGGGCCTTGCGCTCTCGCTCGGCGTGACCGGCACCAGCATCTATGCGCTGGTCACCAACGATGCCAGCCACATCCACATGGACGGCGTGCCGTGGCTCGACCACCTGCTCCATACCGCCCCGGGCCTGATCGTCTTCGCGCTGCTGGGCGTGCTGCTGTTCTTCGTGGTGCTGCACATCGCGCGCGGCATCGGCTGGCTGCACGGCCGCATCGCCGAGCTTCTCCTCGTCCGGCTTTAAGCCCCCTTCCTGCCGGACACACCCTGCGCCGCGGATCGACAGATTCGCGGCGCTTTTTTTGCTTGGGACCCCGCATGCGTCCCGTTAACCCCACGGATCGTTAAGGCCGCGGTAAGGGTTGACGCGCCTAATAGCCTTTGCGCTATAAGGAGTTGCTGCCGGTTCGCCGGGCGCATGACTAGTGGGGGCCTGGGCTGGGGGGAAACCTTCGGCTCGACATACCAGGAGCCGATGTGGAGCGACGCAGCCAATTCACGATTCTGAGCGCGGCCAACGACTGGCAGAAGTCCGCCCGCACGGCCGCATCCGCCCTCGGCAGCACCGACGGCCGCTGGGCGCTCGTCTCGACCTCGCTGACCGCGATGATCGCGGGATCGATCGCCTGGCTCGCCATCGGCACCATGCCGCCGATGAAGGGCCATGGTGCTAACGCCTCAGGCCATTCGACGTTCCTTCCCTATACGCTTTTCCAGCGGCTGACCCGCTCGGCCGACGGCGCCTATGCCTCGATCGCGCCCTTCGGACCCGCGTCAAACAGCCGCCCGAAGGCCCCGCCCGCGCCGGTCCTCGACCAGAGCGACGACGAGCCGAAATCTCCCAGCATCGAGACGCGCACCGTCACGCTCGATTCGGGCGACACGCTGGCCGGCGCGCTCGAGGATGCGGGCATCTCGGGCGACGACGCCACCGCGGCCGTGGCCGCGCTGGTCAAGGTGTACGATTCGCGCGACCTGCGCGCCGGACAGTCCTTCGACATCACCTATTCGACCGACCCGGCCGCGGTGCACGAGGCGGAGCAGTCTTCGCAGTTCTCCACCACGACCGGCGAAGAGGACGACGCCGACGCCAACGGCCCGATCGAGCCCGCGACGACCACGCCGGTCAGCCACCTCGTCTCGATCTCGTTCTCGCCGTCGGTCGAGCAGGACATCACCATCGCGCGCGACGCGTCCGGCGCCTTCGTCGCCAACCAGACGACCAAGCAGCTCGCCCGGCACGAGCACCGCGCCGGCGGCACGATCGATTCCAGCCTCTATCTCGCGGCGCGCCAGGCCGGCATCCCGGCCGACATCGTCGTGCAGATGATCCACGTCTTCTCTTATGAGGTGGACTTCCAGCGCGACCTGCGCCCCGGCAACACCTTCGAGGTCTATTACAGCTATTACGACACGCCCGACGGCGAACATGCGCGCGCGGGCGACGTCAGCTATGTGACGATGAACCTGGGCGGACGCACGGTCACGCTCTATCGCTACCAGCCCGATCCGAAGGAACCGGCGGACTACTTCAACGCCAAGGGTCAGAGCGCCAAGTCGATGCTGATGAAGACGCCGGTCGACGGCGCGCGCATCTCGTCGGGCTTCGGCATGCGCTTCCATCCGGTGCTGGGCTACAGCCGCATGCACAAGGGCATCGACTTCGCCGTGCCGGTGGGAACGCCGGTGATGGCCGCGGGCTCGGGCGTGGTGCAGATTGCCGGGCGCCTCGGCGGCTATGGCAACTACCTGCGCATCAACCATCAGAACGGCTACGGCACCGCCTACGGCCACCTGTCGCGTCTGGCGCCGGGCATCCATTCCGGCAGCCACGTGCATCAGGGCCAGATCGTCGCCTATAGCGGCAATACCGGCATGTCGACCGGCCCGCATCTGCACTACGAGATCCTGGTCAGCGGCGCGCAGGTCAATCCGCTGAAGGTCAAGGTCGCCACCGGCCGCCTGCTTTCGGGCAAGGAGCGTCAGCTGTTCATGAGCGAGCGGCTGCACATCGATGCGCAGCTGGCCGCCATGAAGCTCGAGACCAAGCTCGCCGACGTCTCGACCGACCTCAGGCAGGCCAAGGCGAAATAGCGCCGCGGCGCATGGAAAACCCGTACGAGAAGCGCGACCTGCGCTTTCGCAAGTTCAAGAAGCGCGACCCTTCGCTGAGCTTCGGCCGCTACATGGCCGAGCGCATGCATGCCAGCCTGGCGCGCGGCGATATCGGCAATCCGGACGGCGCCATTTCGGTGGCGCTGGGCGAAAGCTTCTGGAGCGCGGGCGAAGCGAGAGCCAGGACGCTGCTCGCCGCCATAGCGCCGGTGCCCACCGACAAGATCATCGACTACGGCTGCGGCGCGCTGCGCATCGGCGCGCATTTCATCCGCAGGCAGAATCCGGGCTGCTTCCTGGGCCTGGACCTCATCGACGGCTTCTACGAATTCGGCAAGCAGGCGGTCGGCGCGGCGCTTCTGGCCGAGAAGGCGCCGCGCTTCCACCTCATCGACGAGGCGGGCATCGCGCTCGGCGAGGCCTTCGGCGCCGACGTCGTCTACAGCAACGTCGTTTGCGTGCACGTCCATCCCGACGAGACGGCGGAGTATTTCGGCAACCTCCTCAGGCTGACGCACAAGCCGGGCGCAAGGCTGGTGTTCAGCGCCCGTATCTCGCCGACGCCGGTGCGCTTCGAGTTCGACGGCTGGTCGTGGCCGCTGGCGTTCTATCGCGACGCGCTTTGCGAGCTCGAGCTCGTTCGCACCGTGCTCGGCAAGCCCAGCACGCGCAACGGCTTCGAGACCCAGCCGATCGATTTCGAGTTCCGCCGCCGCGGCTAGCCGGCGAGACGCCGGGCCAGCGTCTCCAGCGCGGGCGCGATCGCGTGCATGTGGCGGTAGTGCAGGAGCTTCTGTCCGATCAGCTTCAGACGCGCCTCGAACGGCACGATCTCTCCCGGCGCGATCAGCGGCGCCTCGGTCGAAGGCACGTCGAGCCGCTGCACCTCGAACGACATGCTGACGCGCGAATGCGGCGCATGGGCCAAGGCCTTGCCGCCCCAATGCAGCACCGCCTGGTCCCAGACGATCACGTCGCCGGGCGCGGCTTCCAGCACGCGCACGTCTTCCTCGCGGAAGCGGAAGGCGTTCTCGGTCTCGGTGCCGTAGTCCCGGTCGGCGGTCTTGGGCACCAGGCGGATGCAGCCGTTGTCGCGGGTGGCTTGGCTGATCGCGATCCACGCCGTCAGCGAGATCGGCGAGCCGTCGGGACGCAGCGATTGGCGGCCGCGGTCGCGATGGATCGACCAGCCTTCGTTGCGGCGCTTCGGATCGACGTCCCAGGCCCAGAAGTCCGGCAGGAACGTGTAGCGGCCGAGCAGATGGCGGAAGAGCGCATCGAGCCGATAGTAGGGCCGCCAGAACTCGTCATAGACGAAGACGAACACGGCATCGAGCCCCACTTCCGACAGGCGCCGCGCGACGGCTGCCATCGCGTCCCACGGTGCATCGAGATCCAGACCGGGGAGATGGACATAGCCCTCCGCGTCGATGCCGGCGGCGGCCTCGGCCCGGCGAACCTCCGCGACCGCGCCTTGGGGCGCCAGATACTGCGCATCCGCGATGTGGAACGCCGGCGCCAGCGCGCGCCAAACGTCCTGTGTCGCAATGTCTTCGAGATCCGGCCCCATTGGAACAATTCTCGGCTCAAGGCCGCGATCTTGCAATTGCATCGAATTTGAACCGTCGGGTTTACGGGATATTCAAATCGCGCAACCTATGGTCGCGCCTTCGAAAACAGGGGGGGCTGGTCATGCCGCGTTGGACCGTTTCATTCGCGATGGCGCTCGGCGCGGCGCTTTCGGCCTGCTCCACGGAATACAGCGTCGCGCCGGTCGCCCAGGACGGACAGCAGATCCGCTATGCGCAAGGCCGCGCGACGACCTATTCCGAGAAAGCCGCAGGCGCGATCCAGGTGACGCCGCTGGGCCTGAACGACCGGATGCGGCCGGCGTTCGAGATCGCGGCCTTCAACAAATCGCCGGGACCGTCGAACTTCGGCGTCGAGAACGTGACGCTCGAGCTCGCGAACGGTTCGCTCGACAAGGTGTTCACGAGCAACGAGCTCGTCCACGAGGCCAAGGTCGCGGCGCAATGGGCCGAGGCCGCGACCATCCTGGCAGGCGGCCTGGCGGCCGGCGCGGCGCAAGCCAATGCCTATTCGACGACCAACGGCGCGATCTCCACGCCCTATGGCGGCGCCACGTTCTACGCCCGCACCTACGATCCCGCCGCGGCCTATCTCGGCACGGCAAGCGCGGCGGCCGCGACCGGCTATGGCCTGCAGCGCATCGAAGCTTCACTGGATGCGACCATCGCGAACTACCGCAACAACATCCTGCAGACAACGACGGTCGACAGCGACCAGACCACCGGCGGCGTGGTGGTCGCGGACGCGCTGTCGTCGTCGGATTTGCCGGAAAACATCGTGCTGCACATCCGCTGGAACGGCGACGAGCACGATTTCCGCTTCGTGGTCGCCGAAGGGGCCGCGCCGGCGGCGGCGCCGGCCGCTCCCGCATCGCTGCCGCCGGTTTTCACCGACCGTCAGGAGCAGGCGCAGAGCGGCGCTGTTCCCGCCGCCCCCGCTTCGCCGCAAGCGCAGCCGGCGCTCGTCAGCTTCGAGCAGTGGAACCACAAGAAGAAGTAAGGGACCGCAGCGCTATTCCACCGAGATGATCGTCGCCTGGCGAAGCTTGAGCTTCCAGGCGCCGTTCTCGCGGCCCCAAACGTCGGTAAAGCGGCGGCGCACGGTCTTGCCGGCGTGGAATGCCTTGCCCTTGGGCACCATGACCTCTTCGCCCATGGTGACGACGTAGTCGCCCAGCTTCGCGCGGCGCTCGACATGCTGCTCGAACGAGGAATAGGCGATCATGCCGGCGTTGAAGAGGCCGATGGAGTCCTTGCCCTGGATCACTTTGTTGTGCGGCGCATGCACCAGGCAGTCGGGCGCGAAGGCTGCCGCGAAAGCTTCGGCGTCGTCGGCGAGGATGCGCTCGGTCAGCCTTCGTTCGATCTCCGCGACTTCGGCGATATCCGGATCGGCGATGTGGACGGTCATGAACGGCCCCTGAGGTGTCTGAACCAGATGTAGGCACCGCAGGCAGCCGTTCAAGGCCTCAGTGCACGGCCCGGCTCGGCGCCTGCTCGATGTCGAGCTCATCCGGCTCCGAGCCGAACTCGACGCCGTTGACGATGAGCCCATTCGTGCCGGCGCCGACCGTGATCTTCGAGCCGTCGCCGATCCTGCCCTCGAGCAGCATCTGCGCCATCGGGTCCTGGAGCCGGCGCTGGATCACGCGCTTCAAGGGCCGCGCGCCATAGACCGGATCGTAGCCCGCATTGGCAAGCCACTCGCGCGCCTTGGCGTCGAGATCGATCTCGATCTTGCGGTCGGCGAGCAGCCTTTGCAGGCGCTCCATCTGGATGTCGACGATCCTGTCCATATTCGCGCGCGTGAGGCGGTGGAACAGGATGATCTCGTCCAGCCGGTTCAGGAACTCGGGCCGGAAATGCGCGCGCACGGCCTGCATGACCTGCGCGCGAGCCTGCGGCGTCTCTTCGCCGGCGAAGAACTCGGTGCCGAGGTTCGAGGTCAGGATGATCACCGTGTTCTTGAAGTCCACGGTGCGGCCCTGCCCGTCCGTCAAACGACCGTCGTCGAGCACCTGCAGCAGCACGTTGAACACGTCGTGATGCGCCTTCTCGACCTCGTCGAACAGGATCACCTGATAGGGCCGGCGCCTGACCGCTTCGGTGAGCACGCCGCCTTCCTCATAGCCGACATAGCCGGGAGGCGCGCCGATCAGGCGCGACACCGCATGCTTCTCCATGAACTCGCTCATGTCGATGCGTACCATCGCGGTGTCGTCGTCGAACAGGAACGACGCGAGCGCCTTGGTGAGCTCGGTCTTGCCGACGCCGGTCGGGCCTAAGAACAGGAACGAGCCGATCGGACGGTTCTGGTCCTGGAGCCCCGCGCGCGCGCGGCGCACGGCGTTGGAGATCGCGCGCACGGCCTCGTTCTGGCCGACCACGCGCCGTTCCAGCGACGATTCCATGTGCAGCAGCTTCTCGCGCTCGCCTTCCAGCATCTTGTCGACGGGAATACCGGTCCAGCGCGAGACGACGCCCGCGATGTGCTCCGGCGTCACCGCCTCGTTGACCAGCGCGGCGCCCGTCTTCTCTTCGATCTCTTTCAGCTGCTTCTCGAGGCCCGGGATGACGCCATAGCTGAGCTCGCCCGCGCGCGCGAAATCGCCGCGGCGCTGGGCGACGTCGACCTCTTGCCGCGCCTGGTCGAGCTTTTCCTTCAGGCTCTGCACGTCGTGGACGGATTTTTTCTCCTCCTGCCAGCGCGCGGCCAGAGTGCGTGCCTTCTCCTCCAGCTCGGCGAGCTCGCCCTCGAGCGCCGCGAGGCGGTCCTTCGACGCCTTGTCGGTCTCTTTCTTCAGGGCCTCGCGCTCGATCTTGAGCTGGATGACGCGCCGGTCGAGCTCGTCGAGCTCCTCGGGCTTGGAATCGACCTGCATGCGCAAGCGCGACGCCGCCTCGTCCATCAGGTCGATGGCCTTGTCGGGCAGGAAGCGGTCGGTGATGTAGCGGTTGGACAAGGTCGCCGCCGCGACCAGCGCCGCGTCGGTGATGCGCACGCCGTGATGCACCTCGTACTTCTCTTTCAGGCCGCGCAGGATCGAGATCGTATCCTCGACCGTCGGCTGGTCGACGAAGACGGGCTGGAAACGCCGCGCCAATGCGGCATCCTTCTCGACGTGCTTGCGGTATTCGTCGAGCGTGGTCGCGCCGATGCAGTGCAGCTCGCCGCGCGCCAGCGCCGGCTTCAAGAGGTTCGACGCATCCATCGCGCCATCGGCCTTGCCCGCGCCGACCAGCGTGTGCATCTCGTCGATGAAAAGGATGACCTTGCCCGCGGCCGCGGTGATCTCGTTCAGCACGCCTTTCAGGCGCTCCTCGAACTCGCCGCGGAACTTGGCGCCGGCGATCAGCGAGCCCATGTCCAGCGCCATCAGGCGCTTGTCGCGCAGGGATTCCGGCACGTCGCCGTTGACGATGCGCAGCGCCAGGCCCTCCGCGATCGCGGTCTTGCCGACGCCGGGCTCGCCGATGAGCACGGGATTGTTCTTGGTGCGCCGGGAGAGCACCTGCATGGTGCGGCGGATCTCCTCGTCGCGGCCGATGACGGGGTCGAGCTTGCCGGTCTTGGCGAGCTCGGTCAGGTCGCGGGCGTATTTCTTGAGCGCGTCGTACTGGTTCTCGGCCGTCGCGCTGTCGGCGGTGCGGCCCTGGCGCAGGTCGGCGATGGCCTTGTTCAGCGCCTGCGGCGCGACGCCTGCGGCCTTGAGGATCGGCGACGACATCGCGAGCGCGAGCAAGAGGTACTCGGCGGTGACGAAGCTGTCGCCGGCCTTCTTCGCTGCCTGCTCGGCGCCGTCGAGCAGCCGCGCGGCCTCGGGCGAGAGATAGACCTGGCCCTGCCCGCCCTCGACCTTGGGGAGCTTGGCGAGAGCGCGCTCGACCGCGTCGCGGACCTGCTCGGGCCGTCCGCCGGCGGCCGCGATCAGCCGCGCCGCCAAGCCCTCTTCGTCGTCGATGAGGACCTTGAGCAGATGATCCGGGGTGAATTGCTGGTGGTTGGAGCGCAGCGCCAGACCTTGGGCGGATTGCAGGAACCCGCGAGCACGCTCGGTGAATTTCTCGACGTCCATATGAGCCTCTCTAGCCTCCGGTGCCTCGCCCTTGGGGCCGATCCACCGAATCCAAAACGCAGAATACCGCCCCCAAGGGCACGGTTCAGGTGTATGTGGGTTCCGGGTTCGTGCTCTTCAAGGGGAAAGGCCGTGGATATCCAGGGCGCCTGCCATTGCGGGCGGATAACTTACGAGGCGCGGATCGACCCGGCGCGGGTGGTGCTCTGCCACTGCACCGACTGCCAGACGTTCTCGAGCGCGCCGTACCGGGCGAGCGTGCCGGTGCGCCCCGAGAACTTCCAGCTCAGCGGCGAGCCGAAGTCCTATGTAAAGACCGCCGCCAGCGGCAACGCCATCGTCCAGGCCTTTTGCGGCGGGTGCGGCACCCCGCTCTATTCGCACCGCCGCAACGACCCGCCCTATCTAAACCTGCGCCTCGGCGCGGTGAAGCAGCGGGCGGAGCTGCCGCCCCGCCTGCAGGGCTTCTGCGAATCCGCCATGCCCTGGGCGTTCGACATCACGCAGGTGCCGAGACCGGGATCGTCTTCAAAGACCTGAGCGGCGAGAACAGGACGAAGATCGGCGCCGCCGCCATGCCCGCGACCGAGATCAAGAGCGCTTCGCGGATGCCGATCCAGCCGCCGAGCAAGCCGCCCAGAATCGCCCCCAGCACGGTCACGATCCCCGACACCGCGCTGAACAGGCCGGCGGTACGGCCCAGCACGGCGCGCGGCAACACGGCTTGTCTCAGGCTCGTTATCGGGATCATGAACGCCGCCGCGAAGCCGTCGCCGCCGAGCTGCGCGATCATCAGCATCGTGGTCGCCCGCCACACCGGCCCCTGCGCCAGCGGCACCAGCAGGAGCGACGCGGTATAGACGAAGCAGCATCCCCAAATCGTCGGCCCGATGCCGATGCGTCGCGTGAGCAGGTTCGACAGGCTCGCGCCCAGCAACGCGCCCACGCCGCCGCAGGCGATGGTGATGCCCATGAGCGCCGGCGACAGCCCCAGCACCTTGATCCCATAGAGCAGGTATAGAGGCGCGAAGAACGCGCCGAAGCCCGAGAACACGACGGTCATCCCGAGCAGTGGCCGCACCAGCGGCTCGTCGAGCACGGCCCGCAGGCCCAGCCCGATGTCCTCGTGCCATGGCTTGCGCGTCTTCTCGGCCGGCAGCTCGCGCACCGGCACGGCTAACAGGAACAGCGCCGAGACGAGATAGGTGAGCGCCGTACCCAGCATCGCGAAGGGCGGCGTGAAGAGCTGGAACAGGATGCCTGCGACCGCCGGCCCGCCGATCTCGGCGACGGCTTCGGTCAGCCCAAGCTTTGCATTGCCGTCGAGCAGGTGTTCGCGCGCGATGAGCGACGGTAGGAAAGCGTGGTCGGCGATATCGAAGAACACGCTCGCCGCGCCTGCCAGCGCCGCCACGAGATAGAGCTGCGGCATGGTGAGGACATCCATCCATGCCGCGAGCGGCACGGTCGCGATCAGCGCGGTGCGCGCCAAGTCGCTCGCGATCATCACGCGGCGGCGGCTGCGGCGGTCGACGATGCCGCCCGCGAACAATCCGACGACGGCGCCCGGTCCGCGCGCCAGTGCGGCCAGCACGCCCAGCTCGGCGGGCGTGGCACGGATCGACAGGATCGCCGACATGGCGAAACCCTCGCGCGCGATGCGCGAGCCGAAGGACGAAACGGTCTGGGCGGCCCAAAGCCGCAGGAACCCGGCATGGCGCCACAGCGCCCCGGACGGTGCGAAATTTTGCAAGACAATCTCCAGCGAACAGATATGCGCGAGCGCTCGCGGCGATGCGCGAACGCGGGCCTTGGTCCTCGAAAGGCGAGGACTAGAAGCTAGCGAGCCCCTTCATGACGGCCACCTGTTCTGCCGGACGAAATCCCGGCATTGGAGATCGGCTTGACGCTTACTCTTCGCCCTCGTCTTCGTCACCGACGAGACCGGCGGCGCCATCGACGAGTGAGAAGGACGGTCCGGGCGGCTGCGGCGCGCCCTGGATATACGGTTGCTCGCCGGAACCCTGCGGCGGCCGGTACTGGCCGTTGCCGTTGCCGTTTCCGTTGACGCCGGCTTGCTGCTGCTGTGCCTGCTGGGCGGCGAGCTGCTGCGCCTGCTGGGCCTGGACCGCGCTCAGGATGCGGAAATAGTGCTCGGCATGCTGGAGATAGTTCTCGGCCATGACGCGGTCGCCCTGGGTGTTCGCGTCGCGAGCGAGCTGCAGATACTTCTCGTAGATATGCGCGGCCGAGCCGCGGACCTTGATGTCCGGCCCGTTGGAATCATAGGTGCGGTTCGGGTTGAACGAGCCGCCGCCACCGCCACCGCCACCACCACCACCGCCGTTGTGACCGTTGTGACTGCCTTGCGGCCTGCGGCCGCCTCTACGAGAGCGTTTCACTGCTATCCCTTCATCGTCATGTTCCGAACCGCGGCCGCCGCACGTTGCCGGCGGCAGGACTTTGGCAGTTCGGCGTTCGCTTTCTGGCCACGGACCGGCGCGCTAAGCGCGCTGTAATCCCCCTGATGCCCGGGTCCGTGCCTGCGCCGGGAAACTAACGAGTCCCCCTGTTACTTCCAAGGGTTTTCTTGCGCGCCCCTAAGACTTTCGTCCTACCACGCATCTTTCTACCCCTGCCAGGTCGGACGCTATTCCAAGGATTTCAAGGCCCAGGATGGCGCTGACCTCGGCCCCCTGCCCGGCCCCGATTTCCAGGAATACCAACCCTCCGGGCTTCAATAGGCATCGGATCGCCGGCGCCAGGGCCCGGTAGGCATCGAGCCCATCCGCCCCGCCGTCCAGCGCCCTGACCGGCTCATAGAGCCGCACCTCGGGCGCCAGACCGGCGATGTCCCCGGTCCTGATATAGGGAGGGTTGGACAGGATTACATCATAGGCGCCGTCGATTTCCGTGAAGTCGCATTCCACGAGCCGCGCATTCGCCCCCTGCTTTTCGACATTCCTGCGTGCCCAGGCGAGCGCTTCCGCCGAGCTGTCGACACCAACCCCACGCGCGTTCGGGTACTCGCTCAATGCCGCCAGCAGCAGGCATCCAGTGCCCGTTCCCAAATCGAGGATGTCGAGCGCCGCCGTGCGGTCGGGCGCATGCTTCAGCAATTGCTCGATGAGCGTCTCGGTTTCGGGCCTCGGCACCAGCGCGCCCGGGCCGACCGCGATATCGAGTGTCCAGAATCCTTTGTGTCCCAGGATGTAAGCGACGGGCTCGCGCACGACGCGCCGCGCGATCTGCTCTTCGGTGGTGAGCAGGCGCGCATCGAGGCGCGGATTGTCGACGCCCGCTTCGCGCAGCCGTTCGATCGTACCGGCGATCGCGCCCGTCAATTGCCCTGTTCCAGCTCGGCCAGGCGCTCGGCCTGGTCGGCGGTGACGAGCGCATCGACGATCTCGCCCAAATCGTCGCCGGTGATGATGCGGTCGAGCTTGTAGAGCGTCAGGTTGATGCGGTGGTCGGTGACGCGGCCTTGCGGGAAGTTGTAGGTGCGGATGCGCTCGCTGCGGTCGCCGCTGCCGACCATGCTTTTGCGCGCGCCGGCACGGGCGCTGTCGACGCGCTCGCGCTCGATCTCGAAGAGCTTGGCTTTGAGCAGCTTCATCGCCTGCGCCTTGTTCTTGTGCTGCGACTTCTCGGTCTGCTGCGCCACGGCGATGCCGGTGGGAAGGTGCGTGATGCGCACCGCGCTCTCGGTCTTGTTGACGTGCTGGCCGCCCGCGCCTTGCGCGCGGAAGACGTCGATGCGCAGGTCCTTTTCGTTGATCTGGACGTCGACGTCCTCGGCCTCGGGCAGCACCGCGACGGTCGCCGCCGAGGTATGGATGCGCCCGCTCGCTTCGGTCACCGGCACGCGCTGGACGCGATGCACGCCGCTCTCGAACTTGAGCTTGGCATAGACGCCGGCGCCGCTGACGTCGAGCACGGCGTCCTTGATGCCGCCGAGGTCGCTGTCGGTGCGGTCCATCACTTCGGTCTTCCAGCCCTGGAGCTGGCAATAGCGCTGGTACATCTCCAGCAGGTCGGCCGCGAACAGCGCCGCTTCGTCGCCGCCGGTGCCGGCACGGATCTCGACGATGGCCGACGACGCGTCGGCGGCGTCCTTGGGCAGGAGCTTGATCTTGAGGTCGTGCTCCTGGGTCGCCAGGCGCTCTTTCAGCTCCGCCCTCTCCTCCTCGGCCATGGCGCGCATCTCGGGATCGGCGAGCAGCGCCTCGGTGTCGGCGAGCTGCTTCTCGGTCTCGCGATAGGCGCGCGCCGCCTCGACCACGGGCGCGAGCTCGGCATGCTCCTTCGACAGCTTGACGAAGGCGTTGCCCAAGGTGCCGGAGGACAGCTCCGCCTCGACCGCGTTGAAGCGGTCGAGCAGGCGTTCGAGCGTGGCGGTGGGAATCATGGCTGCAGCTTAGCGCGGAACGCCGCTACTGCGCGGGCTCGAGCACCTTGCCGCGCTCGGCCTCGATGGTGGCGGCCTTCTTCTCGCAGAGCTCGACGATATGGTCGACGAGCTTCTCGTTCTCGAGGCGATAGGCGGGCTCGCCGTTCAGATAGATCTGGCCGTGACCCTTGCCGGCACCGCCGCCGGTGAAGCCGAGGTCGGTCTCGCGCGCCTCGCCCGGGCCGTTCACGACGCAACCGATGATCGACAGCGTCATCGGGGTGGCGATGTGCTTCAGCCGGTCCTCGAGCACGCGCACGGTGTCGATGACGTTGAAGCCCTGCCGCGCGCAGGACGGGCACGAGACGATATTCACGCCGCGATGGCGCAAGTTGAGGCTCTTGAGAATATCGAAGCCGACGCGCACCTCTTCCACCGGATCGGCCGAGAGCGAGACGCGGATGGTGTCGCCGATGCCGCTCCACAACAGCATGCCCATGCCGATCGACGATTTGACCGTGCCGGAGATCATGCCGCCGGCTTCGGTGATGCCCAGATGGATCGGGCAATCGACCGCGTCGGCCAGGCCTTGATAGGCGGCGACGGCCAGGAAGGCGTCCGACGCCTTCACCGAGATCTTGTATTCGCGGAAGTCGAGATCGTCCAAGATCTTGGCGTGGTTCAGCGCGCTCTCGACCATCGCCTCGGGACACGGCTCGCCGTAGCGTTCGAGCAGTTCCTTCTCGAGCGAGCCGGCATTGACGCCGATGCGCATCGAGCAGCCGTGATCTTTCGCCGCCTTGACCACGTCCTTCACGCGCTGGGCGCTGCCGATATTGCCGGGATTGATGCGCAGGCAGGCCGCGCCCGCCTCGGCCGCCTCGATGGCGCGCTTGTAGTGGAAGTGGATGTCGGCGACGACCGGGATGCTGGAGGCACGCGTAATCGCCTTCATCGCCTTGGTCGCGTCCTCGTCGGGACACGAGACGCGGACGATGTCGCAGCCTGCTTCTTCGATCTTCCTGATCTGGTCGATGGTCGCGCGCGCGTCACCGGTGACGGTGTTGGTCATGGTCTGCACCGTGATCGGCGCGTCGCCGCCCACGGGCACCTTGCCCACCATGATCTGGCGGGACTTGCGGCGGTGGATGTCGCGATAGGCTCTCAGGCTCATGGCACTTACCGTCGGTTGGCGCGGTCCGCGATGGCTTGCGGATCGAGCGACAAGGTTTCGGCGATCTGTCCAACACGGCCCGCGGTGCCCATCGGCGCGCCGTCGAGATCGACTTCGATGGCCCCCGCATTGGCGGCAGTGAGCGTCAGCCCCACCTGATCCGGCACCATGTAGCTGTCGCCCGCGTTGAGCGTGCGGTTGATGAAGGTCATGCCGTCGGCGCTCTGCACCAGCACGCGCGTCGTCTGCTTCATGCGCAGGACCACGCGGGCGTTGCGATTGTTCTGGCCATAGACCTTGCCGGCGGGAACCGGTGCCGCATTGGCCGTGTCGGTCGCGGCAGGCGCGGTGCCCGGCGGCGTTATCGCAGGCGTGGTCACGGGCGCGATCGTCGTCGGCGCGGTCGCCACCGGAGCGGGCGGTGGCGCGACCCTCGGCTTCGGCTTGGCGGCGACCTGCTGCTGCGGCACCGGGGCGACCGGCGGCGTCAGCATCTTGTCGGCCGCGGGCACGAGCAGATAATAGGCGCCGTAGGCGAAGAGCAGCAGCACCACCCCGGCGATGATCTTCCAGCCCTGCGGCAGGCGGCGATGCTCGTCCTCGTCGATGACGGTGATGGTGGGCTGCGGCTCGTCGGCGCGTCCGGCGATCTGCGCCTTGAAGCGCTCGACGCTCTGCGCCGCGTCCAGCCCCAGGAAGTCCGCATAGGTGCGCACGAAGCCCACCGCATAGGTGCGGCCGGGCAGGCTCTCGATGCGGTCCTCTTCCAGAGCCTCGAGGTGATCTTTACGAATCTTCAGCGCCTTGGACACGGTCGCGAGGTCGTCGCCGCGGCGCAGCCGGGCGGCGCGCAGATCCTGGCCCACCGTTTCGAGCGGCGCGTCGCTGTCGCCGGAGATCTCGCGCAGGTGGATGCGGCGGCGGTTCTGGGCTCCGCCTTCCTCGACAGTGAGATGGGTGACTTTGGTCATGATCCGGCCGTATCCCGCGCCCCATAAGCGCAATCGGGAGAATGGCGTAGCCATTCGCCCGAAAAATTGCGCGCCAAAGGAAAATTGCGCATCTGTATGTAACGCGAAGGATGGCGGTTAGACAATTGGAAATCCTTAATCTTTGCCCGGTTGGGCGACTATTTGATCGCAATTCCGCGCTCGGCCGCGAAGGCCGCGAGACGGGGTCTTAAGCTACCGTCGGTCCGGCCGCAAAGCCTATCGACAAACTGCGACACTTCTCGCAAGTCCAGGCTTTGGATCATCATCTTCACCGGCCCGATATTGGCCGGCTGCATGGAGAGCGTGCGCAGGCCCAGTCCGATCAGCGCCATGGCGTCGAGCGGCTTGCCCGCCATCTCGCCGCACAGCGACAGGTCGCCGGGCGATTCGCTGGCCGAATGCACGATCTGGCGGATCAAGGTCAGTGCTGGCGGGTTCAGCGGATCGTAGCGCTTCGAGACGCGCGGATTGGTGCGGTCGACGGCGAAGACGAACTGAAACAGGTCGTTGGAGCCGATGGAGACGAAATCGGCGCTGCGCATGATCTGCGGTAGCATGAAGGCGAGCGCCGGCACTTCGAGCATGGCGCCGACGCGGATCTGGCGCGGCTGCGGCAGCTGGAGCAGACGCGCGCGCTCGGTCTCGCGGTCGATCAGCGCGCGTGCCTGGTTGAACTCCGCGACGTCGCTGATCATGGGCAGGAGCACGTTCAGGATGCGCCCCTTCGCCGCCTGGATCAGCGCGCGCACCTGGTAGCGCAGCAAGGCGGGGCGATCGAGCGCGATGCGGATCGCGCGCCAGCCGAGCGCCGGATTGGCCTCGCGCTCGAAGCGCGCGTAGGGGAGCACCTTGTCGCCGCCGAGGTCGAGGGTGCGGAACACCACCGGCTTGTCGCCCGCGGCCTCCAGCACGTCTCGATAGAACTCGATCTGGTCGGCCAGCCGCGGCATGGTCTCGCCGATCATGAACTGCAGCTCGGTGCGGAACAGGCCGACGCCGTCGGCACCGGACTCGCGCATATGCGCCATGTCGAGCAGAAGGCCCGCGTTCATCATCAGCTTGATGTGCACGCCGTCCTTGGTGACGGCCGCGGTGTCGCGGATCTGCGCGAAATGCGCGACGCGGTTGGCGCGCAGCGCGCGCTTGATCTCGAAGGTCTTGACGACCTCGGGCATCGGCCGCAGATGCACCTCGCCCGCCTCGCCGTCGACGACGATGCCGTCGCCCGCGCGCGCGCTGTCGCTGACGCCTTCGACCGAGCTCACCAGCGGCAAACCCATCGAGCGCGCGACGATCGCGACATGCGAGGTCGCAGCCGCATCCTCGAGCACGAGGCCGAGCAGCTTCTCGCGGCCGTAGTCGAGCAGCTCGGCCGGTCCCATCGAGCGCGCGACGATCACCGCCTCGTTCGGAAGATCGCCGGGAGCGATGCTGCCGTCCCCCGACAGATGCCGCAGCAGCCGTCGCGCCAGGTCGTCGAGGTCGTGGGCGCGCTCGCGCAGCACCGGATCGCCGAAGCGCTGCACGCGCACGCGCATCTCGTCCTGCACGCGCTCGACGCCGGCCTCGGCGGTCAGGCCCGTGCGCACGGCGTCGCGCATGCGCTGGCGCCAGCCCTGGTCGTAGGCGAAGAGGCGATAGGCCTCGATCACCTCGCGGCCCTCGCCGGTCAGGTCGAGCTCGCTGGAGTCGAGCATCTCGTCGACGTTCTCGCGCAGCTTGCCGATGGCGTCCTCGAGGCGCTTGAGCTCTTCCTGCGGATTGTCGGCGATCATGCGCTCGACCTTGACGCGCGGCTCGTGCAGGACGACGCGGCCCACCGCGACGCCTTCCGACAATCCGTCGCCCTTGAACATCCGCGGCCGGTCGGCGCGCAGCTCGGGCTCGTCGAGTTCGGCGATGTTGAACAGGCCGCCCTGCGCCACGACCTCGGCCAGCACCATGGCGACGGTCTGCAGCGCCTCGACCTCTTCCTCGGAATAGAGGACGGCGGCGCGGTTCTGCACGGTGAGCACGCCGAACACCTGCCCGCCCCGCACGATCGGCACGCCCAGGAACGACTTGTACGGATCCTCGCCCGTCTCGGGCCGGTAGGAGAAGCGCGGGTCGGAAGGCGCGTCCGAGAGGTTCACCGCCTCGCCCGTCTCGGCGACCAGGCCGACCAGGCCCTCGCCCTCCTTCAGCCGCGTCTTGTGCACGGCGGCGCGGTTCAGGCCTTCGGTCGCGAACAGCTCGAGATATTTGCCGGCGCGGCGCAGATAGATCGAGCACACCTCGGCGACCATGTTGGTCGCGATCAGCATCACGAGCTTGTCGAGCCGCGACTGCGCGCTGATCTGCTCGGCCATGATCTCGCGCAGGCGCCGAAGCAGCGTGCGCGGTCCGGTGGCGCCGAGCGCTGGCATGGGCCCTACCCCGCGTCCAGCTCGTAGGCGGAATGCAGAGCGCGCACCGCCAGCTCCACATATTCCTCGGAGATCAGCACGCTCACCTTGATCTCGGAGGTCGAGATCACCTGGATGTTGATGCCCTTCTCGGACAGCGTGCGGAACATGGTCTGGGCGATGCCGGAATGGGTGCGCATGCCGATGCCGACCACCGAGACCTTGGCGACGTTGGCGTCCGAGGTGATGTCGCGATAGCCGATCGCGGCCCCGGCCTGCTCGCAAGCCTTGAGCGCCGCCGCCAGCTCGCCGCGCCCCACCGTGAAGGTCAGATCGGTCTTGCGGCCGTCCTCGGACACGTTCTGCACGATCATGTCGACGTTGATGCCGCTGTCGGCGAGCGGACCGAAGATCGCGGCCGCGATGCCGGGCCGGTCCGGGATCTTGTGCAGCGTGATCTTGGCCTCGTCGCGCGAATAGGCGATGCCGGTGACGGATTTCTTTTCCACGATGTCTTCCTCGTCGCAGACTAGCGTTCCGCCGGCTTCCGGATCGAAGGTCGAAAGCACGCGCACGGGCACGCGGTGAAGCATGGCGATCTCGACGGAACGCGTCTGGAGCACCTTGGCGCCCAAGGACGCCATCTCGAGCATCTCCTCATAGGTGACCTTCTCGAGGCGGTGCGCCTTGGCCACGATGCGCGGGTCGGTGGTATAGACGCCGTCGACGTCGGTATAGATGTCGCAACGGTCGGCCTTGAGCGCCGCCGCGACCGCGACCGCCGAGGTATCGCCGCCGCCGCGGCCGATGGTGGTGATGCGGTTGTCGGGGGCGACGCCCTGGAAGCCGGCCACGACCGCGGTCTCGCCCTCGGCCAGGCGGCGGTCGAGCTCGGACGAATCGATGCTCTCGATGCGCGCCGAGGAATGAATCGCCGAGGTCCGCACCGGGAGCTGCCAGCCCATCCAGGAGCGGGCGTTGACGCCGATCGTCTGCAGCGCGACGGCCAGCAGCCCGGCCGAGACCTGCTCGCCGGAAGCCACCACGACGTCGTATTCGCGCGCGTCGTAGAGCGGCGAAAGCTCGCGCGTCCAGGCCACCAGCTTGTTGGTCTCGCCGGCCATGGCGGACACGGTGACGGCGACCTGGTTGCCCGCGTCCACCTCGCGCTTCACCAGCGTGGCGACGTGACGGATGCGATCCAGATCGGCGACGGAGGTTCCGCCGAATTTCATGACGATCTTGGCCATGCCCCTACATAGACGGCGGCGGCGCGTCGCTCAACAACCGAAGACCGAAGATGGGACCGGCAGAATGTCCCGGTTCCGGCTCGACGCGAATCCTCAACCGTGACTTTCCGTTAACCAGCGACGGCGGGATCGGGTAGTTGCGCTCGATGAAGCCGCCGCGGCTCTCCGCTTCCAGCGCCTGGGTCGCGATCCTTTCCCCTTCGACGAGAATGTGGAACAGCCGCCGCTTGTCGTCCCCGGAGTAGATCGCGTTCAGCGCGAGGTTGCCCCTGCCCGGCTTCATGTCGAGCTCGAAGAAGCCGCCGCTGCGCGCGTCGCGCCCCTTCCGCCCGCGATAGACCACCGCGTAGGACGTCTTGGAGGCGAGCGCGTGCGCCTTCTCGTCCGCGTCGTCGCCCAACTCGGCGATGTCGGTGGAATGCGAATCCAGATCGGAGAGCCTGAGCGCCTCCGCGTTCGACGCCGCCCGCTCTTCCTGGCTGTAGGTCTTGAAATAGACCTTGGCGGGCTCGCCGTATTGCCGGAAGAACGGCACCAGGTTGCCGCCCACCTTGGACTGCACCACCGGGCCTTTGAGGTAGGCCACCATGCGCGGGTCGTCCGGCGTGGGCTCGGTGCGCAAGGTCATCGGCAAGGTGAGCGCGATCGTGTCGCCCGCCCGCCACCGGCGCCGCACCATCGCATAGCCGTCGCGGCGCTCGATCTTCGAAGGCTTGCCGTTGAGGCTGAGCCGCGGCGCGGCGCACCAGCCGGGCAGCCGGAGCGCCAGCGCGAACCGCGCCGGCCGACGCACCGTGAATGTCACGTCCTCGGACAGCGGATACGACGTCGAAAGCTCGAACGCGCCGCCGCGCCAGGCGAGCTGCGACGGCACGAACAGGTTCACGAACAGCGTGTCGCCGCGCTCCCAATAGACGCTGTCGCCGTGCTTGGAATGGCTCTCCATGCCCGTGCCCATGCAACACCAGAAATCGTCGAAGGCGGTGGAGAACTCGCGCTTGGCGCCCTCCATCAGCGGCATCATGTAGGTGAACATGCCGGTCGAGGGATCGTGCTGCGCCAGGATGTGGTTGATATGCGCGCGCTCGTAATAGTCGAACAGCGCGGCATCCGGCGCCCATCGGTATAGCTGCCGCGTGAGCTTGAGCATGTTGTAGCTGTTGCAGGACTCGCAGGTCTGCTCGGTCACGTATTTCGAGATCGTGCGCGGCGGCTGGAAGTACTCGCGGTCGCCATGGCCGCCGATGACGTAGGAATGATCGCGCGTGACCGCCTGCCAGAAGAACCTCGCCGCCTTCTGGTGTTCCGGCTGGCCGCCGACGTCGTAGAGCCGCGCCACCCCGATCACCTTGGGGATCTGGGTATTGGCGTGGAGATCGGCAAGCTCGTCGCGCCCCTCGGCAAGCGGGTTCAGTACCTTGCGGTGATAGAGCCGCGCGGCGAGCGCCATCCAGCGGATGTTGCCGGTGCGGTCGTAGAGCTCCGCGAAGGACTCGTTCAAGCCGCCGTGCTCGCAGTCGAGGATGTGCTGGACCTGCTCGTCGCTCAACTGCGCAAAGACGCCGTCGATATACACCGCCAGCCCCAGCGCCACCTCGCGCGCCCTGGCGTTGCCGCAATGGCGCTCGGCGTCGAACAGGCCGGCGAAGGTCTTGTGGAAATTGTAGAGCGGCACCCAGCAGCCGTTGAGGTCGAACGGCATCACGCGGATGTCGCCCGCCACGATCTCCGGGAAGATGCGCTTGCCGTCCTCGATCGCATCGCCGCTCCGGCGCGTGAAGCCAGCGACATAGCCGTCGCCATGCGCCGCCTGGCAGGCCGCGAGGTCGTCGACGATGTATTCTACACGGCGCTTGCATTCCTCGTCGCCGGTCTGGGCATGCATCAGCGACAGGGCGCTGAGGTAATGGCCCAGCGTGTGGCCGGCGATGGTGTCGCTCTCCCAGCCGCCATAGACCTCGCCTTTGGGCACGAGGCCGGCCTGCTTGCGGAAGTTGTGCAGCAGCCTGTCCGGCTCCAGGCGGTGCAGGTAGGCGCAATTGGACGTCACCGCATCGAGATAAAGCGACGGCGTCAGCCGCACCGTCTCCAGCGGCACGGGTTTCGCGCCCGCTTCGCTCAGGTCCGGCTTCGCACCGGCGGCAAAGACGGGGCGCACCAAGGCCGCGGCAGCGCTGCCGGCCAGCAGGTATCTTCGGGATAGTGACCAGTCCATGGCTTTAGGCTACACGAACGCCATGCAGTCTGCCTCGGTCGACGACGCCGAAATCGCCAAATTCGCCGCCATGGCGGAGGAATGGTGGGACCCCAGCGGCAAGTTCGCGCCGCTGCACAAGTTCAACCCCGTCCGCCTCGGCTTCATCCGCGACACGGCGGCCGCCCATTTCGGCCGCGACTCGCGTGCGCTCAGACCCTTCGAAGGCCTCAGCCTGCTCGACATCGGCTGCGGCGGCGGGCTTCTGTCCGAGCCGATGGCGCGGATGGGGTTTGCGGTGCTGGGCGCCGACGCCTCGGAGAAGAACGTCAGGACCGCGGCCGCCCACGCCGCCGGGCTCGGCATCGACTATCGCGCCACCACCGCGGAGGCGCTGGCGGCCCAGGACCTCACGTTCGACGTGGTGCTGAACATGGAGGTGGTCGAGCACGTCGCCGACCTCGAGGGCTATCTGGCCGCCTGCGCGCGGCTGGTCCGGCCGGGCGGGCTGACCTTCGTCGCCACCCTGAACAAGACGCTCAAGTCGCTCGCGCTCGCCAAGATCGGCGCGGAATACGTGCTGGGCTGGCTGCCGCGCGGCACCCACGACTGGAACCGCTTCCTCGCGCCCGAGCGACTTCAAGAAATGCTTGAAGAGTCGGGCCTCAACGTCTTGAAAAAACAGGGGGTCGCGTTCGCCCCATTGTCGTGGAACTGGAAGCTCGCGTCCGACTTGGACGTGAACTACATGATCGTGGCGACGCGGTCCGCTTAGTTCGTCCGGCGCTTCTCGAGCACCGTCGCGGTCGGGTACTGCGTGCGGCCGGGCGCGGCCGACCAGTGCAGCGTGAAAGCCTGCTTGGCCGACTTGCAGAACTGCGCATTCACCGGCGGGGTGCTGCCGGGAACGAAGACCGCGGTCACGCTGGTGATGGTTCCCGCGAGCGTGTTGTTGTTCACGAAATGCATCGAGCCGGCAGTGTCGTAATAGTCGTTGCCGGAATGGAACGGGTTCGCGCCTGCCACAATGTCCTGGCCGACGAAGAAGCCCCAGCCCTCGCTCGCGACGCGGCTGGGATGCGTGCACTGCGCCTCGAAGTTCACGTCGCCATTGGCGAAGCGGAACGCTCCGGCAGTGCCGTTCTTGTCCACCGTGAAGCTGATGTAGGTGCCGTCGGCGGCGGTGCCGGAATAGGTTCCCACTTTCTGCGCCTGAGCCGTGCCGGCCACCAGGATCGTGGCGGCTGCGGCCAAAATCATCGTGCGGACCATGGCGTCATCCCGTGCGTAGATTTCCAACATTGCGAAAACTACTTCAGGAATGCGTCGCGCTCAAGGCACGGTTTGGCGGCTCCGATCTTCCAGCGCCGCCGGTGCAGGCCCTACAATCTATGCGAGTTTTCGTGCTATAGTGCATCGGAGCACGAAGGGGAATACCGATGGCCGACACCACGACGACAGCGGCGAACGACACCGACAAGCGCGACGCGATCGCGCTCAAGATCATCACCTGGTCCGCGGCAGGCATTGTCGTGATCTCTATGCTGGTCATCCTGGTCGCCATAGTTCCCATCGCTTTGACCGATATCGCGCATCGGGGAACGATGGCCGAAGACATGTCCAAGCAGACCGGGACGGTGTTCAACGCCCTGCTCCCGCTGTTCGGCACCTGGGTCGGCACCGTGCTCGCCTATTACTTCTCGAACCAGAACTTCAAGGACGCCGCCGCCACGACGCAGAGCCTGCTAGGGCAGATGGACGAGAAGCTTCGCAAGGTTCGCATCGAGACCGTCTGGATCCCGATGAGCGCCATAAAAGGCATCGAGCTCTCCGCGGACAAGACCGAAGACAAGATCGCCCTGCCCGACGTCTTGAACATGCTGTCCAAGGTGGTGACGCGCATTCCCGTGTTCAGCGAGCGGCACGGCATCGTCTATCTCATCCATGAGAGCCTGCTGTACCGCTACTACGCGCGCAGCCCCGACGCGGACAAGGACAAGAAGACGCTCAAGGATTTCCTGGACTTCGACGATACGCGCGGCCTCGCCAAGGTCTTCGCGGTCATGGGATCGAGCGGGACGCTGGCCGACGCAAAGACCGCGATGGACGGAACCGACGGCGCGCAGGACGTTTTCGCCACCACGACCGGCAAAGCCGACGATCCGGTGATCGGCTGGATCACCAATTCCGTGATCGTGGACAACGCCAAAACCTAAGGCGCGGCGCCAAGACCTAAGGCGCGGCGTAGAGCCGGTCCTTCTCGAGCGCGGCGGGCACGCAGAACGTCTCGTTGCGGACCGCGATGGCGATCGGCATGGGGACCTGCACCTCGCGGCCGCCGGCGGCGCGGCATTCCGCGCCGGGCTTGGCGTCATAGTGGATGACGAGCCGCGTGTACTGGGGGCAGAGGTCGCTGCAGCGGACCGTGGCCACGACCTTGGTGCTCTTGTGGGTGCCGACGACGGCGCCGTCCTTGGGGAAGGACGCCCAATCGTGGCTGCCGTGGAACGGCCTTGCGTATTTCACCAGATCGCCGTCGGAGAGGCTGTCGCGATAGCGTCCCATGCCGGTCGCGACCACGATCGCCACCAGCAGCGTGAACAGCACGGTCGGCTTCATCGGCTCCCCCTATCGGCCCCTAGTTGGCCGTCTCGTCGAGGTCGGGCGGCAGCGGCGCCACATCGATGCCCTCCTCGACCAGATCGATCGCCTCCTGCACCGTGGACTCGCCGTAGATCTGGCGCTCCTCGGTCTCGCCATAGTGAATCTTGCGCGCCTCTTCGGCGAAATTGGGGCCGACATAGTCGGCGTTGTCCTGGACGTATTTGCGCAGGCCAGTCATGAACTGGCGCATCTTGCGCATCTCGTCCGGCGCTGTGGTCTTCTTCTTCGTGCCCGAGACCGCGGGCGCCATGATCGCCTTCTCGATCTTGCGCGAGTTGCAGGTCGGACAGACGAGCTTGTTCGCGGCCGACTGCGCGTCGAATGCGGCGCCGTCCTTGAACCAGCCTTCGAACTCGTGGCCCGATTTGCAACGGAGATTGTAGACGATCATCGCCCAGCCCTAGCGCTTCGAGCGCTTGGCGGCAAGCACGAGCCAGGCGCCGAGGCTCGCGAGCTTCTCGTCCTGCGTCCATGGCGGGCCCACCGTCTTGCCGAACGCCGCGAGACGTTCGCGCCAGGCGCCGAGATGCCCGGCTTCCGCTTCGACGTCGCGCTCGCGGATGCGCGTGACCGCGATACCGGCGCGGCTGCAGGCCTGCGCGATGGCATCACGATAGAACTCGCCTTCGGCCGCGTGGATCAGCGCATGCGACGCGAGGATGGTTCTGAGATCGGGCAACGGCTTGCCTGCGGCCGCGAGCACGCAGCAACCGACGACCGCACCGATACCCTCGATCTCCCTGTCCGCGAGCTTCGCGGCGACCGCGCGGCATTGCGCGATGAAGGCCTCACCACGCGCGAACGCCATCGGCTCGGCGGCGTGGAACGGCATCTTGGTCTCGGCGCTGTCGCACAGCGTCATGCGGCCGCGCCCGAGGATATCGGGCGCCCTCGCATCGCCGCCGAGCACGACATAGGCCGCCCAGCCCGAATGGGCGCGCACCCCCAGCGCAGCCGTCGTCTTCGCCATGGCCTCATAATGCCACGCGGCAGCGCATCGGCGCGACAGCAGTCGCAACCTGCTGGAAATGCTGAAGAAGCCGCGATACCCACATCCGCCGACGCAGGGCGACCCGTCGGGCGCGGCGCTGGGCACGCTGATGCAGAAGCTCTACGCGCCCCCGCCGCCCGCGACCGCGCTCGCCGCCGGCACGGTCGGCACCGTGGGAGGCGGCCAGCCCTTCGCGCAATACCAGCCGACCTTGGTGCTGCGCTACTGCGTGTCGGCGCAGGGCGGCATCCCGAAGCAAGGCAAGTGAGAGGGACGGATCATGAAACGCCCATATCTCGTCGCTGCCGTTCCGGTGCTTTTGCTGACGGGCGCGGCCCATGCGCAGCAGACGCCGATGCTCGGCCAGATCATGCCGACCGCGTTCCAGTTCTGCCCGGCGGGGTGGGTGGAGGCCGACGGCCAGATCATGAACATCGCGCAGAACACCGCCCTGTTCGCGCTGTTCGGCACGACCTATGGCGGCAACGGGCAGACGACCTTCGCCATCCCCGACCTGCGCGGACGCGTCGCGGCGCATACGGGCCTGGGCAAGGGCCTCGCTTCCACGCCGCAAGGTGAAGTGACGGGCGAGGCGGCGACGACGCTGACCGTCGACCAGATGCCGGTGCACAACCACGCCTTCAACGCCTCGCCGTCGCCGCCGAACGTCAAGCCCGTGGCCGGCGCGGCGCTCGCGACCTTCCCGGCTGCGAGCACCGCCTATGCGACCACGGCGCCGGTGGTGCCTATGGTCGCGGAGTCGACGGCGATGGCGGGCGAGAGCAAGCCCTTCGATCAGTACCAGCCGTCGCTGGTGCTGCGCTATTGCGTGGCAGTAACGGGCGACTTTCCGAAACGCAACTAGGAAAACGTGAAGTCGCGGTCGTGGCCGAGGCTGGGCACGCGCGTGCGTGCCGCCTCGACCGCGGACATATCGATGTCCGCCGCGATCACGCAGGGCTCGGTACCGGCTTCGGCCAGGATCTCGCCCCATGGCGCGATGATGAGCGAATGGCCATAGGTCGCGCGCCCATTGGCATGCATACCGCCCTGCGCCGGCGCGATCACGAACGCGCCGTTCTCGATCGCGCGCGCGCGCAACAGCACGTGCCAATGCGCCTTGCCCGTCGTCTCGGTGAAAGCCGAAGGCACGCTCAGCATGGTGGCGCCCTTCTTGGCGAGCGCGCGATAGAGCTGCGGGAAGCGCAGGTCATAGCAGATCGTCATGCCCAGCCTGCCCCACGGCGTGTCGGCCACGACGGCGCGGCTGCCGCCCGCCACCGTGTTCGACTCGCGATAGCTCTCGCCCTTGCCCGGATCGGTGTCGAAGAGATGGACCTTGTCGTAGCGCGCCGCGATGCGGCCCCTGGCATCGATCAGGAACGAACGGTTCGCGGTCCTGGTCTCGCTCGTCTTGATCGCCAGCGAGCCGATCAGCAGCCAAGCGCCCAGCTCCTCGGCCAGCGCGCGGAACTTCGGCAGCGCCGGATCGGCGTCTTCGGCGAAGCTGCGCTCGAGCTTCGCGCCGCCGTCGGGCGCCATCAGCGTGGTGTTCTCGGGCGTCGCGATGAAATCGGCACCTTTGCCACGCGCTTGGCGGATCAGCTCGGAAGCGATGCGGATGTTCTCGGCCACGTCGTCCGACGAGCGCAGCTGGACGCAGGCGGCGCGGAACGCGCTCATCGCTTTTCCAGCAGCGGGTCGAGCCGGCCCTCGCGCTCCAGCGCATAGAGGTCGTCGCAGCCGCCGACATGGGTATCGTCGATGAAGATCTGCGGCACGGTGCGCCGTCCGTTGGCCTTGGCTTCCATCTCCATGCGCGCGTCGTGGTCCATGAAGACGTCGACCTCGCGGTACTCGGCGCCCTTCTTCTTCAGAAGCGACTTGGCGCGGACGCAATAGGGGCAGATCGGGGTGGTGTAGATCAGGACCTTGGACATACGCGGGACACTCGCCTGCGGAATCGGTGTCATATTTGTATAACAACTATATAGACGAGGTTAGCGGCCTAACAACGCGGGCCAGCGCCAAAACATGCACTTTCGCGGCGCCTGCGCGCTTCAGGGCACGGGCGCAGGCATCGACCGTGGCGCCGGTGGTCAGCACGTCGTCGACCAGCAGGATGGACCGGCCGTCGACCTCGCCGCGGCGCCTTGCCGGCACCTGGAACGCGCCGCGCATGTTGCGCTTCCGGGCTTTGGCGGAGGGCATTTCGCCCTGGCTGGGCGTGGCGCGCAATCGGGCCAGTGCCTGGTGCGCGAAGGGCTTGGCGGCGAGCCGGCCCAGCCCCCGGGCGAGCTCCGCCGACTGGTTGTAGCGCCGCCACCACAATCGCGAAGGGTGAAGCGGCACGGCGACGATGACGTCGATTTCATCCAGGAGATCGCGCCCCGCACGGTCGAGCCAGCGGGCGAAGCCAGGCACGAGGTCCAGCCGGTCGGCATGCTTGAGCGCCAGGATCGGCCCGCGGCTGTCGTCGTCATAGCGCATGACCGCACGGGCGCTGTCGAAGGATGGCGGCTCGGTGAGGCACCCGGCGCAGCGCGTGCCCGGCCCCGGATCGAGATCGAACGGCAGTCCACAACAGGTGCAGCACGGACCGTCGAGGAACTCGATTTTGCTCCAGCATTCGGCGCACAGGCTGCCCGGCTCCGCGACCAGCGCGCGGCAGCCCACGCAGAGCGGCGGATAGACGAAGTCGAGCGCGCTCCGCCCCGCCCGCTTAAGCCCGCTCTGCAGCATCGCCGTCATCTTGCTAGTATAGCCACGATGAACCCGCCGCGCCTCTTCGATCCCAAAGCGCTTGCCCTGCACCGTGCCCGCGCCGCGCGGATCGCGGGCGACCGGTTCCTGGCGCGCGAGGCGCGGGAAAGTCTCGACCTCCGCCTCGCCGCCACCAACCGCAGCTTCGAACGCGCGCTCGCGGTCGATGCGCTGGGCGAAGACGAGGTCGTGCCCGGCGAGGACGGCGCCTTCGATCTGGTCACGAGCGTGCTGGCGCTGCACACGGTCAACGATCTTCCCGGCGTGCTCGTTCAGATCCGCCGCAAGCTGAAACCCGATGGGCTGTTCCTGGGCGCCCTGTTCGGCGGCGAGACTCTGCGCGAGCTGCGCGAGGCCTTCACCGCGGCCGAGATCGAGACCATGGGCGGCGTCAGTCCGCGCGTCGCGCCTTTCGCCGACGTGCGCGATCTGGGCGGGCTGCTGCAGCGCGCGGGATTCGCCTTGCCCGTCGCCGATGTCGAGCGCACGACGGTCAACTATCGAGGCTTCGCCAGACTGGTCGCAGACCTGCGCGCCGAGGGCGAGACCAACGCGATGACCAGCCGCAGCCTGAAGCCGCTTCGGCGCGCGACGCTTGCGGCGCTGGTCGCGGCGTACGACCCGGTCGTAGCCACCTTCGACATCGTCTATCTGACCGGCTGGGCGCCGCATGAGAGCCAGCAGCAGCCGCTCAAGCCGGGCAGCGCGAAAGCGCGCCTCGCCGAGGCGCTGGGCACGACGGAGCGGAAGGCCTAGAGGAACGGCCTACAGGAACGGAACGATCATCTGCTCGAAGAAGGTTTTCACCTGCGTGCCGATCGTGGTCGCGCCGGCAACGATCATGATGGAGATCAGGCTCGCGATCATCGCATATTCGATCGCGGTGGCGCCGCTGCGGTCGCCTACAAAAGATCGCGCAGCATCGGAATGAGCGGCAAGTCCGCCGGCGGCATCGGCCATTTGCTCAAGTCCTTCGGCATGACCCATTTGAGCGCCGTGTGCTCGCATGGGCGGGGCGTGCCTTCCCAGCGGCGGCACACATACAGCGGCATCATCAGATGGAAGTCGGGATAGGCGTGCGATGCGAAAGTGAACGGCGCGAGACAGGCTTCCTTGACCGCGATGCCGAGCTCCTCGGCGAGCTCGCGGATCAGAGAGGCTTCCGGCGTCTCGCCGGCCTCGACCTTGCCACCCGGGAATTCCCATAAGCCACCCATCGCCTTCTGCATGGGCCGCTGTGCGATCAGCACGCGACCGTCCGCGTCTATCAGCGCGCACGCCACCACCAACACTACGCGCGAGGACATTACAGGTCTCCAATATTGCCGGATCAGCCCTAAGGCGCCGTTAAGAATTAGCCGGAAACAGGACCCCGGCAATGGACCGGCGGCCGCCCCGGTGTTTATCTACCCGTGGGCGAATTTCAAGATTCGGCTTTCGACGGGGGATGCGGCGATGTCCGAGGCATCGGGGCCGCGACGCGCGGCAGGCGGGGGTTCATTTCGGGACAGGATCCGCGCGGCGATCTCGCTCGAGCCGGGCGCCATCCTGAGGACCTCGCAGCTCCTGATCGCCTATGTGCCGATCGCGGCCGCGACGCTCGCGCTCGCCTGGCAACTGGGCTTCGAAGCCTTCGACAATTCGCTGGCGATCGAGCCGATCTCGGTGCCGTCCTCTCTGAACGGCCAGGGCTACACGCCTGCGGTCGTGGCTCAGCGGCTGGACGACGCCGTCGCCGCGATCATGGCCGGGGCGACGACGCGGATGAAGCGCGAGCACATATCCGTCGGCGGCGAGGAAGCGCTGGTGCCCGCGTCAAGCAGCCAGTTCGCGGGCCTGATCTCCTCGGCGCTGCACTTCTTCCACCTTTCGTCGCGCAGCTACGTGACGGGCGAGATCACCGAGCGGAAAGGCAGCTTCTCCCTGACCATCAGGATGGGCGGACGCCTCGCCGGGCTGAAGACCATCGGCCCGCGCGACGACCCCGACGACCTGTTTCCCGAGGCCGCGCGCGCGATCGTCTGGCAGTCGCAGCCCTATGTCGTGGCGTCGTATGATTTGAAGAACCCGGCGCTCGCGCTGAGCGAGGCGGATTCGATCATCCGACGCTATCCCGAGACGGACGCGAACGTCGCCTTCGCTCACGATCTGAAAGGCAACATCCTCAGCGACCGCGGGCAGACCGCAGCGGCCATGGGCGAATACCGCGAAGCGATGCGATTGGCGCCGGCATCGGCGCTGCCGCACCACAATCTCGGCAATATATACGAGCAGTCGAGAAGCTACGCGAAAGCCACCGACGAATATGAAAAGGCGCTCGCCCTCGATCCCGGGTTCGCACTTCCGCACTACGGCCTGGGGACGGTCTATTTCGACGAGAAGCGCTATGGCGACGCGGTCGCCCAGTACAGGACCGCGACCCAACTCGATCCCGGCTTCACCCGCGCCCATCAAGAACTGGGACTGGCGCTGTTCGACGATGGAAACAAGGCGGAGGGCCTGCACGAGATGCGCATCGCGGTCTCGCAAGCTCCTTCGGATGCATCGCTGCACAGGCAGCTCGGCAACTTGCTCTTCCAGATGCGCGATTGGGATGGCGCGATGGCCGAATATCGTGCCTCGCTGGCCATCGCGCCCGACGATGCGGCGACGCATTTCAATCTGATGCGCGCCATGGGCTTCCAGTTCGACCGCGTGGGCCGCGATCAGGGTTTGGTGCTCGCCAGCCGGATGTGCGACGAGGCGCTCGCCGCGGCACGGCTGCAGCCGAAGTCGCCGGACTATGCCTACGCGGTCCGAAAGCTATGCGCGGTCGAAGAAGGCAGGTCCCCCTAGCTCCGGTAAGACCCGTTGATATCGATGTAGCCGTGCGTGAGGTCGCAGGTCCAGACCCGCGCGGCGCCCTTGCCCAGCCCCAGATCGACCGCGATCTCGACGCTGCGGCCCGAGACCGCCTTGGTCGCCGCGGCCTCGTCGTATTTGAGCGCGCGCTCGCCCTTTTCGGCGACGAGCTTGCCGCCGAACCAGATCTTGAGCTTGTCGCGATCGGCCGCCTCGCCCGCCTTGCCGACGGCCATCACGACGCGGCCCCAATTCGCGTCGGCTCCGGCGACCGCCGTCTTGACCAGCGGCGAGTTCGCGATGGAGAGCGCGACGCGCTTCGCGGCCTGGTCGCTCTCGGCGCCGCTGACGTCGATGCGGATGAGCTTCTCGGCCCCCTCGCCGTCGCGCACGACCTGAAGCGCGAGATCGAGCAGCACCCCGTCCAGCGCTTTGCGGAATTCGTTCAGCCGCTTGTCGCTGGCTTTGGCGATCGCAGGATGGTTCGCGCCCTTGCCCGTCGCGAACAGCAGCAGCGTGTCGCTGGTCGAGGTGTCGCTGTCGACCGTGATCGCGTTGAACGACGTCTCGACGCCTTTCGACAGCAGCTCCTGAAGCACCGACGAAGGCAGGTTCGCGTTCGTCGCGACGAAGGACAGCATCGTCGCCATGTCGGGCGCGATCATGCCCGAGCCCTTGGCGATGCCGTTGATCGTGACCTTGTGGCCGTCGATCATCGCGGACGCCGTGGCGAGCTTGGGATAGGTGTCCGTCGTCATGATTGCCTGCGCCGCGTCGCGCCAGCCGCCGGCGGCGCCGGCTTCGACCAGCTCGCCCAGGATGCGGGTGATCTTCGCGGCCGGCAGCGGCTCGCCGATCACGCCCGTCGAGGCCATGAACACTTCCGACGACTTGCAGCCCACGATGGCCGCGGCCGACTCGGCGACCTGCCGGGCGGCGTTGTCGCCCGTCCTGCCGGTGAAGGCGTTGGCATTGCCGCTGTTGACCACCAGGACCCGGGCGCTCTCGCCCTCAAGTCCCGCCCGGCACCATTCGACCGGCGCCGAGGCCGTCTTCGACCTGGTGAAGACCCCCGCGACCTGGGTGCCCGGCGCCATGACGGCGACCAGGACGTCGGTCCGGTCCTTGTAGCGGATGCCGGCTTCGCCCGTGGCCAAGCGGATGCCGGCCAGCGGCGGCAGGCTGGCGAAGCTCTTGGGCGCCAATGGCGAGACCGGATGCGCCGCTTTTGTAGTCGCCGCGGTCGTGTCGGCAGCCGGCGCACGTTTCCCGGCGGACGGCGCCGCTTTGGCGCCGGACGGCGCGGGCTTGACCTTGGCCCTAGCCCTGGCGGGAACTTTTGCGGTCTTGGAGGACTTTTGAGCCATGCCCACCCCTTAAGTGGCCGGGGATGTTCCCGGAATCGGCTGAATTGACAAGGGGGTGGGCGGTTCTTATCTCTCCGCCGCGGCTGCCTTGCCGGTTTTGCCCGCCGGCGGGCCGTTTTCGGCCAGTTTCGAGGATTTCATGCTGGGTTTCAGCGCGATCGCACAACGATTCTTCGGTTCGTCCAACGACCGGAAGCTCAGGCCCCTGCAGTCGCAGGTCGCCGAGATCAACGCGCTCGAGGACCGCTACCTCAAGAAGACAGACGAGCAGCTCAAGGACATGACGGTCCAGTTCAAGGACCGGCTGGCCAAGGGCGAGACGCTCGAGGACATCCTGCCCGAAGCCTTCGCGGTCGTCCGCGAAGCGGCCAAACGCACCCTCGGCCAGCGCCATTTCGACGTCCAGCTGGTCGGCGGCATGGTGCTCCACGGCGGCAACATCGCCGAGATGAAGACCGGCGAAGGCAAGACGCTGGTCGCCACGCTGCCCGTCTATCTGAACGCGCTCGCAGGCGAAGGCGTGCACGTCGTCACCGTGAACGACTATCTGGCCAAGCGCGACGCAGAGTGGATGGGCCAGATCTACCGCTTCCTGGGGCTCACCGTCGGCTGCATCGTGCATGGCCTCACGGACGACCAGCGCCGCGAGAACTATGCCTGCGACGTGACCTACGGCACGAACAACGAGTTCGGCTTCGACTATCTGCGCGACAACATGAAGTACTCGATCGCGACGATGGTCCAGCGCGGCCATTCCTTCGCCATCGTCGACGAGGTGGACTCGATCCTGGTCGACGAGGCGCGCACTCCGCTGATCATCTCGGGCCCGACCGAAGACCGCACCGATCTCTATCGCGCCATCGACGCGCTGATCCCGCAGCTCAAGGCAGGCACCAAGTCCGGCAAGGATGCGACGCCGGAAGAGCGCGGCGACTACGAAGTCGACGAGAAGCAGCGCCAGGCGACGCTGACCGATGCCGGCAACGAGCACATGGTTCAGCTGCTGCGCGCGGCGGGCCTGCTGGAGAGCGGCGACCTTTACGACCTCGAGAACATCTCCATCGTCCATCACGTGAACCAGGCGCTGAAGGCGCACACGCTGTTCCAGAAGGACAAGGACTACATCGTCAAGAACGGCAAGGTGATCATCATCGACGAGTTCACCGGCCGCATGATGGAAGGGCGGCGCTATTCCGACGGCCTGCACCAGGCGCTGGAAGCCAAGGAGAACGCGGTCGTCGAGCCCGAGAACGTCACCCTCGCCTCGATCACCTTCCAGAACTATTTCCGCCTCTACGACAAGCTCGCGGGCATGACCGGCACGGCGATGACCGAGGCGGCCGAGTTCATGGACATCTACAAGCTCGACGTTCTCGAGATCCCGACCAACGTCGCCGTCCAGCGCAAGGACTACGACGACGAAGTCTATCGCACCTACGACGAAAAGAACGCGGCGATCGTCAAGCTGATCGAGGAATGCCGCGGCCGCGGCCAGCCGATCCTGGTCGGCACCACCTCGATCGAGAAGTCCGAGCACCTCTCCGATCTGCTGAAGAGCGAGAAGATCCCGCACAACGTGCTGAACGCGCGCTACCACGAGCAGGAAGCGATGATCGTGTCGCAGGCCGGCCGCTCGGGCGCGGTCACCATCGCGACCAACATGGCCGGCCGCGGCACCGACATCCAGCTCGGCGGCAACTTCGACATGCGCGTGAAGAACGAGCTCGGCGGCGAGCTCGACGAAGCGGTGCGCGCGCAACGCATCGAGGCGCTCAAGGCCGAGATCGCCGAGGACAAGAAGAAGGCGCTCGCCGCCGGCGGCCTCTACGTCATCGGCACCGAGCGCCACGAAAGCCGGCGCATCGACAACCAGCTGCGTGGCCGCTCGGGCCGCCAGGGCGACCCCGGCGCGTCGAAGTTCTTCCTCAGCCTTCAGGACGACCTGATGCGCATCTTCGGCTCCGAGCGCATGGACTCGATCCTGGTGCGGCTGGGCCTGGAGGAAGGCGAAGCCATCACCCATCCCTGGGTGAACAAGGCGCTGGAAAAAGCGCAGCAGAAGGTCGAAGCGCGCAACTTCGAGATGCGCAAGAACATCCTGAAATACGACAACGTCCTCAACGACCAGCGCAAGGTCGTGTTCGAGCAGCGCAAGGAGATCATGTCGGCCGACGACGTCAGCGACCAGATCGCGCAGATGCGCGAGGAAGTGGTCGAGGAGCTCGTCTCGCGGCACATCCCCGAAAAGGCCTATGCCGAGCAGTGGGACGCGGCCGGCCTGCACCAGGAGATCGCCAAGATCTTCGACCTCGACCTGCCGATCGTCGACTGGACGAAGGAAGAAGGCATCGCCGACGAAGAGGTGCGCGAGCGCATCATGAAGGCGGTCGAGACGCGTTCGGCCGAGCGCACCGCCAATTTCGGCGCCGACGTCATGCGTTACGCCGAAAAGGCGATCCTGCTGCAGACGCTCGACCACGACTGGCGCGAGCACATCGTCAACCTCGATCACCTGCGCCAATATGTGGGCCTGCGCGGCTACGGCCAGCGCGATCCGCTGAACGAGTACAAGAGCGAGGCGTTCTCGCTGTTCGAGGCGCTGCTCTCCAAGCTGCGCTTCGACGTCGTCGGCCAGCTCATGCACATCCGCATCAGCAATGAGCCGGCCCCCGATCTCGTCGAGCCCGATCAGCGCCGCATGCACGCCTCGCATATCGACGCCTCAACGGGCGAAGACGAGATGGCGGGGATGGGCTACGACCCGAACGCGCCCAGGCTGCGCGACCTGCCGGTCGATCCCAACAACCCGCAGACCTGGGGCAAGGTCCAGCGCAACGCGATGTGTCCCTGCGGCTCGGGCCGCAAGTTCAAGCACTGCCACGGAGCGCTGGTTTAAGGGATCGCTTGGCACTTGTTTGACAGGTACGCGGCGCGCAGGAACACCCTGTCGCTCCCCTTGGCCAAGCGCATCTCGGCGTGCCTCGGGATGTATGCATCCCAGTAGCGCGCCTTGCGATGTCTCGTCGCTGGACTGCCCAACCCGTTGCGTATTATTACGCTTTTGTTAGTCTGACCCCGAGGCGGCATCCGCCGCTCGTGAGGGGACCACTTTTCGAAATAATCCTGAAGGGGAATTCCGACATGCGTATTTCCAGCGCGCTCGGCCTCGTTGCCGTGCTCGGCTTGGGCTTGGCCACCGCCGCCTCGGCCGAATCCATCCGCGAGAAGACCGACCGCAAGGCCGCCGACATTCCGACCTGCGGCCGCAACCTCGGCACCATCGCGATCCGCGAGCCGGAGCACAATTGGTGGACCGACCTGCACCTCTCCTCGCCCGAGGTCCTTCTGAAGGTGTTCGTGCGCAAGTCCGGCTGCTTCACCCTCGTCGATCGCGGCAAGGGCTTCGAGATGGCGCAGCAGGAGCGCGCGCTGGCCTCCGGCGGCACGTTGCAGCAGGGCTCCAACATCGGCGCCGGCCAGGTTCGCGCGGCCGACTACGTGCTCGTCCCCGATATCGCCAACAAGAACGACAATGCCAGCGGCGTGAATATCGGCGGCATCCTGGGCGGCTTCGTCGGCGGCGGAGCCGGCGCGCTCTTGTCGCACATCTCGATCACCTCGAAGACGGCCGACGTCGTGCTTTCGGTCGTCAACGTGCGCACCAGCGAGGACGGCCCGATCGCCGAGGGCCACGGCTCGAAGACCGATCTCGGCTTCGGCGTCGCGGGCGGCTGGGGCAACTGGGGCGGCTTCGGCGGCGCGGGCGTGTCGAGCTATACCAACACCGACATCGGCCAGGTCGTCACGCTGGCCTATATCGACGCCTATACCAAGCTGGTGAACGAGATGGGCGGCATGCCCTCGGCCGCGGAAGGCGGCGCTTCGGCGCAGGCCCCGAGCCAGGCCGTCACCATGACGCGCGCGGGGCGCATGTACACCACCGCCTCGCCGGAGAGCAAAGTCGTGCGCCCCTTGAGCGCCGGCATGATGCTCTATCCCACCGGCAACAAGGATGGCGCCATGTGGGAAGTGAAGGACGAGCTCGGCAACCAGGGCTGGGTCTCGTCGATGTCCTTCGAGCTTTCGAAGTAAGTCCCAAGGATAAGGGATGGTGGGAAAGGGGGCCCTTGCGGCCCTCTTTTCTTTTGTCCGAACATGTCCGCGATTTCGGAGACCGCCATGACGCCTTTCAAGATCGACATTCCACAATCCGTTCTCGACGCCATCGACGCGAAGGTCCGCGCCTATGAATGGCACGAGGCGCCGCGCGGCGCGGGGCTCGAGACCAGCTGGGCCTATGGCGCCAATCTCGACTATATGAAAGCGCTCTGCGCCTATTGGACCGACGGCTACGACTGGCGCAAGTGGGAGGCCGAGCTCAACCGCTTCCCGCAGTTCAAGGCGAGCGTCGAGGACTTCGACATTCATTTCTACAAGGTCGACGGCAACGGCCCGCCGCTGATCCTGAGCCACGGCTGGCCGGGCTCGGTGTTCGAGTTCCTGCACATCATCGACGGGCTCGCGAAGGACTTCACCGTCGTGGTGCCGTCGCTGCCGGGCTATGGGTTCTCGGGCAAGCCCGAGCGTCCCATCGGTCCGCGCACGGTGGCGCGCCTGTTCGACAAGCTCATGACCGACGTCTTGAAGCTGCCCGGCTACATCGCCCAGGGCGGCGATTGGGGCAGCTCGATCTCCGGCTGGATGGCTTACGAGGGCAAAGGCTGCCGCGCGGCGCATCTCAACATGTTCGGCTGGCGCTCGCCCGGCGTTCATCCCGAAACCAAGGAAGAGATCGAGTACGCCCAGCGCGCGATGCAGCTCTTCGAGATGGAAGGCGCCTATTTCCGCGAGCATACGACCAAGCCGCAGACGCTCTCCTATGCGATGATGGATTCGCCGGTCGGCGCCGCGGGGTGGATCGTGGAGAAGTTCCACGGCTGGTCGGACATCCGCAGGGGCTTCGAGAACGTCTACACGAAGGACCAGCTGCTCACCAATGTGATGATCTATCTGGTGACGCGCACTTTCAACACCGCGACCTGGCTCTATCGCGGGCTCGCCGAGGACCAGACCGGCGCGCCGGTCCCGCCGCGCGCCCGCATCGAGAAGCCGGTCGGCATCGCGGCGTTCCCCATCGACCTCATCCCCTTCCCGCCCCGCTCGCTGGTGGAGCGTCACATGAACGTCGCGCATTGGACCGACTTCAAGGAAGGCGGCCATTTCGCGGCGCTGGAGCGCGGCGACGACCTGGTGAACGACATCCGCGCCTTCGCGAAGTCGCTGGGCTGACGATGCGGTTCCTTGCCGCGGCGACGGCAGCGCTTGTCCTGGCGGAGTGCTATTCGGTGCCCGGCGGCATCGCGGCGGACGAGATCGTCGCCGGCAGGATCACCTCGGTGCAGGACTCGGAATGGTTCATAGGCGACGTCGCCATGCAGGGATACGTCTACAAGCTGCGGCCCAATGCCGAGCCCGGCACCGAGATCGAGTTCATCTCGACCTTTACCACTTGTCCTGCGAACCCGCCCGGCGACCGCGACTATCTGGTCTTCCTGGACCGCGGCGGGGAGACATGGGACGCAGGGAGCCCGCCGACCAGGCCCAGAAAGGTCCTTACGGCGGTCGCTTGCACGCCGGTCGACCAGGACACGTCGGTCGGGCTGATCAAGAAGCGCCACGCGTCTTAACCACGCGGCCGAAAGCCGCAAGCGCCTGCCGCAAAATTGCCCCAAGCTGACGGGATCAATACCCGCGTGTAATGTTTTCGGGAGGGGTTCTTGCGTTCCAGCGTCTTCGGCGCGGCTCTGCGCCTGTCTTTCCTGGCCGTTCCGGCCATAGCGGTTCTGTCGCCGGCAGCCGCCGCACCGACCTTCACCAAGCTCTACAGCTTCTGCAAGGAGGCGAACTGCACCGATGGAATGAACCCGCACCTGGGATCGCCGGTCGTCCTGTCCAACGGCGACATCGTCGGCACGACCGAAAAGGGCGGCGACTCCAACACCGGCACGATCTGGCAGCTCAAGAAGAGCGGCAGCAGCTACACCTTCAGCCGCATCCACACCTTCTGCAACGACGCGCCGACCTGCACCGAGGGCGGCTATCCCGTCGGTCAGCTGATCGAGGACAAGGACGGCAACCTCTACGGCGTGGCCGGCTTCGGCAGCCGCATCTACAAGATGGCGCCCAACGCCCAGCACACCGCCTGGACCTATTCGGTGGTCTTCTCCTTCACCGATCTCAACAAGGGCTTCTCGCCCGGCGCCGGGCTCGCCTATCAGGGCCACGCCGAGGGCGAATTGTGGGACGGCCATTCGCCGGTCTACGGCTCGACCCTGGTCGGCGGCTCGAGCTTCCAGGGCGTGGTCTACAAGCTCACGCCGCACGCCGGCAGCTGGACGCAGGATGTGCTCCACACCTTCTGCCTGAAGAGCGGCTGCACCGACGGCGGGTCGCCGACCTATGTGCGGCTGCTGGTCGACAAGACCGGCACGACGCTCACCGGCACCACCGCCAGCGGCGGCGCCGACGGCGGCGGCACGCTCTATCAGCTCAAGAACGGCAGGAAGGGCTGGAAGTACACCGTGCTCCACGACTTCTGCTCGAAGGAGCCGCTCTGCGCCGACGGCAAGCATCCGAATTCGGGCGTCATCGCCGACGCCAAGGGCAACTTCTACGGCACGACAGTCTCGACCAATGTCGACGGCGGCGTCGTCTACAAATACACCACGGGAAGGAAGCCGAAGCTGTCGGTGCTCTACCACTATTGCCAGACAGACTGTAAGGACGGCGACTCCATCTGGGCGGGGCTCGCCATGGACAAGCTCGGCAACCTCTACGCCACGTCGCTCGACGCGGGGCTCGGCGGCGGCACGGTGATGCTGCTCAAGAAGACGGACAGGAAGTACAAGCCCACCCTGCTCTATACGTTCTGCTCGCAAGCCGACTGCGCCGACGGCCAGCATTCCTGGACGGCGGTCGCGCTCGGCGCCGACGGCACGCTGTTCGGCACGACCAACGAAGGCGGCACGAACAACGGCGGCGTTGTGTTCTCTATCAAACCTTGATTGCCTGGATTTACAGCGTCACGCGCGGTTTGACGCGCGTGGCGCCGTATTTTCCGTGACGCGCGGCCGAGAGCATTGCTAAGCATCGTGCACTGCTTTTGAGGAATCCCACATGCGTATCGCGTATCTCGCGCTTGCGGCGGCAATGCTGTCCGGCGCACAGGCTTCGGCCGCGACCTTCACCACGCTCCACAAGTTCTGTTCGAAGGTCCCGTGCGAAGACGGCGCTGGCCCGCTGGAATCTCCGCTGATCTCCGACGGCGCCGGCGGCTTCTACGGTACGACGCAGAACTTCGGCGGGCAGAACGGCGGCACGCTCTACCTGATCGCCGCGGACGGCAAGTTCAAGAAGCTGTTCGACTTCCCGGCCATCGCCTCGCCGCGCGGCCCGCTGCTGCGCGACACGAGCGACAACCTCTACGGCATCGAGAGCAACGGCAATTCCGGCTCCGGCGGCATCTTCAGGCTGCATCCCAACGCCAAGCGGACAAAGTGGAGCTTCGAGCAGATCTACAGCTTCTGCGCCGAGGGCGGGAACTGCGCAGACGGCAACGTGCCGGTCGAGCTCACCTATGAAGGCGCGGCGTCGGGCGTTCCCTACGACGGCATCTCGCCGCTCTACGGCTCGACACAGTTCGGCGGCACATCGGGCAACGGCGCGATATTCCAGCTCACGCCCAAGCGCGGCGGCTGGGGTGAGAAGGTCGTCTATTCCTTCTGCGCGCAGACCAATTGCGCCGACGGCCAGTGGCCGGCCTATGCACTGTTCTTCGGCGCGGGAGCCAAGCTCTATGGCGTGACGACCGCGGGCGGCACAGCCGGTCTCGGCACGGTCTTCGCGCTCACACCGAACGCCAAGCGCAGCAAATGGACCGAAGCGGTAGTCTACAGCTTCTGTGCGCAGGAGAGCTGCACGGACGGCAATCAGCCGTCAGGCCTGACCATGGACGGCAACGGCAACCTCGTCGGCACGGCTTCCGCAGGCGGCGACGCGCAGCTCGGCACGCTGTTCCGCATCACGCCCGGCGGCCAGTTCACGCGGCTCTATTCGTTCTGTGCGCAGCCGAACTGCGCGGACGGGTCGGGGCCGCTCGCATCGCCGACGGTCGGCGCGGACGGAACGATCTATGGCGTCACCTCGCTCGACCCGCGTGTCTACGCCTTCAACCCGCAGAGCTCGACCTACAGCGTTCTGCACACCTTCTGCACCGACCAGAAATGCTCAGACGGCTTCGAGCCGCTCTCGCCGCTGACCCAAGATGCAGGCGGCCGCCTCCTCGGCACGACGGCCTTCGGCGGCACCAAGCACTCCGGCGGGACGGTCTTCGCCCTCGTCCCGTAGGAGAATCAGACGAGATTGCGCCCCATCGCCAGGAATTTCTCCCGGCGCTGGCGGCGTAGATCCTCGCCCGGGATCGGCGTCAGTTCGGCGAGCGCCTTGGCGAGCTGCTCGCCGACGTTGAAGATCGCTTCCTGAGGACTGCGGTGCGCGCCGCCGACGGGTTCGGACACGATGCCGTCGATGATCTTGAGGTCGAGCAGGTCCTGCGCGGTGATGCGCAACGCCGTCGCCGCCTCCTGCGCACGGTCGGCATTGCGCCACAGGATCGAGGCGCAGCCCTCGGGCGAGATCACCGAATAGATCGCATGCTCGAGCATATAGACGCGGTTCGCCGCGGCGATGGCGATGGCGCCGCCCGACATGCCGTCGCCGATGATCGTGCATATGAACGGCACGCGCAGCTCGAGCCCCGCCTGGGTGGAGCGCGCGATGGCTTCGGACTGGCCGCGCTCTTCGGCGGCGACGCCGGGATAGGCGCCCGAGGTGTCGACCAGCGAGATCACGGGCAGGCCGAAGCGGTCGGCCATGTCGAACAGGCGCTGCGCCTTGCGATAGCCCTCGGGCATCGCGGCGCCGAAATTGTGCTTGATGCGCGTCTTGGTGTCGTTGCCCTTCTCCTGGCCCACGACCGCGATGGCGCGGCCGCGGAAGCGCGCCAGCCCTGCGATCACCGCCTGGTCCTCGCCGAACAGCCGGTCGCCCGCGAGCGGCGTGAACTCGTCGAAGAGATGGCTCACATAGTCGGAGAAATGCGGCCGCGCCTGATGGCGCGCGACCTGGACCTTCTGCCAGGGCGTCAGCTTGGCATAGGTGTCCTTGACGAGCTGGTCGGCCTTGGCCTGGAGGCGGGCGACGTCGCCGTCGATCTCCATCGTGGGGTCGTCGGAGGCGAGCTGGCGCAGCTCGACGATCTTGCCTTCGAGCTCGGCGATGGGGCGTTCGAAATCCAGATAAGCGTGCATCGGATCCTGGTCGGGTCCTCATAGGGCCCTTGGGGTTAGACCGCAAAAGGGCCGGGAAAGTGGCGAACCGGCCTTCCACTGTCAACAAAGTTACCGCCAAAAAGTTCTGCGCGCTACGTCAAGATGTTGATTCCATAAGCCAATCGGCCGCGGCGAACGCGGCCGCGATTTCCTGTAGGATCGTCCGGTCGACAAAGGGGGCTGGTCGCATGGTCGTTCGCGTGCTGTTGCTCGTGCTGGGGCTTTTCCACATCGCCAACGGCTTATACATGCTGACGGCGCCGGCCGAATGGTATGCGGCCGTGCCGGGCGTGACTCTGACCGGACCGTTCAACCACCACTTCGTCCAAGACATCGGCATGGCCTTCCTGGCCAGCGGCGCCGGCCTGGCCTGGGGCATGCGCCGCGGACGCAGCGCCGCGATCTTCGCCTGCGCCGGCGCGGTGTGGCCTGCGCTGCATGCGCTGATCCATGTCGACGGCTGGCTGGTGCACGGCATCGCGCCGGGCACCGCGGCGGCCGAGCTGGTGGGCGTCGGCGCGCTGGCTCTGCTCGGTGTGGTGCTGGCTTGGGCACGGCTGAGGGGAGAAGGCGCATGATCGGGTATCTTCTGCACAAATACGTCTCGGCCTTCGAGCGCAGATACGATTACGACGCCAGCTATCTGCACGAGCTGGCCGATATCTCGCCGCGCGATTTCTACCGTTTCGCCAAGGTACAGCTGACCTTCCAGTCGAAGCGCCACGCGCCGCGCGACGCGCTGCAGGCCGCGGCCATCGGCGGCGCGCTGGTGGAGGATTGCGGGCCCTGCGTCCAGATCGCATCCGACCGCGCCGTGGAAGCCGGGATGAGCGGCGAGACCATCAAGGCCCTGCTCTCCGGCCAGCCCACCGACGCCGACGCGCAGCTGGGCTTCGACTATGCCCGCGCATTGCTGAATGCGAGCGAAAATCTCGATGCCTTGCGCGAGACCGTCGAAGCGCGTTGGGGCAAGCGCGGGCTGATCGCGCTCTCGTTCATGGCCATGGCGGCGCGGAACTTCCCCGTGATCAAGCGCGCGCTCGGTCACGCCAAGGCCTGTCAGCGCGTACGCGTCGGTGGCGCCGAGGTCGCGGTGTCCGAAACGCTGAAGGCCGCTTAGCGCGGCGGCACGTTCGCGCGCAGGTACGGCAAGCCATTATTGATCGTCGGGTCTTCCGCCCAGATCGTGCTGCGAAACCCGGAAGGCAGGCCGGACTGGAACTCGGCCGTCGTCAGCCCCGTGATGCCGACGTCGTTGGGATCGTTGCCGGCAGAGTGGTTCTGGCCGCTGGTATCGATGTCCCAATAATCGTCGGTCATGGCGAGGATGCCTTGGTCGATGCCGACAAAGCCGCCGACGGCGTTGCCCGAGCCGCTCGCCACCGCCCCCGACGAATAGGACGACGCGACGTCGCCGTTGCTCTGGCCGATGAGACCGCCGACCGTCGAATGCACGCCGCCGACCACCTGCCCGTTCGCGTAGTTGTCGAAGATGGTGCCGCCGGCATAGTCGCCGATAAGGCCGCCGACCAAGGCCCCGTCATCTGCGATCACCGCGCCGGATGCGAACGAGTCCTCCATCTGGCCCTCGTGATGCCCGGCAAGGCCGCCGGCGATCCAATTCTTGCCCGCTCGCACCACGCCGGTCGCGTAGGAGAGCTGGATATGTCCCTCGAAGTTGTGGCCGACCAATCCGCCGATGAACCCACCGGTCCCGCGACCGGTGACGGCAGCGGTCGAGTGCGACCTGGTGATGAAGCCGCCGGTCTCCATGCCGCAGATACCGCCGACGCTGGAATTCGCAGCCCCGGAGATCCTTCCCGAGACGGTGGAACTTGAGACCGAGACGTGGCAATTCGCGGCGATTCCGCCGACCGAAGAATTCGGCCCGCCGGACATGGCAGCTCTCTCGATGTGGAGATTGCGGATTGCGCCGGCATCCGAGAAAAGCCCGATCTGGGCTCCCGGTGCCGTGCTCTTGATCCGCAACAAGCGGATCGTGTTGCCCAGGCCGTCGAACGTGCCCGTAAGGTTTGTTGCGACCGGCGCCGATGCATAGACGCCGTCGGCGGAGGCATCGTAATCGTTCGCCAGCGCATGGAAGCCGTGCGGTTCGGCGGCAACGTTGCTCGCCAGCGTCGCAAGGTCGAATGCCAGACGATACGGCTTGGCGTCTATGGTAAGCGTGCTGTCGCTGTCGGCAAACGATATCCGCCCCCTGCCCGCGAACTGCAGCACTCCGCCCGTGTCGGTCCCGCCGGTGTTCAGAATGACGGCGCCCGGTCCCATCACCGTCAGCGGCGCACCGATGATGATGCTGCGATAGGCCATCACGTTCAGCAGCGAACCGCTGGTAAAACTCACGCTGCCTTCAATCCGGATATCCTGAGCGTCCTGGTTGGCGATCAGCTTGATGTTTCCGCTTTCGAGTCGGCCGGCAAGCTCCGCCGCATTGAGGTTCGCGACTCTCGCTGTCGCGGTGCAGGCTCGTGCGCGGCATTGGACGTTCTGGGTCGGGCTATCGGAAATGGCGAAAGCGGCTTGTGCGGCCGAACCTGCGGCAAACCATGCGAAAAATGAAATCCAGACCAACCGCATGGCGTCTCTCCTGGGCGACGGCACACGCTAAGTTGGCGCGACGGTAGCTTGCAAGCGCGGCACGGCGTATTTTCCGGCTTGTGCAGCGCGCGCGAGCGGCCAATATGGGCCCGACCAGGAGGAGCGCGCATGAGCCAGGCGCCGATCGACGACCGGCAGGAGAAATTCTCGGGCACCAAGGAGGTGGCCGAGCAGCATCGCCTCGACGTCGAGAAGCTGGAAGGCTATCTGGCCGAGCGCATCGACGGCTTCCAGACGCCGCTCGAGGTGCGTCAGTTCAAGGGCGGCCAGTCGAACCCGACCTATCAGCTCGTGACCCCGAACCGCAAATACGTGCTGCGCCGCAAGCCGCCGGGCAAGCTGCTCGCCTCGGCCCATGCCGTGGACCGCGAGTTCAAGGCGATTTCGGCGCTGCATCCGACCGGCTTCCCGGTGCCCAAGCCGTACCTGCTCTGCGAGGACGAGAGCATCGCCGGCACGATGTTCTACGTCATGGAATGCGTCGAGGGCCGCATCTATTGGGGCCCGATGCTGCCGGATCAGACGCCCAGGCAGCGCACCGAGATCTACGACGCCATGAACGCGACCTTGGCCGAGCTGCACAGCCTCGACTACCAGAAGATCGGGCTCACCGATTTCGGCAAGCCCGGCAACTATGTCGGCCGCCAGATCTCGCGCTGGACCAAGCAGTACCAGCTCTCCGAGACCGAGACGATCGACGAGATGAACAAGCTGATCGAATGGCTGCCGGCGCACCTGCCGACGGACGAGCGCATTTCGGTCGTGCACGGCGACTACCGCCTCGACAACATGATCCTGCATCCCACCGAGCCCAAGGTGATCGCGGTGCTGGATTGGGAGCTCTGCACCATCGGCGATCCGATGGCGGACTTCACCTATCACCTGATGCAATGGATGATGCCCGAGGGCACGACCACCGGCGGCGGCACGGGCAGCCTGCTCGGCGCCGACCTCGCGGCGCTCGGCATCCCGACGCTCGAGGCCTATACGCAGAAATACCTCGAGCGCACCGGTCGCAAGGAATGGCCGAACATCGACTACTACGCGGCCTACAACTTCTTCCGCCTCGCCGGCATCCTGCAGGGCATCGTCGGGCGCGTGCGCGACGGTACGGCATCGAACGCCAACGCGGCGCAGAACGCGGCCGCCGTGCGACCTCTGGCTGAGCGGGCCTGGCACTTCGCCAAGCGCGCAGGCGCTGCGGGCTAGCCTTGAGGCGAATACGCGGTTAACCGCTCGTCAAGTATTCGATCGCCGCAAGCCTTGTTTAAGAAGATGCGGCTAGCCTTGGCGCGTTCCCGAGCCTTCGGACACCACGCGCGATGTCAGACGAGCCCAAGCCCGCCGCAACGAGCCGTGCCGCCGCGCCGTTCGAGTTCGACGCGGCGCATTTCGACCTCGCCGAGCGCGCCGCGCGCTTCGGCTATTGGCGCGTCAACCTCGCCGACAACACGACCTATTGGTCGCCGGGCATGTACCAGCTGCTGGGCGTCGACCCGGTGGAGATGCCGCCCGACAGCGACTGGCTGCTCGATCAGATGCTGCCGGAGGACAAGGAGAACGTGAACGCGCGGATCGCGACCGCGATCAAGACGCGCTCGCCGTTCAGCTATCGTACCCGGGCGCGCGACCCCGAGGTCGCCGCCCAGTTCGTCGACACCCAGGGCGAGGTCTCGCTCGGCCCCGACGGGCGCGTCACCGCGGTCATCGGCGTCTGCTACGACGTCACCAAGCAGATCAAGGCCGAGCTGGCGCGCGAGAAGGCGCAGGCCATGTACCGGCTGATGACCGAGGAAGCCTCGGACATCATCGTTCTCTATGGCGAGGACGGCCGCGTGCTGTTCGCCAGCCAGGCGCTGGAGCGCGTGCTGGGCTACACCGCGCGCGACATCGAGCACCAGCGCGCGCTCGCCCTCATCCATCCCGACGACATCGCCGAGATCGTGCGCATCTGGGAACGGCCGGGCGCCGGTCAGACGCTGACCGCCACCTTCCGCATCAGGCACGCGGCCGGCCACTACGTCTGGATCGAGGTCACCACGCGGGCCGTGCCGGATGGCGAGACAGGCGAGTTCCGCAACACCGTCTCGATCGCGCGCGACGTGACCGAGCGCAAGCTCCAGGAGCTCGAGGCCATGGCGGCGCGGGAACGCGCCGAGAACGCCAACAAGGCCAAGTCGCGCTTCCTCGCCAATATGAGCCACGAGCTGCGCACACCGCTGAACGCGGTGATCGGCTTCACCGACCTGATGCGCCAGCAGATGTTCGGCGCGCTGGGCAACGAGCGCTACGAGGAATACGCGACGCTGATCTACGATTCCGGCCAGCTTCTGCTCGACCTGATCTCGGACATGCTCGACATGGCCAAGATCGAGGCCGGCAAGCTCGAGCTCAACATGGAGCGCGTCGACCTGACCGGCACCATCGAGGACAGCGTGCGCCTGCTCACCGACCGCGCCGACAACAACGGTCTGGAGATCGCCGTCTCGATGCCCAAGGCGCCGATCACGCTCACCGCCGACCGCCGCGCGGTCAAGCAGGTGCTGCTCAACCTGCTCACCAACGCGATCAAGTTCACGCCCGCCGGCGGCCATATCGACGTCGTCGTGCGCGTCGAAGGCGGGCGCGTGGCGCTGTCGGTGCGCGACACCGGCATCGGCATCCCGGCGCACGAGCTGCCGCGGCTGGGCCGTCCCTTCGAGCAGGTCTGCGGCGATCCGATGCTGGCCAAGTCGGGCACGGGCCTGGGTCTTGCGCTGGTGCGCGCGCTCGTCGAGAAGCACGGCGGCCAGCTTCGCATCCAGAGCGAGGAAGGCGTCGGCACCGAGGTCAGCGTCGACTTCCCCCTGGTGCCGATCAGCCGCGCCGCGGCTTAAGGCGCGAGCTCGTACACCGTGCCGCCCTGGCCGGTGTTGCGGGTCGTGAAGGTCACGCCGAAGATCGTGCCGCTCCCATCCATCGCGACGCCGAACGGATAGGCTCCGTCGTTGCAGTTCTGACAGAAGCTGTAGAGAACGGATTCCGCGCCGTCGTGCAGCTTGAAGATGGTGCCCGCGTTCTGCGGCCCGCCGCCGGTGGTCGTGCCGAAAACGTCGCCGCTCGCATCGACGAGGAGCGGAAAGTCCGGCGACGCGCCGTCGTCGCAGACGGTGTCGGTGCAGAACGTATAGAGCGTGCTGAACGTCGAGCTCGCGCCGCTCGGAACCACCTTGAAGATGATGCCGCCGTAGGGACCGCCCGCCGAGCCCAGCAGGTTGCCGTCGCCGTCGATGGTGACGCCGCTGCGCGAGGGCCGATTGCCGTCGGCGCAGTTCGCCAGCGTGCAGAAGCTGTGCAGGACGGTATAGGCATAGCCTTTGCGCTTCGGCGTGAGCTGGAACACCACGCCGCCATTGTCCGAAGCTCCGTTCGCGCCTCCGTAACCGGTCGTCCCATAGATGTTCCCGGCGGCGTCGATGGCAAGTGGTGCGGCGGGCTGAAGCCCATCGGCACAATCGGTCTGCGAGCAGAAGCTGTAGAGCGCCGTCTCCTGCGGCTTGGCGCGGCCGGGGATGAAGGTGAGCTTGTAAGCCACGCCCTGATCGGCGGTTCCGCCGGCGATCGTGGTGCCGAACAGCGGCGAGCTGCCGTCGTAAAGCGCGCCGCTCGACGCGCCCTGATAGGTCAATCCCGCCATCGGCGTCTTGCCGTCCACGCAATCCGCCTTGGCGCAGAAGTCGTGCAGCTTGGTCAGCGTCCATTGCTGAGAGCCCGGCGTCAGCTTGAAGGCCACGCCGCCGCGATAGCCGGTCCCGAAGACGCCGCCGTTCGTGGCCGTGCCGTAGAGGTTGCCGCTCGCGTCCATGATCAGGCCGGCGCGCGGATGGTAGCCGTCGGCGCAGTCGGACTTGGAGCAGAAGTCGTAGATGCGGCGGAACGTATAGCCCGAACGCGTCTTGAGAAGCTCGAAAACCGTGCCGCGATTGTGCGCGCCGCCGGTATCGGTCGTGCCGAACAGATTGCCGCCCGGGTCCCTGATGAGCGGCGCAAACGGGGTATTGCCGTCCCTGCATCCGGTAGACTCGCAGAAGGTCTTGAGCACGCTGAGGGTGCCGGCCGACGCGGCCGCCGGCAGAAACGACAGGCCGATCACGGCGAAGGCGGCGGAACGCATCAGCATGAGACATACTCCGAAAGCGAAAAGCGCGGCGCCCCTCGACGCCGCGCTTTCAGGTTATCGCACCGCCTACTCCGCGGCGGCGCGCTTGGGTCTCGGCACGTGCTTGCCGTATTCCAGCCGCGCGATGGTGCGGTTGTGCACCTCGTCCGGACCGTCGGCGATGCGCAAGGTGCGCTGGCTCGCATACATGCGCGCCAGTCCGGAGTCGGTCGTGACGCCGCCGCCGCCCCAGGCCTGGATCGCGTCGTCGATCACCTTGAGCGCCATGCGCGGCGCGGCGACCTTGATCATCGCGATCTCGGTGCGCGCGACCTTGTTGCCGACCTTGTCCATCATGTCGGCGGCCTTGAGCGTGAGCAGGCGGCACATGTCGATATTGGTGCGCGCCTCGGCGACGCGCTGCTCCCACACCGAATGGTCGGCGATCTTCTTGCCGAAGGCCTCGCGCGACAGGAGCCGCGTGACCATGATCGACAGCGCGCGCTCCGCGACGCCGATCGTGCGCATGCAGTGATGGATGCGGCCCGGCCCAAGGCGGCCTTGCGCGATCTCGAAGCCGCGGCCCTCGCCGAGCAGCAGGTTCTCGGCCGGGACCTTCACGTCCTTCAGGATCACCTCGGCATGGCCGTGCGGCGCATCGTCATAGCCGAAAACGGGAAGCATGCGCTTGACCTCGACGCCGGGCATGTCGCGCTCGACCAGGATCTGCGACTGCTGGCTGTGCTTGTCGCCGTCGAAGGTGTTCTTGCCCATCACGATCATGATCTTGCAGCGCGGATCGCCGACGCCCGACGACCACCACTTGCGGCCGTTGACGACGTAGTGGTCGCCGCGGCGCTCGATATGGGTCTCGATGTTGGTGGCGTCCGACGAGGCGACGGCCGGCTCGGTCATCAGGAAGGCCGAGCGGATCTCGCCGGCCAGCAGGGGCTTCAGCCACTTGTCCTGTTGGTAGGGGCTGCCGTAGCGCTCCAGCACCTCCATGTTGCCGGTGTCGGGCGCCGAGCAGTTGAACACCTCGGACGCGAAGCCGACGCGGCCCATGATCTCGGCCAGCGGCGCATATTCGAGATTGGTGAGGCCGGCGCCGTGCTCGCTTTCGTTCAGGAACAGGTTCCACAGCCCCTGCTTCCTCGCCTTGGCCTTGAGCTCTTCCACGACCGGCACGACGATCCAGGGATCGCCCTTGGCGCGGGCCTCGGACATCTGATCGGCATAGACCGGCTCGGCGGCATAGACATGCGCGTCCATGAACGCCTGTACCCTCGCCATCCATTCCTTCTGACGCGGCGAATAGTCGAAATCCATGAGTTGCCTCCGTTTCCTCAATAGCGGTTCGCCAACTCTAGCCCGCGGACCCGGCCGCCACTAGCCCGCCGGTGCCGGCCGACGCTTCGGTTTGACACGGCGACGGCGGCCCGGCATCACACCGCATGCTTCTGTGGGCCGGAATCGTCCTGATCGCGCTCGGGGTTGCGGCCATCGGCTTCGATCGCCGCAGCTCGCATTGGCTCTACGACCGCGTCAATGCGGGGTTCTGGAAGTTCCTCGATTCCACGACCCACATGGCCAAGGCGTCGCACTGGCTGATCGCGGCCGTGGCGGCGCTGGCGCTCGCCCAATGGGCGGGCTTGAGCGCGGTCAAGCCCTATGCGCTCGCCTTCCTCGCCAGCCTGCTCCTGGGCAGCGCGACGCTGCACGTGATCAAGCTGGTCCTGGGACGAAGGCGGCCGCGCGACGATTTCGAGATGGGGCTCTACGGCTTCATCCCCTTCGCTTTCGACACCGACTACAATTCGTTCCCTTCGGGCCACGCGCTGACGATCTTCTGCGTCGCGGCGGTCGCCTGCTGCGCCTGGCCGGCCTGGGCGGCACTGTGGTTCGCGCTGGCCGCCTGGCTCGCACTGACCCGGGCGCTGCTCACCGCCCATTACCTGAGCGACGTGCTGGTCGGCGCCGGTATCGGATTGATTTCGGCGCATGAGAGCGTCATGCATGTCTTCCCGCAACTGGCACCGGCGTGGTTCTGATGTTCGATCTCGTCTTCTCCGCCGATGCCTGGATCTCCCTGCTCACGCTCACGGTGCTCGAGATCGTGCTGGGCATCGACAACATCATCTTCCTGTCGCTGACCGCCAACCGCCTGCCCGAGGCGAAGCGCCCGCTGGCGCGCCGCATCGGGCTCAGCCTGGCGCTGGTGCTGCGCATCGTCCTGCTGTCGAGCATCGTGTGGATCACCCATATGTCGAGGCCGTTGTTCACGGTCTTCGGCGAGGGCTTCTCGTGGAAGGACATCGTGTTCCTGGGCGGCGGCATGTTCCTGCTCACCAAGAGCACGCGCGAAATCCACGGCATGGTGGAGGGCGAGGACCACGAACGCGAGGGCCGCGGCGCCACCATGTTGTCGGTGATCGTGCAGATCGCGATGTTCGACATCGTATTCTCGATAGATTCGGTCGTGACCGCGGTCGGCGTCGCCGAGCACCTGCCGGTGATGATCGGCGCCGTGGTGATCGCGATGGTGATCATGATGGTCGCGTCCGGCACCGTCGCCGATTTCGTCGACAAGCACCCGACGGTGAAGATGCTGGCGCTGAGCTTCCTGCTGCTGATCGGCACCTCGCTGGTCGCCGATGCGATGCATTTCCATATCCCGCGCGGCTATCTCTACTTCGCCGTGGCGTTCTCGGGCCTGGTCGAGGTGCTCAACCAGCGCGTCGCGGCACGGAAAAGGAAGCGCTAGGCGGCCTCGTCGTCGTCCGCCATGGCGCGTACCAGGTCGGCGATGACGCGCTGACCTTCGGGCTGCGCGATCCGCGGGAAGAACAGCGCCAGCGAGCGCCCATACTGGCTGTTGAAGAGGTCGTCCGGGCCGGCGGCGACGCGACCGCCTTCGCGCCGATCGTCCAAGCCTTCGATGAAATAGCCGATCGGGCAATCCAGCTCCGAAGCGACGGCGCAGAGCAGCGACACCGAAATCCGGCATTGCCCGTATTCATAGCGCTGCACCATCTGGAAGGAGAGACCGAGCGCGGCGGCGAGCTTGGTCTGGCTGATGCCGAGCGCCCGGCGCCGAAGGCGGACGCGGGCGCCGACCTGCTCGTCGATGCGGCTTCGGGACTTGCGCATGGCATGCTCGAACGGCTGAGACCGCCACTTTAGATAGGCAGATGCCGGCCCTTCCGCCATCCCGCCGGATGGAGGGATTGACCTCAGTGGCGGATGATGTCGTCGAAGCCGATCTGTTCGTCGAACAGGGCCTTGGCGACCAGCTGGACCCGCGAGGCGACGCCGTATTTGCGCTTCGCGTTCTCGACATACTCGTGCACCGTCGCCTTGCTCAGGCTCAGCAGCCGCCCGATCTCCCAATCGCTTTTGCCCTGCGCGACGAGGACGATGCATTCGCGCTGGCGCGGGCTCATCGTCACGCGGCTCGCCGGCGCCTGCGCGTTCGCCAGGCGCCGCGCGACTTCGAAGGCGGCGCTGCCCAGGTAATGCGCGGCCGGCAGAACGCGCTCGTCGAACCGCTGCCCCTGCCGCACGGCGAAGGAGCTCGAGCCCTGGCGCTCGCCGGGTATGTGGACGGGAACGGTGAAGCCCTCTCCGATGCCGGCGCGCCGCGCCCCGGCGAGGATGTCCTTCTGATAGCCGGTGAGCGCGATGAGGCGGCCAAGCTCAGCCCAGCGAAAGCCGGCGGCGGTGGTCCGGCAGGCCCGCATCACCGGATCGTCATGGAACCGCGTCCTCCTGCTCATCTCTTCCACGAAGCCGCTCGGGTAGCTCGAGAGATAGACCACGCCCGGGCCGGACGCCGTCGTGTGATGGCCGAGTATGAAATAGGCGAAGCCGAACGACCGGGCCGCGCCATCAACCAGCGCGTGAAGCTCTTCAACCGTTTCGCTCGACCTCGCAAGCCGAACGAAATCCTGTACGTCGTCGAACTGGCTCATCCGTTATCGCTGAACGATCTTCTGCGCTTCCTCGATGGCCCGCTTGGTGCCCTCGCCGTTGCCTGTGGCCACGATCGGCTGCGGCACCGCGACGCCCCTCTGCACCGCCGGCCGCTCGCCGATCGTGTTCAGCCAGCGCTGCAGGTGGTCGAGGCCCTCGGTCGACACGCCCGACCAGGGATGGATTCGCACCCAGCAATAATTGGCGATGTCGGCGATGGAATAGTCGCCGCCGGCCAGCCACTCGCTTTCGCCCAGGCGCGAATTCAGCACCTCGAACAGGCGCCGCGACTCCTTCTGGTAGCGGTCGATGGCCGGCTGGTAGACCTCGTGCCAATAGCGGAAGAAGACGTTCGCCTGCCCCATCATCGGGCCGATGCCGCCCATCTGGAACATCAGCCACTGCACGCAGCGCGAACGGCCCTTGACGTCCTTAGGGATCAGCAGGCCGGTCTTCTCGGCGAGATAGAGCATGATCGCGCCGGATTCGAAGACCGCGAAATTGTCGAGGTCGCGGTCGACGATGGCCGGGATGCGGCCGTTGGGATTGATCTTGAGGAACCAGGGGGCCTTCTGCTCCTGCTTGCCGAGCGAGATCGGGTGGACCTCGTAGGGAAGCCCCATCTCCTCCAGGGTGACGGATGCCTTCCAGCCGTTCGGCGTCGGCGAGGTGTAGAGGTCGATCATTCGGCGGCTCCTGTGGCGGCGATGGCTTCGACGGCGGCGGTCTCGTTTCTTGCGGCCATGGCGCGGCGGCGCTCGATCTCGTCGCGCAGCGCGCGCTGGCGCGCCTCGTTCAGCGGATAGCCGATCATGGTGACGAGGCTGACCGCGGCCAGCCCGATGGGCATCAGGATATAGACCAGCCGCAGGTTGTCGATCGCGCCGGCGGCGTCGCGGATCCTGGGATCGAAGCCCAGGAAAGCCAGCAGCCCGAAAGCGATGGTCACCGACCAGCCGATGCCGAGCTTGCTGGTCATCGTCAGGAAGGCATAGAGCAGCCCCGCCCGCTCGGCGCCGGTCTCATAGGTATCGGCGTCCGCGACATCGGCCATCATGGCGCGAATGAGAAATGCCGGCGCCGCATAGGCCGCGCCGGTCAGCGCGATGACGGCCATCGCGGCCGGCTTGCTGCCCGGCGGAACGGCGAACAGCAGAAGACCCGTCGCGATGCCGTAGACATAGGACGCGATCAGGGTGCGGCTCTTGCCGATGCGGCGCGACAGCGCGATCCAGACGGGCGCGCAGACGACGCCGCTCAGGAAATAGACCAGCAGCAGCGTCCCGCCGAATTTCGGCAGCGCCAGGCCGAGGCCGATGAAATAGAGGAACATCGCGCCGCGCGCGCCCTGGTTCGTGGATTCGATCAGATCGACCAGGATCACCCGGCGCACGGCGTCGTTCTTGAGCAGGAAGCGCAAGGTCGGCCACAGACCCGCCTGGGTGCCGAGCCGCACCTCGGGCTCGGGCACCACCGCGAGGCAGATCGCGATGCTGGGGATCATGGCGGCGATGGCGAACGCCGCCATCGCCATGACCTGGGTCGATAGCGGATAGCCTCGTCCCTCGAGCACCGCCGGCACGATCAGCACGCACATCATGCCGGCGACGGTGAGGAACTGATACCAGCCATAGACGCGGCTTCGCTCGTGATACTCGCCGGAAATCTCCGCGCCCCACGACAGATGCGGCACCACGACGGCCGAATAGCCCAGATACATCACCATCAGGCACGCCGTCAGATAGGCGGCGCTCGCGGCCCCGCCGGGCACGAAAGCGAGCCAGATGCCGAGCGCGAAGACCGGCGTGCCGAGCGCGATGATGGGCCGTCGCCGTCCGAAGCGGCTGCGCCAGCGGTCGCTGACATAGCCCGCGATGGGATCGACGAAGATGTCGATGATGCGGATCAGCCCGAAGATCGCACCGACCACCGCCAGCGGGATGCCGACCTCTTTCGAGGCATAGAAGCTCGGCAGGTGCACGACCAGCGGCATGCCGAAGGCCGCGATCGGAAAAGCCGGCAGCGCATAGGCGGCGACGATCTGCCACGGCGTGCGCTTCGGCGCCGTCATGCGGCGCGCACGCGCTCGATGAACGGGCGCTCCTCGTCGATGCAGGCCTTGAACGACGGCCGCTCGTGCATGCGCTTGATATAGGCGGCGAGCTTCGGCCAGCGCGCGGCATCGATGACTCCGCCGGCATGCTCGAAATTCACCAGCATGGTCGCGACCGTGATGTCGGCGATGGAGAACGCCCCGCCCACCAGGTATTCGTTGCCGCCGAGCTGCGCGCTCAGATAGTCGAACAGCGGCGGCAGCTTCTCGGTCAGGGTCGTCTGGCACACCGCCTCGTCGGTCGCGGCCTTCAGGATCTTCTTGACCACGCGCTCGAAGAAGAAGCCGCGGCCCATGGTCTCGGCCAGGATCGAGTCCGCGTATTCCTCGAACCACAGAGCGCGGGCGCGGTCGTATGGCGCGCTCGGGTACAGCGCCGGCGTGGGATATTTGTGCTCCAGGTAATCGCAGATGACCGAGGAGTCGCAGAGATGGTTGGGCTCCGGCAGATCGGTGTCGCGGAAGGCGGGGATGCGGCCGAGCGGCGAGATCTCGCGGAAGTCCGGCGGCGCGCGGAACGGGCTCACCGGATCGATGGTGTATTGAAGCCCCTTCTCCGCCATCACCACGCGCACCTTGCGCACGAAGGGCGACACGGTGCTGCCATAGATCATCAACGCCATTTTCTGCTCCTCAAGCCGGGGCCTCGACCTTCAGCTTCGGGTCGCGCTCGGGCGGCAGGTTATCATAAAGATCGGCGATCAGGTCGCGCTTCAAAGTCCGGCGGGCGGGGTCATCCCAAAGATTTTCCCATTGACGCGGGTCGTCGTTCAGGTCGTAGAGCTCTCCTTCCGCACCGTCATACTTGATGCGCGTGCCGGTGGCGGCGAACTGCGGCCAGAACTCCTCCAGCCCGTTGGGCTTGCCCGGCGTCGACGGCTCGTAGCGCGTGAGCAGGAAGCCGTCGCGCACGATGGAGCGGAAGTGGAAGCCATAACCCGGAAACTGGCTGTCCCATTCGCAGATCGCGCGCTGGCGCGAGCCGTCGTCGGTGGCCGGCAGCACCTTGCCTTGCATCCAGGCCGCCTGAGCGACGCCCGCGATCTCGGCGAAGGTGGACGCGAGATCGACCTGCTCCACCGGCTGGTTCACGACCGCGGGCGCGACCTTCGCGTTCGGCGCGGGCCGCCAGATGAACGGCAGGCGCATCAGCGCGTCGGTGTGGAACGGACCTTTGTAGACGAAGCCGAAGTCGCCCTGCAGCTCGCCGTGATCGGTGGTGAAGAACACGTCGGTGTCGCCGTCCCAGCCGCGCGCCGCGACCGCACGCATCACGCGGCCGACGGCCTCATCGACCAGCTCGTTCATCACATGGACCTTGGCATTGATCTCGCGGATGTTGTCGGGCGAAAGCTGCTGTGGCGTGAAGTTCATCGGCCCGCCTTCGATATTGGCGAAGGTGCCGTCGTAATAAGCGAGCCAGTGCGCCGGTTTCTTCGCCAGCACCTTGCGGATCGCGTCCGGCGTTCCCGGATAGCCGTCGGGCAGCGGCAGGTCGCGCCAGTCGCAGCGCTTGTTCTCTTCCTGTGGCGGGTCCCAGGGATGATGCGGATCGGGAAAGCTGAGCCACAGGAACCAATCGTCGTCGGCGTCCAGACCTTTCAGCCAATCCTCCGCCAGGCCCGCAAGCCAGTCGGTGTGATAGATCTCGCGCGGCACCGGATTGTTCGCGGTCTCCGGCGCGCCCGTGTCGCCGCCGGGCGCGGCGTTGAGCAGCGGCGGCGAAGCGGCGAAGTATTCGGGATGCGCCGTCTTCATCCACTGGCCGTAATGCGCCACCGGCCGGCCGTTGAAGCTCGCGATGTGCATCGCCTGGATCGCCATGTGGAAGCCGCGCCACGGCCCGGTATCGTTCTCGCGCTCGCGCCGGTTCTCCAGCCATTTGAGCTTGGGATCGAAGGCCGGCTCGAAATGCGCCTTGCCGATCAGCGCCGTCTTGTAGCCCGCCTTGTCCTTCAGGTAGCGCGCCACGGACGGCGCGTCCTCGGGCAGCGGCACGCCGTTGGCGAAGACGCCATGCGTGCGCACGTACTGTCCCGTCAGCATGGTCGAGCGCGCGGGCATGCATACCGTGTTCTGGTTATAGGCGCGCTTGTAGTTGATGCCGCTCGCGGCCAGCGCATCGATGTTCGGCGTGCGGCAGAAGCGGTTGCCGTTGCAGCCGAGCGAGTCGTAGCGCTGCTGGTCGGTGGTGATGAAGAGGATCTTACGGCCCACGCAGCGCCTCCAGGCATCCGGCTTCGGAGAGCAGCGCGTCGGCCGCGCCGCCCAGCTTCGCGTAAGCCGTGCGCAACTCGCGCAGGCATTTCGCCTGATACTTGAATGCGGCCTGGCTGTAGGAGCGGCCGAGCAGCGCGACCGAGAACGTCTCCTCGCCGCCGGCGATCGCGCGCGCATTGGCGAGCAGGAACGGGAAATAGATTTCGCCCGCGAGCTTCAGCAGCGCCTTCACGGGCGCGCTCACGCCGCTCCATTCGCCTTCGACGCCGGAAGCATCGTCGAGCTCCTGCACCCAGCGGAAGGCGAAGGGGAACTCGGCACGCATGAGGTCCTGCGGCGTCGGATCGACGGCAAGCTGCGACATCTGCCCGAACCAGCCGAAATCGGCGAGCGACGGCCGCGTGCCGAAGAGATAAGGCTGCTCGGTGACGAAGCCCTCGAACACCGCGAGGATGCGCCGCGCACTGTCCTCGATGACCGGTGCATTCTCCGGCGTGCAGCCGACCAGCGCCATGCGGCCGACCTGGCGCTCGCGGAACGTCGCGGCCGCGCCGACGATGGCCGCGCGTCCCGGCGCGCGCAGGCGGTCGAAGGCCAGCCATTCCGACATCTGCCTGGCATCGCGCTCGCGGAACCAGCGATAGTGGAACATCGCCTTGGTGCCCCATTCGTCGGCGAAATCCTCGAGCAGGTACGCGATGAACGCTTCGACCGGATCCTTGGGCAGCACCGAGCGTTCGGCGTGCAGGCGTTCGAGCGCGAAGATCATCGGCGTGGAGTCGTTGTGCCACGAGCCGTCCATGAACTGCACGACGGGGATGACCGGCGCCTTGACGTGCTTGAAGACGCGCTCGTCGCCCATCTGCATCTGGCGCCAGACATGCGGCAGCCGGCGATAGCGCATGACGCTGCGCATCTTCATCGAATACGGCGAGCCGAGCCCGCCATAGACGGTGTAGAGGCTCATGCCGCACTTCCCGCTTCGCAGCACAGAAGCGCAGTGCGCTCGAGGCCCGCGTCGCGATGCGCGGTCGCGGCGAGATATTCCGGGTCGGCGATCATGTCGAGGAACTTGGCGCGCGACGGATAGCGCACGCAGACGACGTCGTCCCATTCGTTCTCCGCACCCCCGATGAAGACCAGCGCCT
>JAFBAL010000054.1 GCA_019247845.1 Alphaproteobacteria bacterium | reverse complement strand
CGCGCGCTGGGCTACAAATGGTTCGGCGAATACGGTCTCGCCGGCCGGCGCTATTGCTATTTGAAAGACGAGGCTACCGGGCAGCGGCTGTTCCAGCTCCATTGCTATCAGGAGGGTTCGCCCGAGGTGCCGCGGCATCTGGCGTTCCGCGACTATCTGCGCGCCCATCCCGCGCTTGCTTTGGAATACGAGGCCGAGAAGGTCCGCGCCGCCAAGGTCGTGTCCGACGACGTCAACGCCTATAACAACGAGAAGAACGACTGGATCAAGCGCGTGGAGAAGGATGCGCTGGTCTGGCTCAGGTCCGCGCCGCGGGAATCGTGAGCGCGTCACGGTCGCGCCGCGCGCGCCTTGAACAGTTTCTTGTCGAACACTCTGAGCACCTGCGCCAGGTCGTGGCCGCGCTTCAGGACATGCCCGCCCGATTCGATGACGGCGTACTGGCCCTGGCGGCTGCGCAGGCGTGGCCGCTTCTCGATGGTGAAGAGCGGCGCCTCGCTGGAGCGGCGGAAGATCGAGAACGCGGCGACGTCGCTCAGGAAATCGATCGCATAGTCGCGCCATTCGCCGGCCGCGACCATATGGCCATAGATCGTCAGGATGCGGTCGAGCTCGGCGCGGTCGAATCGCACCTGCTGCACCTGCCCGCTGGCATATCCGTTCCGCGCGGGCTGCGAGCCGGCCTCCGCGCGGAGGAACGCTATGGGTTCCTCGACCATCGACAAGATGATGAACCCCTCTCCGGCCTCCGTCAAACCCCTTGCGAATTCGTAATCCGGGCCACGAAATCGCCACGTTTGAGCCTTGGAGCGGCCTTTGTCGCCCATCAGGTTCATGACTGTCGGCTGATCGAGTTGAGGGACAGTTTCGCGGCGATTTAAGCCCCCCAGCCCCTCGCTGTGGAGCGTCCTGATCGGTCAGCCGACACTTTCCACATTCCTGACGCGTGCTAGCTTGCACGCATGGCCCCTGCTCCGTTCATCGTCGGTGTCGGCCGTTCGGGCACGACCCTGCTTCGGCTGATGCTGGACGCGCATCCGGCGCTCGCCATTCCCGGCGAGACGCTGTTCCTGCAGGACCTGATCAAGCGCGGCGCCGCCCCCGACAGCTTCGTCGACATCGTCACCGCGTCCGAGACCTGGCCCAACATGGCGATGCGCCGCGAGGCGCTGGAGCGCGCCGTCGCGGGCGCTGCCTCGCTGTCCGAGGCGATCCGCGCCTTCTATCGTCTGTATACGGAACATCGCGGCAAGGCGCGCTGGGGCGACAAGACGCCGTACTATCGCGTCTATATGAAGGACATCGCGCGCCTCCTGCCCGAGGCGCATTTCATCCACGTCATCCGCGACGGCCGCGACAGCGCGCTGTCCTATCAGGGGTTGTGGTTCGGTCCCGGCGACGATTTCGAGAAGCAGGCGCGATTCTGGTCCGAGGCGGTGCGCAATGCGCAGGCGATGGGGCGCGAGCTCGCGCGCTATACCGAGATCCGCTACGAGGCGCTGGTCGCCGAGCCGGAACGGACATTGCGCGGTCTCTGCGCGCAGCTCGCGCTCGACTTCGATCCGGCCATGCTCGCCTACCACCTGACCGCGGCCGAGCGCCTGGACGAACTCAAGCGGCCTTTCGGTCCCAAGGACCGCACGCCGCAGGACATCGGGACCTTCATGGCGATCCACGACCGCGCCAAAGAACCGCCCGACGCCGGCCGTATCGGGCGCTGGCGCACGGAGATGTTACCGGCGGACCTCAGCCGTTACGAAGCCATTGCCGGCCCATTGCTGCGCGAGCTCGGATATGAGACCGGTTCTCAACAATGAGCGACTGACAGACTGCGTCTGAATCGCTAGCGTGCGCCCCACTCGAAGTGGGCTCAACCACAGTTCTTTGGGGGTTACGTATGTTCCGCAAATCCATGGCTGCGCTGGCGTTCGGTCTCTGCGCGTGGCCGGCGCTCGCTCAGGCGCAGACTCTGACCAATCTCGCTCATCCCGCGCCCGAAGGCGCCGACATCACCTTGCTGCTCACCGACGGCACCGTGCTCGGCCAGTCGGCCGCGAACGGCACCCATTGGTACAAGCTGACCCCCGACATCACGGGCAGCTATCAGAAGGGCACCTGGTCGCGCCTCGCCGATCTGCCCAACGGCTATCAGCCCTATGCCATGGCGAGTGCGGTGCTCGCCGACGGCCGCGTCATCATCGAGGGCGGCGAGTACAATCCGGGCAGCAACTTCTCGCTGACCAATCTCGGCGCGATCTACGATCCGCTGGCCAACACCTGGACGATGAACCCGGCGCCGAAGGGCTGGGGCTTCATCGGCGATTCCTCGTCGCTGGTCCTCCCCGACGGACGCTACCTGCTGAGCGAGAAGCTCAACGTGAAGATGGCGGCCTTCGATCCCAAGACCAACACCTGGACCAAGCTTACCTCGACCGGCCACAACGGCATGAACTCGGAAGAGACCTGGACCTTGATGCCCGACGGCAAGGTCCTGACCATGAACGTCGAAAAGGCGCCGCACACCCAGCTCTACGATCCCGCCACGGGCGTCTGGACCGACCTGCCCAAGACGCCGGTCAGCCTCAAGGGACCGAAATGCTGCAAGGGCATCGACTACGGCGGCAAGCATCTCTATCACCCGCCGGGCGAGATCGGCCCGTCGATCCTGATGCCGGACGGCTCGGTCTTCGCCACCGGCGGCATCCCCAAGGGCGAGAACACCGCCCACACCGCTGTCTACAAGAACGGCGTGTGGACGCAGGGTCCCGACGTCCCCAACCACGACGACATGGGCGACAACTTCGCTTCGCTGCTGCCCAACGGTCACGTCGTGATGCAGGGCATCAGCGGCCGGCTGTACGAGTATGACGGCGTCAGCCAGATCAAGAGCACGTCTTTCAACGGCTCGGGCAACAGCCTGATGGTGCTGCCCACCGGCGAAGTGCTGATCGGCGGACAGGCGGTCTATGCCTCGCCGGGCAATCCCGATCCATCCTGGGCGCCCACGATCACCAACTGCCCGTCCACGCTGACGCGCGGCTCGAGCTTCACGATCAACGGCACGCAGTTCAACGGCCTCAGCCAGGCGAACTCGTTCGGCGACGAGCTCGAGACCTTCACCAACTATCCCCTGGTGCGCATCACCAACAACGCGACGGGTCACGTCTTCTATGCCCGCACCCACGACCACAGCTCGATGGGCGTGGCGACGGGCTCGATGCCGGTCTCGACGCATGTCGACGTGCCGGCCGGCATGGAGACGGGCGCGTCCAAGCTGGTCGTCGTCGCCAACGGCATCGCCTCGACCCCGGTCGACGTGACGGTGAACTAACGACGAGGTGTACGGCCCTGCATGCGGGCGGCGATCTGACCCCAGAAGCCGCCCGCGGCACCCGTCACCACCGATATCGCGGTCCAAAGCGCCAGCGTCGCGAACGGCGCGTCGCCGATGAGCACCGCGCCCGCGACGCCGATCAGCGCACAGACGCCGCCCGCGATCGCGCCGCCCAGGATGCCGCGGCCGAATCCCGACGCGTAATCGACCGCGTAGAGATAGCCGGCCAGCGCCGAGATCATCATCACGCCGAACAGGAACAGGTTGGCCATCCCGCGCACCGCGGGGAAGAAATGGCCGATCAGGACCCAGCCGATCTGCAAGACCGTGCCGACAATCGTTGCGCGTTGCAGGATTCTCGGCTCGATCATGCGGGACCCTATTTGGCGGCCATTTCCTTCTTCCAGTCCACGGGCCCCTTGGTGAAGCGGTCGCCGAGCAGCTGGAACTCGTAAGCATTACCCCAGTGGAAGTGCTTGTACACCGAGTCGAACGCGGGACCGTCGCCATAGCCCACGCCGGATTCGATCACCTTTGTGCGACCCGCGCCCAGGTCCTGGAACTCGATGACGGTGCGGATCTTCGAGAACGCCTCGGCGTCGAACGGCGCACCCTTGGGCGCGTGCTCGTTGGCCAGGACCAGAAGATGCTCGGGCACATAGGCGACGATGCGGTTCCTGATGTTGTCGGGATCGCCGACCTTCGCGGTCAGGCTGTAGGACGCCTCGATCATGCCGTCGTTGCCGAGCGTGACATGCGCCATCGGGGCTGCCCAGCTCGAGAAGCCGGCGTCGGTGATGAACGCCTCCCACACCTTGGCGACCGGCGCCTCGATGACCGCCTCGAGCTGCTGCACGCGATGGCCGGAGGCATCCACGAAGGAGGTGTCCTTCACTGGGGCTGTTGCGGCGGCTGACGCAACTGCTGGTGCTTGGCCGTCCGTGCCGCCAAATGCCGCCGTCGTGCACAGCAGCGCCGCAATCAAAATCATCCTCATGTTCAACTCCCCTTTGCTTGTTGTTCTAGACGATTGACGTAGTCGCGCAGCATCGCGACGGAGCGGTCGAAGGCGTCGATGGTGCGGTGGGTGCGCGCCTGCATAACGCCGCCCTCCATCGTGGTGAGGGTGAAGACCGCGAGCCCGCGGCGGTCGAGTTCGGCGGGCAGCCGCGGCCCCGCATCGCGGTAGCAGCGCTCGATCGCGTCGACCCAGCCGTCGAAGTTGACAGACAGGAGCTCGCGCACCGGCGGATCGGGCTCGTGCAGCTCCAGCGCCAGGTTGCCGATCGGGCAGCCATAGACGCAGTCGCTCCCCGTCAGCGCCAGGCGGTACCGCGCCAGCAGCGCGAAGACCCGCGCGATAGGATCGTCGATCCCCTCCCAGGCGGGCCCCAGCAGCATCGGCCCGATGCCGTCGCGATAGCGCCGCAGCACCTCGAGCAGCAGATCCTGCTTGGTCTGGAAGAAGTAATAGAGGCTGCCGCTGTTGGCGCCCGCGGCCTTGAGGATGTCGGACACGCTGGTCGACTCGTATCCCTTCTCGGAAAACAACCGCATTGCGGTCATCACCAGCCGGGTTTTCGTGTCGTCTGCCATGGCACCGCTGCCGCTCCTTGCCATCCTTATTGATTGATCATTCAACTAAGTCAAGAGGGCGCGACTGGAGCGTCCAATGGACACAGCCGCCGGACCGCGATGTGACCCAGCTTTAACTTTGGACAATCTTGCGAGACGGTCGCGATTTCTCTAAGGAAAGCAGCCCTTTCGACCCAATCCGCTCCATGATCGAAATCGACGGACTGACCAAGCGCTTCGGCCAGATGACGGCGGTTGCCGATTTGAGCCTTTCGGTGGGCAAGGGCGAGGTCCTCGGCTTCCTCGGCCCCAACGGCGCCGGCAAGTCCACCACCATGAAGATGGTGACCGGCTATCTGGCGCCGACCGCGGGCCGGGTCAGCATCTGCGGCCATGACGTCGAGACCGACCCGATCGCGGCCCAGGCGAATATCGGCTATCTGCCGGAAGGCGCGCCCGCTTACGGCGACATGACCCCCCGCCAATTCCTGCGCTTCATCGCCGAAATCCGCGGCTTTCGCGGCGACGCGGCGGACCAGGCGGTGGCGAAGTCGGTCGCCAAGACCGAGCTGGCCGGCGTGCTCGACCAGCCGATCGAGACGCTGTCCAAGGGCTTCAAGCGCCGCGTCGGCGTCGCCCAGGCGATCCTGCACGATCCGCCGGTGCTCATCATGGACGAGCCGACCGACGGCCTGGACCCGAACCAGAAATTCGCCGTGCGCTCGCTGATCAAGGCGATGGCGCCGAGCAAGGCGATCATCATCTCGACCCACCTGCTGGAGGAGGTCGACGCGATCTGCACCCGCGCCGTGATCATCGACCGCGGCGGCATCGTCGCCGACGGCACGCCGGCCGAGCTGCTGGCGCGCTCGCGCCATCACAATGCGGTGACGCTGACCTTGCCCGCGGCGCAGGCCGCCGACGCGCAGGCCAAGATCAAGACGCTGTCTACCGTTGCGAACGTCGAGCAGCAGGGCCGCGACGACGGCTTCGTGCAGATGACGGCGTTCCCGAAATCCGGCGCCCTCCTCATCGAAGACGTGAGCGCTCTTGCGGCTCGCGAGAAGTGGGACCTGCGCGAGCTCTATGCCGAGGCCGGCCGCCTGGACGAGGTGTTCCGCGCCATCACCACCACCGACACCCAGCGCGCGAAGGCCGTGGCATGAGCGGCTCCAGCCTATCCATCAGCGCATGAAAGCCGCCGCATGAACCAGCTCTGGCCCATCTTCAAGCGCGAGTTCGCCGCCTATTTCGCGACGCCCTTGGCCTACGTCTTCATCGTGATCTTCCTGTTCGCGATGGGCGTGTTCACCTTCTATGTCGGCCGCTTCTACGACACCGGCAACGCCGACTTGGGCGTGTTCTTCACCTATCATCCCTGGCTCTATCTGTTCCTGGTGCCGGCGCTGTCGATGCGGCTTTGGGCGGAGGAGCGCCGCACCGGCACGATGGAGCTCCTGCTCACGCTGCCGACGCCGCTCTGGGCGACGGTGGTCGGCAAATATCTCGCGGCCTGGGCTTTCACGGGGCTGGCGTTGGCGCTGACCTGCCCGATCTGGATCACCGTCAACTATCTGGGCAACCCCGACAACGGCGTGATCCTGGCGAGCTATGTCGGAAGCTTCCTGATGGCGGGCGGGTATCTCGCCATCGGCGCCTGCCTGTCGGCCACGACCGGCAATCAGGTGATCGCCTTCGTGGTGACCGTGGTGGTCTGCTTTCTGTTCACGATCTCCGGCGCGCCGATGGTGATCGACCTGTTCCGCGGCTGGGCGCCTTACGCGCTGGTCAGCGCGATCTCGTCCTTCAGCTTCATCTCGCATTTCAACGCGATCCAGGCGGGCGTGATCGACCTGCGCGACCTGATCTTCTTCGTCTCGCTGATCGCGCTGTTCCTGACCGCCAATGTCGTCATCATCGACCTGAAGAAGACGGGCTGAGCCATGCGTCCCCCATCTTCCCCGACAATGTCCCGCCGGCTCTATGCACTGATCGCGGTCGCGCTTGCGGTCGTGATCTTCGTCGCGATCAACATCGCCGCCGACAACGGCCTCACCACGGCCAAGCTCGACCTGACCGCCAACGGCCAGTTCACGCTGTCCCAAGGCACGCGCAACATCGTCGCGGGCCTGAAAGAGCCGGTGACGCTCAAGTTCTACTATTCCAAGCAGACCGCGGCCGAATACGCCCAGACCGCGCAATTCGCCAAGCGCGTGCGCGATCTCCTGAGCGAGTATGCCGCATCGAGCCACGGCAAGATCGTGCTCGAGGAAGTCGATCCCGAGCCCTTTACCGAAGCCGAGGACCAGGCGACCGCGGCCGGCATCACCGGCGCGCCGACCGATTCCGGCGACGTCGTCTATTTCGGACTGGTCGGCACCAACGCGGTCGACGGCCGCGAGGTGATCCCCTACTTCACGGCGGAGCGCGAGGAATATCTCGAATACGACCTCACATCGCTGATCTACCGCCTGTCGACGCCGAAGAAGCCGCTGATCGGTTTGCTGGGCTCGATCCAGCTCGCCACCGGGCCCGGCGGCCTCGCCGCGATGATGCAGGGCCAGAGCCAGCCCTACACGGTCTATCTGGAGATGCAGCAGATCTTCCAGACCCAGGTCGTGCCCCCGGTGTTCAAGGAGATCCCGAAGTCGATCGACGTGCTCCTGATTGCGCATCCGACGAACTTCACGCCCGAGCAGCTCCAGGCCATCGACCAGTTCGCGCTGAACGGCGGCCGCGTGCTGCTGTTCGTCGATCCGTCGTCGGACATCGCGAGCCAGACGCAGCCCAACCCGTACAACCCCGTGCCGCCCTCGCCGTCGTCCGACATGCCGGCGCTGCTCAAGGCCTGGGGCGTTGCCTACGACCCGAACAAGGTCGTTGCCGACCGCAAATACGCCCAGCGCGTGCAGGTGCGCGATCCGATGAACCCGGTCGCGCTCTATCCGGTATGGCTGCACGTGCCCGCGGAAGGCTTCGACAAGAAGGACACCGTCACCGCGAGCCTTCAATCGCTGAACCTGGCGAGCGTGGGCGCGCTGCATCCGCTGAAAGGCGCGACCACGAGCTTCACGCCGCTGATCTGGTCGTCCGACCAGGCTTCGCTGCTCGACGCGAGCACGGTGCGCGCGACGCAGAACCCCAACGACCTAATGGCCATGGTCGAGCCGACCGGCGAGAAGTTCACCATTGCCGCGCGCATCTCGGGCGAGGCCAAGACCGCCTTCCCGGCGACGGCCAAGACCAAGTCCGGCAAGGTCAACGTCGTCGTCATCGCCGACACCGACGTGTTCGACGACCGCTTCTGGGTGCGGGTGCAGAACGTGCTGGGCAAGAAGATCGCGGCCCCCTTCGCCGACAACGGCGGGCTGGTCTTGAACGCGGTCGAGAACCTGACCGGCTCGGGCGATCTCATCAGCTTGCGCACGCGCGAGACCGTGCAGCGGCCCTTCACCGTCGTGCAGGACCTCCAGGCCAAGGCCCAGGAGCAGTTCCAGCAAAAGGAAAAGAGCCTGCAGCAGCACCTGACCGAGACGCAGCAACGCCTGCACGAGCTCGAGCAGGGCGGAAATACCCAGAGCGGCACCGAGGCGGGCCTGACCCCCGCGCAGCAGGCCGAGATCGAGCGCTTCCGCCGCGACGCGCGCGACACGCGCAACCAGCTGCGCGACGTGCAGCACAACCTGCGCAAGGACATCGACTCGCTGGGCAGCTGGCTCGCCTTCATCAACATCGCGCTGGTGCCGATCCTGATCGCGATCTTCGCCATCGTTCTGGCGTCGCTGCGCCGGCGCAAGCGCTTGCAAGCCCGGGCCTCGACATGAGCAGCACCAACGCCTTCCTCGCCGATCCCCGCCGGCGCAACCTCGCCATCCTGGGCGGCGCCGCCGCGATCTCGATCGCGCTCGCGATGTGCTCCGTGTACGAACAGTCGGCCAGCGTCGCGCCCAAGACCGCGCCGACCGAGTTCCTGCCCGGCTTCGCTTCGCATGTCCGTCAGGCCGCGCGCATCCATATCGTGTCGAAGAAGAACGGCGCCTTCGATGTCGCCTTCAAGCCGTCCAAGGGCTGGGTGCTGCCGGGCAAGAACGACTATCCCGCCTCGTTCTCCGAGGTGAACAAGACGCTGGTGACGCTCGCGGCTCTCACCACCATCGAGCCCAAGACCGCGAGCCCCGAATGGCTGCACGCCGTGGCGCTCGATGCGCCGGGCAAGCGCGGCGACGGCACCGAGATCGCCGTCAGCGACGACCGCGGCCACGAGCTCGCGCACCTGATCGTGGGCAAGAGCGAGGACATCGGCGATTCCACCGGTGCCGTCGGCCTTTTCGTGCGCCGCCCGGACGAGACGCAGAGCTGGCTGGTGAAGGCCGAGGCCGAGATCCGCGGCGCGCCGTCCGACTGGATGGACAAGAACGTGTTCACCCTCGACCAGACGCGCGTCCAGACCGCGGTCGTCGACCAGCCCGACGGCTCGTCCTACGAGGTCAGCCGCGCGACCAGCAAGGAGCCGCATTTCAAGCTCTCGACCGTGCCCGCCGGCCGCGAGCTGTCGAGCGAGGACGCGCCCGACGAGGTCGCGAACGCGCTGAGCGACTTCACGGTCGAGGACGTCAAGCCCGCGCGCGAGATCGACTTCGCCAATCCGGTGCGGCTCACCGTGCGCACCTTCGACGGGCTCAGCCTGAATCTCGAGATCGCGCACAAGGGCGAGGACTACTGGGTAGAGGTTGCCGCGACCGATCTTTCCAGCAAGCCCGATATCGCCAAGGAGGCGCGCACCATCGACGCGCGCGCCAACGGCTGGGCCTTCAAGGTCGCGGGCTTCAAAGGCGGCCAGCTCACCGCCACGCTCGAAAGCCTGCTCAAGCCCAAGGGCGCGCCGGCCGACGCGAATGGGTTTCCTGGGGGCCTTCCGCCCGGGACGCAGCTCCCGCCCGGCATGCAGCCCCCTCCCGGCGGCGGGGACGAGTAGCGCATCGACAATCCGCCCCGAAAGGCGCTAGGTCGTAAGCGATGAGCGACGACCCGTTCCTCCGCGACCTCTGGTACATGGCGGTGCAAGGCGCGAGCCTGAAACGCGGGGCGATGCGCCGCGAGATGCTGCTGGGCGAGCCGGTGCTGATCGGGCGCATGAAGGACGGCGAGGCCTTTGCGCTGCGCGATATCTGCCCGCACCGCGGCGTGCCGCTCTCGGCCGGCAAGGTGATGCCGGAGAACGCGGTCGAGTGCCCCTATCACGGCTGGCGCTTCAAACCCGACGGGCAATGCTCGCTGATCCCCTCGCTCGTCGGCGGCGAAGCGATCAAGGCGGAGAGCATCCGCGTGCGCAGCTATCCCGTGCGCGAGCAGGACGGCCTGATCTGGGTCTACATGGCGGCGCAGGGCCGAGAGGCCGCGCCGCCGCGGAGCGAGCCCCCGCGCGTGCCGGTCCCGAACGCGCGCCCGCGCTGGAGCGAGAGCCAGACCTTCCGCTGCGCCATCGACCATGCCGTGATCGGCCTGATGGACCCGGCGCATGCGCCTTACGTGCACGGCCGCTGGTGGTGGCGCGTGAAGCCGCGCGTGAAGGAGAAGCGCTACGCTCCGCTGCCGACCGGTTTCGTGATGACGCGCCACGCGCCGAGCAAGGCCGCATACAAGCTGCTCGGCGCCGACGTCTCGACCGAGATCACCTTCGAGCTGCCGTCGATCCGGTTCGAGAACATCACCGGCTCGTTCCTGGGGCGGCCGATCGCGGTGACGGGGCTGACCACCTGCACGCCGGTCGACGAGCAGACGACACAGGTGACGCAGATCTTCTACTGGCCCGCCTGGCTCGGCTTCATCAAGCCGTTCTTCTGGGCCATGGGCCCGACCTTCCTGGGCGACGACCGCCGCATGGTCGAGCTGCAGCGCGAAGGCCTCAAGTTCGACCCGCGCCTGATGCTCATCCAGGACGCCGACGTGCCCGCCATGTGGTACCACCGGCTGAAGAAAGCCTGGGCCGAGTCGGCGGCGACGGGGGCGCCTTTTGCGAATCCCCTGAAGGAAACCACGCTGCGGTGGAAGAGTTGAGAATCGGGGTTGCGGCCCCGCCCCCTCCCCGCTAAACGATCCCCTTAACCTGCAATTCGGCCGGATGCCGCGCGTTTTGCGCGGGCCGGCCCGCGCGCGCGAGATGCCATGCCCAAGCGTACCGACATCCACACCGTCCTGATCATCGGCGCGGGGCCCATCGTCATCGGTCAGGCTTGCGAGTTCGACTATTCCGGCGCCCAGGCCTGCAAGGCGCTGCGCGAGGAAGGCTATCGCGTGGTGCTGGTCAACTCGAACCCCGCCACCATCATGACCGATCCCGACATGGCGGACGCGACCTATATCGAGCCGATCACGCCCGACTTCGTCGAGAAGATCATCGCCCGCGAGCGGCCCAACGTGCCCAAGGGCCGCGTCTTCGCGCTGCTTCCCACCATGGGCGGCCAGACCGCGCTCAATACCGCGCTGTCGCTGCGCAAGCGCGGCACCTTGGAGAAATACGACGTCGAGCTGATCGGCGCGAGCGCCGAGGCCATCGACAAGGCCGAGGACCGCGAGCTGTTCCGCCGCGCGATGATGAGCATCGGCCTCGACGTGCCCAAAGGCGTCACGCTCAAGGGCGAGCTGCGCCACAAGAAGGACGCCGACGGCAACTTCCTCTATGACGCGCAGAACAATCCGGTGATGGCGCTGGCACCCGACAGCCAGGCCGGCGCCAAGGACGCGCTGAAGCTGGTGGGCCTGCCCGCGGTGATCCGCCCGTCGTTCACGCTCGGCGGCACCGGCGGCGGCATCGCCTACAACCGCGAGGAATTCTTCGCCATCGTGCAAGCCGGCCTCGAGGCCTCGCCGACCAACGAGGTGCTGATCGAGGAGTCGGTTCTCGGCTGGAAGGAGTTCGAGATGGAGGTCGTGCGCGACCGCGCCGACAACGCCATCATCGTCTGCTCCATCGAGAACATCGACCCGATGGGCATCCATACCGGCGACTCGATCACGGTCGCGCCCGCGCTCACCTTGACCGACAAGGAATACCAGCGCATGCGCACCGCCTCGATCGCGGTGCTGCGCGAGATCGGCGTGGAGACCGGCGGCTCGAACGTGCAGTTCGCGGTCAATCCGCAAGACGGGCGCATGGTCGTCATCGAGATGAACCCGCGCGTGTCGCGCTCCTCCGCGCTCGCTTCGAAGGCCACCGGCTTCCCGATCGCCAAGATCGCGGCCAAGCTCGCCATCGGCTATACGCTGGACGAGCTCGACAACGACATCACCAAGGCGACGCCGGCCTCGTTCGAGCCCACCATCGACTACGTCGTCACCAAGATCCCGCGCTTCGCCTTCGAGAAGTTCCCCGGCGCCGAGCCGCTGCTGACGACCTCGATGAAGTCGGTCGGCGAGGCCATGGCCATCGGCCGCACCTTCGCGGAATCGCTGCAGAAGGCGCTGCGCTCGATGGAGACCGGCTTGACCGGGCTGGACGAGATCGCGCTCTCCTCCGACGAGACCGCGATCCGCATGGCGCTGGCGCGGCCCACCCCCGACCGCCTGCGCATCGCGGCGCAGGCGATGCGGCTGGGCTTCCCGACGCCGGAGATCGCGCAGATCACCAAATACGATCCGTGGTTCCTGGGGGAAATCGAGGCCATCGTCGCGACCGAAGCGGAGATAAGGAAGAACGGCCTGCCCGAGGACGCGGCGGAGATGCATCGCCTCAAAGCCATGGGTTTCTCGGATGCGCGGCTGGCGATCCTCGCCGGCAAAAAGGAAGCCGAAGTGCGCGCGCACCGCGCCGCGCTCGACGTGCATCCCGTTTTCAAGCGCATCGACACCTGCGCCGCCGAATTCGCGGCGCTGACGCCGTACATGTACGCGACTTATGAGATGGAGTGCGAGGCGCGGCCGTCGGACAAGAAGAAGATCATCATCCTGGGCGGCGGGCCGAACCGCATCGGCCAAGGCATCGAGTTCGACTATTGCTGCTGCCACGCGGCGTTCTCGCTGTCCGAACAGGGCTTCGAGACCGTCATGGTCAACTGCAACCCGGAGACCGTCTCGACCGACTACGACACCTCGGACCGGCTGTATTTCGAACCGCTCACCGCCGAGGACGTGCTGGAGATCGTACGCATCGGGCAATCGGAGGGCACGCTCGCCGGTGTGATCGTGCAGTTCGGCGGCCAGACGCCGCTCAAGCTCGCCAACACCCTGGTCGAGGCCGGCGTGCCGATCTTGGGCACCAGCGCCGACGCCATCGACCTGGCGGAAGACCGCAAGCGCTTCCAGGTCCTGCTCAACGAGCTCGGCCTGAAGCAGCCGCGCAATGCGACCGCGCTGACGGCGCAGGACACCGTCGCGGCGGCCGAGCAGATCGGCTTCCCCGTCATCCTGCGTCCGTCCTATGTGCTCGGCGGGCGCGGCATGGTCGTCGTCACCGACGAGACCCAGCTCAAGGCGCAGGTCGCTTCCGGCGAGCTGTTCAAGATCTCGGGCGACAACCCGGTCCTGATCGACGCCTTCCTGCACCGCGCCATCGAGATCGACGTCGATGCGATCTGCGATCATGCCGGCGACGTCTTCATCGCCGGCATCATGGAGCATATCGAGGAGGCCGGCGTGCATTCGGGCGACAGCGCCTGCTCGCTGCCGCCGCATTCCCTCAAGCAGGCGATCATCGACGAGATCGAGCGCCAGACCGTCGCGCTGGCCCGGGCGCTGAAAGTCCGTGGCCTGATGAACGTGCAATACGCCGTCCAGGGCGACGATATCTTTGTGCTCGAGGTCAATCCGCGCGCCAGCCGCACCGTGCCCTTCGTCGCCAAGGCGATCGGCATCCCCGTCGCCGCGGTCGCGGCCCGGGTGATGGCGGGCGAGCGGCTTGCGAGCTTCCACCTCGCCAAGCCGCGCCCGAAGCACATCTCGGTCAAGGAGGCGGTGATGCCCTTCGCGCGCTTCCCCGGCGTCGACGCGGTGCTCGGGCCCGAGATGCGTTCGACCGGCGAGGTGATGGGATTGGACGCGAGCTTCGGCCGCGCCTTCGCCAAGAGCCAGGTCGGTGCGGGCCTGCGCCTGCCGACCGAAGGAACCGTGTTCATCTCGCTCAAGGACGAGGACAAGGCCGACGTGATCGAGTCTGCGCACGCCCTCGTCGACATGGGCTTCAAGCTCATCGCCACGCGCGGCACCGCGAAGGCGCTGGAGGAAGCGGGCCTGCCGGTGGCGCGGATCAACAAGGTGCTGGAGGGCCGGCCGCACGTCGTCGACGCGCTCAAGAACGGCGACATCCAGCTGGTCTTCAACACGACCAAGGGCGCGCAGGCGCTGGGCGACTCCGCCTCGATCCGGCGCACCTCGGTGACCATGAAGGTGCCCTACTACACCACGATGGCCAGCGCGGTGGCCGCAACCCAGGCCATCGCCGCGCTCCGGGCGGGCTCGCTTGAAGTTGCTCCCCTGCAATCTTATAATACTGCCCCTCCCCGCCGTCCGGCCGAATAGATCGGCTTTTAAATCAAGGGGTTAGGTCAAGCACCCAAGCGTCCGAACCGGCCAAGGGCAAGTCCCGGCCGGATGGAACGTTTTTGTTTCTTGAGGAATTGAGACTGCCATGGAACGCATCCCAATGACGGCCTCGGGCTACAAGGCCCTGGAAGAAGAGGTCAACGAGCTGAAAGCGGTCGAGCGCCCGGCGATCATCAAGATGATCGCGGAAGCGCGCGCGCACGGCGATTTGTCCGAGAACGCGGAATATCACGCGGCCAAAGAGCGCCAGGCCTTCATCGAGGGCCGGGTGATCGAGCTCGAGGACCTGATCGGCCGCGCCGAGGTGATCGACGTCTCGCGCCTGTCGGGCGCCACCGTGAAGTTCGGCGCCACCGTCACCTTGGTCGACGAGGACACCGACCAGAAGCGCAAGTACCAGATCGTCGGCGACCACGAATCCGACGCCAAGAGCGGCCGCATCTCGATCTCCTCGCCGATCGCGCGCGCGCTCATCGGCAAGGCCAAAGGCGACACGGTCGAGGTCGCGGCCCCCGGCGGCGCGCGCTCCTACGAAATCCTGAAGGTCGAGTTCGTGTGATGCGGCGGCTGCGCTCGCGGCACTGCTCGTGCTGACGGCGCCCGCGTTCGCCGATCCGACCTATACGACGTTCACCGTCCCCGGGGAGCGGCACTTTGAAGTCGTCGGGCTCAACGACAGCGGCGTCGTGCTGGGCAGCTACGGCACGAAAGGCGGCCGCGTCCACGGCTTCGTGAGATCGACCGACGGGACGATTGCGAAGTTCGACCCCGAAGGCGCCAGCACCACCTATCCCATGGCCATCAACGCGGGCGCAGACGTCGTCGGCAACTTCCTCACCGACGGACGCGTGCTGCATGCCTTTCTCAGGAAAGCGGACGGAACGATCACGACGCTCGATCCGCCGGGTGTCGACGGCGCGATCGCGACCGCCATCAACGCCGCCGGCGCGATCGCGGGCGAGACCCTGTGGGGCGACCATGCCTTCCTGCGCGATCCCGGTGGCAGCTTCACGATGTTCGACGTCCCCGGCGCCTGGGAGACCGCGCCGAGCGGCATCAACGCCGGCAACGAAATCGCGGGCTACTATTACGACAACGACGATGCGCTGGCGCACGGTTTCGTGCGGACCGCCGACGGCACGATATCCACATTCGATGCTGCGAGCGGCATGAACACGCTTCCCATCGCCATCAACGCCGAAGGCACCGTTATTGGATATTACGAGACGCCGAACCGGTACTACTTCACCGGCTTCATTCGATTTTCGAACGGGAGCATCAAGACGCCGGGCTGCCGCCACAGCTGGGCGCAGGCCATCAATGCCGCCGGCACGGTTGCCGGCGGCTGCAACGACACGGACCTGTTGTTCATCCGAACACCCTAGATGGAGCACGGCTGACGATGCGCGCGATCCTCACGGCGCTGCTCCTGCTGGCGGCGCCGGCCGCGGCCGACCCCGTCGCCGACATCGCCAGGCAGCTCGACACGCATTCCGTCATCCAGCTCGGCGAGTACCACCGCAGCCTCCAGATCCACGGCTTCATCCAGCAGCTGCTGCACGATCCGCGCTTCGTCTGCCGCGTCGACGACGTGGTCGTGGAGTTCGGCAATTCGCGGCTGCAGGGCTTGGCCGACGCCTACGCATCCGGCGGCATGCTGACCGAGGCCCAGATCGCCGGCATGTGGCGCGAGACCTCGGTGCCGCTGACCTGGAACACGCCCGTCTATCGCGCGGTCTACGACGCGGTGCGCGAGATCAACCGGACGCATCTCTGCAAGCACCCGCTGCGCCTGGCGCTGGCGGATGCGCCGCTCGACTGGTCGAAGATCGCGGGCCCGAAAGACCTCGAGCCTTTCGCCGACCGCGACACGGCGATGGCCGACACGGTGGAGCGCGAGGTGCTGGCCAAGCACCGCCATGCCTTCCTGATCACCGGCGAGTTCCACGCCGAGAAGAAGACGTCCGACGAAGCCGACGGCCTGCGCACCGCGCAGATCATCGAGCGCCGCCATCCGGGCAGCCTGTTCGTCGTCGTGACCGTGCCCGCGGCGCAAGCCGCCGCGACGCTGCACATGGGCCCGGCGCCGAGCTTCCTGATGGCGCCCAAGGACGCGCCGTTCGCGATGACCAAGGAAGGCTGGACGCCGGCCGCGCCCGCCACGGGCTTCGCCATCGCAGAGGTGGCCGACGGCATCCTCTATGTCGGCGGCAACAGCAGCCTGTTCCCCTCGCCCGAAATCTATCTCGACGAGGCCTATGCCAAGGAACTGCGCCGCCGCGCCGCCATCGTTAAGGATATGACCGGACAGGATTTCGTCGCCGTCGTCGACGATCTTATCAAGGAAGGCCGCGACCAAAAGGCACTGGCCAATCCGGAGCCGCCGCCGCCACACTGACATCGCCGGCATCGTGGGGGACGTACAATGTCGAAGATGGTTCTGCTGGCCGCGCTCGCGGGCCTGGGCGCCGCGCTGGCGCCGGCAAAGGCCGCGCTGGTCATCCTGCCCGACACCACGCAGGGGGTGACCTGCTCGGGAGGGATATGCCAGTCGACCACGGCGAATGCCCAGCTCGACGTGGCCGACCTCGAACGGCTCCTGAGCGCCGGCCCCGTCACGGTGATCGGCGAAAGCCAGGCGCAGGACATCGTCGTCGCGACGCCGGTCCGGTGGGCGAGCACCTCCATCCTCACCTTGAAGGCCTATCGCTCCATCGTCGTGCAGAGCTCGATCAGGGCAGAGGGAAAGTCCGGCCTGCATATCGTGACCAACGACGGCGGACAGGACGGACGCTTCAGCATCACCACGGGCAAGGTTCAGTTCTGGGATACCGGCAGCGATGTCGTCATCGACGGCGATCCCTATCAGCTGGTGAACAGCGTCGCCTCGATCATCGCCAAGTCCGGAGACAACATGGCGCTCGCGAACGACTACGACGCCAAGCCCGACGGTACCTACCCCCATTCGCCGGTGCACGAGCTCGATCGTCACTTCGAAGGCTTCGGCAACACGATCTCGAATCTCCACGTCAGGGACATCGCCAACCCGGCCGTTGGCCTGTTCGGGACGGTCTATTTCGGCTCGGTTCACAACCTGAACATCACGAACGCCAGCGTGGTGGCCGCGATGTCGCAAGGCGACAGCCATTGGGTCGGGATCCTGGCCGGCACCGTGGCGGGCGGCAACGTCAGGAACGTGACCGTGACCGGCAAGGTCCTGGGCGCGGGCGGCGGCACGATGACCGCGGGCGGCATGATCGGCAACGCCGGAGCCGATACCGAAAACCTGCACGCCGACGTCTCGGTGAAGATCAGGAACCAGCAGGGCGGATATGCGGGCGGCCTCGTCGGCGAGAGCCATGCATCCCTCCTGCGCTGCAGCGCGCGCGGCAAGGTGCAGGGCGGCACGTCGGCGAATGCGGGCGGTCTTGTGGGGTGGAACCAGGGACCGATCATACAGTGCTTTGCGATGGGCAACGTAACCAGCCGCGGCCCGAACCACGTGACGGTGGGCGGTCTCGTCGCCACCAACAGCGACAAGATCTACGACTCCTATGCGAGCGGCAACGTCACCGGCGTGGACGGCTCCATCGTCGGCCCCCTGGTCGGAAGGGATCAGCCCAATTTCGGCATCGCCAGCACGATCACGGCATCCTACGCGCTGGGAATTCCCAAGGGCGGCGCGGGAAGCAAGGTCGGCGGCGTGCTCGGAAGCGACCTCTGCCCTGCCGGGAGCAACAAGCAGGTCTATTGGGACACGAAGACCAGCGGCATCACCGATCCGAGCAAGGGCGCTGGCGACGTCGCGAACGATCCGGGCCTGATGGCGCTGTCGCACAGCCAGTTGAAGTCCGGCCTGCCTGCCGGATTCGATCCGACGGTATGGGCCGAGAACGGCCTGACCCACGGCGGGCTGCCCTTTCTGATCGCCAACCGGCCGTGACGCGTCGCTGCGTCGACCGCCGCCGCGGGCGTATGCGCGCCGGCAGCGGCGGTCATCGCGCCGGCCGCCGCCGGCGTCCATGCGCCGGCATTCGATAAGCCGCATCCCGACCACCGCGCCGCCCCGCCCGGGCCATCATTCAGGCGCATTTTGATTTGGAACTAAGGGCCTTATATTGGGGCGCGTTGCACAGCGGGCTGGGAGAGCATGGCCAATATCGCACTGGTCGACGACGATAAGAACATCCTGACCTCCGTCAGCATGCTGCTGGAGCAGGAAGGCTATCACGTGCGCACCTTCTCCGACGGCGCCTCGGCGCTGACGGGGCTGACCGCCGCGCCGCCCGACCTCGTCATCCTCGACATCAAGATGCCGCGCATGGACGGGCTCGAGCTGCTGCGACGGCTGCGCCAGAACGGCGATCTGCCGGTGATCCTGCTGACCTCGAAGGACGAGGAGATCGACGAATTGATGGGCCTGAACGCGGGCGCCGACGACTACATCCGCAAGCCCTTCTCCCAGCGCCTGCTGCTCGAGCGCGTCAAGGCGGTGCTGCGCCGTTCGGATCAGCACAAGGGCCAGGCCGCCGCGGCCGGCATCGAAGGCAAGAAGGAAGCCTTGGTGCGCGGCAAGCTCGCGCTCGACCCGCAGCGCCACGAATGCACCTGGGACGGCAAGCCGGTGCGGCTGACCGTCACCGAGTTCCTGATCCTGCAGAGCCTCGCCCAGCGTCCCGGCTTCGTGAAGAGCCGCGACAGCCTGATGGACGCGGCCTATGACGACCAGGTCTATGTCGACGACCGCACCATCGACAGCCACATCAAGCGGCTGCGCAAGAAGTTCAAGCAGGTCGACGACGACTTCGACGCCATCGAGACGCTTTACGGCGTCGGCTACCGCTATCGCGAGTCCTAGGCGATCGTGGCTGCGGACGAGCGAGGCGCCCTCACCCCCGTGATGCCGGCACAGCCGAAGCGGCGCGCGCGCTACTCGGCGCTGACCCGGCGCATCGTCGTCGTGAACGTGGTGGTGCTGCTCGGCCTGATCGGCGGCGTCGTCGCCGTGGAGCGTTCGCGCGTCGGCCTCGTCGACGAGCGGCTGGAAGGCATCGAGAACCAGGCGCGCATCGTCGCCTCCACCCTCGCCGAATACGCCACCGACCCCGACACCCACACGCTGAACCTGCGCCAGGCCGAGCCTTTGCTGCGCCAGCTCATCGCGCCGACCAAGCTGCGCGGCCGGCTCTTCATGACCAACGGTACCCTCGCCATCGACACGCGCGACCTGCTCGCGCGCAATCTGGTGCAGACCCAGGACCTGCCCGCGATCGACACCTGGAGCCAGGTCCAGGACTTCTGGAACCGGGTCTATGACAGCGTCACCGGCGTGCGCCCCTTCTCCAAGCTCGATCCCTATTTCGAGGGCGGCGACAACGGACGCGTCTATAAAGAGGTCAACGCCGCGATGGCCGGCGACGTGGCGAGCGCCGAGCGCGTGAACCAGCAGAACAAGCTGGTGCTGTCGGTCGCGGCGCCCGTGCAGCGCTTCAAGGCGATCTACGGCGTCTTGATGGTCTCGACCGAGGGCGGCGACATCGACGACGTGCTGCGGGAAGAGCGTGCCACGCTGCTCGAGGTCTTCGTCATCGCCATCGGCGTGATGTTGGCCTCGTCGCTGTTCCTGTCACGCTTCATCGCGCGGCCGGTCCTGACGCTGGCCGCCGCCGCCGACCGCGTGCGCAGCGGCCGCTCGGGCCGCGAGACCATCCCCACCATGGCCGAGCGCGGCGACGAGATCGGCGACCTGGCGCAGAGCTTCTCGGCGATGACGCGCGCGCTCTACGACCGCATCGACGCCATCGAGAGCTTCGCCGCCGACGTCGCGCACGAGATCAAGAACCCGCTGACCTCGCTCAAGAGCGCGGTCGAGATGCTCGCCCGCTCCAAGGACGACGTCGCGCGCGAGCGGCTGATGGGCATCGTCAAGAACGACGTGCGGCGCATCGACCGGCTGATCACCGACATCTCCGACGCCTCGCGCCTCGATGCCGAGCTCAGCCGCGAGTCCAACGCGCCCATCGACCTGACGCATCTGCTCGAGACCATCGTCGAGGTCTACAACTTCACCGACCTGTCGCATCGCGTGCCGATGGAGCTGAAGATCGATCTGCCCAGGGACGCGAAGGTCATGGGCCGCGACGAGCGCCTGGGCCAGGTGATCCGCAACCTCATCGACAACGCGGTCTCGTTCAGCCCCGACGGCATGCCGATCACGATCACGGCACGGCCGGAGGGCACGGGCTTCGCGCGGATCGCGGTCGAGGACCGCGGGCCCGGCATCCCGGAGGAGAACCTCGAAAGCATCTTCGAACGCTTCTACACCGAGCGGCCGCAGGAGCACGGCTTCGGCAAGAACTCGGGCCTCGGCCTCTCCATCGCCCGCCAGATCGTGCTCAACACCGGCGGGCGCATCTGGGCCGAGAACCGCGACGGGGGGGGCGCGCGTTTCATCGTCGTGCTGCCTTTGATGAAGAGCGTCTGATGCCGAACACAATCAATGTCCACGCGACCTGCGTCGTGCTCGCGCACGCCGGCGGCACTTTCGGCGCCTCGCGCGACGCGGGCGTGCTGCTGCTCGGCAAGAGCGGCTCGGGCAAGTCCGACCTCGCGCTGCGGCTGATCTCGCGCGGCGCCATCCTGGTCAGCGACGACCGCACCGAGTTGAGCGAGCAAGGCGGGCATCTCGTGGCCAAGCCGCCGGCAAATCTGCGCGGGCTGATCGAGGCGCGCGGCGTCGGCATCGTGGCGCTGCCGCATGCGCACAAGGCGCGGGTCGCGCTCGCCGTGCAGCTCGACCAGAAGGTTCCGCGGCTGCCGCGTGAAGAACATTACAAAGCGCCCTGGGACTTGCCGGTGCCCGTGCCTCTGTTAAGACTCGCCGCCTTCGAAAGCTCGGCGCCCGAGAAGATCGCGCTCGCCGTCGCCGCCTTCGAGCGCAATCTGTTCCGCGATGGGGCCCAATCCAAATGACCCAGTCCACATGATCGGCATCGTTCTGGTCACCCATGGCCGGCTGGCGCAGGAATTCATCTCGGCGATGGAGCACATGGTCGGCCCGCAGACGTCGCTGCGCGCCGTCTGCATAGGGCCCGAGGACGACATCGAGCGGCGCCAGCGCGAGATCGCGGCCGCCGCCAAGGCCATCGACCAGGGCCAGGGCGTCGTCATCGCCACCGACATGTTCGGCGGCACGCCGTGCAACCTGGCGCTCACGCTGCTCGAGCGCGGCAAGGTCGAGGTGCTGGCGGGCGTCAACCTGCCGAGCCTGATCAAGCTGATCGAGGTGCGCGGCCGCGTGCCGCTCGAGCAGGCGGTGAAGGATGCCATCGAGGCGGGCCGCAAATACATGCGCGCCGGCTCGATCGAGCTGGGGCACTAGAACCGTGCGTCATTGCGCCGTCGTCAGGATCGTCAACAAGAAGGGGCTGCACGCGCGCGCCAGCGCCAAGATCGTAGAAGCCTCGGCGCGGTTCCAGTCGCACGTCACCGTGAGCAAGGGCGGGCAGACCGTCGACGGCCGCTCGATCATGGGACTGATGATGCTGGAGGCGAGCTTCGGCACCGAGGTCGAGGTCTGTGCCGAAGGCGCCGACGCGGTCGAGGCGCTCAAGGCGATCGTGGCGCTGGCCGAGGCCAAGTTCGGCGAGGACTAAGGTCCCACCCCGCTTGCACCCCGGACGCCCGCGCGCCACTCTTCGCCGGCTTTCTCTGAGGGGCATGGGATGGAGTGGAACAAGGGCGGGCTGCCGGCCTGGGGCGCGGTCGCGATCGTGGGCGTCACGCTGGCTTTGGCGTGGTGGCTGATCCCCGGCATGCACGCGTCGTCGAAGGCCGACGTGGCGTTCGCCGACATCATCCCCAAGGACGCCTTCCCTTCGACCTACAAGCCCCGGCCCTCGAAGACGACGCTGATCCGCGGCGCGACCGTGCTCACCGGCACGGATAAAGAGATCGTCGGCGGCGACGTGCTGATGCAGGACGGCAAGATCAAGGAGGTCGGCCAGAACATCCCCGCGCCGCAAGGTGCCGTGGTCGTCGACGGCAAGGGCAAGTTCGTCACGCCAGGCGTCATCGACATCCATTCGCATCTGGGCGTCTATCCTTCGCCCGCGAACGAGGCGATGTCCGACGGCAACGAGGCGACCAAGCCCGTCACCGCCGAGGTGCGCGCCGAGAACTCGGTCTGGCCGCAGGACTCGGGCTTCACGCGCGCGCTCGCCGGTGGCGTCACCACGCTGCAGATCCTGCCCGGCTCGGCCAACCTGATCGGCGGGCGGTCGGTGGTGCTCAAGAACGTCTGGTCGCGCACGACGCAGGAGATGAAATTCCCCGGCGCGCCATATGACCTCAAGATGGCCTGCGGCGAGAACCCCAAGCGCGTCTATGGCGAGAAGGGCGGGCCGCAGACCTTGATGGGCGACGTCGCGGGCTATCGCGCGGCCTTCGCCAAGGCGGCCGCCTATCGACAGACCTGGCTCAAGGCCGGCAAGGACGCGGCGAAGACGCAGGACCGCGACCTGGGACTCGAGACGCTCGCCCTGGTCCTCGAGAAGAAGATCCCGGTGCAGATGCATTGCTATCGCGCCGACCAGATGGCGACGATGATCGACGTGGCCAAGGAGTATGGCTTCCGCATCGCCGCCTTCCATCACGCCGCCGAGGCCTACAAGATCCCCGACCTGCTCAAGAAGAACGATATCTGCGCGGTGATGTGGGCCGACTGGTGGGGCTTCAAGATGGAGGCCTATGACGGCATCCCGGAGAACATCGCGATGGTCGATCACGCCGGCGCCTGCGCCACGATCCATTCCGACGACGAGCTGGGCATACAACGGCTGAACCAGGAAGTCGCCAAGGCGATGGCCGCAGGGCGACGAATGGGCTACCAGATCAGCCGTGCGCATGCGGTGGCGTGGATGACGCGCAATCCGGCCAAGGCGCTGGGCATCCTCGACAAGACGGGCACGCTCGAGAGCGGCAAGATGGCCGACGTCGTGCTGTGGAACCGCGATCCGTTCAGCGTCTATGCCCAAGCCGAGAAGGTCTATATCGACGGCGCCCTGCTCTACGACCGCGACAATCCGGCGATCAGCCCGCGCAGCGATTTCGAGCTCGGCCAGGAAGACAACGGCCATACCGGGGGAGCAGGTCAATGAACCGGGCAATGAAGAATATTTTCGCGGTCATCCTGCTGTCCACGACGGCAGCCATCGCGCAACCGGCAAGCCAACCCCGCATGCATTACGAAATCCGCGTGCCCGGCGGAACGCAATTGCCGGTCTCGGGCAACGTCAACGGCACGCTGATCAAGCACGCGCGCGTCTATACCGTCGGCGCGGCCGGCACGCTGCCCGATGGCGACGTACTGATCCGGAACGGCAAGATCGAACAGGTCGGACAGAACCTTCCCGTCACGCCCGAGACCAAGGTCATCGACGCCAAGGGCAAGCCGGTGACGCCGGGGCTGATGGCGTCGTGGACGCAGCTCGGCATCCTGGAGATCGATCTCGTCAGCGAAGGCAACGACACCACGCCGAACACGGCCTTCGAGGGCGCGGCCTTCGACGTCGCCGACGCGGTCAATCCGTCGTCGAGCCTGATCCCGGTGGCGCGCATCCGCGGCGTCACGCGCTCGCTGACCACGCCCGGCGATTGCGGCGACGTGTTCTGCGGCACCTCGGCGGTGATCGATCTGGGCAACGGACCCGACCTGATCGACAAGCGCCAGGCGGGCGTGCTCGCGGTGCTCGAGCCGGTGGGCGGCACGGGCCAGAAGAACTCGCGCCCCGATCTCTGGACCAAGTTCCGCGAGACGCTCGACGACGCGCGAGAATATTGGGCGCAGCGCGGCGGCTATCACCGTCCCGGCGGCAGCCGCGACCAGCGCAGCAACCGCGTCGATCTCGACGCGCTGGGCCCGGTGATCCAGGGCCGCGAGCCGTTGCTGGTGCATGTCGAGCGCGCCTCGACCATCCGGCAGGTGGTGCAATATGCGCAAGGAAACAAGATCAAGCTCATCATCCTGGGTGGCGCCGAGGCATGGCGCGTGGCGGGCGATCTCGCCGCGGCGCATGTGCCGGTCGTCATCGACAACAACAAGAACCTGCCCGCGAACTTCGCCGAGCTCGGCTCGACCTTGAAGAACGCGGCGCGGCTCGACGCGGCTGGCGTCAGCGTGATCTTCATGCCGCAGTTCGGCGCCGCCTCGCATTACGCGCGCACCATCACGCAGATCGCGGGCAATGCGGTCGCCAACGGCATGAACTGGGAGCATGCGCTGGCCGCGATCACGAAGAACCCGGCGCAAGCATTGGGCATCGACGGCTACGGCACGCTGGAGCCCGGCAAGGACGGCGACGTGGTGATCTGGGACGGCGATCCGCTCGACGTCACCAGCGCGCCGACGGCGGTGTTCATCAAGGGCGTGCAGATGCCGAGGACCTCGCGCCAGACCGAGCTGCGCGACCGCTACCGCGACCTCGGCAAGCACGCCCCGTCGCTCGGCTATCGTTGATGCAGAAGATGTTCCTCCCATCGGTGCGCAAGCTGCTCGCCGCGCTCGTCATCGTCCTCGCGCTGCCGGCGTTCGCGGACGACGCCACGACCGGAGGCGGCGTGGTCTACGCCAAGATGCCGGCGCATCCGGCGATGTGGACGGCGCATGGACGCAAAGGTACCGCCTATCTGTTCGGCTCGATCCATGTGCTGCCCGCCAACGTCGACTGGCACACAAAGGAGATCGACGCCGCGATGGCCAGGTCCGACGTGATGGTCTTCGAGCTGGCCTTCGGCGACAAGCTGCAGGGCGAAGTCCAGTCCTACATCCAGACGCGCGGCAAGCTGCCCGAGGGCCAGCACCTGCGCGACATGCTCTCGCCCGAGGCGAAAGGCGAGTTCGACGCCGAGCTCGAGAACCTTTCCATCGCGCCGGCCGCGGTCGACCATTTGCGGCCGTGGCTCGCCTCGCTGATGTTCGACATCGCCGAGATGAAGAAGAAGAACTACAGCTCGGCCGCCGGCGTCGAGATGAGTCTCAAGGACGGCGACGGCGGCGCGGCGCAGAAGCCGGTGATCGGGCTCGAGACCATCGAGCAGCAGATGGCGCTGATCGTGCCGAGCGATCCCAAGGTCGAGCTCGAATCCTTCGAGGCTTCGCTGAAGAGCTCGAAGACGGAAGCCCAGGGCGACGACGTCGGCCCGATGCTCGATGCCTGGATGCACGCCAAGACCGACCGGCTCGATGCGCTGATGGGCAAGGCGTTCAAGAACTATCCGGCCGCGCGCAAGGCGCTGCTCGACGACCGCAACCAGGCCTGGGCCGAAAAGCTCGCAAGCATGCTCGACAACGACGACAAGACCTATTTCGTCACCGTCGGCGCCGCGCATCTCGTGGGCCCGGGCGGCGTGCCGAACCTGCTCAGACGCAGGGGATATAGGGTGAAGGGGCCGTAGAGGAACCTTCCGACTATTCGGGCCTTGCCTGCTTCGCGTGCCTCTGCCAGCTTTCAACCGCGGGACGAGGTGGAATAGATGACCGATAGGCGCGATTTCTTCATCAGTTTCAACAGCGCCGACCTCGCCTATGCCCAAGCGATCGACGCCGCGCTGCGCACCGCGGGGTTCACGACCTACTACCACCCGCGCGACCTCAAGCCCGGCGGCAACATCCCGATGTGGATGGGCGCCGCGCTGGCGAACAGCACGCAGACGCTGGCGCTCTATTCGCCGAACTACGTCGCGGAGAGCGCCGTCTACTCCCAGGCCGAAATTCATGCGGCGTGGTGGCAGGATCCTCTTGGCGCCAGCCGCAAGCTTATCCCGGTAATGCTTGCAGAGACGTCGATGCTGCCGCTGAGCGCGCCCATAAGCTACATCGACGTGAAGGGCCTCGACCCGCAAGCTGCCGCGCAGACAGTCGCAAACGCCTTGCTGCCGTGGCCAGGCAACGCGATCGAAGCGCGAACATATGACGGCAAGCAAATCGATTTCCGCCAGCAGAAAAGCGGCGGCTTCTGGCCCCTGCTCGACGCCATGCGCTTGCGTCCCGGGTCCGGCCACCTCGAAATTCCAAACCTCTTCGAATACGTCTTTCCCACGGCTTCGATCATAGATATCGCACAACAGCAGAAGTTCATCCTCTATGGCGGCTTTACGCCCGCCACAGTGCTCAATCTTTCGGTGCTCGAGATGGAAGCTGCGCAGCTGACGTTCAAGCGCGACAGTGCGCATCACATCGCCGCGTCGATCATCGCGCAACCTGGGGGTTTTTCAGCGTACACCATCCTGGCAAGACCCGGCCAAGGCAAGACCATTGCCCTGGCGCAGATCGTGGCGAGGCTTTGTCGCGAGCCCGGGCTCGTCACGTTCTGGCGCCTCGACCAACACGATCTACCGCCGCTCGACCGTCAAACCGAGCTCGATGCTCTATACGACGCGTTCCGCAAGGCGGGCGCGATGCCGAGAAAAGTAACGTTCGTCATCGACAATATTTCGAACAATGAAGAGGCGGGCTGCCTGTTCCGCTTCTACAGCAAGGCGAAGGCTTTCTCGGATGCGATCGGCGCGAGCGTGTCGATCGTGACCGCGACGATCGATGACGAGGTCACGCTTGCAAGCGCCAGCGAGAACCTCGTCCAGCTCATGCTAACACCCGCGGAAGAAGAGCGGGTATTCCATGCCCTGACCGAGGCTCCGCCGATCGTCGCCTACAAAAGATTCGACACCTATGCCGACATGCTTCTGCGGCATCCGCGTAAGCGCGACTATGAAAATGACGTCCCTAGCTTCATAGAATATGTACTCAAGAATTCCACGCCCGCACCCCAGTTCCGCGAAAGCTGGTTCAGCGACATCCAGCAGGAATCTGATGCGGCGCAGCGCGCCATCGCGTTCCTAGCGGCTTCGCAGATTTTCGGCTTGGCCGTCCCACACCGCCTGACGTCGGCCGCCCTTGCGAACGAGGGCATCCGGGGCGATGCCAACGCGATTGCGCGGCTTTCGCATCGCATAAGCAGGGTCAAAGGCGACTGGCCGGGCTTCGCGCTTACCTCGGGCTACCGCGCGCAGATTGTCCTGCGCAGCCTGGGCAAGCTGGACAAGGACTTCATTCTCGCCACCTTTCGTGAAACCATGCGGAGCTCGATCGAATTCGCGGAGGCGAACACCCAGGCATGGGTCGTTCAAGAAGTCGAATACATAAGGCACATTTTCCAGCGCCTGACGAAAATGCAATTCTACCCTATCCCGGAAGTCAAGAATGAAGACCGGCTGGACATCGCCGACGCGCTCATCGCGGATTTCGGAAGCCGTATCATCGACATTCTCCATCGCGCGGCCGATGAGCGGCTGTACGCGCAGTGGGCCGGCACGCTGTGCATGCTACGGTCGTTCAGAATGCGCGACAAGTCCTTGGCCGTCGAGGTTCGCCGCCTCTGCGAGCGTGCCGTCGGAGACGACGGAGCGCATATCAGGGACCCCAAGACCCTGACCATGGTGTTGCGCGCGGCACGCCAGCTGGCGAAAGTGTACGGGAACGGCGGGGATATATTGAACTTGACGGACAAGATTGTTGCGTTCTCGAACTTCGAGCGCGTTCTGACGGCGCAAGTCGCAGTGAGCTCGCCCGATACCGAGCTGCGCTGCAACGCGCTTCTTCATGCCTATGTGCTTTTCGAGAGGGCGAGATGGGGTAACAAATCTGAGCCTGGGCCGGAAGGGAAGAAACGCATCGGCGCGCTCTATGCACATGCCGACAGGCAATTTCGAGGAAAAGAACTTCATCTCGACGTCGGAAATCTGCTCCAATGGGCCGACGTCGTGCCTGTGGAAACAGAATACAATAGACGGATGAAGGCACAACTATTGAAGTCGGCCGAGATCGAACTCAGGCGCCGGCCCCATCGAGCGGCTTGGGCCAAAGACTTCAACAAGGCCCGCGACAGCTTTGAAAGGACATTCGGCCGCGTCGAATCCGTTCTTGAGCCCAAACCGCCGCAAGCGGCAAGCAACGGAACGTGATGCGATGCCGAATCGGTTGCAGGCGGGGAAGCACTTGAAGATCGGCGTTGCCGAGGTGGGAAGCCGCTCCCTTCGGCTGATGATCGCCGACTTCGACGCCGACGGTTCCTTCAAGGCGCTGCGCACGGACTCGCAGCTTCACAACATCAATATCGACAACATCGGCGATGCGGATCTCGCCGCGCTCGGCATGCAGCTCGATGCCTACCGCGATGAGATCGAAAAGTTCGAATGCGACTCGACGATGGTATATGGCACGGCCTTGTGCCGGCGCATCGCGCAGCGCGGCATGAGCCTGAGGCCCTATTTGAAGGTGTTGAGCCCGGCCGAGGAGGCGACCGCGTCCTGGGCGGCGGGCTTCATGTGCTTGCGCGGGCGGACCGTGGGGCGCCGCATCACCGTGGTCGATCAGGGCGGCGGCAGCACGGAGTTCATTTCCGCCACCTGGTCCGGACAGGGGCTGGACGCTCCGACTCTCGACAGCATCGACTTCGGAGCACAGAAGGCCGTGGACATGTTCCTGTCGTCGAGTGCGAACTATCTACGTGCCTTTCAAGACGCGATGTCGAGCTACGAGGACGTGCTCCGCAAGCACAGGGGCGGCAGTGACCACATCCTTTATGCTCTTGGCAGCGTCGCGACAAAGCTGGCGTGGCTGAAAGTGCGCGAAAACGAAGCGGATTTCTACAAGCCGCATCTGGTCAACGACACCTGCCTGGAGCTCAACCGGATATTTCAAGAACGTGCTCAAATACTGAAGATGTACGAGAAGGACCCGGTCCGGGCACGCAGATATGTGGATTCGCGGTCCGGAAGCGAAGACGAAGCTCCCCGTATCATCGCCGGTTCGGCGTTCCTCATGCTGATCGCCATGAGGCTTGGCTACGACATCATCCGCGTAAGCGGCTACGGCCTACGTCACGGGCTCGCGTTCCTGGAGATGAAGCGGCTCAACCCCGACATGGCCGATCGGGCGCAGAACAAATAAAGACATAAAGATTTCTTTATATCCTCCTTGCCCCGCTCCCGCGGCCCTGCTATATCGCGCGCGCTTTGCTCCATCGAAGGATTCCGCCCATGGCCGCCGCCCCCGATTATGCCGTTGCCGACATCAAGCTCGCCGATTTCGGCCGCAAGGAGATCTCCATCGCCGAGACCGAGATGCCCGGCCTGATGGCCACGCGCGAGGAATACGGCGCGTCGCAACCGCTGAAGGGCGCGCGCATCGCGGGCTCGCTGCACATGACGATCCAGACCGCGGTGTTGATCGAGACCTTGAAGGCCCTGGGCGCCGACGTGCGCTGGGTGTCGTGCAACATCTATTCGACGCAGGATCACGCCGCGGCAGCCATCGCCGCCGGCGGCACGCCGGTCTTCGCGATCAAGGGCGAGAGCCTGAAGGACTATTGGGACTACACCGCCAAGCTCTTCGACTGGCACGGCGGCGGCTATCCCAACATGATCCTGGACGACGGCGGCGACGCCACGATGCTCGTCCATCACGGCCTGCGCGCGGAGAAGGGCGACACGGCCTTCCTCGACAAGCCCGAGAACGAGGAGGAAGAGGTCTTCTACGCGCTGATCAAACGCCTGCTCACCGAGAAGCCCAAGGGCTGGTTCGCCCAGGTCGCGGCCAACATCAAGGGCGTGTCGGAAGAGACGACGACTGGCGTGCACCGCCTCTACATCATGGAGAAGGAGGGCAAGCTCCTCTTCCCCGCGATCAACGTCAACGACAGCGTCACCAAGTCGAAGTTCGACAACCTCTACGGCTGCCGCGAGTCGCTCGTCGACGGCATCCGCCGCGGCACCGACGTGATGATGGCCGGCAAGGTCGCGATGGTCGCGGGCTTCGGCGACGTCGGCAAGGGCTCGGCCGCTTCGCTGCGCCAGGCCGGCTGCCGCGTGCTGGTGAGCGAGATCGATCCGATCTGCGCGCTCCAGGCCGCGATGGAAGGCTACGAGGTCGTGACGATGGAGGACGCCGCTCCCCGCGCCGACATCTTCGTCACCGCCACCGGCAACGTGGATGTCATCACGATCGAGCATATGCGCGCGATGAAGGACCGCGCCATCGTCTGCAACATCGGCCACTTCGACAGCGAGATCCAGGTCGCCGCGCTCAAGAACCTCAAGTGGAACAACATCAAGCCGCAGGTCGACGAGATCGAGTTCGCCGACGGCAAGCGCCTCATCCTTCTCTCCGAAGGGCGCCTGGTGAACCTCGGCAACGCCATGGGCCATCCGAGCTTCGTGATGAGCTCGTCGTTCACGAACCAGACCTTGGCGCAGATCGAGCTGTTCAAGGACCAGGGCAAGTACCAGAAGAAGGTCTATACCCTGCCCAAGGCGCTGGACGAGAAGGTCGCGCGCCTGCATCTCGACAAGATCGGCGTGAAGCTGACCAAGCTCAGCAAGAAGCAGGCGGACTACATCTCGGTGCCCGAGGCCGGCCCGTTCAAGCCGGATCACTACCGCTACTGACGTGCCCGAGCTGGCCGACGGCATCGTCACGATCCCCGGCTTCGCCGATGCGGCGGAATGTGCGCAGCTCATCCGCCATTCCGAACGCATCGGCTACGAGCCGGCGGCGATCCAGAGCGGCGGCGGAGCCGAGCTCGCCCGCTCCATCCGCAACAATGCCCGCGCGATCGAGGACGACCACGCGCGCGCCGCCGCGTTGTGGCACCGCGTGCGCCAGCACGTGCCGCCCTTCCTCGCCGGCCGCCAGGCGATCGGCGTCAACGAGCGCTTCCGCTTCTATCGTTACGACCCGGCGGAGCGGTTCGCGGGCCACGAGGACGCGCCGTTCCGCCGCGACAACGGCGAGCAGAGCCTCATCACCTTCATGATCTATCTGAACGACGGCTTCGAGGGCGGCGCGACCGCGTTCCGCGACGTCGTCGTGGCACCCGAGCGCGGCATGGCCCTGCTGTTCCGCCACGCGCTGTTCCACGAGGGCAGCGCGGTCACCAAGGGCCGCAAATACGTGCTGCGCACCGACGTGATGTTCAATCCGCCAGGCCGTTTGTCGGCGTCGTGATCAGCGCGCGATTCTGAATACCGTGCCGCAGGCGCTGGGGCACTCGAACGAGTAGGCCCTGGTCGAGCCGATCAGATCCCCGCCAACGCCCAAAATAAGCGCGTTGGCGGAAGGATCGTTGTCGTCGGTGAAGTCGTGCAGCACCGTGTACCTGCCGCGCCGCGTCAGCGCATAGGCGACGCCCTGGCCGAACGCGCCGCCACTCGCCGTGCCATAAAGGTTGCCGCGCCGGTCGACGATCACGCCCACATGCGGCACGGCGCCGGTCGCGATCTGGAAAGCATGCAGGTCCGACTTCACGCCGTCCGGAGTCAGCTTGTAGACCAGTCCGCCGCCGTTGCCGGCGCCGACGCCGCCCTGCTCGGTCGCGCCGAACAGGTTGCCCGCCTTGTCCATCGCGACGGCGCCGACGGGAAGCTCGCCCTGGCTGCCCCCAGGAAAGCGATAGAGGATGGTCGTCGTCCCGTCCGGCGCGACCTTGAACACGGTGCCGCAGCCGGGCGTCGCGCAGCAGCCGCGGTCGTTGCAGGCGCTGCTGCCGCCATAGCCGGTGGCGCCGTACAGGTTGCCGTCGCGGTTCAGGATCAGCGATGAGGCCGGGCCGTCGCCGTCGCCATCCCTGGTCGTGCCGCCGAAGGCATGGAGCACGCGCTCGCGTCCGTCGGGCGTGATCTTGTAGACCGTGCCGCGGCCCCAATGCCCGCCGCGCACGGTGGTGCCGTAGAGCTTGCCCTTGCGGTCCAGGATCGGGCTGCCGAGCGGCGCGTCGCCGTCTTCCGCGCCCGCGAAGGCATGCAGCGTCGTAAGGCGGCCGCTAGCGTCGAGCCTGAACACCGTGCCGCGGTCCGGCTTGCTCGTGGTGCCGTAGAGATTTCCGGCGCGGTCGATGGCCAGGCCCGTGAGCGGGTATGCGCCGTCGCTTGCGCCTGTAAAGGAATAGAGCGTCTTGGTGCCGTCGGGCGCGAGCTTGAAGATCGTCCCGCAATCGCAAGCCCCATCGCCGCCCGCGGACGTGGTGCCGTAGAGATTTCCGGCCGCGTCCTGGACAATGCCGGCGACCGCCTCGCCGTCCAGACCGCCGGCGAAGGCATAGAGGGTGTGGAAATCGTCCGCCTGGGCGCCGAAGGAGATCAGAGCGGCGGCGATCGCTCCAAGCCATGATCTGTCCATCGGGACAGGGTGGAGATTGCGCCGCCGTGGTCAAGCTTGTCCACACCGGCAATCCCTAGGCGGTTTCACAACCACTAGGCTTTTTACGATTTGTTAACCACAATCCCTATGCGGACTCACCCAATGTGGGTACCGTATTGATTCCACAGTGATTCGCGGAACATGCGACGGGAATCGGGGGTTGCCAGGAAGGGATTGACGGGGGCGCTGACGCTGGCGGCCGCGACCTTTGCCGCCCTGTCGGCCGCGTCCGTGACCTCGGCATCCGCCGCCGTGCCGGCCGCTTCCGGCCTCCTCCCCGTCCTCGGCGAGCGCGACATGGTGCTGGCGGCGGTGACCGCGGGCGCGGTCGCACTGGCCATCGCCGCGGGCCTGTGGGCCGTGGCCGAGCAGAAGATCAGCTTTCGCCTCAAGCGCGCGCTCAAGCTCGCGGGCGCGCGCACCCGCGCCGCGGTGGGCGAGCGCGACGCGCTGCTCGGCGCCGGCAAGGAGGCGCTGGTGGTGTGGGGCCGCGACGGCTCGGGCCCCTATTCCTACGGCGGCGCCGAGGCGGTGGTGGATTCCTGCCTCGCCGGCCCCGACGCGCTGGCGCTGAGCCGCGCGCTCGACGGCTTGAGCGAGCGCGCCGAATCCTTCGCGCTCTCGGCGCATGACAGGAACGGCCATCCGATCCATTTCCGCGGCCGCGCCGTCGGCGGCATGGCGGCGGTGTGGCTCGAGCCCGAGCGCGCGGTGAAGGGCCAATCGCTCGACTACCGCGCCGTGCTCGACGCGCTGCCGATCCCGGTCTGGGTGCGCGACCGCGCGCTGCAGCTGGTCTGGAACAACACCGCCTTCGCCGACGCCAAGGGCGCGGAGCCGACGCTGGAGCGTTCCGAGCCCGACCTCGCCGCCATGGCGCGCAACAGCCGTCAGGTGCAGGAGACGCGCCGCTTCGCCGTCATCGGCGGCCAGCGCCGCGCGCTCGCCTTCACGCACCAGCCGATGGACGACGGCGCCATCGTGGGCAGTGCCGTCGACGTCACCGAGAATGTCCAGGCCGATGCCAAGCTGCAGCAGCATCTGGACGCGCATTCCGACACGCTCGATCGCCTCGCCACCGCGGTCGCGATCTTCGGCCGCGACCAGAAGCTTTCCTTCTACAACCGCGCCTATGCGCAGCTCTGGGGCCTGTCGGAGACCTGGCTCGACACCCATCCCAGCGACGGCGAGATCCTCGACCGGCTGCGCGAGATGCGAAAGCTGCAGGAGCATCGCGACTATCAGGCCTGGAAGCGCGAGCGGTTGTCGCTCTACGGCGCGGCGCAGGAATACCTGCCCGAGGAGCTGTGGCACGTTCCGGGCGGCAAGACCTTGCGCGTCGTGGCCCAGCCGCACCCCTTCGGCGGGCTGACGTTCCTCTACGAGGACGTGACCGCGCGCATCACGCTCGAGAGCTCCTACAACACGCTGATCAAGGTGCAGTCGGCGACGCTGGACACCTTGAGCGAGGGTGTGGCGGTGTTCGGCCCCGACGGGCGGCTCAAGCTGCACAATGCCTGCTTCGCGCGGCTGTGGGAGCTTGCGCCCAAGGACCTCGCCGGCGAGCCGCATGTACGCGCCATCGCGGCGGCCTGCGTCGAGAAGTTCGGCGATACCGAGGTGTGGGAGGGATTGATCCAGGCCATTGTCTCGGGCTCGGGCGACCGCCGCGACCTGGGCGAGATCGAGCGCAACGACCGCACCATCCTGTCGCTGACCCTGTCGGCGCTGCCCGACGGCGCCATCCTCGTCACCTTCGTCGACGTCACCGACCGCTTCCGCATCGAAAGCGCGCTGCGCGACCGCAACGACGCACTGGAGGCCGCGGACCGCCTCAAGTCCGACTTCATCAAGCACGTCTCCTACGAGCTGCGCACGCCGCTGAACACGATCCTGGGGTTCGGCGAACACCTCGCGAGCGGCATCCCGGGCGAGCTGAACAAGCGGCAGACGGAATATGTCGGCGACATCGTGGCCGGCGCCAATACGCTCAAGCAGCTGATCAGCGACATCCTCGACCTGTCGCTGATCGAATCCGGCGCGCTGCGCCTCGAGCTGACGCGCATCGACATGAAGGCGCTGCTCGAGGACGTCGCCGGGCTCGCCGGCGACATGGCGGCGAAAGCGGGGCTCGCGCTCGTCGTCGAGGCGCAACCGGGCGAGTTCCGCGCCGACGACCGGCGGCTGCGCCAGGTCGTGTTCAACCTGCTCTCCAATGCCTGCAAGTTCACGCCCAGCGGCGGCACGATCACGCTGTCCGGCCGCATCGAGGGCGAGGACGTGCAGATCGCCGTCGCCGATACCGGCCCCGGCATCGCGCCCGAGGTGAAGGCAAACGTCTTCGAGCGCTTCGCCGCCAAGGCGCGCTCGGGCCAGCGCGCCGGCGCCGGGCTGGGGCTGGCGCTCGTGAACCGCTTCGTCGAGCTGCATGACGGCTGGGTCGAGATCGAGTCGGACAATGGAACGATCGTGCGCTGCCATCTGCCCCGGCGCCTTCAGGACGCGGATCGCAAACTGGCCTGATTTTTCCAGCCACACGCCGCCCGCATGGCGGGGCTCCGGACGCGCAATGCGGTAAAACTAGTGGACGGCACCTATCTTCCCTGGCAGCAGCCAGGAGGAACCCCAATGCATCTTGCCCCGCGTCTTGCCATCCGTCTCGCATCCGCCGTCGCCACCGCCGCCATGTTCGCGGGCCCCGCGCTCGCCACCGAGAATATCTCGGTCGGGCATTTCACCCAGGTCGAGCTGCGCGGCGGCGGCCATGTCGTCGTCAAGCACGGCGCCACCCAGAGCGTCACCCTCGTCAAAGGCAGCACGCAATACACCAGCTTCAAAATCCGCGAGGGCCGCAAGCTGGTGATTGATGCCTGCAACGACCATTGCCCCAACAGCTACGACCTCGAGATCGAGATCGTGTCGCCCGACCTCGATGCCGCGGCCATCGACGGCGGCGGCGAGATCGTGGCGCAGGGCAGCTTCCCCGGCCGCGACCGTCTCGCGCTCGCCGTCAACGGCGGCGGCGACATCGACATGCGCCCGATCAAGGCGGCCGAGGTCGACGCCGCGGTGAACGGCGGCGGCGACATCCACCTGACAGCGACGCGCGCGCTCAATGCCGCGGTCTCGGGCGGCGGCGACATCAGCTATCGCGGCAACCCGCAGGTCAATGAGGCCGTGCAGGGCGGCGGCGACGTGCAGCGCGAGGGGAGCTGATCTATCAGACAGCCACGCCGACGGTTGCCACTGCCGAGTAGCCGTCGGCCACGCTGCCCTTCATCTTGGGCGTCATCGCGGCGAGCTGCGCGGGCGTGTCGTCGCCGAAGACGCTGTCCTGCTGCAGCGAGATGTTCTTGAAGTTCGCGATCGACGACTGATATCCGCGGGCGTTGTCGTAGACCTCGTTGCACGCGTCCGCCGGAAGCGCGAGCTGCGTGGTCAGGATCGCGTTGCGGCCGGTGGTTGCCGCCGCCAGGCTCGAGAAGATCTCCAGGTGGATGTGCGGATAGCGCCCGGGATAACAGGCCGGGAAGATCGTCGTGAAGGTCAGGTGCCCCTTCTCGTCGGTCACCTGCACGCCACGCAGGTAGCTCTCGCCGGGAAGCGTGTAGAGCGAATACTTCGCATCGCGGTCGCATTGCCAGGCATAGACCGCATAGCCCGCCAGCGGCGCGCAGGCATCCTTCGAATTGACGAGCTTGAGCTTCAGCTTGACGGGCACGCCCTTCGCCTTGGTGGTCGTCGACAGGAAGCTGTAGCGGATGTCGCGGCGCACCACGCCCGATTGGGTGAGCACGTCCGAGGTCTCGCCGCCCGCATGGTTGGTGCCGTCCGCCGGATAGGGCCCGGCGGTCTCCGGCGCGTCGGCGACGCAGGTCCCCGCGGCGAGCAGCTGACCGGGCCGCAGCAGCAGCTCTCCGGCGCCCGCACCGAACAGCCCCAACGCACGGCGCCGAGCGATGAGAGAAAGGTCGCGCTTCAATCCGCCGAAATCGTCATGCATGGGACACCTCCTAAACCGTGATCAGCGCGCAGATGCAGGCCGCGAGCAACACGCCTGCGACGATGATCAGCGTATTCAAGACGGGAAGAATCTCAACGACGGAGTGACCGTCGCGCAGGAACAGGTTTTGGACTGGCGGCAGATACTTCACCGCTATGACGAAGGCGAAGAGCGACAGCGGCGCGAGCGTGGCGCAGAGCGCGAGGAAATGGTTGTAGTCCGACCATCCGCCGTTCATCAGCGGGATCAGCATCGGGAAGACCAGCGCGTTCCAGCCCGCATAGGCTGCGGCCACAGCGGTCCATCTGACGGGCCGATCCGCCACCGTCAATGCTGGCTCTTCGGCGTCCTGACCACCAGCCCGTCGAGCTCGGGCGTCACCTTGATCTGGCACGAGAGCCGCGAGTTGGGCTCGAGCTCCTGGGCGAAGTCGAGCATGGTCTCTTCCATGTCGGACTTGGGATCGAGCTTGCCGAGCCAAGCCTGGTCGACATAGACGTGGCAGGTCGCGCAGGCGCAGGCCCCGCCGCAATCGGCGTCGATGCCGGGGATGAGGTTCTTGACCGCGCCTTCCATGACGCTCCAGCCGGTCGGCACCTCAACCTCGTGCTCTTTGCCGTTGTGCTCGACGTATTTGATCTTCGGCATGGATGCTCCCGGTTCGGTCAGACGATTGTTTTCATAGGGATGGCGGTGTCCGCAAGACGCTCCGGCGGCACGCTTGCGCCGTCCGCAATCAGCTTGCGGCCGACGAGATATTCGGGCGCGGCGTTGACGGCTTCGACCGCCGCGACCTTGCCTGCGCGAATGTGGAAGACCGCGAACTTGCGGCTCGCCGGATCGCCGCGCAGCACGATGGCGTCGTCCGGCTTGGCGAGGCCCGCGATCTGCAGCTTGAGGTCGTACTGATCCGACCAGAACCACGGCACCTCGGCGTAATCCTTCGGCTTGCCCGCCATGGCGAGCGCCGCATGCTTGGCCTGGTCGATGGCGTTCTGCACGCTCTCCAGCCGCACCAGGTCGCCGTGGCGGTCGTGATGGCGGGTGCAGTCGCCGGCGGCGAAAATGACGGGATCGGACGTGACGCAGTTCCTGTCGACGCGGATGCCGTCGCTGCAGTCGAGCCCGGCCTCGATGGCGATCTCGCAATTGGGCACTACGCCGATGCCGACCAGCGCGATGTCGGCCGCGAAGACCTTCCCGCCCGCGCGCACGCCGGTCAGCCGTGCCTCGCCTTCGAAAGCCTCGACCGCAGTGTTGAAATGGATCTCGACGCCGGCCTCGCGATGCGCCTGCTCGTAGAAGGCGGAGACGGGCTTGGACACCGCCCGCGCCATCACGCGGTCGAGCGCCTCGAGGACCACGACCTTCAGATCGTATTTGCGCGCCACCGCGGCGACCTCGAGCCCGATATAGCCGCCGCCCACCACCGCCAGCGTCTTGGCGGATTGGAAGGCAGGACGCAGCGCATCGACGTCGGCGATGGAGCGCAGGTAATGGATACCCGGCAGGTCGGCGCCGGGCACCTTGATCTTGCGCACGCGCGTGCCGGTCGCGAGCAGCAGCTTGTCGTAGGACAGCACCCGCCCGTCGGCGCAGATCACCTGCCGCGCGCCGCGGTTGATCGACACCACCGGCACGTCGAAGATCGTCTCGCACCTGGCGTCGGCATAGAAGGCGTCGGGCTTCAGAAACAGCCGGTCGCGCTCCATCGTGCCCATCAGATAGGTCTTGGACAGCGGCGGCCGTTGATAGGGCGCGAAGGGCTCGTCGCCGACCATGACGATGGAGCCTTCGAAGCCCTCGGCGCGCAGGGTCGCCACGGCCTGGCAACCGGCCTGCCCCGCGCCCACGATGACGATCCGCTCCAGCATGGCTTCGGGGATTACACGCACCGGCGCCCCAGCGCAAACGGCGCGTTGAGGGCGGGCGGCCGAGCCGCTACAAGATCGGCAATGATGAAGGATTCTCAAGGTTTTGAACGGGAGGTCGCGCTGGCTGACGGGGCGGAAACCGAGGCCCTGGGCGCGGCGATCGCGCGCGGCCTGGCCGTGGGCGACGCGGTGGCGCTGGAAGGCGACCTGGGCGCCGGCAAGACCACCTTGGCCCGCGCCATCCTGCATGCGCTGGGCGTCGCCGAAGAGGTGCCGAGCCCGACCTTCACCCTGGTCCAGCAATACGACACGCCCACGCTCACCGTGCGGCACTTCGATCTCTATCGCGTGGCGAGCGAAGCCGAGATCGCCGAGCTCGGCCTCGACGACGCGTTGGACGAAGGCGCGGCGCTGATCGAATGGCCGGAGCGCGCCGGCGCGCACCTGCCCGCGGACGCGCTGCACGTGGCGCTGACCATCACCGCAGCGACCGCGCGCCGCGCGAAGCTGTCGGGCCCCAAGAAGTGGGCGGCACATGTCTGAGCGCGAATTTGAACGCAACCGGCAACGCCGCGAATTCGTCGACGCAAGCGGCTGGCGCGGGGGCGAGATCGTGCCGCGCCCCGGCGACGCCTCCACGCGCTCCTATGCGCGGGTGCATCTGAACGGCAGGACCGCGATGCTGATGGACCAGCCGCAGTCGGCCGAGGCGCCGGCGGCGCCCGCCGACGCGACGCCGGCGGAGCGTCACGCGCTGGGCTACAACGCGGTGGCGCGGCTGGCCGGCGCCGATTGCGGGCGCTTCATCGCGGTGTCGAACTACCTGCGCGGGCTCGGCCTCTCGGCGCCGGAGATCTATGCCGCCGACTGCGGGCGCGGCCTTGTGCTGATCGAAGACCTGGGCGACGACCTTTATGCCGAGGTCTTGCGTGCGGGCGGCGACGAGCGCGAGCTCTATGAAGCCGCCGCCGAGGTGCTGGCGCGCCTGCATGACGGTGGCGCGCCGGACGCGATGGGCGACCGTCCGCTTTATGCCTATGACGAGACCGCGCTGCTGGCCGAGATCGAACTGATGACGCAGTGGTTCCTGCCGCTGGCGCTCAAGCGCGAGACGCGGCCGGACGAAGTCGACGAGCATCGCGCGCTGTGGCGCGAGGCCATCGCCCGGGCGCGCGACGCGGCGCCGGTCTTCGTGCACCGCGACTATCATGCTCAGAACCTGATCTGGCTGCCCAAGCGCGACGGCGTCGCCCGCGTCGGCCTGATCGACTTCCAGGACGCCGTGGCGGGGGCGCGCTCCTACGACCTGATCTCGCTGATCGAGGATGCGCGCCGCGACGTGGCGCCGGAGATCGCCGAAGCCACCACCCGTCACTACCTCGACGCCGCCGGCCGCGACGAGGACGCCTACCGCGCCCAGATGGCGGTCATGGCGGCGCAGCGCAATGCCAAGATCGCGGGCATCTTCGCGCGGCTTCACAAACGTGACGGCAAGCCGCGCTATCTGAGCTACCTGCCCCGCGTCTGGGGCTATTTGAACCGCGACCTCGACCATCCGGCGTTGGCGCGGCTCAAATCGTGGTATGACAGGACGATCCCGCGCGAGGCTCGCGGGGCAATCGATGGAGCGACGGCTTGACTACGATCACGCGTGCGATGGTGATGGCGGCGGGCCTGGGCACGCGCATGCGGCCCTTGACCGACGACAGGCCGAAGCCGCTGGTCGAGGTGCGCGGCAAGGCGCTGATCGACCACGCCATCGACCGCCTCGTCGCGGCCGGCGTGACGATGATCGTCGTCAACGCGCATTACAAGGCCGACATGCTCAAAGCGCATCTCGCCAGGCGCAAGGACGTCGATATCCGCATCTCCGAAGAGAACGACGAGATCCTGGGCACCGGCGGCGGCATCCTCAAAGCCTTGCCCAACTTCGAAGGCGAGCCGTTCTTCGTGCACAATTCGGACTCGCTGTGGGTCGAGGGGCTGGGCCGCGCACTGGAGCGCATGAAGGAGCGCTGGGACGGCGAGCGGATGGACGCGCTGCTGCTCATGGCCTCGATGGTGACGGCGCTGGGCTTCGAGGGCACCGGCGACTTCAACATGGACTCGGACGGCCATTTGAGCCGCGTCGCGGCGCGGCGCGTCTCGCCCTTCGCCTATCCGGGCGTGCAGATCGTCCATCCGCGCATCTTCGACGCCGCGCCCGGCGCCTCGTTCTCGATGAACAAGCTGTGGGACGTGGCGATCGAGAAGGGGCGGCTCTACGGCATCCGCCTCGACGGCGTGTGGATGCATGTCGGCACGCCCGAGGCCGTGCGCGACGCCGACGACTACCTGAGCGACCTTGTCGCCTGAGCGCCGCCCGAACGTCGTCACCATCGCGGCAAGCCTGCCTTTCGCCGAAACGCTGGCGCGAGGCATGATCGCCGAGCTGGGCGCCGAGCGCGATCCGCTGGCGCTGGCGGCCGCCACCATCTACCTGCCGACGCGGCGCGCGGCACGCACCTTCGCCGACGGCTTCGCGCGCGTCCTGGGCGGGGCTGCGCTGCTGCCCGATTTCAAGCCGCTGGGCGACGTCGACGAGGACGAGCTGCTGTTCGGCGACGACGACCTCGACGCCAAGCCCGCCATCGCGCCGATGCGGCGGCGCCTGTTGCTCGCGACGCTGGTGCGCCGCTGGGACGAAGCGCGGCGGCTCGGAACCTTGGGCTTCGCACAGGCCGCGTCGCTCGCCGGCGGGCTGGCTCGGCTGATGGACGAGTTCGCGACGCAAGGCTGCAAGCTCGAAACGCTCGAAACGCTCGCGCCCAAAGCCCTCGCCGCGCATTGGGACGACGTGCTCGGCCTGCTCGAGGTGCTGCGCGTCGCATGGCCGGAGCTTCTGGAAAAGGAAGGCGCGGTCGATCCTGCCGCGCGGCGCAACGCGCTGTTGCGCACGCTGGCCAAGCGCCTCGAAGCCCATCCGCCGGACGGCCCGGTCATTGCGGCGGGCTCGACGGGCAGCATCCCCGCGACCGGCGAGCTGCTCAAGGTCATCGCGCGGCTGCCGCGTGGCATGGTCGTGTTGCCCGGCCTCGACAAGGCGCTGGACGAGAAAAGCTGGGACGATCTCGACGAAGGTCATCCGCAATACGGCATGAAGCAGCTGCTGGGGCGCATCGGTGCGGCGCGCGCCGCGGTGCGCGACTGGGACGGCGAGCCGATGCTGGCGCGCGAGCAGCTGCTGCGCGAGACCTTGCGTCCCGCGCCGACCACCGACGCCTGGCGCGCGCTGGCAGAGCACGGCGGCGGCGAGATTTCCGAAGGGCTGAACGGACTTTCGCTCGTCCACGCTGCCGATCCGGCCGAGGAAGCCGCGGTGATCGCGCTCGCGCTGCGCGAGGCGCTGGAGACCGCCGACAAGACCGCGGCGTTGATCACGCCCGACCGCGGGCTGGCGCGTCGCGTCGCGTCCGAGTTGGAGCGCTGGCAGATCGCCATCGACGATTCTGCCGGGCGGCCATTGTCGCACACCCCGCCCGGCACGTTCCTCTCGCTGCTTGCCGAGGCCGCCGATGCGCGCTTCGCGCCGGCACCGCTGCTGGCGCTGCTCAAGCATCCGCTGGCGACGATGGGCGACGCGGCGGCGTTCCGTTCCGATGCGCGCGCGCTCGACATCGCGTTGCGCGGGCCCAGGCCCGATGCGGGCCTCGACGGCATCGTGGCGAAGGCGCCGTGGTTCGAGCAAATCGCGTGCGTGCTGCGGCCGCTGGAAGAGACGCTCGCTGCGTCCGCCATCGATATCGCACGGACGCTCGCGCTGCATCTCGAAGCCGCCGAGACCTTGGCGCCAGAGCTGTGGCGCGGCGAGGCAGGCAATACCGCGCACGGCTTCGTGCAAGAGCTGGCGCGCGACGCGGCCGCGCTTCCATCCGTCGAGGCCAGCGCCTATGCGCCCCTGTTCCGCGAGATGATGGGCGCGGTCGCGGTGCGTCCGCCGTTCGGCAAGCATCCCAGGCTTGCGATCCTGGGCCCCCAGGAAGCGCGCCTGCTGCATTTCGACCTGGTGATCCTGGGCAGCCTCAACGAAGGCAGCTGGCCCGGCGGAGCCGCCGCCGACCCCTGGTTCTCGCGCCCGATGCGCAAGGCCATCGGCCTGGAAGCGCCGGAGCGCGCCATCGGCCTTAGCGCCCACGACTTCGCAACCTTGGCCTCGGGGCACGAAGTGCTGCTGACGCGGGCGATGAAGGCGGACGGCGCGCCGACCATCGCCTCGCGCTGGCTGCAAAGGCTGATGCAGCTGACCGGCGGCCTGGGCCTCGGCCACAAGCTCGACGCGCCGACGGATTACATCGCGCTGCACAAGGCGTGGGAGGAGCCGGTGCCCGCGCCGCGCATCGCGCGCCCTGCCCCCACGCCGCCCGTCGCCGCACGTCCGCGCAGCCTGACCGTCACCGAGATCGAGACCTGGCTGCGCGATCCTTACGCGATCTATGCCAAGCACGTGCTGGGCTTGAGGCCGCTCGATCCGCTCGATGCCGAGATCGGGCCGCTCGAGCGCGGCAGCGTGGTGCACAAGGCGCTGGAGAATTTCATCCGCGAATTCCCGCAACTGATCCCACCCGGCGCGGAGCTGCGGCTGGTCGAGATCGCCGACGAATTGTTCGCCGGCCTGCCGAGCGCGACCTTGGCCTTGTGGCGGCCGCGCTTCCTGAATGCCGCGCGCTGGTTCGTGACCAAGGAGCGTGAGCGCCGCGCCGGCATTGCACGCGCGCATCTGGAGATCGGCGGCCAGCTGGCGTTTGCGTCTTCCGGCGGCACTTTCACGTTGCGCGGCCGCGCCGACCGCATCGACGAACTGCGTGACGGGACCGCGGCGATCCTCGACTACAAGACCGGCGCGCCGCCCTCCGACAAACAGGTCAAGGAGCTGCTCACCCCGCAGCTGCCGCTGGAAGCGGCGATGCTGGAGGCCGGCGGCTTCGAAGGCGTGGCGCCGCGCGAGGCCTCGCAGCTCGTCTATATCCGCTTCGCCGGCGGCGCCAAGCCCGGCGAGCTTCGCCAGGTGAAGGTGGACGCGCATGCGCTCGCGGCCGAGGCGAAAGCGCGGCTGGCGCAGCGCATCGCGCTCTTCGACGATGCGAGCACGCCCTATCATTCGCGCGTGCAGCCCTATCGCGCCGACCTAGCGGGCGACTACGATCACCTGGCGCGCGTGCGCGAATGGTCGCTCGGCGGCTGGAACGAGGCGGACGAATGAGCGACCCGTCCGTGCGCAATCCGCCATCGCAAATCCACGACCCGTCTCTTCGCGCGGCCGACCCGGACCGCTCTGCCTGGGTGGCGGCCAATGCCGGCGCAGGCAAGACGCACACCTTGGCCAATCGGGTGACTCGGCTGTTGTTCGCCGAGGCGAGGCCCGAGCGCATCCTCTGCCTCACCTATACGAAGGCCGCGGCGGCCGAGATGCAGGACCGGCTGTTCCGGCAGCTCGGCCAATGGGCGATGCTTCCCGATACCGAGCTCAAGCAGAAGATCGCCGAGGTCGGAGCGACCGCCAGCACGTCAAGCGACCTTGCCCAGGCGCGGCGCCTGTTCGCGCAGGCGCTAGAGACGCCGGGCGGCTTGAAGATCCAGACAATCCACGCCTTCTGCCAGAACCTGCTGGCGCGCTTTCCCATCGAGGCGGGCGTGCCGCCGTCGTTCCGGGTGCTCGACGACCGCACCGCGCGCGACCTTTTGGCCGAAGCGCGTGCGCGCGTGCTGGAGCGCGCCGGCACCGGCGACGCGGCGCTGGCGGCAGCAGTCGCCCATCTCGTCACCCAGACCAGCGAAGGCCGCATGCAGCAGTTGCTCGACGCCGCGCTGAGCACCGACCGGCGCAAGCTCGACCGCTTCTTCGGCCACGCGGATGCGTTGACCGGGCGGCTGCGCGTGGCGCATGGCGCGGCGGCCACCGACACGCCGCGCGGCGTCGCCGAACGCTTCGTCGTGCTTGCCGAGACGATGCCGCTCGCCGAGATCGCGGCCTGGCTCGCCACGGGAAGCAAGACCGACATCGAGCGCGGACAGGAGCTCGCCGACGCTCTCGCCGCGAGCGATGCGCTTTCGCGGTTCGCGCTGTTCCGCGACGTCGTGCTGACCCAGAGCGGCGAGCGTCGCGCGCGCCTTGCCACCGCCGCGCTGGCCAAGGCGCGGCCCGACCTGCTCGCCGCGCTCGAAGGTTTCTGCAGCGAGTTCCTCTCCGCCGAGCAATGCCATCGCGCCGCGCAGGCCGCAGCCCTGGCCGAAGCGATGCTCATCGTCGCCGACGCGGTGCGCGACATCTATGCCAGCATGAAGCGCGCGCGCGGCGTGCTCGACTACGACGACCTCATCGCCGAGACGCTGAAGCTGCTGGAACGCGGCGACGCGGCGCAGTGGGTGCTGTTCAAGCTCGACGGCGGGCTCGATCACATATTGATCGACGAAGCGCAGGACACCAGCCCCGAGCAATGGGCCATCGTGCGCAAGCTGACCGAGGAGTTCTTCGCCGGCGCCGGAAGCCACGAAGGCACGCGCACCGTCTTCGCGGTCGGCGACGAGAAGCAATCGATCTTCAGCTTCCAGGGCGCGGAGCCGAAGCAGTTCGACGTCAACCGCGTCTATTTCAAGGCCCGCGCGGACGCTGCGCGTCACGACTTCGCCGACGAGCGGCTGCAAACCTCGCGGCGCTCGGCGCCCGAGATATTGCGCTTCGTCGATGAGGTCTTCTCCACGCCCGAGGCCAGCGCCGGTCTGACCTCGCAGAACGAGCCTATCCATCACACGCCGCTGCGCGAGTCCGCAAAGGGCCGCGTCGAGGTGTGGCCGCCGATCAAACCGTCCGAAGCGCCCGAGCCGGACGTCTGGCGTCCCGTCGACGTGGAGTCGCGCACCAGCCCCGTGGTGCGGCTCGCGACCAAGATCGCCGACAAGATCAAGCGCTGGACCGACGGCAGCACGCGCCTTCCCGGCCGCGACGAGGCCATCGCGCCGGGCGACATCATGATCCTGCTGCCGCGGCGCGAGCCCTTCGGCAGCGAGGTGATCCGCCGCCTGAAGGAACGCGGCATCGCGGTGGCGGGCGCCGACCGCATCCGCTTGACCGAGCAGATCGCGGTGATGGACCTGATCGCGCTCGGCCGCTTCGTGCTGCTGCCGGAGGACGACCTGAATCTCGCGGCGCTCCTGCGCTCGCCGATGATCGGCATGAGCGAGGAGGAGTTGTTCGAGCTCGCGCATGGCCGCGAAGGCCGGCTGTGGAGCGCGCTCACGCGCCAAGGCGGCGCGAGCCACGACTTTCTGGCCGATATGCGCGGGCGCGCGGACTATATGCCGCCGTTCGAGTTCTACGCCCATGCGCTGGGCCCGCGCGGCATGCGCATGAAGCTGCTGGCGCGGCTCGGCCACGAGGCGGGTGACGCGATCGACGAGTTCCTGTCGCACGCGCTGGCGCATGAGAGCCAGAACACGCCGTCGCTGGAAGGTTTCCTGCATTGGGTCGAGCGCGGCGGCGCCGAGGTCAAGCGCGACATGGAGCGCGGCCGCAACGAGGTGCGCGTGATGACCGTGCACGGCGCCAAGGGGCTTGAGGCCGAGATCGTCATCCTGGCCGATACCACCACCCTGCCCGAGCCGCCGGGCAAGAAGGGCCATCTGCTCTATAGCGGCGACGCCGCGCTGTTCCCCGTCGCCGACGACATCGCGCCCGATGCCGTCAAGCGCGCCAAGACCGAGGCATCCGAAGAGACGCTGAAGGAGCATCGCCGCCTGCTCTATGTCGCGCTCACCCGCGCCAAAGACCGGCTCTATGTCGCGGGGTTCGAGAACAAGCGCGGCACCAGGGAAGGCTCGTGGTACGCGCTCTGCGCCCGCGCCGCCCAGGCCGTCGGCACGCAGGTCGAGCGCGACGGCGAGACGGTGCGCGTGCTGGGCGATTTGACAGACGAAGCGGCCGAGCCGCGCCTGCCGTTCGAGGCGCCGCCGCTGACCTTGAAGCCGTGGCTCGACCGTCCGGTGGCCAAGGAGCGCGCAGACCCGCGCATGATCCAACCCTCCGAAGCCAGCGGCGAGGACGAGCCCGCGCCGTCGAGGCGTCCCGCGACGCGCTTCCGCCGCGGCCAGCTGGTGCACACGCTGCTGGCACGTCTGCCCGAGATTCCGGAGGAGAAACGCGAGGCCATGGCGTTGCGCTTTCTGAAGGCGCGCGGCGTGGAGGACGGCGAGCAGCTCGCCCGCGAGACGCTCCGTGTACTGAACGATCCGCGCTTTGCGGCGGCCTTTGCGCGCGGAAGCCGCGCCGAGGTCGGCCTGACCGCCAAGCTTCCCGAGCTCGGCCCCACGGCCCGGGTCAACGGCCGCATCGACCGGCTGGCAATCACAGAAAACGAGGTGTTGATCGTCGACTACAAGACCAACCGCCCGCCGCCGGCCAGCGAGGCCGAGCTGGCGCGTCTCTATAAAACGCAAATGGCGCTCTACCGCGCCGCGGCGGCCAAGGTTTTCAAAGGAAAACGAATCGCCTGCGCCCTGGTCTGGACCGAGGGGCCGAGCCTGATGCCGCTCTCGGACGGCCTTCTGGACGCCGAAATGTCCCGGATCGCGGCGCGGATTTCTTCCGAAAGCGGCGAAGATTGATTTCGTGCCCGTGCGTTCCTAGATTCAGGTCCAGCAGCAACCGAAGGATACGCCATGCAGCCGATCAAGGTCTCCGATGCCTCTTTCCAGAACGACGTCCTCAACGCCAAGGGTCCGGTGGTGGTGGATTTCTGGGCGGAATGGTGCGGCCCCTGCAAGATGATCGCGCCGGCGCTGGACGAGCTGTCGGCCGAGATGAACGGCCGCGTGACCATCGCCAAGATCAACATCGACGAGAACCCGCACGTGCCGCAGAAATACGGCGTGCGCGGCATCCCCACCATGATGATCTTCCAGGGCGGCCAGGTCGCGGCCACCAAGGTGGGCGCGCTGCCCAAGTCGAAGATCAAGGAGTGGATCGAGAGCTCGATCGACGTCCCCGCGGTCTCGTCCGGCCGCGGCTGAGAACCTCCGGTCGCCTCAGGCGATTCGCTTTCCGGTCAAAAAGTCAGGATTCCGCCTTCAGTTGTGCTAGCCTCCAAGCGGCTGTTCTCGGGGGCTCGCATGAAGATCACGCTCGTCATCGCCGGATTCGCGCTCGCCAGTCTGATCGGCTGCTCGCAGCAGCAGACGACGACCAACAAGCCGCAGGAACCGCCCAAGCCGCCGGAGAAATGGCAGGGCTGGACCAAGCAGGAGCAGAGCTGGTGGTACAGCACCACCCAGGGCTCGCGCCTGCTTCCCGAATCCTGGGCCAAGGCGCTGGAGAAGAAGGGCTCGACCGACAAGGTCTTCGGCGACGACAACCTCAAGAGCCTCAACTACATCACCGAGCACAATACAAGCGGCTGGCCGATCGGCTTCGTCGTCGACACGCAATCCGACCAGAGCCGCCTATCGGGCGCCAAGCTGACCTATCCGACGATGGCGGCGAACGGCGACCTCGAGAAGCCGTGGTTCGGGCTCAACTGCTCGGCCTGCCACACCAACGACATGACCTATCAGGGCCACACGATGCGCCTGGACGGCGCGCCGACGCTCGGCGACTTCCAGACCATGCTGGAAGAGATGCTCGATGGGCTGAAGGAGACGAGCACCGACGGCGCCAAGTTCGACCGCTTCGCCACCGCCGTCCTGGGCGGCTCGGCCACCGACGCGCAAAAAACGACGCTGCGCCGGGAACTGGGCGAGCTCATCGCCTGGGAAGCCAACCTCGCCGCCAAGAACGACACGCCGCTGCGCTACGGCCATGGCCGCCTCGACGCGCAGGGCCACATCCTCAACAAGATCGAGATGCTGGCGGTGCTGGCCAAGCCCACGGCCGAGGTCGGCAAGCAGGTGGCGATCGCGACGCCGTCCGACGCGCCGGCGTCCTATCCCTTCATCTGGGACGCGCCGATCGAAGACGTCGTCCAGTACAACGGCATCGTCGCCAACAGCCCCGAATACACGATCCGCGGCAACGTCACGAATATCGGGGCGCTGGGGCGCAACATCGGCGAGGTGATCGGCGTCTTCGGTCAGGTCGACACCAAGACCCCGACCTTGATCCAGGGCTACAACTCCACCGTCCAGATCAGCAATCTGATCGACCTGGAGCGCAGGCTGATCACGCTGGATCCGCCGAAATGGCCGGATTGGCTGGGCAAGCTCGACGACGCCAAGCTCGCGCTCGGCAAGACGATCTATGAAGGCGGCACGGATTCCGCGACGGGCCGCAACTATCACGACATGGCGCTCGGCAACTGCGCCTCCTGCCACGAGAACCAGAAGGACGTGAAGAACACCGAGGGCAAGTACACGTCGATCACCGTGTCGTTCCAGCCGCTGCAGGAAGGCCAGACCGATATCTGGCTCGCCTGCAACACCTATCGCTTCCAGTCGGATTCCGGCTGGCTCGACGGGCGGCGCGTGCTGCCGCTGTCGTCCGAACGGTTCGGCGCCACCAATGTCAGCGTCGCCAAGATGCTCAAGCACACCGTGGTCGAGGCGATCGCCGGCGACGCGGGCGACCTCGCCGCGAAGGCGTGGCACGACCTTGTCGGGCAGAGATACAAATCCAACCTGCTGCGCGCGCCGCCGCCTTCTCGCGTCGTCTATCTGCCCGGCCTCAAGGACACGGTGGCCAACCGCGCCAAGCAGAACCAGGCGAAGGAGTGCCTGACGCAGAACGCTGCGGCGGACAGCTTCAACCTGCACTACAAGGCGCGTCCGCTCGACGGAATCTGGGCGACGGCGCCCTATCTGCACAACGGCTCGGTGCCCACGCTCTACGATCTGCTGCTGCCGGCGACCGTCATGAACGAGAGCGACAAGCCGCCGCCGGCGCCGGTTCAGTGCGACCGCGACGGCGCCGACAAGGCGTGTACGCGGCCCGACGACTTCTCCGTCGGCAGCCGCGAATACGATCCCAGGCTCGCGGGCTTCGTCTCGACGCCCAACCTGCCCGGCACTTCGGAATTCCACGTCTATCAGGCGGACGGCGAGCCGGTTCTCGGCAACTACAACAACGGCCACTATTACGGCGTCGCCCTCGACGACAAGGAGCGCTGGGCTCTGGTAGAGTATCTGAAGAGCCTGTAAGCGGGGCCAAGAAGGGATGAGCATGATCAGGACGGCGTTGAGCGCCATCGCGGGCGTGATCGCGTGGATGGTGGTCGCCACGATCCTGAATTTCGGGCTTCGCTATTTCATGCCCGGATATCACGAAGCAGAGCCGTCGATGAGCTTCACCGTGCCGATGATGGCGGCGCGGCTGATCGAGAGCACCGTCGCGTTGACCGTGGCGGCCGTCGTCACCGCGCGGCTGGCGAAAGGCGCGTCGGCGGCGCCATGGGTCCTGGCTGTCGTCCTGCTCGCGATCTTCATCCCGATACACTACGGCCTGTGGCCGAAATTCCCCGTCTGGTATCACCTGACGTTCCTGAGCTCGCTGGCGATCGTGCCGGTGATCGTGGGCCGCATGGCGCGGTAGCATGGATTAAAAGCAATCCTTCAGTCGTTCCGACGCATTGCCTTTGCCTAAATGTTGAGTTGAACTCAACCAAGCCGCGTGTGGGTGCGGCCCATCTCAAAAAAAGCGTGGGGAACGACATGATCAAGAAACTGGCTCTCGCGGCCTCCTTGGCCGTTTGCGGCTCCGCCGCGCAAGCCGACACCTTCAACGTCGCCATCGACGGCCACTGCAACACCTTTCAGATCAACGTGACCGGCCTGCTCGTCGCCGGAACGCGCGGCGGCTGCGGTCCCGCGGGCGTTCTGGGCGGCTCGGTCGCGCGCGTCGACCACAAGCGCGGCGTCGTCGCCAGCGAGACGATCGAAGGCATCGTCGTGACATGGTACTTCACCACGCCCGTCGACGGCAGCGGCAAGGTCTACGTCACGGGATCCAACGGCAGCACAAACGCCGTGCTCGGCGCGGGCACCTATCACCTGGTGCGACGCCACGCGAAGCAGCCCGGCGGAGATATGCTGGCGGGCCTCAAGAACCGTTAGCTGTTCCTGCTCAGGATCGTTCCTGCCAGATAGAGCGAGCCGCAGATGAGAATCCGCGGCGGCGGCTCTTTCGGATGCGCGCGCGCCCAGGCGGAGATCTGCAGCATCGCGTCCTCGACGTCCTCGGCCGGAGCTGCGTCGAGACCGGCCGCGCGCGCGCGGTCGTAAAGCTCGCCGGCGCCGAAGCTCATCGTCTCGCCTGGAATGTCGACGGTGGCAACGTGGCGCGCCAGCCCGCGGAACTGGGCGAAGAAGCCGAGCGCGTCCTTGGTGCGCAGCATGCCGCTGATCAGATAGAGCGCGCGCTCGCCGCGCTCTTCCAGGTCGGCGATGGCGGTCGCGACGGCGGCGGCGCAATGCGGATTGTGCCCGCCGTCGAGCCAGACCTCCGCGCCTTCCGGCCCCGCCTCGATTAGCGGTCCGCGCGTGAGGCGCTGCAGCCGCGCCGGCCATTCGACGCTGCGCAGCCCGCGCTCGATTCCGGCGTCGCGGCTCCAATCGGGCCCGCAGCGGCGCAAGCCTGCGATGGCGGTCGCCGCGTTCTCGATCTGGTGGCGCCCGATCAGCTTGGGCAGCGGCAGGTCTAGCAGGCCGTCGGTGTCCTGATAGACCATGCGGCCGTGTTCCTGATGCGCGAAGAAGTCCTGGCCGAAGACATAGGCCGGCGCCGACAGCGCGTCGGCACGGCGCAGGATCACGTCGCGCGGCGCGTCGTCCTGCGGCCCCACGATCAAGGGCACGCCGGGCTTGACGATGCCCGCCTTCTCCGCGGCGATGCCTTCGATCTGTTCGCCCAGGAACTCCGCGTGATCCAGCCCGATGGGCGTGATGACGGCGACGCGCGGCTTTGCGATGACGTTGGTCGCGTCGTACTTGCCGCCGAGCCCCACCTCGAGCACCAGCGCGTCGGCGCGGTGGCGCGCGAAGGCCAGGAACGCCGCGGCCGTGGTGATCTCGAAGAAGGTGATCGGCTCGCCGCCGTTGACGCGCTCGCATTCCTCCAGCGTGTCGGAGAGCTCTTCCTCCGAGATCAGCTGGCCGGCCAGGCGGATGCGCTCGCGGAACTCGACCAGATGCGGCGAGGTGTAGACGTGAACTTTGAGACCCTGCGCTTCGAGCATCGCGCGGCTGAAGGCGCAGGTGGAGCCCTTGCCGTTGGTGCCCGCGACGTGGATGACGGGCGGAAGCTTCTTCTCGGGGTGTCCGAGCTGACCGAGCAGGCGCTGGATGCGGTCCAGCACCAGGTCGATCTTCTTGGGATGCAGGCTGAGCAGACGCGTGAGAACCGCGTCGGTGCGGACGCTCACGAATGTCCCGCCCTGTCGTGGCCGTTGCCGCCGCGCGACGCCTGTACCGCGACGACCGCCGGCGCCGCCGAGGCCTTCTTGGGCCGCGAGCGCTTCATCAGAAGATGCACCAGCCGCGACAAGGTCTCGCGCATCTGGTGGCGGTGCACGACCATGTCGAGCATGCCGTGCTCGAGCAGATATTCGGCGCGCTGGAAGCCGTCGGGCAGCTGCGCGCGGATGGTCTGGGCGATGACGCGCGCGCCGGTGAAGCCGATCTGCGCGCCGGGCTCGGCGATCTGCACGTCGCCCAGCATGGCATAGGACGCGCTGACGCCGCCGAACGTCGGATCGGTCAGCACGACGATATAGGGCAGCCCCGCCTCGCGCAGCATGTCGACCATGATGGTCACGCGCGGCATCTGCATCAGCGACAGGATGCCCTCCTGCATGCGCGCGCCGCCGGACGAGACGAACAGGATGAACGGCCGCTTCTCGTCGACCGCGACCTTGATGGCGGCGACCAGGCCCTCGCCCACGCCCATGCCGAGCGAGCCGCCCAGGAAGTCGAAAGGCTGCACCGCGACCAGCACGGGCATGCCTTCGAGCGTGCCGCGCGCGGCGTTCAGCGCCTCGACCCGCGCGGTCTTGGTGCGCGCCGATTTCATCTCGTCGGGATATTTCTTCTCGCCGCGGAACTTCAGCGGATCGGCGGCCACGCTGGGCACCGGCAGCTCGTCGAACTGGCCGGCGTCGAAGGTCGCGGCGAAGCGCTCCGCCGGGCCGATGCGCAGGTGATGGCCGCAATTGGGGCAGACGTTCTGCGCCGCGACCAGGTCGCGGTGGAAGATCATCTCGCCGCAGCTCGGGCACTTCTTCCACAGGTTCTCGGGCGTGTCGGTCTTCTGCCCGCCCATCAGGCTTTTGATCCGTGGGCGGACGAAATTGGCGATCCAGTTCATGGCCCGATACTACACGTCTTTGCCGCGCGCCGCATGCACGGAATTTGCGAGCTCGCTGCAAAATTCCGCCACATTCGCGACCAGCGCGGCACGTTTCGCGTTAACATTCTCGTAAACACGCGCGACGATGGCGGTGCCGACCACCACGCCGTCGGCAAAACGCGCGACCGCGGCGGCCTGTTCCGGCGTCTTGATGCCGAAGCCCACCGTCGCGGGCAGCCGGGTGCGCGCGCGCAGCCGCGCCACCGCGGCCTCGGTCTCGTCGGACGAGATCACCTTGGTGCCGGTGATGCCCGCCATCGAGACGTAGTAGAGATAGCCGCTGGCGCCGTCGAGGATGGTGTCGAGCCGCTTGGCGTCGCTGGTCGGCGTCACGAAGCGCACGACGTCGAGCCCGTGCAGCGCCGCGGGGGCGCGCAGCACCTCGTCCTCCTCGGGCGGCAGGTCGACGATGAGCAGCCCGTCGATGCCGGCTTCGGCCGCGTCCTTGGCGAAGCGGGCGGTGCCGTAGGCATGGATCGGATTGTAGGAGCCCATCAGCACGATCGGCGTCTTCGCGTCGCCCTTGCGGAACTTGCGCACCATGTCGAGCACCTTGGGCAAGGTCATGCCCGAGGCCAGCGCGCGTAGGTACGACGCCTGGTTCACCGGCCCGTCGGCCATCGGATCGGAGAACGGGATGCCGAGCTCGATCAGGTCCGCGCCCGCCTCGGGCAGCGCCTGCAGCAGCGCCAGCGCGGTCTCGAAATCGGGATCGCCCGCGGTGATGAAGGGTACGAAAGCGGCGCGGTTGTCGCGTCTCAGCGCCGCGAAGCGGTCGGCGATGCGGCTCATATCTTCTCTCCCAGCGCGGCCGCGACTGAGAACACGTCCTTGTCGCCGCGTCCCGACAGGCAGATCGCGATCAGCTTGTCCGACTCCATCTGCGGCGCCACGCGCATCACATGCGCCACGGCATGCGCGGATTCGAGCGCGGGGATGATGCCTTCGAGCTTCGACAACAGCTGGAACGCCGCAAGCGCATCCTTGTCGCTGGCGGAGAAATACTGCACGCGGCCCTGGTCCTTGAGCCAGGCGTGTTCGGGCCCGACGCCGGGATAGTCGAGGCCCGCCGAGACCGAATGCGCCTCGTTGATCTGCCCGTCGCGATCCTGCAGCAGGTACGAGCGCGCGCCGTGCAGCACGCCGGGCGAGCCTTTCGACAAGGTCGCGGCGTGGCGTTCGGTGTCGAGCCCGTCGCCCGATGCCTCGACGCCATGGATCGCGACGGAGGCATCGTCGAGAAAGGGATGGAACATGCCGATGGCGTTCGAGCCGCCGCCGACGCAGGCGACGACGAGATCGGGCAGCCTGCCCTCCTTCGCCTGCATCTGCGCGCGCGTCTCGTTGCCGATCACGGTCTGGAAGTCGCGCACCATCGCGGGATACGGGTGCGGCCCCGCCGCCGAGCCGATGATGTAGAAGGTGTCGTGGACGTTGGCGACCCAGTCGCGCAACGCCTCGTTCATCGCGTCCTTCAGGGTGCGCGAGCCCGAGGTCACGGGACGCACCTCGGCGCCCAGCAGCTTCATGCGGAAGACGTTGGGCTTCTGCCGCTCGATGTCGACCTCGCCCATATAGACGACGCAGGGAAGCCCGAACCGCGCAGCCACCGTCGCCGTCGCCACGCCGTGCTGGCCGGCGCCGGTCTCGGCGATGATGCGCGTCTTGCCCATGCGCCGCGCCAGAAGGATTTGTCCCAGGCAGTTGTTGATCTTGTGCGCGCCGGTGTGGTTCAGGTCCTCGCGCTTCAGATAGATCTTCGCGCCGCCCAGATGCTGCGTGAGACGCTCGGCGTAATAGAGCGGGCTCTCGCGGCCGACATAGTCCTTGAGCATCGCACCAAGCTCGCCCCGGAACGCCGGATCGTCCCGGGCCGCGTCATAGGCGCGCTCGAGATCGAGCACCAGCGGCATCAAGGTCTCGGCGACGAAGCGCCCGCCATAGCCGCCGAAATGGCCCTTGTCGTCGGGACCGCTGCGATAGGAATTGGGAGGGATGCTCATAGGCGCGCTTCGCTCACGAATTTGACGATCATCTCGGCACTCTTCAGCCCGGGCGCGGTCTCGACGCCCGAAGACACGTCGACGCCGGGCGCGCCGGAAACCTGGATCGCGCGCGCGACGTTGTCCGCGCTCAAGCCGCCGGCCAGCAGCCAGGGCCGCGCGAACGTCCGCCCACGGAGCAACTGCCAGTCGAAGGCTGCGCCGTTGCCTCCGGCGCGCTCGCCCTTCGCATCGAACAGGAACATTTCGGCGTCGTGGCTTGCAACCTCGGCCAGATCGGACGCATCGGCGACGGCAAATGCCTTGATCACGGGCACGCCGAAGCGCGCGCGGACATCGGCCACGCGTCCCGGCAGCTCGCCGCCATGGAGCTGGACGAAATCGGGCTCGACGGCCTTGACGGCCATGTCCATCTCGTCGTCGCTCGCAGCGGCGAACAGCGCCACCAGCCGCGTCCGTCCGCGCAAGCGGGCCGCCAGCGCGCACGCCTGGTCGAGCTCGAGATTGCGCGGCGATTTCTTGTGGAATACCAGGCCTACGAAATCCGCGCCCGCGCGCGCGGCGGCATCCGCCGCCTCGACGCTGGTGATGCCGCAGATCTTGACGAGCACGCCCATGGGAGGGGGCTTATCGCCTTCGCTGGGCGCGAAATCAACCGGCCCTCATCCGGCCGCATTTCGGCCACGGAACGGCCCTTTGGAACTTCCGGAACCCTCCCTGACAAAAGCCGTTGTCAAAGCACGGTTAAACGGCTGGCGCGGCAAAGACGGGAGACGGTCCATGCTCAAATATTCGCTTCTTGCCGGCAGCGCGCTGGCCATCATGCTGACGGCCGCGCCGGCCTCGGCACAGGACTACGGCGACGATCAATACTACAGCAACGGCCCGAACGAACAGATCGAGGTCATCGCGCCGCGCTACAACTACGAGCGCACGCCGTTGAACGCGCCTCCCGGCACGCTGAAGCTGTCGCAGAACGTGAACTACAGCGACCTGAACCTGCGCAGCCGCTCGGGTGCGCACGAGCTCCGCCTGCGTATCCGCGACGCGGCGCAGGACGTCTGCACCCAGCTCGCCGAGCAGTATCCGGTGAAGCAGCAGCCGGGCACGAGCTGCTACAAGACCGCGCTGGAAGACGGCATGCGCCGGGCCGACATCGCCATCCGCGATGCGCGTGACCGCCGCAACTACGCTTACGAATATTGAAGACGCCGCGATGAGGAATGGATGAGGGATCTCGGCCTCGTCGCGCTGGCCACGATGCTCATGGCATCTGCGGCCTCGGCGCAGTCTCGTGAAACGGTCACGCCGCTCAGCGGCAACACCGAGGTGGTGACCGTCACTGCGCCGAAGCTGCATCAGAAGGGCGTCCCCATTGTCGACCTCGCGCTGGCGCGCAAGGCGGGCGTCCACGACCTGGACCTCGCGACGGTCTATGCGCGCGAGGAGGGCTCCGCGACGCGGACGCCGCCGGATATCATTCCGCAGCGATCTGCGCGTCCCCTTTCTTGACCCCGCTCAAGGCCCGCAGGCCGTCGGGCTTGCGGAACTCGCTGCGATGGCCGTAGCGGTCCTCGAGCCGGAAGCGCGCTTCCTTCTCCGCCGAGCCGTGCTTCTCCACGACTTTGCCGTTCTTCTTGATGATGAGATAGCCGCCCTTGCTCATCGAGAACGGCTCGGTCAGCCGGCCCAGGTGATCGAACTTAGTGCCGTGGGCGTGCTTGAACGGTTCGAACCAGGCCGGATGCACGAAGTTCGACATCTGCATTCCGTCGACCTCGAAGACGTCCTCCTCGACCGCGTCCGACATCTCGTAGGCGTACTCGATGCCGTCCGGCCCCTCTGCCCACAGATTGGCGATCGGATCGATGGCCATCTCGAACAGCTCGTGCGAGGCGGTGACGCTGATCTGGTCGCCGTTCTTGAGCGTGGGCTTCACGAACACCTTCGAGATCGGCTGTCCCTCGTCGGTCAGCTCGTGATAGCCGAGGAAACCCGCCTGCTCGGCGTCGTCGAAATAGATCAGCCGCCAATCGCCCGGGCGCGGCCGGTCGGTGTTGTAGAGCCTGACCGGATAGCCCCAGATCGGCAGGAAGAACCGGTCGTAGCAGTTCTGCAGCGCCGTGGTCAGCCGATCGAACGGAACGCCCAGCGGCGTCTTGGCCTTGTTGATGCACGCAATGGTGACCGCGCCGCCTTGACCGGCCTGCGCGGCAAGTTGGGTCGTCATGGCAGTCTTCCTTCGCGAGTTGGGACGCAAATGTCCTCGGCAGCTTTTTAATAAAAGCCGGGCCATCGCAGCGTGACGGGCGTCACGCGAGAGTGGAAGATTCTCAAATCCAGCCCGAAAGGCCTTCCGCGTCGTGGGTCTTGCGGTACGACGGCAGCGCCCGGACGCGCTCCACATAGGCCTTGAGATGCGGCCAATTCATCGCGGTGCGCGGCAGGTTGCGCGACCAGCGCGCCAGCATGCCGAGCAGGAAATCGGCCGCGGTCATCGTGTGCCCCAGGAGATACGGCCGCCCGTCGGCGAGCAGCGCGTCGATGCGCTCGAACACCAAAGCGATGCGGCTTGCTGCTTGCGCCTTGGTGGCCTCGGCATTCTCAGGCCCGGCGCCCTCGTCCGCGTAATAGAACAGGCGGAACGCCGGCATCACCGAATTGGCGAGCGTGATCATCCATTGCAGATAGTGCGGGCGGTCCGCGGCTCCGATCGCGGGCGCGAAGTTGCGCTCGGGATGGCGCTCGGCGAGCCACATCAATAGCGCCGCGGTCTCGCTATAGGCCTTGCCGTCGACGACCAGCGCCGGCACGTGGCCGGCGGGATTGATCTCGAGGTAGGCCGGATCGCGCTGCGCCTTCTTCTCGAAATCGAGCGCGACGAATTCGAAGGGCACGCCGAGCTCGATCAGCATCCAATGGACGCACATGCTGGCCGTTCCCGGAGAGCCGTAGAGCGTATAGGTCATTTGCCCCTCTTGACCGCGTTCGCGATCAGCCTGTCGAGCACCTTCACGTCGACGTCGGCGAGCGTCTTGACGTAGAGGCAGCCCTTGCCGGTGGTGTGCTTGCCGAGCCTGGCCAGCTGCGGATCGCCGACCGCGCCGATATAGAGGACGATCGCGGGCTTGCGCGGCGAGAACGCCACGACCGGCATGTCGCCCTCGCGCCCGCTCTCATAGACGTAGTGCCGGCTGCCGAAGCCGACGATGCTCGGGCCCCACATCCTGGCCTTCTCGCCGGTCGCGGCCTGCATCATCTTGACGAGCGTCTTGGCATCGGCGCGCTTGGCCGCGTCGGGCACTGCCGCGATGAACTCCGCGACGCTGGCCTTGGTTGCCTTGGTCTTGTTCTCAGCCATGAAGGCTCTCGGCGATGGCGCGAGCGGCCTGCGTCGGATCGGCGGCGCCGGTGATCGGGCGGCCGACGACCAGGATGTCGGCGCCGGCGTCCAGCGCCTCGCGCGGCGTCATCACCCGGCGCTGGTCGGCGAGATCGCTGCCTGCCGGACGGATGCCGGGCACGACCAGCAGGAAGTCCTTGCCGCAGGCCTTGCGGATCGCGGCGATCTCGTGCGCCGAGCACACCACGCCGTCCAGGCCGCAAGATTGAGCAAGGCTCGCGAGCCGCACGACCTGCTCGGCCGCGGTGCCGCGCTGGCCGACCGCATCCAGGTCGCGGTCGTCGAGGCTGGTCAGCACCGTCACGGCGATGAGCTTGACGCCTTCGCCCGCCGCCTTGCGCGCGGCGCGCATCATCGCCTCGCCGCCGGACGCGTGGATGTTGAAGATGGCGATGCCGAGCCTGGCGATCTCGCGCGCCGCGCCCGCGACGGTATTCGGGATGTCGTGGAATTTGGTGTCGGCGAAGATCGGGTGACCGAGCTTGGCCATGGCGGCGAGCCCCTCCGGCCCGCGCGCGGTCAGGAACTCCAACCCCAGCTTCAACCCGCCGACATGCGGGCCCACGGCCTTGGCCAGGGCCAGAGCGCGGTCGAGATCGGGCGTGTCGATTGCGACGAAAACCGGGTTCTGGAATCGCGACGGGTTCATCGAGGCGCCGTCTTAAGCCGCGCAAAGGCGCGCGACAAGCGCTATTCGCCGGAGCCGTTGACGTTGAGCCGCTCGCGCAGCTCCTTGCCCGTGCGGAAGAACGGCGCGCGCTTCTCGTCCACGGCCACCGGCTCGCCGGTGCGCGGGTTGCGGCCGAGGCGCGACGGCCTGGTCTTCACGGAAAACGCGCCGAAACCACGCAGCTCGACGCGGTGTCCGGCCGCGAGCGCATCGGTGATCTTGTCGAGCACGGTCGACACGATCCGCTCGACGTCGCGGTGATACAAGTGCGGATAGCGCTCCGTCAGGCGCGCAACCAGTTCCGATTTGATCATCCCCTGCCCCCGAACCGGGACGGCCCTCCCATCGAAATACGCATCCCAACGCGACTCCGACAGGGTTAACCTGTCAGAGGCCCGCATCTCCGTCAACGGTCAGTCAAAGGGAAGTCACTGAAACCGAAGGATTTTCTTCAAATGTGACCCGAATCACGCAGAACCTGCTACAGCCCGGCCCAACCGACGCGCCAACCGCCCCCATCACGAGCCCCACCATGTCGCACAATCCCGCCTTGGAAGCCCACGAGCATACCGAGCACGCCCACCATGCGGCCCACGAAGAGGACCCGTTCGTCTCGCGGGTGGCGATCACGGTGGCGGTCCTGGCGGTGCTGGCGGCGGCCGCAACCAGCCTGGAGACGGTCGAGGGCGGGCTCGCCATCACCGCGTCCAGCGAGGCCGTGCTGGCACAGGACAAAGCCACCGACGCCTGGAACGAGTATCAGGCCGACAGCCTCAAGAAGCACCTCTACGGCATCGCGGCCAAGGAAGGCGGGCCGCACGCCGCCGAATTCGCCGAGGAATCCAAATCCCAGGGCGAGAAGCAGGACCCCATCCGCGAGCGCGCCCAGGAGAAAGAGAACGAAAGCGCCAGGCTGGTCGCCGAGAGCGGCGCGCATGAGCGGCGCCATCACTGGCTGACGGGAGCTGCAACCCTTGTCGAGATCGGCATCGCGCTGTCGACGGTGGCCATCATCACCAAGCGGCGCAGCTTCTGGGCGGCGGCGCTCGGCCTCGGCGTGGTAGGCGTGGCGCTGGGCGCGCTCGCCTTCGCGTAAGGCATGGCGCGGCTCCTCATCTCGCCATCGGCGCGCGCGGTCGGACGGCTGTTCGGCCCATCGCTGGACGAGGCGCAGTACCTGGTCAACTGGTCGCGCAGGCACCGCTTCGTCTATGTCGAGGTACCAAAGGCCGCCTGCTCGACGATCAAGCTCACCCTGCAGCGGATCGAGCTGGACGACAGGGACTATACGCCCGCGAACAAGCATGCGCGCTCGCGCTCGCCGCTGCTGGCGCCGCTGTCCGCGCCGCGGGAGTTCCTGGAAGCGCTGCATGCAAAGGACGTTTTGCGCTTCTGTTTCGTGCGCGACCCTTATTCGCGCATCCTGGCCGCCTACATCGAGAAGCTTGCCGGCGATGACTTCGAGCGCGACATGCGGCTCGCAGAACTCGGCTTCTCGCAAACGCCGGGCTTCGAGGAATTCCTGACGGTGCTGGCCCGGCGCGGCCCGGGCTTCGACATCCATTGGGCGCGGCAGGTCGACCTGCTCCGGCCGGACGTCATCCCATACGATTTCGTCGGCAGGTTCGAGAACTTCCGCACCGATTTCGAGACCGTGCTCGCGCGCATCGGCCGCGACGCGGGCTGGATCGCCGACGCGCGCGAGCATCGCACGGGCGCATCCGGTCGGGTGAAGGAGATCGGCACGCAAGCGCGCGCGCTGATCGCCGAGATCTATGCCGAAGACTTCAAGCGCTACGGCTATTCGATCTGAGCCGTGCCGCGCCAGGCGCGCCAGTTGCGGCGCAAGCCCGCCAATCTCAAATGCCGGTTCAGGCCGCGCGTCACCGTCCTTCCGTCGAGCGTCTCGCCGCGCAGCGAATGCCGCGAGGTATCGGTGATGCCATAGGCGCCAAGCAGCGCGCGGTATTCCTCGTCCGGCGTCGCGCCTTGCATGTTCGCGGCGCTGTACTGCGTGCCCTTGCCGATGGCGCGGGTATGCAGCACCGCGGCAGCGTCGATGATGGCGAGCTTGCGCCCCGCGCGCCGCGCCAGCTCGCGCCACACCATGTCGAGGCCCCAGCTCGACTTGTTGAGCGTCCAGGTCGGCAGCACCTCGCTGAGGAACGCGACGCGGAAAATCGGGCACATCAGCTCGACGAAATCGGTCTCGCGATATTTCAGGCCGCGGCGCTTGAGCGTGATGTCGTAGGAGAAGAACGAGCGCGGATCGAGCGCCGGCTGGCCGAGATCGGCGCCAATCTCGGCCAGCACCTGGAACGCGGTGTTCCAGGTCGCCGCGTTGCAGGCGAGGTCGTCGTCGGGGAAGCCGATATGGCCGTAGCGCTCGAGGAATTCGGGATGCTTGCCCAGGCATTCCTTCAAGCCCAGCCATTTCGGGCCCTTCTCGCGCGACAGGCTCACGCCCTTGCCCAGCACGAAGGGTTGCGCGCGGTCGCCGAAATACGAGATGTGCAGATCCCAGTCGCGCGGCCCGTCCAGCCAGGCCGGATGCAGCGAGCGGTCGCCGGCGCGCACCACGAGAAGACGGCTAGCGGGCATGCGCGATCTGTTTCTCGAACAGAGCGAGCGCACGGGCGCAGGCCTGATCCATGTTGTAATAGGCGTAGTCGCCGAGCCGCCCCGCAAACCATACCTTGCCTTCCAGCGAACGCGCCGCCGCCTGATAGGGCTTGAGCAGCTCGGCGGTGCCGGGTGTGGGGATCGGATAGTAAGGCTCGTTCGCGCCCGGCGCGTGGGCTTGCGGATATTCCTCGACCAGCACCGTGCCCGGCGCCTGCTGGCCCGTCAGATGCTTGAACTCGGTGATGCGGGTATAGGCGTGGTCATTGGGATAGTTGACCGTGCCGACCGGCTGCGCCTCAGCGACGTCCTTCTCGAAGACTTCGAAGCGCAGGCTGCGATAGGGCAGCGGCCCGAACTGGTAGTCGAAGAACTCGTCGATGGGGCCGGTGAAGACGATCCTGTCCGCCTGCCCCGCCACGCTCTTGTAGTCGGTGCCGGTCGCGATCGCGATATTGGGATGGTCGAGGATGCGCTCGAACATCTTCGTATATCCCGCGTCGGGCATCGCCTGATGGACGTCCTGGAAATAGCGCCCGTCGCGGCTGATGCGCACCGGCACGCGCGCGCTGACGCTCGCGTCGAGCTCCTCGGGGCGCAGCGACCATTGTTTCAAGGTGTAGTTCTCGAACACCTTGGCATAGATGAAATCCGCGAGGTCCTTGAGCCGGCCGCCGCTCTCGCGCATCTTCAGGATCGGCACGTTCTTCTCGAGGCCATAGGTGTCGACCAGCAGCCCGGCGAGCGACGCGGCTTCCGCCGGCGCGAACAGCGCCTCGAGCGAATCCAGGTTGAAGGGGATCGGCACCAGCCTGCCGTCAATCGATCCCAGCACGCGATGCTCGTATGGGCGCCAGCCGGTGAACTGCGAGAGATAGGTCCAGACCTTGTCGCTGTTGGTGTGGAAGATGTGCGGGCCGTATTTGTGGACCAGGATGCCGTGCGCGCCGGGACGGTCGTGGGCATTGCCCGCGATGTGGTCGCGCCGGTCCACGATGAGCACCTTGCGGTCCAGCTGCGATGCGATGCGCTCGGCCAGCACCGCGCCGGTATAGCCTGCGCCGACGATGATCCAGTCGTATCGGGACAAAAAGGAACCGGGGCTCAGTTGCAATCCGCAACGAACCCCGGTTCGGCAGGAAATGTCAAATCGGGCGGCGCAGGCCGTCGTCAGTTCAAGACATACCGCATGGTGACGCCCACGACGTCCTCGTCCTTGTTGCGGGTCGAGGTGTCGCTGGCGGGCGAGGTCGGGAAGACCGAGCGCGCGTCGTCGTAGAAATTGTGCTGATAGCCGAGCGAGCCCACGATAGTGTTCGGCACGAAGTGGTAGTTCAGCGCCGCGCTCAGATCGGTGAAGTCGCCGCCGGTCGAGATATGGGTGAGGCCGGTCGCGGAATTGAACACCGTCGAATTGTTGGTGAAGGTGTGGCCGGCGCCCAGGTTCAGCGAGGTCACCTCGCCGAAGCGCCACTGGCTGTCGAGGCCGATGCGGTAGTTCCACTGCGAGTCGGCATCGGTGAAGCCGCCGTTGTTCTGCAGCTCGACCTTGCGCGTGCCGAGCCAGTTGGCGTCGAAGGTGGCCGCGATCGTGTAGTCGCGCGTCTCGTGGCCGATGGTGGCGCCGAGATCGAGCGACTGTCCGCCGCGCGCGATGGTGCCCTCGTCGTCGATCGTCGCGTTCTTCGCGGGGAAGGCGTCGGGCGCGTAGTCCGCGCGCAGGTCGAGGGTGAGCGGGCCGCCGGCCGCCTGGTCGATCGCGCGCCACGTGACGCCGAAGGTGGGATCGGTCCAGCCCGAAGCCGAGCGCACCAGAGTATCCGTGGGCGTGTGACGGCTGGTGCTGCGCCAGCCGTAACCCCAGTCGAGACGTAGCGCGAGATCGTCGCTGAGGCCGTATTGAAGCTGCTGGTCGAGCGCGTTGCCGGTCGATTGCGTGTAGCCGTCCGGCGCGCCGGTGGCGTCGAAGTCGTCGGCCTTGCTCGAACCCCAGCGATAGGCGGTCGAGCCGTACAACTGCCCCTGCGACGGGAGGTAAAGCGGGTCGGAGATGATGCGGGTCGCATCGGGCGTGTCGTCCAAGGCTTGGGCTTGCGGCGCAGCGAGGGCAAGCAGACCCGTCGCTGCGAGAGATGTTTTCCACCGCATCGTGATACTCCTCCAACAAATGTTTCATGTACGCGTGATTGCGTGCGTGTTATCCGCCCCGCGCCGTCAGGCTCTGGATAAACGTCGCGCGCGCGCGTTCCGTTGCTGAACGCGCCTTATCTTTGCGTAACCAAGAGGTCACGAAGACGACGGAGAATCGCGTCAATCCGTGTACAGATTATATGAACGGCGTTCGGCGGGCCAAGGCCCAGCCGCGCCCGGCCACGCGCGAGCCTCAGGCGTACTTGCGATCCTTTCCGCAGCCTTCCCGCGACCTTTTCGCCGGCTTCATGAAAGTGTCGCGATTTCCGCCGATGAAGGACCGGCTTGAAGGGCATCGGGCGTCCGCGACAAATGGACTTTCCCGCGAAAAGCGCGGTTTTGGGCTTGGGGAACAGTATGTTAGCTTGTACCCCTGTCCGCGCCGCACGGTCGAACGCGCGCTGCCCCGGCAGACCGCAAACCGTAATGTAGCCGCGTCATGGAGAGGATCATGGAACTGCTTCGCCGCCTTAAGACCCCGTTCGCCCTGGCGCTCGCCGCCGGCGCCCTGCTTCTGACCGCGGCCTCGCCCGCTTCGGCAGGCAAGAACATGAAGGTGCTGCACTCGTTCTGCAGCCTGACGGGCTGCATCGACGGCAAGGCGCCGACCGGCTCGCTGTTCATGGACGAAGCGCACAACATCTACGGCACGGCCGAGACCGGCGGCGCGCATGGCGGCGGCACGGTGTACGAGCTCGCCAACAACAGCGACACCGGCGTCTACCGCTTCAGGACGCTCTACAATTTCTGCAACGTCGTGAACTGCACCGACGGCAGCAACCCGGTCCGCAACAAGCTGATCATGGACGAGGCGGGGCAGATCTACGGCACGACGCAGAACGGCGGCACCGCCGGCAACGGCACGGTGTTCATGCTGGTCCCCAATGCGGGCCACACCCGCTACACCCAGCGCGTGATCCACAGCTTCTGCGAACAGTTCAGCGGCTGCGAGGACGGCGCACAGCCGGTCGGCGGGCTGACCTACAAGGGCGCGGCGACGGGCGCCGCCTATGACGGCGTGTCGCCGCTGTTCGGCGTCACCACGCTGGGCGGCCGCAGGCATGTCGGCGTGGTCTTCTCGCTGACCCCGAACTCCGACCAGAGCCATTGGACGCACCGCGTGCTCTATTTCTTCTGCGCGATCGGCAAGGACTGCACCGACGGCCAGACGCCGAACGAGAACGTCTTCGTCGACAGCCACGGCAACGTCATCGGCACGACCGCGGCCGGCGGCCATAACGGCGCGGGCGTGGTCTATCGCCTGGTGCCGACGGCGCGCGGCCATTGGGCGGAGTCGGTGCTGCACGACTTCTGCAACGACGAGAACTGCGCCGACGGCAAGACGCCGGTGGCCGGCGTGATCGGCGACGCCGCGGGCAACGTCTACGGCTCGACCGCCGAGGGCGGCACCGTCGCCGATGCCTGCCCGGACGGCTGCGGCCTCGTCTACAAGGTCACGCCCGCGGGCAATACCACGGTCATGCACGCCTTCTGCGCCCAGGACTCCTGCGCCGACGGCATCGCGCCTTCGGGCCTGATGATCGACTCGATCGGCAACATCTTCGGCACGACCAATGGCGGCGGCAAAGGCGGCCACGGCACGATCTACGAGCTGAACGCGTCCTTCGTGGTGCTCTACGACATCAAGTGCAAGAACGCGAAAGGCTGCATCAAGGGCGTCACCTCGACCGGCTCGATGGCCGAGCATCCCGACGGCCGCCTGTTCGGCAGCCTGCTCGAGGGCGGCCGCAACCCGGACGTCAACCAGGGCGTGGTGTTCCAGTTCTCGCCCACGGGGTCATGAACGAGGAGGACGGGCCTGTCTCGGAGCGCCATGCGAAAGCACTGGCGCGACGCAGGCTGAAACAAGCGCTGGCGGCGATCTACGACCCGCCGCCGGCGGTCCTGCTGCCGGACCGCGATGCGCTGTGCGACTACGTGCGCGCGACCCTGGGCGACGCGCCGCTCACCTATCTCGAATTCGGGGTCAAGGGCGGCCGCTCGTTCAAGCGCATTGCCGAGCGCTTCACCCATGCCGATGCGCGCTTCATCGGCTTCGACAGCTTCGAAGGCCTGCCCGAGGACTGGCTGTTCCAGCCTCAGGGACGGTTCTCGACCGGCGGCAAGCCGCCCGATCTGCGCGACCCACGCATGCGCTTCGTCACCGGCTGGTTCCAGAATGCCCTGCCCGGCTTCCTGAACGAGAACGACATCGGCGGCGCAGCGCCGCTGCTGGTGCATTACGACGCCGACCTCTACGGCTCGACGCTGTTCGTGCTCGCCGAGCTCTGGCGTCATGCCGACGACTATTACTTCCTCTTCGACGAGTTCTTCCAGGAAGAGGCTGTGGCGCTCTACGATTTCAGCCGCGCCTTTCCGGTCGAGATCGAATTCCTCGCGCAGACCACGACGACGCCGTTCAAGCAGGTATTCGGACGCATGCGCAGGGTCGAATTCAAGCCGCGCCGAGCCATCGAGGAGAAACCATGCGACGCTTCTTCCTGACCGCCGCCGCCGTCGCATGCTGCGCGGTCGGGGGCCTGTCGTCCGCCCGCGCCGCTTCGTTCGATATCCTGTATTCCTTTTGTCCGCAGAGCGGCTGCATCGACGGCAACCTCCCCGCCGGCGGCCTGCTGAAGAGCGCGTCGGGAAAGCTCTACGGGATGACGATCGACGGCGGCGCGCAGAACGTCGGCACCGTGTTCGCGCTCACCGACAATGCCGGGGCCTGGTCCTTCGAGACGATCTACACGTTCTGCAGCAAGGCGAACTGCGCCGACGGCGCGGATCCCCGGAACGCGCTCATCGAGGACACCAAGGGCAATCTCTACGGCGTGACGGCGCATGGCGGCACCGCCAATTCCGGAACGGTTTTCCGCCTGTCGCATAAGCGCGGGAAGTGGGTCCAGAGCGTGCTCTACAGCTTCTGCCCGCAGCAGTCCGGATGTCCGGACGGCAACTATCCCCTCACCCGGCTAACCTATCGCGGCGCCGCGGCCGGCACGCCCTATGACGGCAAGACGCCGATGTTCGGCGCCACCATGCTGGGGGGCAGCGCGGGCGACGGCGCCGTGTTCGAGCTCAAGCCCACGAGACGCGGCGCGCGATGGATCGAAAGCGTGGCCTATAGCTTCTGCGGCGAAGGCGATTGCGCCAACGGAAGCTCGCCGAACGGCCTGGTCGCCGACACGGCGGGCAATCTGTTCGGCACTGCGGGCAAAGGCGGCGACGCGAATGCGGGCACCGTCGTCGAGCTTACGCCGGCCCATGCCAAATGGACCGCGACGCGGCTCTACAGCTTCTGCTCCCTGACCGATTGCAAGGACGGCAACGGGCCGTCCGGGCCGCTGCTGATCGACGAGCAGGGCGAGCTCATCGGCACGGCGGCCGCTGGCGGGCTCAAGAACTCCGGCACGATCTTCACGCTCGCGCCGGGCGAAGCGGGCTACGTGCAGAGCACCGTCTACAGCTTCTGCATCGACCGCCGCTGCAACGACGGCGCGGCACCCTTGGACGGCGTGACGACGGACGCGTCCGGCGCGCTGGTCGGGTTCGCGTCCGCCGGAGGAACCAACGGCCACGGCGGCACGGCCTTCCGCTTCGACGGGACGCTCGGCCTGCTGCACCAGTTCTGCGAGATCACGACCTGCCCGGACGGGCGCATTCCGCGCGGTCTTCCCGTTTTCGACGCGGCCGGCAGCATCTTCGGCGTCACCGCGGGCGGCGGCGCGCATTATCAGGGCGAGGTGTTCAGGATCACGCCGTAAATCCGCGTGATGGCGGCATCGCGCGGAACGATAATGCCGGTCCTGACCGAGCGGAGGGGTTTCATGCGCGGGATCGGAAAATTCGTGGCCTGCCTGCCGCCGATGGCGGCCGCTGTATTGCTCGCGCAGGACGCGGCTGCCGCCGGCTACGAGCTCAAGACCCTGCACACCTTCTGTCCGCCGGCGCCTCATTGCCACCAGCACCGCCCGGCAGCGGCCTTGTGGCGGACGAGGAAGGCAATCTCTACGGCATGGGGCTGGGCGACGTCTTCATGCTGTCGCCGCAGGGCGACGGCAGCTGGCAATACACGGTGCTGGCCACCGCTCCCACGGGCAGCGACCGGTCGCCTCTCATCCGCGACACGGCCGGCAATCTCTACGGCACCGACGCCTCCCAGGTTTTCGAGGTCGTGCCGAACGCGGACCGCACCGTTTGGACCATGCATAGTCTCTACACGTTCTGCCTCGCGACCGGCTGCGCGGACGGCATGTTTCCGAAAGGCGGCTTGAGCTATGCCGGATCGGCGAGCGGCGCCCCCTATGACGGCACGTCGCCGCTCTACGGCACGACCTTCACCGGCGGCGCGCATGGTGACGGCAACCGCGGCGGCGTGGGCTATCGATTGACCCCGGCCGGCGGCGGCGCCTGGCAGGAAGCGTCGCTCTACGATTTCTGCGCCGAAGACGGATGCGCCGATGGCGAGGGACCCGAAGGCGGGGTCGTCGTCGACGGCAGCGGCAACCTCATCGGAACGACGTCGCGCGGCGGCACCGGCCATCAGTTCCACAGCGACGGCGGCGCCGGCACTGTCTTCAAGCTGACGCGGTCGGGAGACACCTGGACGCACGGCGTGCTCCACCATTTCTGCTCCGACCGCCGGCGCCACCTTTGCCGCGACGGCGAGACGGCGCATGCCGGCGTCGTCATCGACGGCGCGGGCAACATCTTCGGCACGACGCATGAGGGCGGAAAGCTCCAGCGCGGCGGCGCCTATCGGCTGACGCCGGACGGCAGCGGCGGCTATGCCTTCAGCACCATCGAGCCCTTCGATGCGGGCTCGTTCACCGCCATGACCATGGACGCTTGGGGCAACCTCTATGGCACGACCGAGAACGGCGGCGCGAAAGGCATGGGCGCGGTGTACCGGCTTTCGTTCGACGGCACGGCCTGGACGACGACGGAGCTCTACGGCTTTTGTGCGCGCAACCGCTGCCAGGACGGGAGCAATCCGGCCTTCTCCACCGTGCTGTTGGATGCGCACGGCGATCTCTTCGGCACGACCTTCGTCGGCGGCCGCCATGACGGCGGCACGGTGTTCGAGCTGGTGCCGCAATAGGCAAAAGCCGCGCGGGACTCGCATCCCGCGCGGCTGCGGGCCTCAGACCGCCCAGCGCACGATCACCACGCCGGAGCCGCCGGCGCCGCCCGGGCTGCCGACATACTGACAGCCCATGCCGCCGCCGCCGAGCACGCCGTTGTAGTTGTTGACCGTGCCGGCATGGCCGAGCGGATTGCCGCCGCCGGGGATCGTATAGGTCCAGTTGCCGATCCCGCTCCACGGAAAGACCGTGCCTTCCTCCGCGCCATAGTTGAGGCTCGACGCCAGCGTCAGTCCGGACGCACCCGTGCTGGCGCTGAAGGCACCCGCGGTGCCCGCCACCATCGTGCCGGCGGTTTGGCCTGGGGAACCGCCGCCGCCGGTCGACTGCGCGATGGTCGTGCCGGTAAAGACCAGCTTGCTCGTTCCGCCGCCGCCGCCCGCGCCGCCGCCGAAGGCGCCGTTCGCGCCGCCGGCACCGATCGTCACCGTGACGGTCTGGCCGGCCGTGAAGCCGCTATAGGAGGCGAAGCCCGCGCCGCCGGAGCCGCCGCTCGCGGCCTGGAAGATGCCGGTGGAACAGCCGCCGCCGCCGCCGCCGCCGCCGATGACGGTGAACTCGAACTCGGTGCTCGCCGCGGCCGTGGCGGGAATCGTGAAGGTGCCGCTGCTGCTGAAGACCATGGTGTGCATGCTGGCGGCCCATGCGGCGCTGCCGAACGTGAGGGCCGCGATCGCAGTTGTCAGAAGAAGAGTATGTTTCATCTGAAGTCTCCATCTTGGTGGAGACAGAAGATAATTCTGTCAAAGAGGGATATAGGAATCACGTTCATTTGCGGACCAAGAATTCGATATCACTTTTATTTGCTGTCACTTCTCTGTGCGCATTCACTTCTTGCATGTGTAAAACAAAAACCGCGCGGGACTCGCATCCTGCGCGGCCGCTTCGATTTCGATTTGCGCTACAGAACCCAGCGGACGACGACCAGTCCGCTGCCGCCGGCACCGCCGGGCACGCTCGGGCCGATACATCCGAAGCCGCCGCCGCCCAGCTGGCCGGCCGGGTGCGAGACGGTGCCGCTGACGCCGAACGCGTTGTTTCCCCCCGGCGAATAGCTCGTGTCGCCGAAGGCCACGATCAGCGATCCGATCCCGTCCTGCGCGCCGAAGCCGAGCGCGGCGTTCTGCGTCAGTCCCGTCGATCCGACCGAGGTCGAAAAGGTTCCAGCGCTTCCCGCCAGCGAATTGACTCCGTTGGTGCCCATCGCGCCGGTTCCGCCGGTCGCCGACGCGATGACGGTCGCGGAATAGGTGAGAGCCGTGGTGCCTCCTGTGCCCCCGGCATGACCCGATCCGCCGCCGGTTCCGCCGGTGCCGGCCGCTCCCACCGTCACCGCGACCGTGTCGCTAGCGTTGAATCCGGTCAGCGAGATCATGGCGGCCGCGCCCGAGCCGCCTCCCGCGGCGAGGCCGCCGCCGGTGCCGCATCCGCCCCCGCCTCCGCCTCCGCCGACGAGCGTGAATTCGAATATCGTGCTCGCGCTTGCGCCGGCCGGGATCGTGAACGTTCCGCCGCTCTGGAAGACCTTGGTGTGCAGGGCGGCAGGCAAGGCCGGGGTTCCCGAAAGCAGCCCGGCGCAGGAAATCGAGCCCAGCAATGCGTATTTCATCAGGCGCTCCTTTGCGGGATGAGCCCCGAGCGTAGTGATACCCATCGTGCTTCCGGCAAAAATAGATTGCATGGCGCCGGCAAGAAGGGCGCCCGGCGCAACCGGGCGCTTGGTCGCGCAAAAAAACCGCGCGGGACTCGCATCCCGCGCGGCTTTGTTCTTTAGGCGATGGTGACGGCCGGGGATTACTCCTCGTCGTCGCCCTCGTCGCCCTTGCCCTTCTTGGTCGCCTTCTTGAGCGCCGCGCCCAGGATGTCGCCGAGCGACGCACCCGAGTCCGACGAGCCGTACTGCGCCACGGCTTCCTTCTCCTCGGCCACTTCGCGCGCCTTGATCGACAGCGAGATCTTGCGGCTCGCCTTGTCCATCTGCGTCACCAGCGCGTCGACCTTGTCGCCCTTGCCGAAACGCTCGGGCCGCTGGTCGTTGCGGTCGCGGGCGAGATCGGCACGGCGGATGAACGCCTTGGCGCCGCCTTCCAGCGCGACCTCGATGCCGCCGTCGTTGACTTCGGTGACGGTGACGGTGACGACGCTGCCCTTGCGAAGCGGGCCGGCCTTCTCGATCGGATCGCCGCTGAGCTGCTTGATGCCCAGGCTGACGCGCTCCTTCTCGGCGTCGACGTCGAGCACCTGGGCCTGGACGACCTGGCCCTTGGAGTAGTCGCCCACCGCCTGCTCGCCCGACTTGTCCCACGACAGATCGGAGAGGTGCACCATGCCGTCGATGTCCTGGTCGAGCCCGATGAACAGGCCGAACTCGGTGATCGACTTGATCTCGCCCTCGATGGTCGAGCCCGGCGGATGCGCCTTGGCGAAGGCTTCCCACGGGTTGTCCTGGGTCTGCTTCAGGCCTAGCGAAATGCGGCGCTTGTTGGAGTCGACCTCCAGCACCTGCACGTCGACTTCCGTGCCCGGCGTGACGATCTTGGACGGCGCCACGTTCTTCTTGACCCATGACATCTCGGAGACGTGGACGAGGCCCTCGACGCCCGGCTCCAGCTCCACGAAGGCGCCGTAGTCGGTGACGTTGGTGACTTTGCCCTTGAACTTCGCGCCCACGGGATACTTCGCGCCGACGCCTTCCCAGGGATCGGTCTGAAGCTGCTTCATGCCGAGCGAGATGCGCTGCGTGTCGTGGTTGATCTTGATGATCTGCACCGTGACGTTCTGGCCGACGGAGAGAACCTCGGTCGGGTGCGAGACGCGGCGCCACGCGATGTCGGTGACGTGCAGCAACCCGTCGACGCCGCCCAAATCCACGAACGCGCCGTAGTCGGTGATGTTCTTGACCACGCCTTCGACCACCTGCTTCTCGACCAGCGAGGCGACGAGCGAGGTGCGCTCCTCGGCGCGGCGCTCTTCGAGCACGGCGCGGCGCGAGACGACGATGTTGCCGCGGCGGCGGTCCATCTTGAGGATCTGGAACATCTGCGGCTGGTTCATCAGCGGGCCGACGTCGCGCATCGGGCGGACATCGACTTGGCTGCCCGGAAGGAACGCGACCGCGCCGTCGAGATCGACAGTGAAGCCGCCCTTCACGCGGCCGAAGATCACGCCTTCGACGCGGGTCTGGTCGTTGAACGCGCGCTCGAGCTTGATCCAGCTCTCTTCGCGGCGCGCCTTGTCGCGGCTCAGCACGGCCTCGCCCATCGCGTTCTCGACGCGCTCGAGATAGACCTCGACTTGGTCGCCGACGGCGACCTTGGCCGGCTGGCCGGGCATGGAGAATTCTTTTAAGGAGACGCGGCCTTCGGTCTTGAGGCCGACATCGATCACGGCGAAGTCGTTCTCGACGGCGACGACGGTGCCTTTGATCACCGAGCCCTCGGCCGGCGAGCGGCCCTCGAAGCTCTCTTCCAGCATCGCCTCGAAATCGGCGCGGCTGGGCATGGACATGGACGGTTCTTTGGTGGCGGTAGCGGTACGGGCCATAGTTCCTTCATTCAAACGTTCGTGCCGATCCGCCTTCGCCTTTCGGCTCCGGCGCGATGGACTTCCCATGCAACCGCATGGGCGGACTGGGTTTGGATTGCGTCCGGGCCCGGCTCGGAAAAGCGCCGCCGGGTCTCCTTAACCCCTTGGCCGCGCTGCGAGCGCCGCCCCGACCTTCGGTTCGACCAAAGTGAGGGCTGCCGCGAACGCGGCGTCTATATCCAAATCGGTCGTATCCAGCAAGAGGGCGTCGGCGGCGGCGACCATGGGCGAGACCTGCCGCTCCCGGTCGCGGCGGTCGCGGGCGACGAGCTCGGCCACCAGCTCCCGCTCATCCTTCCGGATGCCCAGCCCGGTCAGCTCCAGCCAGCGCCGGCGGGCCCTGACCTCCGGCGTCGCGTCGATGAAGAGCTTGGCCGCCGCGTCCGGCGCAATGACCGTGCCGATGTCGCGTCCGTCGATGACCGCGCCCGGCCACTGGGTCGCGAAATCGCGCTGGAACTTGAACAACGCCGCGCGCACCTCGGGGATGGCGGAAACCTCCGAAGCCTTGGCGCCGACCCGGTCGCTGCGGATCGCCGCGTCCCCCGCGCGCGACAGATCGATCGCCTGCGCCGCCGCGACGGCGTCGCAGCCGGTCTCGATCACCGCCAGCGCCACCAGCCGGTACAGCGACCCGGAATCCAGATGCGCGAATGAGAAGTGCCGGGCGAGCTTCTTCGCCAGGGTGCCCTTGCCCGAAGCGGCGGTTCCGTCGACGGCGATGACGATGCTCATTCCAGCATCGCCCCAAGCCCGCGCATCACCTCCTCGAACTCGGGGAAGCTGGTGGCGATCATCGAGGCGTCGTCGACCGTCACCGGTTCGCGCGCGGCCAGGCCCATCACCAGGAAGGCCATGGCGATGCGGTGGTCCATGTGGGTCTCGACGATGCCGCCGCCCGCGACCGCGCCGCCGCCGCGGCCCTCGACGACCATGCCGTCGTCCGTCTCTTCCACCTCGACGCCGTTGGCGCGCAGTCCGGCGACGATGGCGGCAAGGCGGTCGCTTTCCTTGACGCGCAGCTCGTCGAGCCCATGCATCGTCGTGCGGCCGCTCGCGAACGCGGCCGCGACGGCCAGCACCGGGTATTCGTCGATCATCGACGGCGCGCGCTCGGCAGGCACCTCGACGCCTTTGAGCTCGCTCGCGCGCACGACGAGGTCGCCCACCGCCTCGCCGCCGCTGTCGCGCGCGTTGTCGACGGCGATGTCCGCGCCCATCTCGTTCAGCGTATCGATCAGCCCGATGCGGCGCGGATTGAGCAGCACGCCGGGGATCTTGATCTCCGAACCGGGCACGATCAGCGCCGCCACCAGCGGGAACGCCGCCGAGGACGGATCGCGCGGCACCTCGATGGCGCAAGGCTTGAGATCGGCCTCGCCCACGATCTCCACCGCGTCGCCATCGACGGCGATCTTCGCGCCGAAGGCCTTGAGCATGCGCTCGGTATGGTCGCGCGTCGCGATGGGCTGGACGATGCGGCTGGTGCCGGGCGCATTCAGCGCCGCAAGCAGCAGCGCCGATTTCACCTGCGCCGAAGCGACCGCGACCTCGTGCTCGATGGCCAGGGGCCGCGCGGCGCCGGTCAAGGTGAGCGGCATCAACCCGCCCTCGCGTGCCTCATATGTTGCACCGAAGAGGGTCAGCGGCTCGAGCACGCGCCGCATCGGCCGGCGCCGGAGCGACGCGTCGCCGGTGAAGGTCGCGCGCATCGCCGTCGTCGCGACGGCGCCCATCACCAGCCGCGAGCCGGTGCCGCTGTTGCCGAAATCGAGCACGTCCTGCGGCTCGGCCAGGCCGCCGACACCCCGGCCCCACACCCGCCACGCGCCCTCGCCGTCGCGCAGCAGATCGGCGCCCAGGCCCGCCATCGCCTTGGCCGTGTTCAGAACGTCCTCCGCCTCGAGCAGCCCCGAGATCCGCGTCTCGCCCACGGCCAGGCTCCCCAGGATCAGCGCGCGGTGGGAAATCGATTTGTCGCCAGGGACTTGGGCGGCCCCCTTGAGGGGCCCGGAACGGGCGGCCTTGAGCGGATTGGGGGGCGGCGGGCGATCCATAAAACCTCTTTGACAGGCCGGGCCGAAAGTGGCAAACGACCCCCCTTTCGGAAACCCATCTTCACGCGGGAAGCATCACTTTGGTCAAGGCGGATCTCGGAGTTAAGCGCGTTTGCCCCCAATGCGCCGCGCGCTTCTACGATCTACAGAAGCGGCCCATCGAGTGCCCGAAGTGCCAGTTCAGCTTCGAGCCTGAGTCGCTGTACAAGCAACGCCGCACGCGCCAGCCCGAGCCCGTCGCCGCCGTCCCCGTCAACTCGCAGACGGACGACGACGAGGAGGAGAACGAAGACGAGAACGAGGACGCCGAGTCCGAGGAGATCGTCGAGAGCGTGCCCGATGAGGCGCCCGTGGCCATGTCCGACGACGACGACGAGGTCGTCGAGGAAGAGCCCGAGCCCGAGAGCGCCGGCATGTCGGTCGTCGATTCCGACGAGGAGGGCGACATCGCCGACATCGAGGTCGAGGACGACGAAGACGAGGACGACAATGCCCTGCTCGAGGAAGTCGAAGAGGACGAAGACGACGTTACCGATATCATCGACGCCGATATCGAAAAGGACGAGCGCTAGAATTAAATAGCGTCCGGCCTATCCCTCCTACCCGGTTAAGGGGCTGTAGCTCAGTTGGGAGAGCGCGTGAATGGCATTCACGAGGTCAGCGGTTCGATCCCGCTCAGCTCCACCAGCCTTCGCCTCCGCTTCGCGGAGGCTGCGCTTGGCAAGCCAGGCCTTGAGCGCAAACTGAAAAGCATAGCATGCTGCCGCGATAGCGGAGGCGAAGCCTGCCTGGCGTAGCCTGCGAATGAGGCGAAGACGGGCTGCCGGGAGGTTCGCTTGAAGTATGTCTATCTTCTTCAGAGCATCTCGCATCCTGCCGAGGAATATGTCGGCTCTACCGACGACCTTCTTGCCGCTTGGCCGCACACAATTCCGGCGGCTCGCCGCATACAGCCAAGTTCAAGCCTGGCGGCTTGTGACATATGTTGCTTTCGCGGATTCCGAACGGGCGGTGCTGTTCGAGCGCTATATGAAAACCCACTCCGGTCGCGCGTGCCAAGAAGCGGCTCCGCTGACCGCCACACCTGCGACAAGACTTTGACCCGGCCGCCGCACTAGCCTAAGCCTCTGGCCGCCAGCCGCAGGGAAGGCCCTTTTGAGCGCATTCATCGACGCCCGCAACGTTCCCGCGGGCACGACCATCGAGACCGATCTGGCGATCGTCGGCGGCGGGCCCGCCGGCATTTCGCTGGCGCTCGCGCTGGCGCCGCACCCGATCCGCGTCGTGCTGCTGGAGAGCGGCGGCATGCATTTCGACGGCAAGACCCAGGACCTCTATGCCGGCGGCCAGACGGGCTATCCCTACCTGAAGCTCGAGAGCTCGAGGCTTCGCTATCTGGGCGGCAGCACCAACCATTGGGGCGGCTGGTGCCGGCCGCTCGACGCCATCGACTTCGAGACCCGCGACTGGCTGCCCTATACCGGCTGGCCCTTCACGCGCAGCGAGATCGAGCCCTATTTCAAGCGCGCGCAGTCCCTCGTCGAGGCCGGCCCCTGGGTCTATGACGACGGCGCGCGGTGGGCGAAGAGGCTCGGCGCGCCGATCGCGCTCGGTGACGGCGGCGTGTATACGAGCTGGTTCCAGTTCAGCAAGATGCGCGGCTCGGTGCTGCCCACGCATTTCGGCCACCGCTATGCCGACGACCTGCGCCGCATCGCGCGTCTATCGCTCTACACCAACGCCAACGTGACGGGATTGCGACTGGCACCCGACGCCGCGAGCCTCGACCATCTCGACGTCGCCACCCTGTCGGGCCGGCATTTCACCGTGAAGCCGCGCATGACCGTGATCGCCGCGGGCGCGATCGAGAACGCGCGGCTGCTGCTCGCCTCGAACGACATCGCACAAGCGGGCGTCGGCAACGACAGCGGCATGGTCGGGCGCTTCTTCGCCGATCATCCGATCCCGCGCGACACCGCCACCCTGGTGATGTTCGACGGCAGGCTGGCGCCGTTCTACCAGAACACCATGACGGTGAGGGACGCGATCCTGCGCGCCACCTTCTCGCCGACTGAGGCGCATCAGCGCGCGCACAACGTGCTGGGGTCGCTGACCACGGTCGAAAACCCGGTCAAGCTCGACGAGCTCGGCCAGGCGGCCGTCTCGGTCACGGCCTCGGCGCTCGGCGTCGATGCGAGCAACGCCAAGGCCTTCTCGCTCGGCTGCGGGCTCGAGCTCGCGCCCGACCCCAACCGCCGGCTGGCGCTGGGCGCGGAGCGCGACGCGCTGGGCATGCCGCGGTTGAATCTGCACATGCATGTCAGCGACTCCGTGTTCGCGCACTACCGCCAGACCTTGAAGGAGCTCGGCCGCCAGCTGCTCGCGGCCCGCATCGGCATGATCCGCCTCAACCAGCAGACCCATGCGGACTGGCTGGCCGTGATGGACTGGGGCAACCACCACATGGGCACCACGCGCATGAGCGCCGATCCCAAGCGCGGCGTCGTCGATGCCGACGGCAAGGTGCACGGCGTGGCCAATCTCTACGTCGCGGGCAGCTCGGTGTTCCCGACCTACGGCTCGTCGAACCCGACGATGAACCTGGTGGCGCTGACGCTGCGGCTGGCGGCGCATCTGAGGAAGCAGTTCGCATGAGCCCGCCGCCCAAGCTCTCCCGACGCACGCTGACCATCGGCGGCATCGCCGCGGCCGGCGCGGCCGTCATAGCCGGCGCGGCCTACGAGGCGCCCAGGCTTTTCAAGCGGCGGGCGCATGGCGAGTATGCCGAGCTGGTGAACCGGCTGGACGATCCCGACCAAGCCGCGGCGATCGGGCGTGCCGTTCAAATGCACAATCTTGACTCGCCGCTCGAAGAGTTGTCCGAGGCCGATCTAAAAAAGCGGCTTGCGAAGCGCACGCTTCCCGAACTGATGGATCAGGATTGCACGCGCATCGAGACCATGTCCGAGGCGGGCGGCTGGGTCATTCCCTACACGCTCGTGGAACTTTGCATTCTGGCTGCCGCTTCCGTCTGACGCCTGCTATCATCCCGCGCCGGCGGGAGGTTCACGATGCTCAGGCTTTGCACAACCGCGTTCGCGTTATGCGCGGCGCTCGTCGGCGAAGCCCATGCCGCGCTCGCCATCACCTATGGACAAACCACCAACCTTCGCTGCAGCGGTGGGGTCTGCGTCGCCACCGCGCCCGACGCGACCTTCGGCATCAAGGAGATCCAGAAGCGGCTGGCCTATGGCGACCTGACCGTCGTCGCCGATGATCTCGCAGGCGACATCGTGGTCGACGCGCCGTTCCATTGGGCGTCGGCGCACGATCTGGAGCTCTTCGCCGCGCACGACATCCGCATCGACAAGACGATCGACGTCGCGGGCCCGGGCGGCGTCACGCTCACCAGCAACGACGGCCGCACCGACGGCACGCTGTCCTTCGGTCCGGGCGGCAACGTCCATTTCTGGGCGACGACCAACGCGCTGACGATCAACTACGCGCCCTATGCGCTGGTGAATTCCCTGCCCGCGCTGATCGGCGCCATCGCAGCGCATCCTTCGAACAACTACGCGCTCGCCGCCGATTGGGACGCCGATGCGCACGGCACCTATCTCTCCGTTCCCGTCCCGACCTTGTTCCACGGCGCTTTCGACGGCCTGGGCCACGCGATCGAGCATCTTCGGGTGCGGCCGGACAGCGCCGGAAACGGGTTTGCCGGCCTGTTCTATTCGGTGGCCAAGGAAGGCAGCGTCGCGCATCTGAAGCTGACGGCGGCCCGGTTCTGGGGGCGCTACGGCAAGACGGTCGGCGGGATCGCCGTGCTGAACCAGGGCCTGCTGACCGGCAATTCCGTGCAAGGCACGTTCAGCGCCATCCAGTCGAACATGGGCGGCGTCGTCGGATCGAATTCCGGAACGGTGCTCGACTGCCACGCGCAGGTGCAGATGAGCAGCACCAACGGCGGCGGGCTGGGCGGGATCGCGGCCAACAACCTGGCCGGCGCCATGATCGACCGTTCGTCGAGCAAAGGCGCGCTCTCGGGCAGCGGCCTGGCCTTCGTCGGCGGCCTCGCCGCCGCCAATGCCGGCACGATAAGCCGCTCATGGTCGTCGGCCAACGCCACGACCGGCAACGGCACGAACCATAGCGCGTCCGCGGCCGGCGGGCTGGTCGGGATCAATGCCGATCGCAGCGCGAGCGTCTCGATCGTCAATTCCCATGCCACGGGAGACGCCGCGGCCGGGTCCGATGCGCTGGCCGGCGGACTGACCGGCGCCAGCCGTTTCGACGGAACGATCTCGGCGGTCTACGCGACCGGCGCGGTCAGCGGCGGCGCGCGCAGCTTCGTCGGCGGCATGACCGGCGAATACGATTCCGAAGGCTTGAGCTTCGCGTCCAGCTATTGGGACCTGGATACCAGCGGCGTCTCGAACCCGGCGCACGGCGCGGGCAATATCGACAGCGCGCCGGGCATCACGGGCCTGAGCGACGCGGCGCTGAAAGCGGCGCTGCCCTCGGGCTTCGATCCGGCGGTGTGGGGACGAGACCCCGGCATCAACGGCGGCCTGCCCTATCTGCTTTCCAACCTGCCGAATTGAGGAGGCCATGATGCAAAAGAACCTCGCCGCCCTCCTCGCTCCGCTTCTCTCCTCGATCGCGCTTGCCGGTTCGGCCGGCACCGCGCAGGCCGCTTTCGCGATCGCCTATGGCGCAACGACCAATGTCAGTTGCGTCGCGCGCGTCTGCACCGCCACGGCCCCGACGCCTCGATCGGCATCAAGAAGATCAAGCAGCTGCTCGGCTTCGGCGACGTGAAGCTCGTCGCGGGCACGCAGGCAAACGACATCGCCGTCAGCGCGCCGCTGAGCTGGGCGAACGGCCATGGGCTGACCCTGGACGCGCGCCATTCCATCCGCATCGACCACACCATCGACGTGGCCGGGCCGGGCGCATTGACGCTCACCACCAATGACGGGCTCTCGGGCGGCACGCTGTCCTTCGGCAGAAGCGGCAACGTGCATTTCTGGTCGACTTCGAACAGCCTCACCATAAACGACGACGCCTTCACGCTGGTCGACAGCATCGCGGCGCTGGCAAGCGCGGTCGCCACAGCGCCATCGGGCAATTACGCGCTGTCGGGCGCCTATGACGCGACGCCGGACGGCGTCTATGCAGCGCCGCCGGTCGCGACGAACTTCACCGGCGCCTTCGACGGGCTGGGCAACACGATCTCGCATCTGCGCGTCAACACGACCGGACCGCGGGCCGGCCTCTTCGCCTGGATCGACCTCGGCGGCGCGGTCGAGAACCTCGTGCTCAAAGACGTTGCGGTCAAAGGCGGCAACAACTGCGAGGTCGGCGCGGTTGCGGGCTTGAGCTTCGGCCGCATCGAGAACGTCGCGACGCGCGGCATCGTCTCCGGCGGTCACACCTGCGACATCGGCGGAATCGTCGGCTTTTCGAGCAACGGCAGCAGCATCCTGTCTTCCAGCTCGGCCGGCACCGTACGCGGCACGCATGCCGCCTTCGCCGGCGGCCTGGCGGGCACCATTACCGGCGGCGCGATCAACACCGTCGCCAACTCGCATTCGACGGCGGCCGTGACGGTCACGGACGATTCCCATGCCGGCGGGTTGATCGGCATATTCGCAGGACTGGTGACGAAATCCTGGGCCGGCGGCGCTGTCACCGTGCGCAACCAGGTCCAAGGCGGACCGCTCGCTTCCGCCGGCGGATTGATCGGGTATTTTCTCGCCTTCGGCAGCGACACATCCACGCTTTCCAACTGCTATGCCAGCGGGCCGGTTCATGCGGGGGCGGGCGCCGCCGCGGGCGGTCTGATCGGCGTGCATTTCGTCACCAGCACGGTGAGCTCGGTGGTCGCGTCCTATTCCTTCGGCACGGTGAGCGCGGGCGCGGGCGGCTATGCCGGCGGACTGATCGGCTACCGCTATCAGAACGTCACGACGCTCAACACCTATTGGGACATGACCCAAAGCGGCATCAACGACGGCTCGAAAGGCGTCGGCAATCACGCGAATGACGCGGGCATCACGGGTCTTTCGACGACGCAGCTCCAGTCCGGGCTGCCGCAGGGCTTCAGCGCGGCAGTCTGGGCCGAGAACCCGCATTACCTGAACGGCCTGCCGTTCCTGATCGCGAACCTGCCGGATTAAACGGTTTCGAGCACGGGCACCGCCGCGATCAACCCGCGCAGCGAATTGCCGAGGAGGACCTCGGCCTTGCCCAGGTCGCGCGGCATGAGCGTGGCCTCTCGCGCCCTGCCCTCGTCCAGCAGCTCGCGCCGGAGCACGCCATCGAGCACGCCCGCCGAAAGCGGCGGCGTCAGCAGAACGCCGCCGCGCTTCACGAAAACGGTGCTGCGGCTTCCTTCCGCGACCTCGCCGCGCTCGTTCAGGAAGACCGTCTCGTCGGCGCCGGGCAGCGGCTCGAGATGCTCGCGCCAGCTGGTCTTGTGCCGGGCGAGCGGGTCGTCGCTCAGCACGCGCCGCGGCGAGATCGCGAAAGTCCATCGCGCGGGCGCGGGCTCCAGCGGTACCGCGGCGCAATGGAACGCGCCGCTTTCGTCGAGCGCGATGCGCAGGCGCGACGGCTCTGCGCGATCGGGCAACACGAGCCGGGCGCGGTCGAACGCGATGCCGAAGAACGCGGCCGAGCGCGCCATGCGCTCGAGATGGCGCTCGAGCCGCCCGCCGTCGGAGGCCAAGGTCTCGATCAGCTCCAGCGGCCGGCGCGCGGCCTCGTAATAGCGCGCCTTGAGCAGGCATTCGTCGAACTCGCTTTGTGCCGTCGAATCCTGCACCACGGCGCCGCCGATGCCGAGCCGGCCCTCGGCGCCCGATATCGTCAGCGTACGGATTGCAACGTTGAATTTGGCCGCGCCGTCCGGCGCGAAATAGCCGATGGCGCCGCAATAGAGTCCGCGCGGGCTTTCCTCGAGCTCGCGGATGATCTGCATGGCGCGGATCTTGGGGGCGCCGGTCACCGAGCCGCAGGGGAAGATCGCGCGCACCAGTCCCTCGATGCCCACGTCCTGCTTCAGCCGCGCCTTCACCGTCGACACCATCGTGTGCAAGGTCGGATAGGTCTCCACCGCGAAGAGGTCGGCGACCGAAACGCTGCCCAGCTCGGCCACGCGCCCGAGATCGTTGCGCAGGAGATCGACGATCATCAGGTTCTCGGCGCGGTCCTTCTCGCTGGCAGCCAGGCGCGCGCGCGCCGCGTCGTCGGACGCGGGATCGGCCCCGCGCGCGATCGTGCCCTTCATCGGCTTGGCGGCGATGTGCCCATCCGCGGCGAGATCGAAGAACAGCTCTGGCGACAGCGACAGGATCTGCCGCTCCCCGTCGTCGATATAGGCGCCATAGGCCGCGTTGGAACGCGCCCGCAGGCTCGCATACAAGCCGCGCGGATCGCCGGCGAAAGCGAAGCGCGAGCGGAAGCTCAGGTTCGCCTGATAGATGTCGCCGGCGGCGATGTAGTCGCGCACGCGCTTGAATCGCGCGTGATAGCCATATGCGTCCCATTCATGCCGCAGCGGTCCGGTATAGGCGCGCCCGGCCGGCTCGAGCCTGCCCTCCTCCATCCGCTCGAACACACCGAACCAGAGCAGCGGCACGTCCCGGCGCTCCGGCAACAGCGAATTGAGCTTTGGTTCCAGCAGGTGACCCAGCTCATAGGAAAAATACCCCGCCACGAACCGCCCCCGGCGGCGTTCCATTTCCATGCGAGCGAAGGCTCCAGGAACGTCGTTCAGGGCATCTGCCCGAATGACGCCACAATTGCCGGCGAACCGCCAAAGCCGTTCGCGGCCGGGCGTGGCGTCGTCGAGCAGGACGGTGGATCGGGGAAAGCCTTGGTTCATGATCCGGGGGACAATAGCTTGATTAATCCGCTGTACACCCCACATTCTCTTTACGCGGCGCCCATCCGGGGCCGCAACAATCTTTCCGGCGGGATGCCGGGCAAAGCCGCTTGAAGGAGGGCTTTGGACATGACGCAAAGGGCCTATTTCAACAGCCCGTTTCTCCTGGGTTTCGAGCACCTGGACCGGTTGCTCGAGCGCACTGCCAAGGCGGCCGGAGACGGGTATCCCCCCTACAATATCGAGCAGGCCAACGACGAGGCGCTGCGCATCACGCTGGCGGTGGCCGGCTTCGCGCCCGACGAGCTGAACGTCACGGTCGAGGATCGCCAGCTGGTCATCAAGGGCAAGCAGAGCGACGGCGCCGACCGCAACTTCCTGCATCGCGGCATCGCGGCGCGCCAATTCCAGCGCTCGTTCGTTCTGGCGGAGGGCATCGAGGTCACGGGCGCGGAGCTTCGTAACGGTTTGTTGACCGTGGAGCTGTCGCGGCCAAAGGCGGAACCGGTGATCCGGACCGTTGAGATAAGGACGGGCGACAACAATTCCGCAAGCGGCGTGGGAACGCGCCGGAGCGGGGAAGGAGGTCAGTCATGACCGAAGAATTCGATTTCGAAGACCAGCCGGAAGGCGAGAATGCGGCGGCGCGCATCGCCTATATCAAGCCCACGGGTTCGGACGAGGCGCATCGCCTGGGCCTGATCCCGCCGGGCATCGAGCTGCCTCCGGGCGTCAAGCTCTACGTGCTGCACGCCATCGACGGCAGCGTGCTGGGCTACACCGATGCCTACGCGTCGGCGTATGGCGCGGCGGTGCAGAACGACCTCACGCCGGTGAGCGTGCACTAGGTCTCAAGGACAACGGGCGGAAAGCGCGCGGGCGGTGCTCGCGCGCTTTTTTTGCTTTCACATCACCTGGGCCTCGGCTCAAGGCGCACACGATGCAGAACGGCTTTATTCCGGCGAGAGAGATCGCCGCCAGATCGATTTCGCTATAAGGCGACGATGAGCCTGGAAAGCGCGTTTTAGGACCGCGTTTGGCGGACACGGATTCAGGATTGCGTGAGCTATAGCCTCTTGATCCGGCTTAGATAACTGCAACATCTTTCCTGTAGCCAACGTCGCCGGGCAGCTCTTGGCGTGCTTGTTTACCTGCGGCGGCTTGAGCGCTTTGGTTATAGGGATAGGATAACCACTGGAATCCAAATTCGCGAGGCCTTATGGCAACTTGGGTGAAATGCCTGGAAGACGATGGCGTGACGTCCGATACTGACGCTTCAGTCGTTCATATAAATCTCGACAACGTCGCGTATATGGTCGGAAGTTCAAGCGGTACAGCAATCTTCTTTGTAGGACGCTCGGAAACTGAAGACGACACAATCAATGTTAGAGAGACGCCGGAGCAAATTCTAGCAACGGCACCAAAATACCTGAAAGTCTAAGTTTGGCTCAAGCCGCGCGCGAGCTCGCGCTGGCCGTAGGCTCGGTGAGGATGGCGTAGAGCGCCTCGCTCTTGGCGGCGGCGCGCAGCTTCTCGCGGGCTTGGGCGTTGCGCAGCAGGCGCGAGACCTTGGCCAGGGCCTTCAGATGATCCGCGCCGGCGACGTCGGGCGCTATCAGCATGAACACCAGGTCGACCGGCTGCTTGTCGACGGCGTCGTAGTCGATCGGGTTTTCGAGCCGGGCGAAGACGCCCACGATCTTCTTGGCATCGGCCATGCGGCCGTGCGGGACGGCGACGCCCTCGCCGACGCCGGTCGAGCCCAGGCGCTCGCGCTCTGTCAGGGTCTCGAAGATCTTGCGCTCGGCGATGCCCGTCTGGGCGGCGGCGCGCATGGCCAATTCCTGAAGCAATTGCTTCTTGCTCTGGACCTTCAGCGACGCGATCACGGCATCGGGCTGGAGCAGATCGGCGATGTTCATCTATGACCTATCGGTGACGGCGAACGCATTGTCATTTGTTGATGCGGCTCGCGCACTTCAAGGCTCTAGGGACCTTTTCAGCGCGCCTTCATTCCCAGGGCGGCGGGGTGTGTAGGCCTGCCCCAGGGGAATGTCAACGCTTGCAATTAAGGATGTCCGGCGGCAGCCGATTCCCCGAATTTCAGCCTGCGGCGCTCGACCGAAGACGGGATGCGCATCGCCTCGCGGTACTTGGCGACGGTGCGCCGCGCGATGTTCACGCCGTCGGCGGTGAGCAGCGAAACGATGCGGTCGTCGGAGAGAATTTCGCGGCGGCCTTCGTTTTCAATCATCTCGCGAATGCGGTCGCGCACCGCTTCGGCGGAATGCGCTTCCGAGCCGTTCACCGATTGGATCGAGGCAGTGAAGAAGTACTTGAGTTCGAAGGTACCGCGCGGCGTCGCGATGTATTTGTTCGAGGTGACGCGGCTGACCGTGGACTCGTGCATCGTGATCGCATCCGCGATGGTGCGCAGGTTCAGCGGCCTCAAGTGCCGCACGCCATAGGTGAGGAACCCGTCCTGCTGGCGCACGATCTCAGCTGCCACCTTCATGATCGTTCGCGCACGCTGGTCCAGGCTCTTCACCAGCCAGTTGGCGCTGTTGAGGCAGTCGGTCAGGTAGTTCTTGGAATCCTTGTCGCGCGCGCCGGCCTGGACCTTGGTGTAGTAGCGCGAATTGACCAGCAGGCGCGGCAGGGTCTCGGCGTTGAGCTCGATATGCCAGGCGCCGTCGGGACCCTCCTTCACGAAGACGTCGGGGATTACCGGCTGCACCGGCTCGGTGCCGAAGGCGAGGCCGGGCTTCGGCGTCAGGCCGCGGATCTCTGCGATCATGTCGGCGATGTCTTCGGCATCGACGCCGCAGATCGCGCAAAGCGCGGCGGTCTCGCGCCGCGCAACGAGATCGAGCCGGGTCAGCAGCGCCGCCATCGCCGGATCGAGCCGGTCCTGGGCTTTCAGCTGGATGCCAAGGCACTCTGCGAGATCGCGCGCCGCGACGCCGATCGGATCGAAGCCCTGGAGAATCTTCAGCACCTCGTCCACGCAGGTCCGCGCGGCACCGAGCCGCTCAGCCACCTCGTCGAGGTCGGCGCGCAGATAGCCCGCCTCGTCCACCGCATCGATCAACGCCAGGCAGACGAGCCGCTTCTCGGGGCCGAGCGCCGCGATGGCGAGCTGCTCCTCCAGGTGGTCCTTGAGGCTGCCGCCCGCGGCGAGCGAGGATTCGAGTCCGTCCTCGTCGCCCTCGAAGCGCTGCGAATTCTTGACCGTCGACCAGTCGGTGAGCGGCGCCGCAGGCATCGCGCCCTCGGCGCTGTCGTATTTGTCGTCGTGCGAGGCGTCCATGTCCTCGGCCTTGGAGAAATCCTCGCGGCCGAGCGCGGTGTCCAAGGTTTCGGTCGCGGCGCTTTCGCGCTCGACATGCTCCTCGCCCGAGCGCTCGCTGTCGTCGCGCTCGAGCAGCGGGTTCTTCTCGAGCTCCTGCTCGCAATATTCGGCCAGCTCGATGTTGGAGAGCTGCAGCAGCTTGATCGCCTGCTGCAGCTGTGGGGTCATCACCAGCGACTGACCCTGCCGTATCTCGAGACGCTGCCCCAACGCCATAACGCTTTACGCCCTGCTCATAGAGAGAATTTTTCGCCCAGATAGACGCGGCGCACGTCGCGGTCGCTGACGATCTCGGCCGGCGTGCCCTCTTTCATCACCTGGCCTTCGTGCAGGATGTAGGCGCGGTCGATGATGTCGAGCGCGTCGCGCACGTTGTGGTCGGTGATCAACACGCCGATGCCGCGGTCCTTCAGGTGCCTTACCAGGTCGCGGATGTCGCCGACCGCGATCGGGTCGATGCCCGCCAGCGGCTCGTCGAGGAGGATGTAGGACGGATGCGTCGCCAGAGCGCGCGCGATCTCGACCCGGCGGCGCTCGCCGCCCGACAGCGCGATCGACGGCGTGTTGCGCACGTGGTTGATGCCGAACTCGGCCAAAAGCTCCTCGACCATCGCCTCGAGCTTGCCGGGATCCTGCTCGACGAGCTCCGCGGTGGCGCGGATGTTCTGCTCGGCGGTGAGCCCGCGGAAGATCGACGCCTCCTGCGGCAGGTAGCCGATGCCCAGCCGCGCGCGGCGGTACATCGGCAGCCGCGTCACGTCGGTGCCCTCGATCTCGATGGTGCCGGCGTCGGGCTGGATCAGCCCCGAGATGATGTAGAAGCTGGTGGTCTTGCCGGCGCCGTTGGGGCCGAGCAGGCCCACGACCTCGCCGCGTTTCAGGGTCATGCTGACGCCGCGGACCACGGGACGCTTGTTGAAGCTTTTGGCGATGCGGTTGACGACGAGGCCCTTGCCCGACTCAACCACGCGCGGGCGCGCGCTCGCGGACGCCGCGCCCGGACCGGCGGTCGCAGCGGAAACAGCGGGATTCTCGGGCTTTGCGGTCTTCTTGGTCGGCATCTTCGTCTACCTGGGCAAAAACCATGCCTAATCGTGTTTAAGGAACCATGAAGCTAGGGCGGGTTCTTTTGCGATTGCGGCGGCGGTGTAAACAGTCCCTGAACGCGCTGCCCTGGCGCCTGCTTGGCGCCGAGCTGGGCTTGGCCGGTGTTCAGGTTCACGGTCAGGGTCGAGCCGCGCATAACGTTCTTTTCTTTCGTCAGGACCACGCGGCCGGTGAGCGTGATGAGGCGCGGCGCCACGTCATAGACGCAGGCATCGCCTTGCGCATTGCCCGACGGCGCGGTGAACAGCACGTTGCCGTTGGCGTAGATCTTGTCGGGCTTTCCCGACACCACGTTGACCTTCACTTTGTCGGCGCGCAGCTTCATCTGGCCTTGGGAGACCAGCACGTTGCCGGAATAGGTTCCGGTCTTGGAGTTGAGGTCGGCGTCGAAACGGTCGGCCGAGACCTGGATCGGCGCGTTGGTGTCCTTCGCGGACAGGCCGAAGCCGCTCGTCACCTGCGCCGATGCGCCGGCGGTGGAAAGCAGCAAAAGAGCAAGCGCCAATCGTTTCATCTATGATGCCTCGGGATCGTGAAATTCGTCCGCACGTTGCCCAGCAGATGCAGCTCCTGCTTGATACGGTCGTATTCGAAGCGGTCGGCGCTCAAGGAGCCGAACGGACCGTGGCCGCTGACCGGTGCCGGTCCGTGGAACGTGCCCTTCTTCATCTCGCCTTCGAGCCGGTCGGTGTGCAGCTCATAGCCCGAGTCGGAATACATCGCGATGCCGCCGCTCAGATTGAGCGCGCCGCTTTCCATGTCGAAAAAGCCCTGGCTCGCCGTCGCGTTCAGCCAGCGGCCGTCCTGCATGGTCATGTCGGCCTCGATCTTCGACAGCCGCACGCGGCGCAGATGCTTGGGGTCCTGCACCGCCTTCTCGGCGGTGATGACGAACGGGTTGCCGTCGTCGTCGGCGCCGGTCAGCTTGGGCTTCTCCATCGTCAGGTCGTTGTCCAGCACGCCGGTGTGCTGCGCCGTCAGCGTGATCTTGTCGGAAGGCCGCGGCAGGAAGGAATAGACCAGCACCGCGGCCAGGACCGCCGCGGCCGCGATGGGCAGCGCGCGTTTCATCAGCGAGACGAACTGGCTGTAGCGGATCGCGTCCAGCGCCGTGCCGCGCGCCCGTGCCGTCCAGTCGCGCCGCTCGTGCGGGACCTTGAGCGGCTCCGTCGTCGGCCCCCGCGCAGATTTCGCCCGCGGCATCAGGTGAGCCCCGCGCGCAGGCAGTCGTGGATGTGCAGGATGCCGGCCGGCTTCTTCGATCTGCCGTCGAGCACGAAGAGCTGGGTGATCTTCTTCTCGTTCATGATCGCCAGCGCTTCGGCCGCGAGCTGGTCGGGCTGCGCGATCTTCGGATTCTTGGTCATCACGTCGGCAGCCTTGCGGTCGAGCAGGTCGCGGCCCATGTGGCGGCGCAGGTCGCCGTCGGTGATCATGCCGAGCAGCGCGCCCTTCCTGTCGACCACGCCGACGCAGCCGAAGCGGTGCTCGGCGATGGCGATGAGCACGTCGCTCATGACCGTGTCGCTCGCGACCAGCGGGATCTCGTCGCCGGTATGCATCAGGTCCGAGACGCGGATCAGCGCGCGCCCCAGGCTGCCGCCGGGATGGAAGTCGCGGTAGCGGTCCGCCGAGAAGCCGCGCCGCTCCATCAGTGCGACCGCCAGCGCGTCGCCCAGCACCAGCATCACCGTCGTCGACGTCGTCGGCGCCATGCCCATCGGGCAGGCCTCGCGCACCGGCGGAAGCACCAGCGCTACGTCGGAAGCCTGGAGCAAGGTGGATTCGGCATTGCTCGCCATGCCGATCAAGGGAATGTGGAAGCGCTTGGCATAGGTGATGAGGTCGGACAGCTCCGCCGTCTCGCCGCGCCAGGACAGCATCAGAAGCGCGTCCTTCTCGGTGAGCGCGCCCAGGTCGCCGTGGCTGGCCTCGGCAGGATGGATGAACTGGGCCGGCGTGCCGGTCGAGGCCAGGGTGGCGGCGATCTTGCGGCCGATATGACCGCTCTTGCCCATGCCGCTGACCACGACCCGGCCCTCGACCGAGAGCAGCACGTCGACCGCGCGGGTGAAGGTGGCGTCCAGCTTGGCCTTCAGCGCTTCGATCGCTTCGGCGGCCGTGTCGAACACGCGGCGGGCCGCGGCGGCATCGCCGCGCATATGGTCTCTTGGCAGGGCTTTGAGCTTGGCTGACATCCGTCCAACACGCGTAATGCGTGCCAAATCTGGCCCAAGGCGGAGGGCCGTTCAAGCCGCGTGAATATCCCGCGGTAAACCGGAATTAATGAGCAAAAATATCGACATCCGGCCAGCCGGCGAGGTCGAGCTCGACTCGCGCGGGCAGGAAGTCGAAGCACGCCTTGGCCAGCGCCGTGCGGCCCTCGCGCGCCAGCATGGCGTCGAGCACGTCCTTCAGCCGGTGCAGATGGGCGACGTCGCTGGCGGCATAGGCGAGCTGCTTGTCGCTGAGCTCGGCCGCGCCCCAGTCGGAGCTCTGCTGTTCCTTCGACATGTCGACGCCCAGAAGCTCCTTGACCAGGTCCTTCAGCCCGTGGCGGTCGGTATAGGTGCGCACCAGCTTCGAGGCGATCTTGGTGCAGTAGACCGGCGCGGTGACCACGCCCAGATGCTTGCGGAACATCGCCATGTCGAAGCGCGCGAAATGGAACAGCTTGATCGTGTTGGGATCGGCGAGCATGCGCTTGAGATTCGGCGCCGCGAAGCCGCCGGCCGCGAACTGGACCAGATGCGCGGTGCCGTCGCCCGAGGAGAGCTGCACCAGGCACAGCCGGTCGCGGTTGGGGTTGAGGCCCAGGGTCTCGCTGTCGATGGCGACCACCGGACCCAGATCGAGCCCGTCCGGCAGGTCGTTCTTATGGAGCTTGATCTTCATGAGTCATCCATACATTCGACCTAGCCTATCGGGGAATAGGATTGAATTCCATGGCACAGCGCCTGGCCGTGCTGATCGACGGGGAGAACATAGGCGCCGAGCATGCGGCGGCTCTGCTCGCCGAGATCGCCCTGCGCGGCGAAATCGCGGTCCGGCGCCTCTATGGGGATTTCTCGGGCGCGCGCCTGCAGCAATGGACCATCGCCGCGAAGGAATACGGGCTCGAGCTGCATCAGCACAACGCCAATGGCGGCTGCAAGAACGCCTCGGACATCGCACTGGTGATCGACGCCATGGACCTGCTCCACAAGCGCCAGTACCAGGGCTTCGGCATCGTCTCTTCGGACAGCGACTTCACCCGGCTCGCGGCACGCATCCGCGAGGAAGGCTGCAGCGTCTTCGGCTTCGGGCGGCGCAACACGCCGCAGAGCTTCCGGCTCGCCTGCACCGAATTCGTCTGCACGGACGATCTGGCGTCGGCGCCGCGCGTCTTCGGCAAGCGCCATGCCGCGACGCCGTTGCTGACCGACGTCGTCCGGCTGCTCGCCGATGCGAAAGGCTGGGCGCCGCTGTCCGAGGTCGGTCAGCAACTGCTCACGCGCAAGCCGAACTACAAGATCGCCTTCGGTCATGCGAAGCTGATCGCCATCGTGCGCGAGACGCTGGCCTTCGACGTCAATCACGAAGGCACGCATATACGGCTCAAGCCCGAGCAAAAGGTCCGGCTCGCGGGCTAAAGCCCCGCCGCCCGCTTCAGCATCTCGATCTTGTCGTGCGCGGTCTCCAGGTCGTCGCGCTTGGCGGCGGCGCGCAGGTCGCGCAGCCGCTCGAGCGCCTTGGCGAGCACGGGCAGCGGCGGGCCGGACGCGGTGAGCTGGCCGTGGTGCTTGCGGTCGAGCTCTCCGGACATCCGTACGATGAAGCTCTCGAAAAGCTGATTGTGGTGCTGGATGGCGGCGCGACCATGCGCCTCGCACACTTCCAGGAACGCTCTTGCGTTGTCCCGGAACCACGCTTTGCCGGATGCCTTGGGCGCGGCTTCCAGGAAGCTGTCGAGCAGCGGCACGCGGATCAGGCAGTCGCGGAGGTTGCGCTGGTCTTCGGGGATCATGAACAGCATCTTGTCGATCAGAAGCTGCGAGTAGCTGGGATCGTTGGCGCGGCACAGGCCGAGCAGCAGGTCGATCTCGTTGATGCCGGAGAAGTCGCCCGCATTGGCGCCGCGATATTCCTGGCGGCCGACGCGATAAGGCTTGTAATAGGGCCGCACGCAATAGAAGAACCGGTCGGCGTCGAGGCGGTCGAACAGGATCTGGTTGGTCGCGGCCACGTCTGCAAGCGCGTCGCGCGCGTTGTTGAGCAGCATCAAGGTCGCCTTGTTCGAGATGCCGAGCGGGGGCACGTGCATCAGCGCCGCGGCCGCGCGCTTATAGGCCAGGATCCCCATCGTGTTGTAGTCGATGAAGACGAACTCGTCCGCGAGGCTGGTGAAGCTCTTCTGCACGCCGTCGATGGCGGCGTTGTGGGTCGTCAGATGCGCGGTGGCGAAGCGCGGCGTGACGCCGAGCGAGGCGCCGATGTGCAGGCCGAGCGCCGAGGCCTCGCGGAACGGCGACTCGGTCTCGCGCTCCGGGTTGGTCAGCTCGTGACGGCGCAGCGCCGCCATGAACAGGCCGAGGTTGCCCAGCACGTCGAACGCGGCGTCGAAACCTTCGTTAGTGTTGCCCTCGGCGGCGAGCGGGCGGATCAGCGCGCGCCCCTCCTCCGCCAGCCGCGTCTTGATCGCCTCGCCCACGCCTTCGACGTCGGCGCGGTCGGCGCGCGCGAAATAGAGCTCCTCCAGCTCCGTGTTCATCGCCACGAAGTCTGAGCGTATCCAGCGGTCGAGATCGTCTGCGGCCTTGCTCATGACTCTCCCGCGAAATAGCGCGCCATGCGGTCGAGCGCGGCCTCGATGCGCTCATAGGGCTCGGCGCCGAAGCAGACGCGCAGATGCCCCTCGCCTGCGGCGCCGTAGAACGTGCCGGCCTCGGTCACCACATGGCAGCGCTCCAATATCTCGTCGGCGACCTGCTGCGCGGGCTTGCCCGTCGCCGAGATGTCGGGGAACGCATAGATCGTGCCTTCGGGCACCGCGCAGGTCACGCCCGACATCTGATTCATGCGCCTGACCACGAGATCGCGGCGGCGCTTGTCCTCCTCGACCATGGCGGCGACGGGCGCGTCGGGACCTTCGAGCGCGGCGCGCGCGCCTTCCTGGATGAACACGTTCACATGCGCGACGTCGTTCATCGTGATCTTGAGCAGCGCCGGAATGAAGCGCTCATGCGCCGCGACATAGCCGATGCGCCAGCCGTCCATCGCATAGGCCTTGGTGAAGGCGAAGAGCGAGAAGGTGCGCTCGAACATGCCGGGCAGCGAGGCGATGGAGATATGCGCGTGGCCGTCATAGACGATCTGGTCATAGACCTCGTCGGAGAGAACGAGCAGGTCGTGGCGGATCGCAAGCGCGGCCAACCCCTCCAGCTCCGCGCGCGTATAGACGCGCCCCGTGGGGTTGGCCGGATTGACCAGCGCGATCATCTTCGTCTTCGGCGTGATGCAAGCCTCGATCGCGGCCGCATCGAGGCGGTAGTTGTCGGCGGCATCGAGCGGCGCCAGCACCACCTTGCCCCCCGCCAGCTCGACCTTGTTGACGTGCTGCGGGTAATAGGGCGCGAGCAGGATCACCTCGTCGCCGGGATCGAGCGCGGCCATGAACACGGCATAGGACGCATGCGTCAGCCCGTTGGTGACGACGACCTCGTCCTCCTTCACCGTCAGCGCGTTGCGCTCGGCCAGGCGCCGCACGATGGCGCGGCGCAAGGCGACCTGCCCGCGGAAGTCGCCGTAATGCACCTGCCCCGCCATGAGCGCAGCGATGGTCGCGTCCTTGATGTGCCCGGGCGTGTCGAAGCTCGGCATCCCGACCTCGAGATGGATCAGGTCGATCCCCGCCGCCATCATCCGCGCCGCCTTCTCGTACATGCCGAAGCTCTTCGGCGAGGACGCGCTGATGCGGGTGGCGGGCCATTTCATGCAGCAATCCCTTAGCCCAAGGTCGGGTAAAAGGCTATCGTCTCCCGGGGAGGAACAGCCATGGCCAAAGCGTCCACCAAATCGCCAAGCAAACAGATCGTGCTGCTCGACTGGGCCGACGAGATCCTCGACCGCGACGCGCGCAATGCGCTCGAGGACATCGTGCAATGGGCCGAGCACGAGGATCCGCTGCGCCACCTGTTCGACGGGCCGGGCGCGCGGTTCGCGGCCGCGCTGGTCGCGCAGGCCTGCAAGAGGGAGGTCCGCATCGTCGATGCGCGGCGCCACACCAACGACCGCGCCGCGAACCAGCGCATCGCCTATCTGCTGCAGCGCCTCGAAAGCTTCCCCGGCACGGTGATCCTGGTGACGAACCTGAGCGCGGCGCTCGATGCCGCCTTCGCGCGGCGCTTCCATTCGGTGATCGCCTTCACGGCGCCGGCATTGACGCGCGCAAAACGCGTCCGCCGATCCGCCCCGACAAAGACGCGACCGCGTCCGTCGCGCGGTCGTTCCAAGACGCCGTCACGCGCCCGTTCGCGAAGGTGAGATCGACGCGGATGCTGCCGTCGCGCTGATCCCATACCGCGCTGCCCGAGACCGCCAGGTCGCGCGTCCAGCGCACCTTGCTCAGCGAGAACCTCGCCACCATGTCCGGCTGGCTGTAGCGCCAGCGCCCGCCGCGCAGGCCGACGCCGTGGCCCGAATAGTTGATGTTCCAGCGCGCGATGACGTCGCCCGCGGTCTGCACCGCGGCGGAGGCGACGGCGAGATCGGCCGTGGTCGCTGCGTTGCCGTCGCCGGGCACGGCGGGCAGCGCGTCGGCGGCATGCAGCGCGAAGAACGGCACCAGCCGGACCGGATTGACCTTGGCGGCGCAGGACGTGTCGCCGGCATCCAGCGTGGCGACGAAGCGGCGCACGATCGCGGACGCGCAGTCGTCATAGTCGTCGATGGCATCGACATGGAACGAGTTCGCAACCACGACCTGTTGGCCGTGCGGATATTGCGCGGTGACGATGGCGCCCTCCGCCGCGGTGGTCAGCATGTCGAGCTCGCCGTTGATCACCAAGGTCGGCGCGGCGGTGAATTGCGCGCCGTCCGGGATCGGCTTGCCCGGCGTGTAGGGCGCGTGATGCACCGGCCATTCCAGGCACAGGTTCAACACCGAGATATCGAGCGGCACGGTCTGGAACTCGTCGATGCTGAGCGGATCGTAGATGCCCGGATCGCTCGCCCGCTGCGTGCGCAAGGCGTCGCGGCGCTGCGTGCGGCGGTCGGCCAAGGACGACGTCATGTCGTAGATCTGCTGATAGTCCATGCAGCTCACCGCGGCGAACAGGCCGTAGGAATATTGCCGCGGCGGCTCGGGATCCTCGTTGGCGTTGCTTTCGGCGGCCAAGCGCAGCAGGGGCCTGGCGTCGCGCGCCTCGAACCAGGCGCGGATGGCGGCGTCGAGGTCGCGATAGTTCACCGGCCCCTGCGTGCCCGCATAGAGCATGTTGCCGACGGTGCCCGGATCGACGGTGACGCGGCGCATCTCGCCTTCGCCGTCCGGCGCGCTGCCGCTGATCGGGCTGCGCCGCACGAAATCGACGAGCTTGCGGATGCGCGCCAGCGACGAGCCCTTGAGCCCTGCGCAATAGGGCGCGCGCGCACAAGCCTCGTCGAAGCCGCGGCGCACGACCTTGCCGGCGTTGGTGTACCAAGGCGTCTCGCCGATCACCGGATAGGCGCCGTCGAGCACCACCGCGCGCAGCCGGTCGGGATATGTCGCCGAAAGCACCTGTCCGAAGAACGTCCCATAGCTGTCGCCGTAGAAATCGATTCTGCCGATATGCAGCGCGTCGAGCACCGCGACCATGTCGTCGACGGCAAGCCGCGTGCCGTAGAGCGTCGAGGCCCTGCCGAGCGCCCGGCCACAGGCGCCGATGTCGCGCGGCGTGCGCACGGGCGAGCGCTGCAGGCTCTTGCAATCGATGCCGGTCGGCCCCGTGCCGCGGGCATCGACGATCAGCAGATCGTGGTCGGCGCGCAGGGCCGAGAACAGCTGCTTGTAGCCATAGCTCGACTTGATCGAGGCGAAGCCCGGCCCGCCCTCCTGCGCCACGATGGTCTCTTTCGGCACGGCATTCGCATCGGTGTGGCGATAGAGCCGGTAGGCGATGCCGAGCGCGCCTTTGACCCGCCCGGACGGGTCAAGGGGGCGCATCACGACGCCGCATGTGGCATCCTTGGGACATGATTCGGACGTGTCATCCGGCGCGAGCGGCTTGGCCGCGGCGGAAAAGCTCGCCAATCCTGCGGCAAGTCCCAGCGCGGCGATCGGCAGAATCTTGCGCATGTCCATTCCCCTCGATCCGGCGGCACCTTAACGCAAATCGCGCGTTTCTTGAGCGTGGGAGAGCGTGCATGGTTTCGACAAAGGTTATTCTGCTCGTGACCGTCCTGGCGGCTCCTGCCGCAGCTCAGGACAGCGCCACGCCCCTCTCGCCGCTCGACGAACCCATCGGCCAGATCGCGTCCACCCAGGACGGCTGCGCCGTGCTCGACAAGGACTTCCCCGGCCTGCGCGAGCATCCGATGTACTTCTCGATCAAGCACATGACCTTGAACCAGATCGCGGCAATGTCGAGCGGCAAGATTACGCCGGCGATGATGACCCAGGCGCAGAGCGATCTCTCCGCGCTGCCCAAAGCGGATATCGCGGCCACCCCCATCGCGGCCACGCCGGCCAGCGCCGAGGCCCAGCCGGAGCCTTGAGCCGAAGCTCTTGCGCCGATAGCGGCACTTCCTCTTGATGGGCGGATGGCAATCCCTCCCGCGCCGCTCACCCAAGCCTTCTTCGAGCGCGACGTCGACGTGGTGGCGCGTGCGCTGATCGGCGCCGAGTTGACCTTCGACGGCGCCGGCGGGCGCATCGTCGAGACCGAGAGCTACGACCCGGCGGATCCGGCCTCGCACAGCTATGGCGAACGGCTGACGCCGCGCAACCGTGTGATGTTCGGGCCGGCGGGGCATGCTTATGTCTATTTCATCTATGGGATGTACTGGTGCCTGAACGTCACCTGCGGCAAGGGCCGCGCAGTCCTGATCCGCGCGCTCGAGCCGACGGTGGGATTGGACGAGATGCGCAAGCGCCGCAAAAGTGCGAGCGACGACGACCGGCGCCTGTGCGCGGGACCGGGGCGGCTGTGCCAGGCGCTCGGCATCACCGGCGCGCAGGACGGGCTATCGCTGCTCGCGCCACCCTTCGCGCTCACCCGCCGGCGTGCGCGCGCCGCCATCGTCACCGGTCCGCGCATCGGCCTGACCAAAGGCGTCGAGGCGATGCGGCGCTATGGGATGAAGGGAAGCGCCTACCTGAGCAAAGGGTTCAAGAACGAAAGCGGTGCATGACCGCGGATCATTCCGTATAGGGCACGTGCGGCACCGGGCACTTGCCGACGGGCTCGGGATCGAGCTGGTCGCGCCCCTTCACCGTATTGATCCAGCACTCGTCGAACACCGAGCAATAGCAGATGCGATAGGTGATGAAGTTGTTGCGCGCACTGTTCAGTGCGCGCCACAGCGCCTCGTTCTCCGTCCCCAGACCCATCTGAATGAAGTTGTGCGTCTCACCGGCGCGGATCACGTTTCCCGCGGCCCCTCCGGTGATGAGAAATCCACCGGCCGCTTCGCTTTTCGACGGCGACGGCCTTGCAAAATCGGGCTTGCAGCAGGCGCGGATGAGCGAAACCGCTCCGGTGGTCGGGCGGTCCTTGTAGAACACTTCGAAGCTGCGGATTTTCGCGGGACCGACGCCGGCATTCGTCACCCGGAACAGCAGGACGGAACGGCCTTCGGCGTCCACATTGCTGCTGTCGACGATCAGCATCGGCCAGGATGAGGCCGCCACCATCTGGCGATTCGCGCGCTCCGTGCCGATGGCGACCCAAAGGGAGATCAGCGACACGACGACGGCGAACGCCGTCGAGACGTATTCCAGCAGATGCCTCGGCCATCGTGTGGGGATTGCGGGTTCGGACATGGCGCGCGGTTCCTTGCGGCAACGGCGGAAGTCTAGCGACTCGCGGCTGGCTGAAAAAAGGGCTGGAGGTCGTCTGGACCGGATTGGACGTCCGCGCCATCATCGCGGGCATCTGGGAGAAAGCCATGCGCCGCTCGATTGCCGCCCTTGCCTTGCTTGTCCTTGCCGTTCCTGCCGGCGCCAAGATAACGCCCTATCCCAAGAGTTTTCATGCGAGGAACATCGCCACCAACGGCACGACGCTCTATGTGCGGACCGGCGGCAATGGACCGGCCGTCGTTCTGCTGCACGGCTTCGGCGATACCGGCGACATGTGGGCGCCTCTGGCCGCGAAGCTTGCGAAGGATCACACCGTGATCGTGCCCGACCTGCGCGGCATGGGCCTCTCCGCGCATCCCGACGCGGGCTATACCAAGAAGAACCAGGCGCTGGACATCGCGGGCGTCATGGACGCGCTGCATGTCGAGAAAGCCGACCTGATCACCCACGACATCGGCAACATGGTGGGCTATGCGCTGGCGTCGCAGTTCCCTGCGCGTATCGCCAAATGGGCCGTGATCGACGCGCCGCTGCCCGGCATCGGCAATTGGAACGAGATCCTGCTGACGCCGATGCTGTGGCATTTCAATTTCCGCGGGCCCGACGAGGAGCGCCTGGTCAAGGGCCGCGAGCGCATCTATCTCGACCGGTTCTACAACGAGCTGTCGGCCGACCGCCGCAAGATCGACGAGGCGACGCGCAACCACTACGCCGCGCTCTATGCGAGGCCGCACGCGATGCACGACGCCTTCGAGCAGTTCGGCACCTTCTCCCAGGACGCGATCGACAACAAAGAGCTTCTGGCCAGGGGCGGCAAGCTGCCCATGCCGGTGCTTGCGATCGGCGCCGACAAATCCTTCGGCGTGCAGGAAGCGGTCGTGCTGCGCAATGTCGCGGACAATGTCCAGGAGGGGATCGTGCCCAACTCCGGGCATTGGATCATGGAAGAGAATCCCGAGGCGACGATGAAGCTGGTGGTGGAGTTTTTGGGGAGGTAGGGGAACGGCTGGATTGCCGGGGCGTAGCGACGCGGCTACCGGCCCCAGGCTTCGCCCTTCGGGCTACGCCGGGCAGGCTTCTCCCACTATCGCGAGCGAAGCCTGGTGCCCAGAAGAGGACTCGAACCTCCACGCCTTGCAGCGCTAGTACCTGAAACTAGTGCGTCTACCAATTCCGCCATCTGGGCACGGGTTGGGGCGGGATGTTTAGGGGCGGGCCGCGGGCCTGTCAAACCCCGTCTTCGGGCCCCGTTGCCGCCCCGGAACGCACGCCCCATATGATATAGAGTGACAGGGAACAGGGAGGGCCGCTTCATGCTCGTCGCCACCACCGAGAACATTCCGGGCTATCGCCGCACCAAAACGCTGGGCCAGGTCTTCGGCGTCGTCGTGCGCTCGCGCGGGCTGGGCGGCAACATCGTCGCCAGCCTGCGCTCGCTGGTCGGCGGCGAGATCCACGAATACACCCAGCTTCTGGAGGAGACGCGGCGCCAGGCCGTCGACCGGCTGGTGCGCAACGCCACCGCCATGGGCGCCAATGCCGTGGTGATGATGCGCTTCGATTCCTCCGAGATCGGCCAGACCATGAGCGAGATCGTGGCCTACGGCACCGCGGTCGTGATCGAGCAGGAGGGCTTTCCATGCTCCGTAGCGGCGTGATCGCGGCCGGCGTCATCGCGCTGGTCTGCGGCGTGGCCGCGCTGGTGACCGGCGTCATCCCGCCCGCGCTGGTGGCGCTGGGCTGGGGCATCCTGCTGCTGCTCGGCACGGTATGGGAGAAGGTCCGCTACAAGCCGCTCGAGACCGCCAGTCCCGGCTCGGGCTGGGTCGCGACCGACGAGCGCTTCATCGACGACGAGACCGGCAAGCCCGTGCGCGTCCGGCTCGAGCCCGCCACGGGCGAGCGCCGCTATGTCACGGAATAGAGGCTTTACGCCCAAAGCCGCCGCTGGCTATGTAGGGCCATGAGCAACCCCCTCGTCACGGTCTTCGGCGGTTCCGGCTTCCTGGGCCGCCATGCGGTGCGCGCGCTGGCCAAGGCCGGCTGGCGCGTCCGCGTCGCGGTGCGCCATCCCAACAGCGCCTATTTCCTGACCCCCATGGGCCATGTCGGCCAGATCCAGCCCGTGCGCTGCAACGTGCGCGACGCTGAGCAGGTCGAGGCCGCGCTCGCCGGCGCCGATGCGGCGGTGAACCTGACGGGCCTCCTCTACCAGGCCGGCGGCGGGCAGAGCTTCACGGGCATCCATGTCGAGGCGGCCGGGACGATCGCCAGGGCCGCCGCCGCGGCGCGCATCAGGACACTGGTGCATGTCTCCGCGATCGGGGCCGACGCGGATTCGAAGTGCCGCTACAACGAGACCAAGGGCGAAGGCGAAGCCGCGGTGCGCAACGCCTTCCCCGATGCCGCGATCCTGCGCCCGTCGCTGATGTTCGGGCCCGAGGACGCGTTCTTCAACAAGTTCGCGACGCTGGCGCGCCTCGTGCCGGCGCTGCCGCTGGTCGGCGGCGGCAAGACCCGGTTCCAGCCGGTCTTCGTCGGCGACGTGGCGGCGGCGGTACTGCGCGCGCTCCAGGACACGGCGACCCGCGGCAAGACCTACGAGCTCGGCGGGCCGACGATCTACACCTTCAAGGAATTGATGCAGGCGATGCTGCGCGAGATCAGGCGCCGCCGCCTGCTCGTGCCCCTGCCCTTCATGCTGGCCTCGGTGAAGGCGTTCTTCCTGCAGATGACGAAGTTCGTCGGCGTTGCGCCGCTCCTGACCCCCGACCAGGTCGAGATGCTCAAGACCGACAACGTCGCGTCGCCGCAGGCCCCGGGCCTGGACGCGCTCGGCATCGCGCCGATCGCGCTGGAGGCCGTGATCCCGTCCTATCTCTGGCGCTTCCGCGCCAAGGGCCAGTTCGAAGAAGTCACGCCCAACCGAGCGCCAGCGCAGCGATAAGCATGAGCCCCGCCGCGATCCGGTACCAGCCGAAGGGCTTCAAGCCATAGCGGCCGACGATCGCCAGGAACGCGCGGATCACGATATAGGCCACGATGAACGACACCACGAAGCCGACGGCGATGTTCGCTGCGGCGGCGCCCGAGAGCTCGTGGCCCTTCTTGTAGAGCTCGAACACCGTGGCGCCGAGCATCGTCGGTACTGCCAGATAGAAGGTGAAGACGGTCGCGGCCTTGCGCTCGACGCCGATCAGCTCGGCGCCCAGGATCGTCGCGCCCGAGCGCGAGGTGCCGGGGAACAGGATCGAGAGTATCTGGAACAAGCCGATCTTGAGCGCGACCGACAGCGGCAGCTTGTCGCCGTCCGTGTAGCGCGGCGCGGGCGCCAGCCGCTCGAGCAGAAGGATCAGGATGCCGCCGACGATCCACGAGCCCGCGATGATGGGCAGCGCATAGCCCGGCGTGTCGAGCACCTTGTCGATCCATTTCTTCAAGAGCACGCCCGCGATCACCGAGGGGATGAAGGCCACGATCACGGCCAGCGCGAAGCGCCGCGCGTCCGCAGAGCCCGGCAGGCCGACCAGCACCTCCCAGAACTTGCGCCAATAGATCGCGACCACGGCCAGGATCGCGCCCAGCTGGATGACGACGGTGAAGGCGTCCCAGGTCTTGGGGTCAAGGCCCAGCGCGCGCTCGGCGACCAGCAGATGCGCCGTCGAAGAGACCGGAATGAATTCCGTCAGCCCCTCGACGATGCCGAGCCACACCGCGTTCAGAAAATCGTGCATCGTCGCCGCGCCCTTTGAGTCGCGCGCACACTATAGAAGCTTCAGCAGCACCTACAGCAGCTTCAGCGCCGCGGCGATGTCGGGATCGCGTCCGCTGCACAGGTCGGCGCGCGTCCATGTGACGGCAATGTCGGGGTCGAGCGCGCGGTCGCGATAGTCGACGCCGTCCGGTCCCCAGATGCCCTGGACAGGCACGGTCAGCGTCCAGCCGCCGGGAAGGTCGAAGCGGTCGGCACTGAGCAGCGCGCCGGCGCTGCGCCGTCCGACGAACGTCACGCCGGGGACGGTGCGCATGCTCCAGCCGAATCCCTCCGCGGCGCTGCCGGTGTCCTCGCCGATCAGCACGACCACGGGCTTGGTGTAGCGCTTGGCGCCCAAGTCCTGCGACCAGAAGGTCGCAGCACCTTGGCCCGACCTCACCGCCGCAAAGATCGCCTCGTTGGTATAGGCGCCCACCGTCTTCGGGAGCCCGAGCACGTCTGCCTTGCCCACCGGATGGCCCAGCGTCTGGAGATAGGGCCGCGCGAACAGCGCGAAGCTCGGCGCCGCGCCGCTTCCGAAATAGCTGTAGAGCCTGAGCGCCGAGGCATTGCCGCCGCTATTGGCGCGGATGTCCACGATGAGGCCGTTGGTGTCCTTGAGCTCCGCCATCGCCTGGTCGGCCAGCGCCGCGGCGCCGTCGTCGAAGCGGTCGATGCGCAGATAGCCGATGCTGCGCCCGGCGGCGAGCTTCACAGGCGACCAGGCGAAGCCCGGATGCACCGGCGGCCAGAACGCGGCGATGCGATGCGCGCTCACGCCGCGAACCTTGCCGTCGCAGCCCTCGACGCGCGCAGTTGCCTCGCTTCCCACCACGCCCACCAGCGCGTCGCGCGGCGTGAGCAGCTTGTCACCAATGCGCAGGCCCGCGTCGGACAATGGCGAAACGTGAGAGACGACGGTCTCGCCGCCCAGCTCGCGGAACTCGACGCCGATGCCCGCGCCCGAGGCGGGCGAGTTCTTGGGCGCCACGATGTAGAGATGCGAGGTGCCGATCTCGTCCAGCATCGCCGAGGCGAGCGCGTCGAAGTCCTTGTCGGTCTTCACCGTGCCGAGCCTGGCGCGATAGCGCGCGCCGACCGCCTTCCAGTCGACGCCGTGGAATCCGGGATCGTAGAAATTGTCGTTGACCGTGGACCAGGTGGCCTCGAACAGCGCGGGATAATCGGCCGCGCTCGCCGGGACGCACAAGGCAGCCGATACCAGAAACGCAAAACGCAAACGCATGCGAACCTCCGACGTCGCCCCTGTGACGGCATTGCGACGCAGGAACCGGACCCGCGCAAGACGGACGCGCGGCATGTCGCGCCCGGCGCTCCGTCATGCCTTGAAACTAGTGCTCGGCGGCGTCGACCGAGACGAGCAGGAAATGGTCCATCGTCTCGCCGTCCTCGCCCAGCGGCAGCATCACGCATTCATGGCTGAAGGTGTGCCGGTCGGTGGGGCGGAAATAGATGCCGCGATAGGCGAGCGGCTCGCGCCGGCGCAGCAAACGCCCGTAAACGCGCTTCAGATGCGAGCCATAGCCGGGCGCGCGCGCGTCGATGTCGGCGATGGTCATGCCTTGCAGCGGCATGCCCTGTTGCTGATTTACGGCGTCACCCGAAACCCGGAAGCGATAGTCGCGCCCGTGGTCGATCACCTCGATCAGCGCCGCATATTTCAGGAACCCGCGCAGCATGCGGGGCGTGACCTTCGAGCGCGGCGGCATGCGGCGCTCGCCGCACAGGCCTTGCCACAAGGCAAGCGCCTCGCACACCACCGGGTGCTTCAAGTCCTCGACGTCGATGCCGGTGCGCAGCCGCTGCTTGCCCCTGCCCGGCGGCATGGCGGTCAGGACCGGATCGTCGTGGTCGCCGTTCCGGTCCATCACGCCGCCACCACGAAGAGATGATCGATGGTCTCGCCGTCGTCGGCCACGGGCAGGATCACCACCTCGTGGCAGAACGGATGCCGGTCGGCCGGGCGCAGGTACCAGCCGCGGAACGCGAGCGGCACGCCCGCCGTCATCACGCCCTGATAGATGCGTTTGAGCACCGTGCCGTGGCCGGGCAGCATCGCGTCGATCTCGGCCATGGTCTTGCCCGCGACGGGCGCGCCCTGCTGCACCGCGATCTGGTCGCCGACCACGCGGAAGACGAACTCCTCGCCGCCGTCGAGCACGCGCAGCAGCGCGGTGTGCTTCAGGAACTCCATCATCGCGCGCGGCGTCAGATCGGCCTTGGCCGGCATGCGACGCGCGCCCCGCGCGCTCTTCCATGCGGCGAGGCCCTTCAGCACCAGCGGGTTCTCGAGCGCTTCGAGCGCGATCGCGGTGCGCGGACGCGATTGGGCGGTTGCGGTTTGGGTCATAGGGACCCTCCACCTATACGAGCACAGTCTCGCGCGTCCCGGTTAACGCAAAGCAAACCGGGTGAAGACCATCGCGCCGTGCGGATCAATTCCGCGTGCGAAGTCGAAATCGTATAAGGCGCCGAGCCCGACCACGGCGTGCTCGCCGAACGGAATGTCGTAGATCGCGCCAGGCGCGATCTTCTGCGCGTCGCCGAATTCCTCGCTGTTGCGCAGGGATTCCGCGCGCAGGAACAGCGTCCAGCGCTCGTCGGGCCTGTATTCACCCTCCAGCAGCACCGCATCGCTGTCGAGCTTGTGCCCCCAGGCCAGCGTGGCCGCGAAGGGCCCGTCGACATATTGCGCGCTCGCCGTATAGCGGACTTCGTTCTGCGCCGGCTGGAGTTGCTCGGGGCTTTTCAAGTAACCCCACGATGCCTGCAGCGACCAATGCGCGTCCGGATTCCAGCTGAGCCGCGCCGACGTCGAGTCGAAGCGCGCCTCGTCGAAATCGAAACGGTCCTGGTCCGGCTCGCGGCCGGTGAAGCGCGAGACCTCGAGCTTCCAGTCGTCATGCACGAACCCGGCGGTCGCGACGCCGAAGGTGATGTGCGTGGAATCCAGCCAATGATGGCCGATCGGCGCTTCCGGGATGTCCATGCCGGACGCGCGATGCAGGAACGCGGTCGGGCCGAGCGCCGGCTCGCCGGGATAGCCGGCATAGACGAACAGACTGTCCTTGGCCGACAGCGCATGGTTGTAGGTTGCGGCGAGCTCCATCACCAGGTCGTGCGGATGCTGGCGGTCGACGAGCGGCGTCCTGCCGTCGGCGGTCTCACCCGAGGCCAGCAGCAGCGGATAGCCGCGGCGGCCCATGAACGGATCGGGGCTCAGCATCGCGCGGAAGGCCAGCATGTCGCCGTCGCCCAGCGACCGTCGCGCCTCACCCATCGCCATGCCTTCGACGAACCATTGCGTGTCGCCGCCGTCGCTCTGGCTGTCGTAGACGAGGTCGAGCGCGGCATGCGCCATCAGCTCCCAGCCGCCGACCTCTTCGTGCAGCGCATGATGCGGCGCCGCGTCGGGCTGCCAGCTCGTGCCCGAGGCGTCGCGCGTCATGGGATAGGCGCCGAGCAGGCCGGTGCCCATGTCCATCCCGGACATGTCCGCGTGCGACATGTCCATGTGCGACATGTCCATGCCCGACATGTCGTGCGCGGCCGCGCGCGTACACGCGGCCACCACGACGACAATCAACCCAGCACGGTGCAAGCGGACCTCGGATTCGACGGCCCGCTCTTATACTACTTGTGCAGCTTTATGGGCTCGAGAGGCCTCGCCACGGGGGCGTCGGGATTCATGAATATCCAGAAATCGAGGCCGATGGGCGGAAGGCCCATGTCCCGGGTGCGCGTGGGGAACTCCGCGATGACGTGGTCCTTCACCTGAAGGTGGTAGTCGTACTCCTTGCCCGGCGGGGTGAAATCGCAGCCGCCGTTGAACTCGACCTTGTAGGCGCCACAGCCCATGTGGTCGAGGAACACGACCCTCTGTATCCGGTGCAAGGTCCAAGCCGCATGGACCTGCTCGTAGAAGGCGTCGACCGTCTTCTTGAAGGCATTTTCCGAGCCGCAGGCGAGCGCCCCGCCGGCCAGCGCCACGATGTCGTATTTCTTGACGCCGATATGGCTGTCGAAAAACCTGATGCCCGCGCTCGGCAACCGGTAGTCGATGCACATCGCCCCGAGCACGGGAACCGGCGTGACGGTCGGGCACGTCGCGGCCGCCTCGGCCGTGACCGGCATGATGCCCGATGCCGCGCCGGCCGCCGCTCCGGCCAGGATCAGCTTGCCGAAGCCGCGCCGGTCGAGCTTGGTGGAATGATCGTGATCATGATCGTGTTCGCACATGATATGCCCCTCCTTGCAAACCCCGCGAGCTTAGTCCCGCTTTGGATGAATTGATAGAAGCTCCTCTTCAGGTAGAGTTCGTTTCCGCCTCCCCCGCCCGGATGTAATGTGCGCCGGATGGGGCAATGGATTCGGGACACGGGAGCATGGCTCGGCCGCCAGTGGCACGCGACGTGGCGCGCGCTCTGGCATCGCGCCGACGGCCGCACGCCGTGGATCAGGCGCGGCCTCGCGGTGCTGTTCTTCTTCCTCTTTCCCGCGCCGGTGATCCTGCTTCTGATCTTCCGCTTCGTGCCGATCCCGTTCACGCCGCAGATGGCGCTGGACGCGGTGACCTTGCAGCCGGTGCGCTACTCCTGGCGCTCCTATGACGAGATCGCGCCGGTGCTCGGCCGCGCGGTGATCGGCGCCGAGGACCAGAACTTCTGCACCCATCACGGCTTCGATTGGAAAGGCATCGAGAAGGCCTTTGCCGATCACGAGCGCCACCCCAGGAAGCAGTTGCGCGGCGCCAGCACCATCAGCCAGCAGACCGCGCGCACCTTGTTCCTGGTCTCGGCGCGCAGCTGGGTGCGCAAGGGCGTCGAGGCCTATCTGACGGTGCTGATCGAGTTCCTCTGGCCCAAGAAACGCATCCTGACCGCCTATCTGAACCTGGTCGACTGGGGTCACGGCAACTACGGCGCCGAGGCCGCGGCGCAGAGCTATTTCGGCACCGACGCGGCGCATCTGACCAGGGCGCAGGCGGCGCGGCTTGCGGCGGTTTTGCCCAACCCCGACCACTGGCGCGCCGACCGTCCGGGACGCTACGTTGCCGGCCGCTCGGCGCATCTGCGCGGGCAGGCCAACAGCGTGGCCACGGACGGATTGGATTGGTGCGTGAAATGAAGACGGCGAACGCGGCGGCATCGGCGTGGTGCGTGGCATGAACACTTCGGACGCGGTCATCATCGGCGGCGGGCATAACGGCCTGGTCTGTGCGTTCTATCTGGCGCGCGCGGGCCTGAAGGTGACCGTGCTGGAGCGGCGCGGCGTCGTCGGCGGCGCGGCGGTGACGGAGGAATTCCATCCGGGCTTCCGCAACTCGGTGGCGAGCTACACCGTCTCGTTGCTCAACCCGAAGATCATCGCCGACATGGATCTGGCCGCGAACGGCCTGCGCGTCGTCGAGCGGCGGCTGCAGAACTTCCTGCCCCTGAACGACCGCGACTATCTGGAGACCGGCGGCGCGCGCACCAAGGAGAGCGTCGCCAAGTTCTCGAACAAGGACGCCGAGACGCTCGGCCCCTACAACGACCGCTTGAGCGAGATCGCCGACGTGGTGCGCGGGCTGATGCTTGAGACACCGCCCAACGTCGTCGAAGGCGGCTGGATGAGCGCGATCCCCGAGATGCTGAAAGCCGCCGGCCAGGGCAGCCCGTTCGCGAAGCTCTCCATGCCGGCGCGGCGCGATCTGCTGGCGCTGTTCTCCCAATCGGCGGGCGACTACCTGAACGGCTGGTTCGAGAGCGCGCCGATCAAGGCGGCCTACGGCTTCGACGGCGTCGTCGGCAACTACGCCAGTCCCTATACGCCCGGCTCGGGCTACGTGCTGCTGCATCACGTCGTCGGCGAGGTGAACGGCAAGAAGGGCGCCTGGGGCCACGCCATCGGCGGCATGGGCGCGATCACGCAGGCGATGGCCAAGGCCTGCGCCGCCCACGGCGTCGACATCCGCCTGAACGCGGCCGTCAAGGAAGTGATCCTGGAGAACGGCCGCGCCGTCGGCGTCGCGACGCAGAGCGGCGAGGTGTTCCGCGCCCCCATCGTCGTCTCGAACCTGAACCCGAAGCTCCTGTACCTGAAGCTGATGGACAAGGGCGCGCTGCCGAACGATTTCCGCGAGCGCATCGAGCGCTATCGCGTCGGCTCCGGCACCTTCCGCATGAACGTCGCGCTGTCCGAGCTGCCCAGATTCACCTGCAAGCCCGAGAACGGCGATCACATGACGGCCGGAATCATCATCGCGCCGAGCCTCGACTACATGGACCGCGCCTATCTCACGGCGCGCGAGCGCGGCTGGTCGAAGGAGCCCATCGTCGAGGTGCTGATCCCCTCGACCCTCGACGACTCTCTCGCGCCTCCGGGGCGGCACGTCGCCAGCATGTTCTGCCAGCAGGTCGCGCCCGAGCTGCCCGACGGCCGCTCGTGGGACGACGTGCGCGACGAGGTCGCCGACCTGATGATCGAGACCGTCGACAGGATGGCACCGGGCTTCAAAGCTTCGGTGCTCGGCCGCCAAATTCTTTCGCCGCTCGATCTCGAGCGCACCTTCGGCCTCGTCGGCGGCGACATCATGCATGGCGCGCTCACGCTCGATCAGCTTTACTCGGCTAGGCCCGTGCTCGGACACGGCAACTATCGCGCGCCTGTGAAAGGACTTTATATGTGCGGCTCGGGCACCCATCCCGGCGGCGGCGTCAGCGGCGCGCCGGGCCACAATGCGGCGCGCGAGATCTTGAAGGACCGGCGCAGGCGCGTGCACTGATGGAACCGACCGGCAACACGGAAGCGACCCGCGGCACGGAACCGACCGGCAACCTCGCGACCGCCCTCGACCACGCCAGCGCGCTGCTCGCGCGCGATCCCAAGCTTGCCGAGCAGCAGGTGGGCGAGATCCTCAAAGTCGTGCCCGGCCAGCCGCACGCGCTTTTGCTGCTGGCGCGGGCGCGTCTCGCGCAAGGCAACATCCAGGGTGCGCGCGAAATTCTCGAGCCCCTCGCCAAGGCGCATCCCAACGCGGCCGCGACGCATCACGCGCTGGGCGAAGTGCTGGCCGCGCTGGGCGACAGCAAGGGCGCGATCAAGGCGCTCAAGCGCGCGACCGAGCTTCAGCCCCAAAACGCCCATGCCTGGCGCAAGCTCGGCGACCAGCTCGTGCTCATCGGCGACACGGCGGGCGCCGACACCGCCTATGCGCTCAACATCAAGGCATCGGTGCACGAGCCCAAGCTGATCGAGGCCGCGACCGCGCTGGTCGAGAACCGCCTCGCCGTCGCCGAGCGGCTGCTGCGCGAATTCCTGAAAGACAGCCCCAACGACGTCGCGGCGATCCGCATGCTGGCCGAGACCGGCGCGCGGCTGGGCGCATACGAGGACGCCGAGAACCTGCTCGCCCGCGCGCTCGAGCTCAACCCCGCCTTCGCCGCCGCGCGCCACAACTATGCGATGGTGCTGCACAAGCAGATGAAGTCGCTCGAGGCCGTGGCCGAGACCGACAAGCTCTTGGCCGACGATCCCGCCAATCCCAGCTATCGCGCGCTCAAATCCGCGGCGCTGGTGCGCATCGGCGAATATCCGCGCGCCATCGAAAGCTACGAGGCGCTGCTGAAGGAGCATCCCGAGTTGCCCAAGGCCTGGATGAGCTATGCGCACTGCCTGAAGACCGTGGGCCGCACCGAGGACAGCCTCGCCTGCTACCGCAAATCCATCGCCATGCTGCCCAGCCTGGGCGAAGCCTATTGGAGCATGGCGAACCTGAAGACCTTCCGCTTCACCGACGACGAGGTCGCGGCGATGCAGGCGCAACTGGCGCGCGGCGACATCGCCGACGAGGACCGCTATCACCTGCACTTCGCGCTCGGCAAGGCGCTGGAGGACAAGGGCGAGTACGAGGCGTCGTTCGAGCATTATGCCCAGGGCAATGCGCTGCGCCGCAAGGATCTGCGCTACGACGCCGCCACGATCGGCGAGCATGTCGCGCGCACGATCGAGGTGTTCTCGCCCGCCTTCCTCAAGTCGCGCGAAGGCTGGGGCTCGCCGGCGCCCGATCCGATCTTCGTCGTCAGCCTGCCGCGTTCCGGCTCGACGCTGATCGAGCAGATCCTGGCGAGCCATTCCATGGTCGAAGGCACGATGGAGCTGCCCGACATCCACGCCATCGCGCGCGGGCTGGAGGGCCGCAAGGTCAACCGCCCCGGCATCGACTATCCGCTGGTATTCGAGAAGCTCGCGCCGGAACGCCTGCGCGAGCTCGGCGAGGAATATCTGCGCCGGGCTTCCGTGCAGCGCAAATCGGGCCGCCCCTTCTTCGTCGACAAGATGCCCAACAATTTCCTGCACCTGGGCTTCATCCACCTGATCCTGCCCAATGCGAAGATCGTCGATGCGCGCCGCAACCCCATGGCGTGCTGCTTCTCGAACTTCAAGCAGCACTTCGCGCGCGGCCAGGGCTTCGCCTACGACCTGGCCGACATCGGCCGCTACTGGCGGGACTATGCGAAGGTGATGGCGCATTTCGATGCCGCCCTGCCCGGCCGCGTGCACCGTGTGTTCTACGAGGACATGGTCGCCGACCCCGAGACGCAGATCCGCGCATTGCTGGATTATTGCGGGCTGCCGTTCGAGGAGACCTGCCTGCGCTATTACGAGACCGACCGTGCGGTGCGCACGGCGAGCTCCGAACAGGTGCGCCGCCCCATTTTCACCGACCAGGTGGAGCAATGGCGCCACTATGAGGAATGGCTGGAACCGCTGAAAACCGCCCTCGGCGACACGGTTGACGCCTATCCGGGGGTACCGGATTTCACAAGGAATCCTTGACAGATTCGCGACATCCGGCGGACATTACCCCCGATTGCGCTTCGAGGGGGATGTTCATGAGCGGTCATCGGGGAAAACTGTATCTGTCGGCCTTGCTGGCGTCTTCGGCGCTGACAGGGATTGCGACCGGCGCGCGCGCCGACAACGCGATCGAGACGGTGGTGGTCACCGCCGAAAAGCGCTCCGAAGACATGCAGAAGGTGCCCCTGAGCATCCAGGTGTTCAACACCAAGAAGCTGGAAGAGCTGCACGTCCAGAGTTTCAACGACTACGCCCAATATCTCCCCAGCGTCTCCTTCGCCTCGAACGCGGCGGGCGGCGGGTTGAACGGCCCGGGCTCGACCAATGTCTATATGCGCGGCGTCGTCTCGGGCAACGACGGCAACCATTCCGGCCCGCAGCCCAGCGTCGGCATGTACCTGGACGAGCAGCCCATCACCACCATCGGCGGCTCGCTCGACATCCACGTCTACGACATCGCCCGCGTCGAGGCGCTGGCCGGCCCGCAGGGCACGCTCTACGGCGCCAGCTCGGAATCGGGCACGGTGCGCATCATCACCAACAAGCCCGACACGTCCGGCTTCTCCGCCGGCTACCAGATCGAGGGCAACTCGATCGACAAGGGCGGGTTGGGCGGCACGGTCGAGGGCTTCGTCAACTACCCGATCTCGGACAACGCGGCGATCCGCCTCGTCGCCTGGGACGAGCACGTCGCCGGCTATATCGACAACGTCGCGGGCACCGACGCCGCCGGCGGCATCGATCATGGCGTGCGCACCTTCCCCTATCCGGACGGCAGCATCCAGATCACCAATGCGGGCCTGCGCAAGAACGACTACAACGACACCGACATCGTGGGCGGACGCGCGGCGCTGAAGATCGACCTGAACGACAACTGGACGATCACGCCGACCATCATGGGGCAAGAGACCAAGGCCAACGGCTCCTACGCCTATGACCCGAAGGTCGGCGATCTCGAGGTCGTGAAGTTCGCGCCCGAATTCGCCAACGACAGCTGGTACCAGGCCGCGCTGACCATCGAGGGCAAGGTCGCCAATCTCGACATGACCTATGCCGCGTCGTGGATGGACCGCCGCATCCATTCGCAGCTCGACTATTCGGACTATTCCTATTTCTACGATTCCTATTACGGCCAATATTTTTACGACAACGGCGGCAACCTGATTAACCCGTCGCAGCTGATCATCGGCAAGGACCACTTCACCAAGATGAGCCAGGAGCTGCGCTTCGCCTCGCCGAGCGAAGACCGCTTCCGCTATGTCGTGGGCGCGTTCTATCAGCGCCAGTTCCACCGCATCGAGCAGCGCTACATGGTGAAGGACTTCGCCGACTCGCTCGACATCCCCGGCTGGCCCGACACGCTCTGGCTGACGCTGCAGGACCGCGTCGACGTCGACTATGCGGTGTTCGGCGAGGCCAACTACGACATCACGCCCGACATCACCATCACCGCGGGCGGGCGCTTCTTCTGGACCGACAACTCGCTCAAGGGCTTCTTCGGCTTCAGCCAGGGCTTCCAGGACCTATCGGGCTTCGGCTCGGGCATGAGCCTGTGCTTCCTGCCCAACCCGGTCGTCGGCAACGGGCCGTGCACCGACCTGAAGAAGGACACGACGCAGGACGGCTTTACCCACAAGGTCAGCGCCACGTGGCACATCGACGACGACAAGATGATCTACGCCACCTGGTCGACGGGCTTCCGCCCGGGCGGCGTGAACCGCAATGCCAGCGTGACCGACAAGCCGTATCAGCCGGACTATCTCACCAACTACGAGGTGGGCTGGAAGACGAGCTGGGCCGACGACACGCTGCATTTCAACGGCGCCTTCTTCTATGAGAAATGGAAGGACTTCCAGTTCGCCTTCCTCGGCCCCAACTCGCTCACCGTCATCGCCAATGTCGGCAATGCCGAGATCAAGGGCGTCGAGGCCGACCTTTTGTGGCGCGCGACGGACAACTTCACGCTGACCGCTGCCGGCACCTATACCGACGCGCGGCTGCTCGACAAATACTGCAAGAACCCGTCGAAGTGCTCCACCGCGGGCGACGCGCCGGCGGGCCAGCAGCTTCCCATCACGCCCGAGTTCAAGGGCAATGCGACGGCGCGCTACAGCTTCGACGCGTGGGACTTCAATTCGTACGTCCAGGGTGCGGTCGCTTACAACGGCGCAGCCTGGGCCGACCTGCGCACGCTCGAGCGCGGCATCCTCGGCCAGATGCCGGCCTATACGACGGTCAACCTCGCCGCCGGCTTCGGCAAGGACAACTGGAACGTCGACCTGACCCTGCAGAACGCCTTCGACGAGCGCGCGCAGCTCTACCGCTACAGCGAATGCACGCCGACGGTCTGCGGGCCGGAGACTTACGTGATCCCGAACCAGCCCAGGACGATCGCGATCAGCTTCAGCCAGAAGTTCTGAGGCGGGCCGTCAATACCGCATTGCCGTTACGGCCGCCCCTCGAAAGGCGGCCGTAATGCTTTGACAGTAAGGTGACGACCTCCCGGCCAAATACGCGAGGCGCATAGTTAGCCGAGCTTCTGGGGCTCATTTGTCTTTGGCCAAGATTTTGCCAGCTTGCTGACTGCGCGGCTTGCTAAATGATCAACCGTGAATTTCTCGCGAGCCTGCCCGTACTTTCGATTCGACGCGTTCTTGGGTCGGTCGGCGGTCTTCGGGCCGCCTTTCTTTACGACAATTTCGTTCACTTTATCAGTGAGGCGATCCATCGAGTGCTTGCTCAGAACCGGGCCACCTATTGGGATAAGCCACCAATTCGAGAAGCTGACCAACGAAATCTTGATTTTCATTGCGATGATTTCTGGGATCGTTCCTGGGGAATGAATATGGATACCGTTGTCTCCGTGTGCATGCATGGCGCACTCCCCTCGGGGAGCAACGCGACGAGTTTTGCAATATCCGAATGGAAGTTCTCGATGTTGTAGGGCAGTGAGAGATGCAGGATGTGTGGCGCCGATTTCAACTCCGATGGCTAAGCGGCTGCCGGACCGTGGGACGGTTCGGATAACGCGCTGCCGCGCCCATCGAAGGCGCGCCACCGGTTTGGGCGAGCCCTACCCCGCGCCCCTAATTCCCCTCCGTGAACGTCACGCGCGGCGTCTTTCCCCGCGCAGCAGTGCACGCCCCCAGCGTGAGGTTGTTCGTCTCGCCCGATGTCCCGCCGCTCGCCTGGCAGGTGGGCGCCTTTCTCGTGCCGGCGACGACGTCGATCTCCACCGTCAGCGTCGTGCCGGGATTGAAGGTCGCCTGGGCGCGGCCGCCGTCGCCGAAGACGTTGAACTCGGTGCCGCGCCACCCCTTGGCCAGGGTCAAGACGCCGTCGTCGCCGGTCACGCTATAGGCCTTGCGCTTGGCGGTGAGCACCAGCGTGTCGAGGCCGCCCTTGACCGCGGCGCCCGACAGCTTCGTCGTCTCGATCTGCGCGATCGTCATCGGCGGCGCGCTGACCGCGGGTCCGTTCAGGAAGCACGAGGTCTCGAACGCAGCCCAGCCGGCGGGGCACGCCGCGCCGTAGTCGATCAGCCAATACTGGATGAAGGCGACGCCGAAGCCGGCGGAGTATGCGAACTGCTGCCAGCCGCGGCACGCGCCCGGATCGGCCGCGCCGGCACAGGCCGGATCGCCGGCCATCAGGTTCGAGTTGAGCTGCAGCGAATAGGAGTTCTCCTGGTTGCCCGCGCCCCGCTCCCATTGCAGGCCTTTGACCGCGGCGAAGAACCCGGTCGCCTGCGCGGTGAGCCGCTTGGTCTCTGCCGCGTAATCGGCACCGGCGCCGACCGTGCCCGCCGGAGCGTAAGGCCTGAGCGGCGCGACCGTGCACGCGACCTGCTTCCAGACCGCGAGCGGATAGTCGGCCTCGAAGCATCCGCGTCCCGGCGCCGGGATGCGCGCGATCGCCGCGCTCCAAGCCGCTTCGCTCGGCGCGGCCTGCGCCTGGGTGGCGAGCGCCGCGGCGGCGATGGCGGCGGCAGCGGCGACGATAGCGACGGCGAACGTCCTCATGGCTTCACTCCTACTCCGCCCGCGGCCGGTCTCGACAATCCGTGGCGAAGCGACGGTGGCTGTCCGTCGCGCCGTGAAACGCGCTTCGTGCCGGCGGCTCGAGCTTTTAAGCACTCAGGCGGGTTCCGCCGGGCACGCGCTTTTCACCCCGCGGAGCCCGTTTCGCTTGTCGTCTTCCTACTTCCCCAGCGCGTAGAGGATCGCGTCGTTGATCGCATAGACCGTACCGTCGGGTCCGATCTCGGTCGGCGTATAGGCCTCGAAGGTCGGCTGATTCAGCGCGATCGCCTTGATGTCGCCCGTCACCAGGTCCCAGCGATAGGTGCTGCCGTCCTCGGCATTGGCGATCACCGCCTTGCCCGCCGCGTCGACCACAGCCGAGTTGATGCACCACTCATAGACCACGCCCTGCGGCTGGCCCGGCACATGCGTCGGGTTCACCTTGGTCATGATCTCCTTCATCACCGTGGCGGAGGAGAAACGGTCCTGCTGGGTATCGTCGGGCGCCAGGATCGCGATCTCGTTGTGGCCGTTGCCGTTGCCGAAGCCGAAATAGTTGTTGTACTTGCTCATCAAAAGGTAGGGCGACGACCCGGAGTACGACGGCACCGCGCTTGCCGGCACGACCGACGGCGTGTCGTCCCAGCCGAACGAGCCCGGCGTTTTCGTCGTTGCAAGGTTGGCGCTGTAATGCAGAAGCCAGCCGCGGCCGTTGTGCTGGCCGGGATCGCTCTCGATGATGCCGTAATACACGTCGCCGTCCGGCCCCACCACCGGCGCGGCCGAAGAGTCGTCGGAGAGGATGCCGTCGGCATTGGTCTTGGGGTCTTTCAAGCGGACCTTGAACTTCTGCGCCAAGGTCGTGCTGTTCAGGCCCAGCAGATAGCCGAACGAGCCGTCGCTGACCGCGATGTAGACCGTCGAGCCGTCGGCCGAAAGCGCCGGCGCGCAGTTCTGCGGCACTTCGAGCATGTGGGTGTCGCCCGAGGCGTCCGCCGCCGAGACCCAGCTGCCCGTGCCGTCGGCCGCGATGCGCGCGATGCCGCTCTTCAGGTTGGCGGGGTTGCTGGCCTGGACCTCGAAGCCGAAGAAGATGTTGCCGGCGTCGTCGGCGGTGATCGGGGTGGAGATCATCACCCGGCTGTTGAAGGTCTGCTTGTTCGCCTCGTAGAGGCCGAGGCCGTAGAACGCGAGCTGGCCGGTGTTGCCGGTCTTCAGGTCCGGCGTATCCCGGAAATAGACGGTGCCGCCGGCGCCCGCGAAATAGAGCCGGTTCTGCGCGGTGAGGTGCGCCGGGAAGCTCGGGATCCAATCGTGCGGCGCCAGGATGAAGTCGCTCTTGGCCTGCCACAGCTTCTTGCCGTTCTTGCCGCTATGCGCCTCGATGCGGAAGGCGCCGCCGGTCGAGGTCTTGACCGGCACCAGCACGGTGTTCGACGCGGTGATCATCGGCGAGCCGAAGTGGATCAGGAAGGTCGAGCCCGAGGCCGTGGTGTCGACCGGGATCTTCCAGCGGATGCTGTTCAGCGGCTTGGCCTTGCGCGGCGCGGGCGCGGAGTGCTGGGCGTTCCCGGCATAGCCGCGCCACACCGGCATGTTCTGCGCCAGGGCCGGCGCGGCCGCGAGCGCGCACACGATGGCGCCGGTGAACATCGCTCTCATCGAACTCTCCGCTGTGGGCTTGGCGAGGACAGTAATGCCTTCCTATCGCCTTGCCCAGACATTAGATTGCGTGCCGATGCGCCGCTTGACCCATCTGACGTTGTCGCCCCCGTCGCGCGTCGCCCGGCTGATGCTGGGCGAGAAGCGCCTGGCCTTCGACCCCGTGTCGGCCGAGGATCCGCAGGCGCACCTGCCCGTCTTCTTCGACCTGGACGGCACCCGGGTCGAGGGGCTGTGGGCGGTGATCGATCACCTGGAGGGCACCTATCCCGACCGCGCTCTGGTTCCCGAAGACCCCGCCGCCCGCGCCGATTGCCTGCGCTGGCTCGATTGGGCGATGGGGCCGCTGGGCGAGCGGGCGACGCGCAAGATCCTCTACGAGAAGGCGGCGCAGCGCTTCACCGGCGCGCCCACCGCCGGCGCGCCCGACATGAACGTCATCCGCCAGGGACGCGAGGCGCTGCGCGCGGCACTCACCGTGGTCGGCAAGGCGGCGGAGACCAACGGCAACCTGGTGACGCGCGAATGCCTGCTGGCCGACCTGGCGGTGGCGGCGCATCTGTCGGCGCTCGACTACTTCGGCGAAGTTCCGTGGTCGGAGCATCCGCCGGCCGGCGAATGGTACGTGCGGATGAAGTCGCGGCCGTCGTTCCGCTCGCTGCTCTCCGACCGCCTGCCCGGCCAGCCGCCGGTCATGCATTATGCCGAACTCGATTTCTGATCGCGTTCGCGCCCGCGCCGTCGATGAAGGTTTCGACGTGGTGCGCTTCGCGAAGGCCGAAGCGGCGCCGCAGGCCGCGACACGGCTGCAGACCTATCTCGGCCAAGGCCGCCACGGCACGATGGACTGGATGGAGCGCAATGCCGGGCGCCGCGCCGATCCGCTGGCGCTGTGGCCCGAGGCGAAGAGCATCGTCGTGCTCGGCACCAACTACGGACCGGCGCACGATCCGCTCGAGGTGCTGGCGCATAAGAACGTCGGCGCGGTCTCGGTCTATGCGCAAGGGGCCGACTATCACGGCGTGGTCAAGGCCCGCCTCAAGCGCGTCGCCTCGTGGATGGCCGCCGACTTCAAGGCCGACGTGAAGGTCTTCGTCGACACAGCGCCGGTGCTCGAGAAGCCCTTGGCGCAATCGGCCGGCATCGGCTGGCAGGGCAAGCACACCAACCTCGTCAGCCGCGATTTCGGCTCGTGGCTGTTCCTCGGCTCCATCTTCACGACGCTCGATCTGCCGGCCGACGCCGCCGAGACCGATCACTGCGGCCAGTGCCATGCCTGCCTGGACATCTGTCCGACCGCGGCCTTTCCCGCGCCCTATCAGCTCGACGCGCGGCGCTGCATCTCGTACCTGACCATCGAGCACAAGGATCAAATCCCGGAGGAGTTCCGCGCGGCGATCGGCAACCGCATCTACGGCTGCGACGACTGCCTCGCCGTCTGCCCCTGGAACAAGTTCGCGCAGGTCGCGCGCGAAAGCCGCTTTCATGCCCGTGCCGAGCTGCAGCGCCCGCGCCTCGCCGATCTGGCTGCCCTCGACGACCCCGCGTTCCGCGAGATGTTCAGCGGCTCGCCCGTCAAGCGCATCGGCCGCGACCGCTTCGTGCGCAACGTGCTGATCGCGATCGGCAACTCGGGCGATGCGACGCTGGCGCCGGCGGCGCGCGGCCTGCTCGACGACGCTTCGCCGCTGGTGCGGGAGATCGCGCAGTGGGCTTTGTCCCGGCTGCCCGATGACGGCTAATGCGTCTCGTTCAGATACTCGCCGGCCAGCGCGGCGGCCCGCGACTTCGGCGAAAGCTTGATCACCTCGTTCCAGTCGACGGCCGCGCCTTTGGCGTCGCCGTCCTCGAACTTCATCGCGCCGCGCTCGACCAGCGCGTCGCCGTAGTTCGGGAAGATCGCCAGCGCGCTGTCGATGTCGGCACGGGCCTCAGCCTTCTTGCCGGCGGCATGGCGGGCGCTGGCGCGCAGCACCAGCAGGTCGGCGCGGTCGTTGTCCAGCCCCAGCGCCGACGACAGGTCTGCCTCGGCGCCGCTCCAGTTCTTGCGCATCGCGCGCGCCCGCGCCCGGTCCGCCAGCACGTCGACGTCGCGCGCCGCGAAGGCCAGCGCGTTGGAGAACGAGATTTCCGCCCGCGCGGCGTTCTCGGCGAGCAGCCAGGCGTTGCCGGCCTGGTCGTAGAGCTGCGCGCGCTGGGCGGAGGTGATGCCGGTCTGCTGCGCCAGCGCGTCGAGCTTGGGCGCGGCCTCTTCGTAGCGCCCGAGCTGCACCAGCGCCAGCGCGCCGCAATGCTCTGCCGACGAGCCGCCGCCGCCGCTGTGCCAGGCCAGCGCCCGGTTGTAGGCCGCCTGCGGATCGTTCTTCGCCAGCGCCGCGCATTGCTGATAGCTCGCGTCCGGCGCATCGGCACGCGCGCCCGAGGCTGCGGCCGCGAGAAGGAGCGGCAGGACCAGATACGACATATCGCGACAACGCATGGCTGCAACAGAGCCTTCCCGCATGGCAAAAGCAAGCGCCGATGGCTAATGTCTTTGCAAAGGTCGGGAGGATTCGATGCTGAGGCACTTGGTGTGGATGGCAGCCGCGCTGCTCTTGCTGGCGGCGGCCGTGACCGCCCCTGCTTTGGCCCAGGGCGGCCCCGCGGCCGCGCCGACCTCGACCGTCGACGTCCATCCCCTGCCGCCGACCGCGGCGCCGGCTCCGGCCTTCGACGCCGACAAGGCGACCGACGCCTATCTCGCGCGCGTCAGCGGCGAGGCGCGCAGGAACTCGGACTCCTATTTCGAGGGCGGCTATTGGTTGCTTCTGTGGGACGCGCTCTATGCCATCGCGGTGTCGGCGCTGCTGCTGTTCCCGCGCGTATCGGCACGGATGCGCGGCATCGCCCAAGGCATGACGCGCTCGCGGTTCTTCCAAGTGCCGATCTACATCATGATGTACGTGGTGCTGACCGGCGTGCTCACCTTCCCGATGACGGTCTATGAAGAGTTCTTCCGCGAGCATCAATACGGGCTGTCGAACCAGAACTTCATGCAATGGTTCGGCGATTTCGCCATCATCTTCGGCGTCAACATCGTGGTATTCGCGCTGATCGGGACCTTCGTCTATGCGGCGATCCGGGCGAGCAAGCGCTTCTGGTGGCTTTGGGGCGCGGCGATCACCATGGTGTTCTTCGTGATCGGCGCGGTGGTCGCACCCGTCTTCATCTCGCCGCTGCTCAATCACTATCAGCCGCTGCGCGAGGGCAAGCTCAAGCACGAGATTCTTTCGCTGGCGCGCTCCGAAGGCATTCCCGTGGACAACGTCTACGAGTTCGATGCCTCCAAGCAGACCAAGCGGATGTCCGCGAACGTCTCGGGCATGTTCGGCACGACGCGGATCTCGATGAACGACAACCTGCTGAACAGGGGAAGCGAGCGCGAGATCCTGGCCGTGCTGGGGCACGAGATGGGCCACTACGTGCTCGGCCACGTCATCACGGGATCGATCCAGATCGGGCTCGTCATCGTCGCCGGTTTCGCTTTCGTCGCCTGGGGGTTCGGGTTCCTCACAAGCATATTCGGCGGCGTGTGGGACGTGCGATCGGTGGACGATCCTGCGGGACTGCCCGTGCTGATGGCGGTCGCGACGTTCTTCTTCCTGATCGCGACGCCGGTCACGAACACGATCACGCGAACCATGGAAGCGCAGGCCGATATCTTCGGCGTCAATGCCTCGCGCCAGCCGGACGGCTTCGCCGAGGCCGCGCTCCACTTGAGCGAATACCGCAAGCTCGATCCGTCGCCGCTGGAAGAGTTCGTGTTCTACGATCATCCGTCCGGCCGCAACCGGATCTCGATGATGATGCATTGGAAGGCCGAGCATCTGAACGACGCCGACATCAAGGCCGGGCCGGTTTCGCCGCAGTGACCGGCGATCCGACCGGCCGACCGCAAGGATTTTCGTTCAGCGTCGGGCGGGCGGGTGCGCCGCTGCACGCGGCCGCGCACAGCCATCATCCCTGGCCCGATGCGAGCTTCGCCGCCCAGCAGCGGGCATGGCGGGACGCGGCCGAGCTGCTCGACCGCAAATGGGAGCGCGTCTTCGGCGAGGTCGTTCCCGCGGCGCAGGCCCACATCGCCCGGCAGTTGAACCTGCCCGATCCGGCGACGATCACCTTCGGGCCGAACACCCATTCCTTCGTGCTCAGGCTGCTGTCCTGCCTGCCGGCGCGGCCGCGCATCCTGACGACGTCGTCGGAGTTCATGAGCTTCACCCGGCAGATCGCGCGGCTGGAGGAAGACGGCGCGGTGGACGTGACGCGCGTCGACACCGAGCCCTTCGGCACCTTCGAGGCCCGCTTCGCCGAAGCCGCGGCGAAGGGTGGGCACGATCTGGTTTTCCTGAGCCAGGTCTTCTTCGACAGCGCCCACGCCGTTCGGGACGTCGGCAGGATCGCCGCTGCCGTTCCTTCGCGCGGGACCTTCATCGTCGTCGACGGCTATCACGGCTTCATGGCGGTCCCGACGGACGTCGGCCCGCTGTCCGATCGCATCTTCTATCTCGCCGGCGGCTACAAATACGCGATGGCGGGCGAAGGCGCGTGCTTCCTGCATTGCCCGCCGGGTTACGGTCCGCGGCCTCAGGACACCGGCTGGTATGCCGGTTTCGGCGCGCTGGAGAGCGGCGCGAGCGGCGTGCCCTATGCGAGCGACGGCAGCCGCTTCCTGGGCGCGACCTTCGACGTCTCGGCGCTATACCGGTTCAACGCGGTGCAGGATTGGCTGAAGGACAGAAGCGTCGGGGAGATGCTCGAGCACGTCCGCAAGCTCGAGCGCGTGTTCCTGAAGAACGTCCCGCTCGCGCCGATGATCGCCGACGAATCCGAGCGCGGCCGCTTCCTGACCTTCCGCACCGACGATGCCGGCGCGATCACCGAAAAGCTCGCCGCGAAAAACGTCATCGTCGATCACCGCGGCGACCGGTTGCGGGTCGGCTTCGGGATCTATCACGCCGAAGACGACGTGCTGAGGCTCGCCGCGAGCCTGGCGCAAAGCGGGCTCTCGCCGTCGAAGACGTAGTCCACGTCGTGCACCGTGGCCTGCCCCAATGCCGCCATCGCCTGCATCAGCCTTGCGCGCGGGCAGAGCAGCGAAACCTCCTCGCCGGCGCGCGACAATATCGTCACCCCGGCCCGTGCGATCGCCTCGTCGGACGGGCGGTGGACGCGCAGCACGTGGCTCGCCTTCGCCCGTTCTCGCGCGCCCAGCCGCGTGAGCAGCGCGTCCGCCGTGGCGCGCGCCGGCGCATCCCAATCGGCGGTGAGGCTCGCGGCAAGCTGCGCCTGGCTTTCCAGGATCGTGCCGTCTTCCAAAATCTTGAGACCGTTCGCGGCCAGGGTCGCGCCCGTCGTGGTGATGTCGACGATGGCTTCGGCGCTGCCCGCGCTCGGCGCGCCTTCGGTCGCGCCCGCGCTCTCGACGATGCGATAATCGACGACATCATGGGCGGCAAAGAAGTTCCGCGTCAGGTTGATGTATTTAGTCGCAACCCGCATGCGCCGGTTATGCTGCTCGCGAAAACCCGTCGTCACGTCGTCGAGATCGGCCATGGTGCGCACGTCGATCCAGGCCTGTGGTACTGCGACCACGACGTTGGCGTTGCCGAAGCCGAGCTGCTCGATCAACAGCACGCGCTTGTCGGCATTGACGATATTCTCGCGCACCAGATCTTCGCCGGTGACGCCGAGATGTACCGCGCCGCTTGCGAGTTGCGAGGCGATCTCGCTCGCAGACAGATAGGCGATCTCGACATTGTCGTAGCCCATCATGGTGCCGCGATAGTCGCGGGCGCCGCGCGGCTTGGCCAGCGAAAGCCCGGCATGGGTGAAGAAGGCTTCGGCGTTTTCCTGCAGGCGGCCCTTCGAGGGCACGGCGAGAACGAAGGGCGTCGTCATGTTTGGCTCCCGCGGCGAAGCTGCGTGAGCGCCTCGACCCAGACCGAAAATCCGACCGCGGGGATCGGTGCGGCCGAGCCGAGCTGCGTCATCAGCCCATCATAGCGGCCACCGGCGACCAGCGGCTCGGTGCCGTCGCCGAGCGCATGCAGCTCGAATTCGAAGCCGGTGTAATAGTCGAGCCCGCGTCCGAACGAGGTCGAGAAGCGCGTCTTGCGCACGTCGATGCCGCGCGCGGCCATGAAGCCGACGCGGCTTTCAAGCTGGTCGATTGAAGCTGAAAGGTCGAGCTTCGCATCGCCGGCGAGTGCGCGCAGTTGCGCCACCGCATCATTGGGATCGCCGGAGATCGCGAGGAAGCGCTTGATGATCGAGGTCGCATCGCGCGGCAGCGCGCCGGCCTTCAGCGTGGATTGTTCGAGAAAGCGGTCGGCGACCTCGTCGACGGAGCGGCCGCCGACATTGGTAGCGCCGGCAATCGACATCAAATCGGTGACGAGGGCGAGCGCGGCCTTGCGGTCGCTGCCAGCGAGTGCGGCCAGCACGCCCTCATATTCGTTGCGGCCGGGCGCAGCCCGAAGCGTGAGCTGCTCGATATCCTGGGCGAGATCGATCTTGCGGTTGAAATCCTTGATCAGGCGGCGGCGCCAGACCGGATAGAGCCCGAGCGCATCGATCAGCGCGTTGAACAGCGCGACGTCGCCGGTTCGGATTTCGACATCGCCGACGCCAAACGCGGCGGTCGCCTCCAGCGCCAGTGCTAGCATCTCGGCATCGGCCGCTGCGCGGTCCTGCCGCCCGAAGGATTCGATGCCGGCCTGCAGGAACTGGCTCGGCTTGCCCCAGCGATAGCGGAACACCGGGCCGAGATAGGAGAAACCGGCGGGCTGGCCGGCGCGGGGCGAGGCGAGATAGTCGCGCGCGACGGGAATGGTGAGGTCGGGGCGCAGGCAGAGTTCCTCGCCGCTGCCGTCGGTCGTCAGGTACAGGCTCTTGCGGATGTCCTCGCCGGACAGGTCGAGGAACGGCTCGGCCGGCTGCAGAACCGGGGGCTCGGAGCGCTCGTAGCCGGCTTGCGCAAACGACAACAGCAGCGCGTCCGCCCAATTGGCGGTTCCAGGCGTGGAATTGGCAGACGTCGCGGTCATCGTGGGTCCAGAAGGCATCGAGGCTGGGGTTCCCGGCATGTTGGCGCAGCCCTTAGCACGCCTCCCGTGACGTTTCGACAGGGATCGAGCAAGTCCCTTAACGTGTTCTGTCTTAACGGTTTTGAGCGGCTATCTACTTATTGGCCCTGCCAGTCGCCAAGCGCCGCCTGCACCAGCGCCAGCGCCGCGACGGCGGCGGTATCGGCCCGCAGGATCCGTGGGCCAAGCGCCAGCCGCAGCGTCCTGGGTTGGCGCAACAACAGCGTACGCTCCTCCTCGGCAAAGCCGCCTTCGGGGCCGATCAGGACGTCGATGCCAGCACATGCCGCGTGGCCCGCTTTCAGCGCCCGAACGGGATCGGCAACCTCGGCCGCCTCGTCGGAGAACACCAGAAGGCGCTCTGCGCCGCGGGCCGTAAGATACCGCTCCAGCGGCACCGGATCGGCAACGACCGCAATGCTCAGGATGCCGCATTGCTCGGCTGCTTCGATGACATTGGCGCGCATGCGCTCGCCGTTGACGCGGGAGACCTGGGTGAAGCGAGTCAACACGGGCTCCAGCCGCGAGGCGCCCATCTCGACCGCCTTCTGCACCATGTAGTCGAGGCGGGCATGTTTCAGCGGCGCGAAGACGTAAGCGAGATCGGGCAGATGATCCTGCGGCCGCATCTGCGCCGTGATGGTCAGGCTATCCGGCCGCTTGCGACCCGAGATCGTCGCCCGCCATTCGCCGTCACGGCCATTGAAAACCAGAACCGTGTCGCCCGTGACAAGCCGTAGTACATTGCCGAGATAATTGCTGTGCTCGCGCTCCAGCGGCACCGTGGCTCCCGAATCGAGCGGCACGTCGACGTAGAGGCGGGGGCTGCGAAAATCGTGGTCGGGCATAGGCTGCTTCCGGTTCCAAGCCGCCTTTTAGCCCAAAAAATCAGGCTAGGTAGCGGCAGGTTCGGGAGGCCACCTCCATGACGATACATCGATCGAGGCTTTTGCTGACGTTGGCCGCCTTGTCTCTCTCAACTGGCGCCGCTCTGGCCGCTTCGGCGCCATCGCTCGAAGAACGTGACGCTTGCGCCAGGGGATATGCTTCCCTGCGCGAGGACGCCGAGGCCAAGGGCAAGATGATCAGGGAGGCAGGCGTGCGGCACGTCGCGGCCGAGGAGTCCTGCAAGCTCATCAGCGCCTACAGCACAGCCGAAGTGAAGATGATCAAATATGTCGAGGTCAATGCGACCGGGTGCGCAATCCCGGGATCGGTGATGGAACAGTTGAAAGCCGGCCACAAGAACACCGTAGGCCTGCTGGAAAAGATCTGTGCCGCTGCGCAGAAGGGCGTGATACCCGGCCAGATCAACGATTTCGGCGATCCTTCTTTCGAGCGACGCCAGTTTTAACCTAAAGGTTTAGAATCCAGAGCAAATATTGGCCGGAAATGCGGCGCTGCGCCGCGCTGTTGCCAAATTCTGCGGGTTGTTAACGGGCGGCAGGAATCGTAGAATCGCTTGGTGCAAGAGACTGGTGCAAGACACTGGTGCAACTCACCCGCGGGCATTGGACCTTGCCGGAGAAACAGCCTTGATGATCAACCGTTTGATTGTGCCGCTGACGCTGGCCGTGCTTGCCGCGACCGCGCCTTCCGCGTCGGCGCAGGGCGGATTCCCCGCGCCGCTGCCGGGACAGGCCGCAGCCCCCGCGAACGATCCGGCATTTCCGCCGGTCAATGGCGCAAGGCCCACGGCTTCCGTCGGCAGCGCGCCGGCCTCGCCGTTTCCTTCGGGCGGTGCTGCGCCGATGATGGGCGGCGGCGGTGGCTTCGCGCCGCCCGCGCCGCCGAGCCAGATGGGTGGCGGCGGGCCGTCGCAGGCCTGCATGAACGGCTTCATCCCGTTGCGCGAAGACGCGGAGAAGAAGGGCAAGATGATCAAGGCCGCCAGCGACCGCCATGCGCCGCCGGAAGAGGCCTGCAAGATCATCGGCAATTACAGCGCGGCCGAAGTCAAGATGATCAAATATGTCGAGACCAACGCCAGCAAATGCGGCATCCCCGGTCAGGTCGCCGACCAGTTGAAGGCCGGCCACAAGAATACCGAAGGCCTGCTGCAAAAGGTCTGCGGTATCGCCGAGCAGATCAAGACTCGCGGCCCGGCGGGCCCGAGCCTGAGCGAAGTGCTGGGGACAGCGAACGTAGAGCCCCAGGCCACCGCCTCGCACAAGGGCGGCAGCACCTTCGATACACTGAACGGCAACGTCCTGTCGCGATCCAATGACTAGCGCGGCGCGCGTAGCGGATGCGACCGGCAATTGGGTCGACACCGTTGCGCCGCAGTGGTCGCGGCCCTATTTGCGGCTCGCCCGTTTCGATCGCCCGATCGGCTCCTGGCTGTTGTTGATGCCGTGCTGGTGGTCGGCGGCGCTGTCCGCCGGCGTCGCGCACCGGCTCGATCGCCTGCCGGTCGACCTCCTGCTGTTCTTCGTCGGCGCCTTCGTGATGCGCGGGGCGGGGTGCACCTGGAACGACATCACCGACCGCGACCTCGATGCCAAGGTCGAGCGCACGCGCTCGCGGCCGATCCCGGCCGGCCAGGTCAGCGTCAGGGCGGCGCTCATCTTCCTGGTGGCGCAGGCGCTGGTGGGCCTCGTGGTGCTGTTGCAGTTCAACCGCTTTGCGATCGCGACCGGCATCGCGTCGCTTCTCATCGTCGCGATCTATCCCTTCATGAAGCGGATCACCTGGTGGCCGCAGATCGTGCTCGGGCTCGCGTTCTCCTGGGGCGCGCTGATGGGATTTGCGGCGACCTTCGGCCGGCTCGATGCCACGGCCTTCGTGCTCTATGCCGGCTCGATTTGCTGGGTGATCGCCTACGACACCGTCTATGCCCATCAGGACGCCGAGGACGATGCGCTGATCGGCATCAAGTCGACTGCGCGACTGTTTGCTGAACGCACGCATGAGGCGCTGGTGATTTTTTACGGCCTCGCGGTGGTGCTGATCGGCGTGGCCTTCGCGCTCGCCGGCTCAGGGGTTGCGGCCTGGATCGCTCTGGCGTTATTCGCCGTGCAGCTCGGCTGGCAGGTGCGGCGACTAGAAATCAACGATCCCGCGCTGTGCCTGCGAATATTCAAATCGAACCGCGAGGCGGGGCTGATCTTGTTTGCGGGGCTGGTGATCGACGCGGTGATGCGGGCGGCGTAACGCGATGCTCTAGGGTGGGCAAAGCGAAGCGTGCCCACCATTACAAGCGTGCTCTGGATGGTGGGCACGGCGCAAGAGCGCCTTTGCCCATCCTACGAAACTACGAAACTCAATCCCTTGCGATGATCTCGCGCTCGCCGCGGAAGATGTTCGCTGGATTGAGCAAGGCCCCGATCCGGCGGCGCATCAGGAATTTCGGCCGGCGCGCGCGGATCGCGTTGCGGCGGCGGCGACGTGATGTCGGCTCGCGTGCCTCGTCCTCCAATTGCGGCAGCGAGAACAATTCGCTCCACATCAGCCAGGCATCGGCGATCTCGTCCTGGTCCTCGCTGACGCAAAGCGGAACGGTGAGCGAGGGATCGCGGTGTAAGAGCACCAGCATCTGCGAGTCCTTGACATCGCGGATGGCGACGCCGAGGAAATCGCTGACCCGAACATTGACGGCCATCCGCATGCCCCTGACGGCACGGCGCAGCACGACGCGTTCGCGATGAATTTCGATCTGCCTGATGTTGCCATCCGCGCGCACATCATGCGCGTTGAAGCTCATTGGCAGAGAAAGAGGGTCGAGCCGCTGTTCGCGGCTCGACCCGGCGGGATTGACCCCGCTTGTTGCTGTTTGACGCCTCACGGCTTTTTCTCCCCGCCGGGATTATGTGCCCGGTCGATGCGTGAGACTTTGCCACAGCCCTTTCCGTTTCAGCTTAAAAAGCCTGGTTAAGGAGCCGTCACTCGCCTGCAAATGCCTTGCATGATTGACAAGACCTTGGCTCGCATGATTGACGAGACCTTGCCGCGCGGCCGAGATTCTTAGGTTTCTTGCGCGCGAAAATGCTTGAAGTCCGCGCTAATTGGGCACATCTGATGGGTTTGTCGCTTTCGCCCGCACCCCCTCAATGCCAAGGATTTCGTTCGTGAGTTCTTCACCATCCGCGTCATCGACGCTTTCGAACAAGGCCGACGCCGGCCTGTTCGATCAATCGGCGCTGTCGGCGCTGGCCCAGCGCCTGGTCGAGGCGGCCAAGCGCGCCGGCGCCGATGCGGCCGATGCGGTTGCCGTGCGCGGCATCTCGCAAGGGGTCGAGGTGCGTGACGGCCGCGTCGAGGAATCCGAGCGTTCCGAAGGCGATGATTTGGGCCTGCGGGTCCTGGTCGGGCGCCGTCAGGCGGTGGTCTCCACCAATGATGTCAGCGGCGACGGCATCGCGACGCTTGCCGAGCGTGCCGTGGCGATGGCCCGTGTCGCGCCCGAAGACAAATATGTCGGTCTTGCCGATCCCGCACTGCTGGCGAAAGACTTCCCCAATCTCGACCTGCTCGATCCCAATATTCCCTCGGTCGCCGAGCTCGAGCAGCGCGCGCAGGAAGCGGAAGCCGCGGGCCTTGCGGTCAAGGGTGTCAGCAAATCCGGCGGTGCCTCGGCCTCGGCCGGTATCGGCGGCATGGTGCTGGTCACCAGCGACGGCTTCCATGGCTCCTATCTGCGTTCGAGCCAGGGCATGTCGATGACCGCGATCTCCGGCGAGGGCACCTCGATGGAGCGCGACTATGACTACACCTCCGCGCCGCATGCGGCCGATCTGGAGAAGCCGGACGTCGTAGGCCGTATCGCCGGCGAGCGCGCGGTGGCGCGCACCAATCCGCGCAAGGTCGAGACCTGCAAGGTTCCGGTCGTGTACGACCCGCGCGTCTCCGCCTCGATGGTCGGCCATCTCATCGGCGCGGTGAACGGCGCCTCGATCGCGCGCAAGACCAGCTTTCTCAAGGACAAGCTCGGCGCGCAGCTCTTTGCCAGGAATATCCGCATCATCGACGATCCCCTGCGCAAGCGCGGGCTGCGCTCGCAATCCTTCGATGCCGAGGGCGTCGCGGTGAAGAAAACCGCCATTGTCGATGACGGCGTGCTCACCACCTGGCTGCTCGACTCGTCGACGGCGCGTGAGCTTGGCATGACGACCACGGGACACGCCCATCGCGGTGTGTCATCGGCGCCGTCGCCAGGACCCTATAATCTGCATCTCGAGCCCGGCGAAGCGAGCCCGGAAGAGCTGATCGGCGACATCAAGCAGGGCTTCTATGTCACCGATCTGATCGGTTCCGGGGTCAACGGCGTCACCGGCGATTACAGCCGCGGCGCATCGGGCTTCTGGATCGAGAATGGCAAGATCACCTATCCGGTGAGCGAGGTGACCATCGCAGGCCACCTGCTCGAGATGTTCAAATCGATGGCGGTCGCCAACAATCTGGAATTCCGCTACGGCGTCAATGCGCCGACCCTGCGCATCGAGGGATTGACGCTTGGGGGACGCTGACGGCCGCGACGTTCAACTCTTGAAGGACAGCGTGCGCGAGGCGGGCGAGCTCGCGCACTCCATGTTCCGCACCGAGCTGAAGAACTGGATCAAGGGCGCCTCATCCCCGGTCTCCGAAGCCGATATCGCCGTCAATGACCTGCTGGAAGCGCGCCTGCGCAAGGCGACACCGGATTATGGCTGGCTCTCCGAGGAGAGTGTCGATGACGAGCAACGTCTCGGCAAGAAGCTGGTCTGGATCGTCGATCCCATCGACGGCACCCGCGGCTACCTCGCCGGCCGCGAGGATTGGTGCGTGAGTGTGGCGCTGGTGGAGGACACCTCGCCCTTGCTGGCGGCGGTGTTCGCGCCGGTCACGGGCGAATTTTTCTTTGCGGAACGCGGGCAGGGCGCCACCCGCAACGAAAAGCCGATCTCCGTGACCGTCGGCACCGCACTCGACTTCAGCCGGGTCGCCGGGCCCAAACCGCTGGTTGAGCGGCTCAACCAGACAGGGCACGACATCAGCCTGTATCCGCGGATCGCCTCGCTCGCGCTGCGTCTTTGCCGGGTTGCCGAGGGCAATCTCGATGCTGCCTTCGCCGGCGGGCAGTCGCGGGACTGGGATCTTGCCGCGGCGAATTTGATCGTGCAGGAAGCGAATGGTAGAA
>JAFBAL010000021.1 GCA_019247845.1 Alphaproteobacteria bacterium | reverse complement strand
CGAAGCCGGTTTCCTTGGGGGCGTAGAAGTGCTGGCGCTCCATGGCTTCCGGGAAATAGTTCTGTCCGGAGAAACCGTCTTCGGCGTCGTGGTCGTATTGATAGCCGGTGCCGTAGCCCAGGTTCTTCATCAGCTTGGTGGGCGCGTTGAGGATATGCGCCGGCGGCATCAGCGAGCCGTGCTGCGCCGCCGCGCGCTTGGCCGCGCCCGCCGCGACATAGACCGCGTTCGATTTCGGCGCGCTGGCGAGATAGAGCACGCATTGTGCCAGCGCGATCTCGCCCTCGGGGCTGCCGAGGAAATCGTAGACGTCCTTGGCGGCCAGCGCCTGCACCACGGCCTGGGGATCGGCCAGCCCGATGTCCTCGACGCTGGCGCGCACCAGCCGGCGTGCGATGTAGAGCGGCTGCTCGCCGCCGGCCAGCATGCGCGCCAGCCAGTAGAGCGCGGCGTCCGGGTCGCTGCCGCGGATCGATTTGTGCAGCGCGGAGATGAGATTGTAGTGCTCTTCGCGCGACTTGTCATAGAGCGGCGCACGGCGCTGCACGGCCTCGACCAGGCCCGCGGTGTCGAGCGGCTTGACCGTCTTCACCGCGGAGAGCTCTTCCACGAGGTTGAGCAGGTAGCGCCCGTCGCCGTCCGCCATGGCGCGCAAGCTGGCGCGCGCGTCGGCGGTCAAGGGCAGCGCCTCGCCGTAATGCGCCTCGGCCCGCTCGATCAGCGTCTCGAGCGCCGCGTCGTCCAGCCGGCGCAGCACCAGCACCTGGGCGCGCGACAGAAGCGCGCCGTTGAGCTCGAAGGACGGGTTCTCGGTCGTGGCCCCGACCAGGATCACCGTGCCGTCCTCGACCACGGGCAGGAACGAATCCTGCTGGCTGCGGTTGAAGCGGTGGATCTCGTCGATGAAGAGCAGCGTCCCCTGCCCCGTGCGGCGCCGCGCGCGCGCCGCCTCGAAGGTCTTCTTGAGGTCGGCGACGCCCGAGAACACCGCCGACAGCTGCTCGAAATGGAGCTTGAACGCGGTCGACAAAAGCCGGGCGATCGTGGTCTTGCCGGTGCCGGGCGGACCCCACAACACGATCGAATGCGGGCGATTCGCCGCGATCATCCGCCCGATGGGTCCGTCCGGTCCGATCAGGTGATCCTGGCCCACCACCTCGGCCAGGCTCCCGGGCCGCAGGCGGTCGGCAAGCGGCCGCGGCGCATCGCTCTCCAACCCGCCGGCTTCGAAAAGATCAGTCATTGCACGAGTATAGAGCGGTTGCGCGCGCTTCACAGGCGGCGCGACCGGAATGCGTCGCGTGAATTTCGCATAGCGGCGGAATTTTTTGCGGGGTTTACTTTCCATTTCCAGGGGATACAGTTCCAATGCGATTTTAGGTTGTCCAAGGGGGACTCCGTGAAAGCCATCCGCTCGACCGCTTTGGCCTGCGCCCTGCTGGGCGCGGCTTCCGTCCACGCCCAGACCATTCCCTCCGACCCGATGCAGAATCCGGATTGCGTGGTGTCGCAGTCTGACTTCGCCGGCTGGTTCGCCAGCGGCACGCCGACCGTGAACGGCGTCGTCAAGCCGGCCAACTCCATCCAGTTCCAGCCCAGCTCCAACTGCGCCTTCTACAAGTGGTCGGAGCAGATGTTCATGTGGCTGACCTCGCCCGCGCCGTCCAGCTATGGCGGCAGCGGGCCGGTCTTCAACTCGAACGCCTTCTACCAGGTGGTCTCCGCATCCAACGGCTCGCTCGTCTTCTTGCCCAATCCGTCGAACAGCACCTTGAAGTTCGGTCTTCGCGCGGCACAGGCCGGCGCGCACAACCTGCCGGTCATGCTGGACAGCAAGAACGTCCTGCACGAGATCAAGCCGACTCCGAAGAGCAAGAGCGGCAAGCAGATGATCCCCGGCGCGAACGGCCAGCTGGTCGAGATCGCCTCGGCCAAGTTCGTCGCCGGAAAGCCCGTCCTGCTCGACGCCAAGGGCAAGCAGATCAAGCCGCAGCTCAGGGCCATGCTGGCGCCGCGCAGCGGCCAGCCCTCCTTCGTGGAGGAGATCAAGGTCGGGAACAGGTCCGTATTCTTCGACGAGAGCGGCTTCCCGATCGACACCGATCAGGGCCAGGCGGGCGGCAGCAAAGGCGTGCTCGTCGGTCAGAACGGCGCGCCCATCAACGGCTCGCTCGTCTACTACGCGACCTTCACCAACGACGTCTTCGCCTACTACCTGACGCAGGTGAAGAACGCGAATGGCGGCAAGACCCCGCCCAACACCTTCTTTCCGACCTCGGCGCAGGACCTGGCGCCGATCGTCGCCTATGCCCAGGCGCACGGCGTGAAATTCCCCGATCCGGAAGCGCTGGCGATCGAGGTCAAGACCTCATGGGTTCAGGTGAACGGGCCCAACCCGTCGCAATATGTGAGCCTCCAGGGCGTCGTGCCGACCTACACGCCCAGCGCCGACGGCATGATCTGGAAGGCGACCGGCAACTACAAGGCCGTGACGCTCGCCCTCGTCGGCATCCACGTGGTGGGCTCGCTCACCAACCATCCCGAGATGGCGTGGTCGACTTTCGAGCTTTTCGGCAGCGCGCCGAACGCGGCCTATCAGTACGTCAACAACCAGAACCAGACCATCCAGGTGCCCCAGAGCACGACCGGAAACTGGCTGTTCTGCCAGACCAACTGCCAGGGGCCGTTCAATGTCCAGCTCGCCAACTACAAGAATCCGCCGAACATCACCGCGGCGACCACGGCCCCGATCGCGCCCAGCAACACGCTGCGGCAGAAGGCGTTCGGCGCCGCCTATGGCACGGCGCCCAATGCCGGGGTGACCTCGGACGCGCAGTCGAACTCCGAGGTGATCACCACCAACGACACGGTGCTGAACCAGATCCTGAACGGCGACGTGCGCAGGAACTACTACATGATCGGCTCGACCTGGACGACCAGCGGCGCGGTGCCGAACGGCGCCTACTCGCCGCAGACGCCGAACAACACCGAGATCGGCACCAGCCAGCTCCAGAACGTGACGATGGAGACCTATCAGCAGGGCTCGAGCAACACCTGGAGCCCGACGACCAACTGCTTCGGCTGCCACAACCAGAGCACCAACCCGACCAAGACGACGGTCGAGGTCAGTCATATCTGGCCCTACCTGCTTTCGCTCTTCCCGCCCTCCAACTAGAGCGGCGCGCAGATTTCGCGCGTTGCCTCGGCCGGCGCGGCCCCATCATCCCCCCGACGAGAGTCGTGATGGGCGCCGCGACCGGTTGAGGGCGGTTCAGGAAATCCAGGTCCCGCGAGAGGATTCAAGCACCCACCTGCCGCGATCCAACCGCCACGTCGTGTCGAAGCCGGAGCCGCAAAGCATCCCGCACCTCGATCCGGTCGACAGGAAGGCATGGCTGCCGTCCTGCGAGAACACGACGCGCGATAGATGCAAACGCGAAAAATGCCTATCTGGGATATCGCGCCCGAGCATCGGCAGATGATTACGCTTGAACGCGGCGCTGCAATCGAGCGGGGGCGGCAGCGGAAGGAAGAACCGCGTTTTCGCAGGCAGGTAGCGTGGCAGAAGCACGTCCAGCCCCTCGCGCGAGACACCGCTGAGCTCAGGCTCTACGCCGGCGCGATGTGGCGGCAGACCGTATCTCCTGGCCTGCACCTTTTCGTCGTTGAGCGTCAGGCGGGCGACCTCGACGGCTACGGCGCATTCCCGGGCGCGATGCTGCGGCTCGTCGAAGCGCGCTGCCTGCACGCGAGCGACGACGACGAGCGCCGCCGGAATCGCGGCCAGCACGACGGTGACCGCGATCGGCCAGAAGAACGGGAAGCGGTCCCCCCGCGCCATCCCGCTAGCCGTCGACGCTCAAGGTCAGCCTGCGGCCGCCGCGGTCGATGATCATGTCCCAATGGCCGCCCGCCTGGCCGAGCGCGCGGTTGAGATCGCCGACGTTCTTGATCGCCTGCCCGTTGATCGAGCGGACGATGTCGCCTTGCGCAAAGCCCTGGTTGGCGGCGATGGAGCGGCCGGGCGAGACCACGACCACGCCGGTCGCCGTCGGCTCGAGCTGGAGATCGAGCGCCGCGGCCGGCGACAGGTTCTCGACGCGCGCGCCGGTCAGGGGGTTGCGGCCGCCGATGGTGGTGGCCTGACGCGGCGTCTCGGGCGGCAGCGCGAGCTTGACCGATACGTCGCGCGTCTGACCGTTGGTCGCCACCTTCATCGTCGGCGCGTCGCCGGCCTTGTGCGTGGCGATGCGGTAGTTGAGCGCCTGCATGTCGTCGACCGGCACGCCGTCGACCGCGAGCACGACGTCGCCGACGTTCAGGCCGGCCTTGTCCGCGGGGCCGCCGGGGAAGACGTTCTTGAGCAGCACGCCGCCGGGCTTGGGCAGGCCGATGCTGCGCGCGATGTCGCTGGTCACCGCCTGACCGTCGGCGCCGAACCAGGCGAGCTTGACGCCGCCCGAGCTCGCGCCTTCGAGGATGCGCCGCGCCATGTTCGACGGGATCGCGAAGCCGATGCCGACGCTGCCGCCGGAATTCGACACGATCGAGGTGTTGATGCCGACCAGCTTGCCGTCCGTCGTCACCAGCGCGCCGCCGGAATTGCCCGGATTGATCGCGGCGTCGGTCTGGATGAAGAACTGATAGTCCGACGCGCTCACCTGCGTGCGCGCCAAGGCCGAGACGATGCCCATCGTCACCGTCTGGCCGACGCCGAAGGGATCGCCGACCGCGAGCACCAGGTCGCCCACCGCGATGCGGTCGCTGTCGGCGAAGGCAAGCGTCGGGAAGATCTCGCCCTTGCCGTCGATCTTGAGCACCGCGAGGTCGGTGCGCGGATCGGCGACGACGACCTTGGCCTTGAACTCGCGCTTGTCGGACAGCGCCACCACGATGTCCTGGCCGCCCTGGATGACGTGGTTGTTGGTGAGGATGGTGCCGTCGCCGCGCACGATGACCCCCGAGCCCAGCGACTGCTGCACGCGCTGGCGCGACAGCCCGTCGGAGCCGCCGAAGAACTGGCGGAAGAAGGGATCGTTGAAGAACGGATTGACCGGCTGCTGCACCACGCTGCGCGTGTAGACATTGACGACCGCGGGGGCCGTGCGCTTGACGACCGGCGCGAAGGTCAGCTGCACCTGCGCCATCGACTGCGGCACGGCCTGCTGCTGCGGCGGCGCGGCATGCGACGGGGTGACGGGCAGAAGCTCATGCGCGCCGAAACCAAGGGCCATGAAAGCAGCGGCGGCCAACAACGCAGAACGGTTCATTCCTCGACTCCAACCTCAAGAAAAAGGGCGACCCTCGCGAGCCGCCCTGAATATATTACCAAGCTAACACGAGGATTACGCCTCGCTTGCTTCCTCGTCATGGATCTCGACGGGGCCGGAATCCAGGCCCTTGGCGTCCTCGTCGCGGTCCACGAACTCGATGAAGGCCATCGCCGCGTTGTCGCCGTGGCGGAAGCCCGCCTTCAGCACGCGGGTATAGCCGCCCGGACGGCTGGCGTAGCGCGGGCCGAGCACGTCGAACAGCTTCCTGACCTGATCCTCGTCGCGGATCGTCGAGAGCGCCTGGCGGCGGGCATGCAGGTCGTTGCGGCGCGACAGGGTGACGAGCTTCTCCACGACCGGGCGCAGCTCCTTGGCCTTGGGCAGCGTGGTCTTGATCTGCTCGTGCTTGATCAGCGCCGCCGCCATGTTGGCGAACATCGCGGTGCGGTGCGAGCTGGTGACGCCGAGCTTACGGCCTTGATTGCGATGACGCATGCTATGTACCTCGTCATTCCCGGCCAGCGCAGCGAAGCGGAGCGCGTGCCGGGAACCCCTTCCTAGTATTGATCTTCGTACCGTTTCGCCAGGTCTTCGATGTTCTCAGGCGGCCAGCCCGGCACTTCCATGCCGAGGTGCAGGCCCATCTCGGCCAGCACCGCCTTGATCTCGTTCAGCGACTTGCGGCCGAAGTTCGGTGTACGGAGCATCTCCGCTTCCGTCTTCTGGATCAGGTCGCCGATATAGACGATGTTGTCGTTCTTCAGGCAGTTGGCCGAACGCACCGACAGCTCGAGCTCGTCGACCTTCTTCAGCAGAACCGGGTTGAACGCCAGATCCGGCTTGGCTTCCTCGGCGACGCGCTCGCGCGGCTCCTCGAAGTTGATGAAGATCTGGAGCTGGTCCTGCAGGATGCGCGCGGCATAGGCGACCGCGTTGTCGGGCGTGACCGCGCCGTTGGTCTCGACCGTGAGGGTGAGCTTGTCGTAGTCGAGGATCTGGCCCTCGCGGGTGTTCTCGACCTTGTAGGAGACCTTCTTCACCGGCGAGAACAGGCTGTCGACCGGGATCAGGCCGATCGGCGCGTCCTCAGGGCGGTTGCGGTCGGCGGGGACATAGCCCTTGCCGGTCGCGACCGTAAGCTCCATGCGGAACTCGACCTTCTCGTCGAGCGTGCACAGCACGAGCTCGGGGTTCAGGATCTCGATGTCGGCGACCGCGGCGATGTCGCCGGCCGTCACCTCGCCCGGTCCCTGCTTGCGCAGCGACAGGCGCTTCGGTCCCTCGGCATGCATGCGCAGCGCGATCTGCTTCACGTTCAGCACGATGTCGGTCACGTCCTCGCGCACGCCGGCGATCGAGGAAAATTCGTGCAGCACGCCCTCGATCTGGATCGAGGTGATGGCGGCACCCTGAAGCGACGACAGCAGCACGCGGCGCAGCGCGTTGCCGAGCGTGAGCCCGAAGCCGCGTTCCAGCGGCTCGGCGACGATGGTCGCCTGCTTGCCCGCTTCATGCCCCGCATCGATGCGCAGCTTCTGCGGCTTGATCAATTCCTGCCAGTTCTTCTGAAACATTCGTTTCTCCATCGTGTCCCGGACGCCGAGAGCGCGCGTCCATTCGTCCGACGAAGGGTTGCTGTATGCTCTCTAAACTTAAACTCGACGGCGCTTGGGCGGACGGCAGCCGTTGTGCGGGATCGGCGTCACGTCGCGGATCGAGGTCACCGTCAGGCCCACCGTCTGCAGCGCGCGCAGCGCCGACTCGCGGCCCGAGCCCGGACCCGACACTTCGACTTCCAGCGTGCGCATGCCGTGTTCCATCGCCTTCTTGCCGGCGTCCTCGGCCGCGACCTGCGCGGCGTAGGGCGTCGACTTGCGCGAGCCCTTGAAGCCCATCATGCCCGCCGACGACCACGACACGGCGTTGCCGGTCTGGTCGGTGATGGTGATGATCGTGTTGTTGAAGGTCGCGGCGACATGCGCCACGCCGACGACGACGTTCTTCTTTTCCTTCTTGCGCGTGCGAGCCGCGCCCTGGGCCTTGGCCATGTTACTTCGTCACTTTCTTCTTGCCGGCGATCGCCTTGGCGGGACCTTTGCGCGTGCGCGCGTTGGTGTGAGTGCGCTGGCCGCGGACCGGAAGGCCCTTGCGGTGGCGCAGGCCGCGGTAGCAGCCGAGGTCCATCAGGCGCTTGATGTTCATCGCGACCTCGCGGCGCAGATCGCCTTCGACGAGATAGTCGCGGTCGATCGTCTCGCGGATCTGGATGATCTCGGAATCGGTCAGGTCGTGGACGCGGCGCTCGGGCGCGATGCCGACCTTCTCCATGATCTCCTTGGCCTTGGCCGGGCCGATGCCATGGATATAGCGCAGGCCGATTTCGACCCGCTTCTGGGTGGGGATGTTGACGCCGGCGATGCGTGCCACGGTCTGGTCCTTTAAGCGTTTGAATTCGTTAACGTTTCAGCGCAAGCAGCGCCGAACCCGTCCCGCCTGAGAGCCGAAACCGTCAGATTGCAGGGAGGGGAGTCGCCGCAAGGGCGCGGATACTACTGATCGTCAGCCAATTGTCAACAAACCGCGGACAAAATCGCGGCCGCTAACCCGTTGATTTCATGCGGTAAATGGCCTGTCGTGAATCCATTGAGAAAGAATGTACTTCTCGCCCCGGGTGATCGGGCCTGCGCCGTGCAGACTCATCCGGTCCGGCTTGCCCTCGCGCATGCTGGCGAAGAATATCCCGTCGCCGGTCTTGCCCTTGTAGGTGAAGCCGACCTTGGTGAAGACCAGGTCGCCGCCCTCGTAGTCGTCGTTCAGGTACATCAGGAACGTCGCCAGCCGGTCGCCCTCATAGGTACCGTCGCGCCCATAGGCGTGCTTCTCGTCGTAGAGCGAATCGTAGTGCGGCTTGATCTCCTGGCCCAGCGCGTAATGGAAGATCTGCGGCGGCTCGAACTGCTCCGGCTTGAGGTTGGTCAGGAGGCTGACGCGGATGCGCATCAGCAGCAGCACCACGCCGCCGTCGACGACGGTGAAAGGGAAGTCGCTGCAATTGCGCGTGGCGCGGAAGGCCGCCTTCTGGCCGTCGAACATCAGCGAGGGCTTGAACTTGCCCAGTCCGCGGCCGATCAGGAACCTGCACAGCTCGGGCGTCGCGAAGCCCTCCGCGATCCAGATCTTCGGCCAGTCGAAGACCTGGCGGGGCGGCTGCGGCACGATCCATTGCTCGAGGTTGACGCTGTCGCGCAGCTCCTTCCACAACCCACCCGCGCCCTTGCGCACATGCGCCACCAGAGTCCGGTCTTCCGACAGCAGCAGAAGCTGCTCGCGCGCATCCTCGGCGCCCGCTTCGGCCGCGCGGCGCAGGAGATCGAGCGCCTCGGGCCAGCTCTGGTGCGTCCAGGCGCCCGCGGCCCGCAAGGTCGCCAGCACCGACAGCGCCTGCCCGTCGCCCCTCTCGGCGGCGGCCAGGATCAGCCTGGCGCCCTCCTCCGGCTCGAACGGCGCGTCGCGGCCGCTGAGCAGAAGCGTGGCCAAAGCGACCGATGCGGCCGTGTCGCCGCCGGCGCTCGCCGTGCGAAGTTCCTCGATGCCCGTCATGGGGTGGATTTTACAGAAGCCGGTTGCGCGCGTCGATGCCGGTCGCGACGGAAGCTATTTGTGCGCGTCGATGGCGGCGGCGATGGCCGTGGTGACCGCCTCGATCGGCGCCATGCCGTCGATGGTCACGACCTTGCCCTGCCTGCCGTAGAAGTGGAGCAGCGGCGCGGTGTTCTTGTAGTAGACGGAAAGCCGGTGCTTGAGCGTCTCGGGCGTGTCGTCGGAGCGCGGCGCGCCGCCTTTGGCGACGGTCTCCTTCACGCGCTGGTCGGCGCGCTGGATGAGCACCTGGTCGTCGACCTTGAGCTCGAGCACGAGGTCGATCTTCTTCGCCCGCTCGGCGAGCATGCCGTCGAGAGCCTCGGCCTGGGCGATGGTGCGCGGGAAGCCGTCGAAGACCGCGCCGTCGCGGCAATCGGCCTGGTCGATGCGCTCGGCGATGATGCCCACGACGATGGCGTCGGTGACGAGCTCGCCCTTGGTCAGGATCGCCTCGACCTGCTTGCCCAGCGGCGTTCCAGCCTTGACCGCGGCGCGCAGCATGTCGCCGGTCGAAAGCTGCGGCCAGCCGCGCTGTTCCGTCAGGATCTTGGCCTGGGTGCCCTTCCCCGCGCCCGGCGGGCCGAAGAGGACGATGTTCACCGCCGTGCCCCGCGCAGCTTGGCCTTCTTGATGAGGCCTTCGTATTGCTGGGCGATGAGGTGGCTCTGGATCTGGGCGACGGTATCCATCGTCACGCTGACCATGATGAGGATCGAGGTGCCGCCGAGCGCGATGGCGATCTCGCTGCGCGCGAGCTCAGGCACGAGGCAGACGAAGGCGAGATAGAAGGCGCCGATCACCGTGGTGCGCGTCAGCACGTAGTCGATGTATTCGGCCGTCTTCTTGCCGGGACGGATGCCGGGGATGAAGCCGCCGTATTTCTTCAGGTTGTCCGCGGTCTCCTCGGGGTTGAAGACCACCGAGGTGTAGAAGAACGCGAAGAAGATGATCATCAGCGCGTAGAGCGTCTCGTAGAGCCAGCGGCCGGGGGTCAGATAGGTGACCAGCGTCTGCACCCAGCCCGAGATGCTGCTCGCGTAGAAGGTGGCGACCGTCGTCGGCATGAGCAGGATCGACGACGCGAAGATCGGCGGGATGACGCCGGCGACGTTGAGCTTGAGCGGAAGGTGCGAGGACTCGCCGCCGAACATGCGGTTGCCGACCTGTCGCTTCGGGTATTGCACCAACAGCCTTCGCTGGGCCCGCTCGAAGGCCACGATGATGAAGACCAGGGCCACCGCGCCCACCAGGAGCGAGATGACGCCGAAGGTCCCCATCTGGCCGGTGCGCGCGGATTCGAAGATCTGCGCGAAATAGGTCGGGAAGCGCGCCACGATGCCGGCGAAGATGATGAGCGAAATGCCGTTGCCGATGCCGCGGCTGGTGATCTGCTCGCCGATCCACATCAAGAGCATGGTGCCGCTGGTCAGCGTGATGACGGTGGTGAGCCGGAAGAACCAGCCAGGGTCGATCACCACGTTGCCGGTATGCTCGAGCCCGATCGCGATGCCGAAGGCCTGGATCGCCGCCAGTCCCACCGTGCCGTAGCGGGTGTACTGGTTCATGATCTTGCGGCCGGCCTCGCCTTCCTTCTTGAGCGCGTCGAGCTCGGGGAACACGCTCGTCATCAGCTGCATGATGATCGAGGCCGAGATATACGGCATGATGCCCAGCGCGAAGATCGCCATGCGGCCGATGGCGCCGCCGGCGAGCACGTTGAACACGTCCAGCACGCCGCCCTTGTTCTGCTGCATCAGCTGGGCGAGCTGGGCGGGGTCGATGCCCGGCATCGGGATGTAGCTGCCAAGCCGCGCGATGACGAGCGCGCCCAGGGTGAAGAGCAGCCGCTGACGCAGCTCCGTCGCCTTGGAAAAGGCACCGAAGTTGAAGTTCTGGGCCAGTTGTTCGGCTGCCGACGGCATGCTGTAAACCCCTTAAGACTGAGCCCCAGGGACCCGACCGAGTCCGCAATATGGGGTGTGCCCGGCCCGGATAAAAGGCCCGTCTCGGACCTGAGCCTGCCCCACCCCGGACGCTCTTAAGCCTGCCCGCCCTTGCGCGCGGCGCGCGTCTCGGCCGACTTGGCGCGGCGCTGCTGGCGCTTGCCGGGCTCGCCCTTCTTGTTCGTGTAGACCTTCTTCTTGAAGGTCGTGGTCACCGTGCCGCCGGCCTTCTCGACCGCCTCGCGCGCGCCCGCGGAGACGCCCGCGACCTCGATGTCGAGCTTGGCGCTGATCTCGCCCTTGCCGAGCAGACGCACGCCGTCGCGGCTCTTATGCGCGAGGCCGGACTTGCGCAGGACCTCTTCGGTGATCTTGGCCGAGGCGTCGAGGCGCTTGTCGTCGATCGCCTTCTGCAGGCGGCCGATGTTCACCTCGGAGAAGTCGTTGGCGAAGATGTTGCGGAAGCCGCGCTTGGGCATGCGCATGTGCAGCGGCATCTGGCCGCCTTCGAAGCCGTGCACCTGGTTGCCGGTACGCGCCTTCGCACCCTTCACGCCGCGTCCCGACGTCTTGCCGAGACCGGAGGACGAGCCGCGGCCGACCTTGAGCTTGCGCTTGTGCGCGCCCGGATTGTTGCGGATTTCGTTCAACTTCATCGCTTGCTCCACCCACCTGTCATGGCCCGCGAATGCGAGCCACCCAGATGACATTCACTCTCTTGTCCGCGTGGACACGCGGACGATGGGTGGCCCGGAAAAGCCGGGCCATGACAGTTATTTCTTCTTCTCTTCGACGATCTCGACCAGGTGCTGGATCGAGCGGATCATGCCGCGCACGGCGGGCGTATCCTCGAGCACCCGCTCGCGGCGGATCTTGCCAAGGCCCAGGCCGCGCAAGGTCGCCGCCTGGACGGCGGGACGGCGCGCGGGACTGCGGATCTGGCGGACGGTGAGCGTCTTCTTCTGTTGATCGGCCATGTTACGCTCCTGCCTGCTCGCCCTTCTGGCCTTCGCGGCGCGAGATGATCTCGGCGACCGAGCGGCCGCGGCGCTGGGCGACCATGCGCGGGCTCTGCTGATTCTCGAGCGCGTTGAACACCGCGCGCACCATGTTGTAGGGGTTCGACGTGCCGAGCGATTTCGACACGACGTCGCCGACGCCGAGCGCCTCGAACACCGCGCGCAGCGGACCGCCGGCGATCACGCCGGTGCCGGCCGGCGCCGGACGCACCACCACCTTGCCCGCGCCGTGATGGCCGCGGACCTCGTGATGCAGCGTGCGGCCGTCCTTCAGCGGCACGCGGATCAGCGACTTCTTGGCTTCGTCGGTGGCCTTGCGGATCGCCTCGGGAACCTCGCGCGCCTTGCCGTGGCCGAAGCCGACGCGGCCGCGCTGGTCGCCGACGACGACGAGAGCCGCGAAGCCGAAGCGCCGGCCGCCCTTCACCACCTTGGCGACGCGGTTGATGTGCACCAGCTTGTCGACGAACTCGCTGTCGCGCTCCTCGCGGTCCTCGCGGCGCTCACGGCGACCGCGACGCTCACCACCACCACTGCCTTCTTCACGTGCCATCGCTTAGAACTCCAAGCCGCCTTCGCGGGCGGCGTCTGCGAGCGCCTTGACGCGCCCATGATAGATATAGCCGCCGCGGTCGAACACGACCTGCTTGACGCCGGCCGCGATCGCGCGCTCGGCGATCTTCTTGCCGACCTGGCTCGCGGCCTCGACGTTGTAGGTCTTGGCGGGCTTGCCTTCCTTCTCGTTGGTCGATGCGGTGGCGAGCGTCGCGGCCTGCTCGTCGTCGATGACCTGCGCGTAGATGTGCTTGCCCGAGCGGAACACCGAGAGGCGCGGACGCCCCTGGGCGTTGGTCTTGAGGCGATGGCGCGTGCGGCTTTGGCGCTTCGCGAACGGAGTGACGTGCTTGACCATGGCTTACTTCTTCTTGCCTTCCTTGCGGCGGACGTATTCGCCGGCGTAGCGCACGCCCTTGCCCTTATAGGGCTCGGGCTTGCGATAGCCGCGGATCTCGGCCGCAACCTGACCCACAAGCTGCTTGTCGATGCCGGCGACGGTGAGCATCGTCGGCTTCTCCGACGTGACCTGGATGCCGGCCGGGATCGGATAGAGCACGTCGTGGCTGAAGCCCAGCTGGAGCTTCAGGTTCTTGCCTTCGACCGCGGCGCGGTAGCCGACGCCCTGGATCTCGAGCTTGGTCTGGAAGCCCTGCGTGACGCCGGTGACGAGGTTGCTCACCAGGGTGCGGCTCATCCCCCACATGGGACGGGCGCGCTCCATGCCCTCGCGGGGCGTGAGCGTGATGCCGTCGTCGCCGAGCGTTGCGTCGACTTCCTCGACGAGCGTGACCTGCAGCTCGCCCTTCGGGCCTTTGACCTTCACGGTCTTGCCGTCGATGGAGGCCGTGACGCCCTTCGGCAGCGGAACCGGCTTCTTGCCGATGCGTGACATCAAACTTCTCCTAGAACACCTGGCAGAGGACTTCGCCGCCCACGTTCTTCTCGCGCGCGGTCTGGTCCGTCATCACGCCCTGCGGCGTGGACACGATGGAGACGCCCAGGCCCTGGCGGTGGGGCTTGAGCTCCTTCACCGAGGCATAGACGCGGCGGCCCGGCGTGGACACGCGCTTGAGCTCGCGGATCACGGGGCGGCCCTCGTGGTACTTCAGCTCGATCTCGAGCTCCTTGCGGCCGGTGTCCTTGAACTCGACCTCGGCATAGCCGCGGATGAAGCCTTCCTGCTGCAGGACGTCGAGGACGCTCGTGCGCAGGCGCGAGTTCGGCGACTTGATCTTCGCGGTGCCGCGAAGCTGGCCGTTGCGGATGCGTGCGAGAAGATCGCCAATCGGATCGGTGATCGCCATGTCTCTTCTTTCTCCTACCAGCTGGCCTTGGTCATGCCCGGGATCTGGCCGAAGTTGGCGAGGTCCCGAAGCGCGATACGCGAGAGCTTGACCTTGCGGTAATAGCCCTTGGCGCGGCCGCTGAATTCGCAGCGATGATGGATGCGCGTCTTCGACGAGTTGCGCGGAAGCTTGGCGAGCTTGAGGCGCGCGGCGAAGCGGTCCTCGGGCGGCACCGACATGTCGTCGGCCTTGTCCTTGAGCGCCTTGCGCTTGGCCGCATACTGGGCGACCATCTTCTCGCGCTTCTTGTTACGGTTGATCTGGCTGGTCTTTGCCATGTCGATCGCTCTTTCAGTTCATGAACGGGAACTGGAAGCCCTCGAGAAGCGCACGCGCTTCCGCATCGGTCTTCGCAGACGTGTTGAAGATGATGTCCATGCCCCACACCGTCTCGGTCTTGTCGTAGTCGATCTCGACGAAGACGATGTGCTCCTTCAGGCCCATGGCATAGTTGCCGCGGCCGTCGAACGAGCGGGCGTTGAGACCGCGGAAGTCGCGCACGCGCGGCAGCGCCATGGTGATCAGGCGGTCCAGGAACTCGTACATCTTGTCCTTGCGCAGCGTGACCTTCACGCCGATCGGCAGGCCTTCGCGGATCTTGTACGCCGCGATCGCCTTCTTGGCTTTCGTGACGATGACCTTCTGGCCGGCGATCGCGGTCAGGTCGTTGACCGCCGCCTGGATCTTCTTGCTGTCGGTGGCCGCCTCGCCCGCGCCGATGTTCAGCACGATCTTGTTGATCTTCGGCACCTGCATCGCGTTCTTGTAGCCGAACTTCTTCATCAGCTCGGGCTTCACGACCTCGGCATAGCGCTTCTTGAAGCGCGGCACGTAATCCTTGTCCGTCGCCTGCTCGCCGACGGCCACCTTGGTGCCCGCGGCCTTTTCCGCGCGCTGCTTGCCAGCGGCCTTCTTGTCGGCCTTGGCGTCGCCGCCCGCAGCCTTCGGGGCCTTTTCCTTACCAGCCTCAGACATCGATGACCTCACCGGACTTCTTGGCGAACCGGACCGTGCGGCCGTCGCCCAGCTTCTTGAACCCGATCCGCGTCGGACCGCCCGACTTGGGATCGACATGCGCCAGGTTCGACAGGTCGACCGGCGCTTCCTTGTTGACGATGCCGCCCTGGACGCGCTGGGTCTGGCGCTGGTGGCGCTTGACCACGTTCACGCCGCTGACCAGCGCGCGGTTCTCGGACGGGTACATCTTCAGCACCTCGCCCTTCTTGCCCTTGTCGCGGCCCGTCGTGACGATGACGCGGTCGCCCTTGCGAATCTTGGCGGCCATCACAGCACCTCCGGCGCGAGCGAAATGATCTTCATGTGGTTCTTGGCGCGCAGCTCGCGGGTCACGGGCCCGAAGATGCGGGTGCCGATCGGCTCGCCCTGCGGGTTGATCAGCACCGCGGCATTGCCGTCGAAGCGGATCAGGCTGCCGTCGGTGCGGCGCACGCCCTTGGCGGTGCGCACGACGACGGCCTTGAGCACTTCGCCCTTCTTCACGCGGCCGCGCGGCATGGCTTCCTTCACCGACACGACGATGATGTCGCCGACATCGGCATAGCGGCGATGCGAGCCGCCGAGCACCTTGATGCACATCACGCGGCGCGCGCCGGAATTGTCGGCCACGTCCAGCTCGGTTGACATTTGAATCATGATCTATGCTCCCGAAGCCTTCGGCCCTACTTGCTGCCGACGCGCTCGACGACTTCCCAGGTCTTCAGCTTGGAAATCGGCTTGCATTCCTGAATGCGGACGACGTCGCCCGTCTTGTATTCGCCCTTCTCGTCGTGGGCGTGGTACTTCTTCGACCGGCGCACGGTCTTGCCCATCACGGGGTGGGTGAAGCGGCGCTCCACGTTCACCACCACGGTCTTGGCGTTCTTGTCGCTGACGACGACGCCCTGCAGCACGCGTTTCGGCATAACTATCGTCCCTCTATGCTTTGGCCGAGGCGCTGGCGCGCTTCTCGGTCATGACCGTTTCGAGGCGCGCGATCTCCTTGCGCAGCGAACGAACGCGGCCGGTGTTCTCGAGCTGTCCGTTGGCCTTCTGGAAGCGCAGGTTGAACTGCTCCTTCTTGAGCTTGGCCAGCTGGTCGCCGAGCTCGTCCGAGGACTTCGCGCGGAAGTCTTCGGCGGTCGTGGGGTTCTTCGCGTTCTTCTTGGCCATTTACACCACCCGGCTGATGAATTTGGTGTGGATGGAGAGCTTGCTGGCGCCCAGACGCAGCGCTTCCTTCGCCGTCTCGTGATCGACGCCGTCGATCTCGAACAGGATGCGGCCCGGCTTGATCTTGGCCACCCAGTATTCCGGCGCGCCCTTGCCCGAGCCCATGCGGACCTCGGCCGGCTTCTTCGACACCGGAACGTCCGGGAAGACGCGGATCCACACGCGGCCGGCGCGCTTCATCTGGCGCGTGATCGCGCGCCGGGCCGCCTCGATCTCGCGCGCGGTGACGCGTTCCGGCTCGAGCGCCTTGAGGCCGTACTCGCCGAAGTTCAGCGCGGTGCCGCCCTTGGCCGCGCCTTTGATGCGGCCCTTGAACTGCTTGCGGAATTTGGTGCGTGAAGGAGAAAGCATCGTCGTGTTCCGTTACGGTGCCGGCGCCGGGGTGGGCGTGCGGGCGGGCTTGTTGCCCTGGTTCTCGGCTTCGGCCATGCGCTTGTCCTGGGCCATGGGGTCATGCTCCATGATCTCGCCCTTGAAGATCCAGACCTTCACGCCGCAGGTGCCGTAAGTGGTCTTCGCGGTCGCGACGCCGTAGTCGACGTCGGCGCGCAACGTGTGCAGGGGCACGCGGCCTTCGCGGTACCACTCCATGCGCGCGATCTCGGCGCCGCCGAGACGGCCGCCGCAGTTGATGCGGATGCCCTGGGCGCCCAGGCGCATCGCCGACTGCACCGCGCGCTTCATCACGCGGCGGAAGGCGACGCGGCGCTCGAGCTGCTGGGCGATGTTCTCGGCCACCAGCTTGGCG
>JAFBAL010000016.1 GCA_019247845.1 Alphaproteobacteria bacterium | reverse complement strand
GATGGCGGCGAAGGGCTATCCCGGCGACTACGCCAAGGGCAGCGAGATCAAGGGCCTCGATGCGGCGGCCGAGCGTGCGCAGGTCTTCCACGCCGGCACCGCGCGCAAGGACGGCAGGATCGTCGCCAACGGCGGACGCGTGCTCGCCGTGACCGCGACGGCGCCCGACATCGCGCAGGCGCAGAAGCGCGCCTACGCCGCCGTCGACAGAATAGACTGGCCGGAAGGGTTCTGCAGGCGCGACATCGGGTGGCGGGCGATGGGGCGTTAGCCGCCAGTCGGACCGTCAAAATAGAACGTGCTGCCGTGGTTGGTCCATGACCGGATGTCCCAGAAGCGGATGCGCCGGCCTTCCTCGACCTCCAAGGCGTGGATCGGCGGGCCGTGCCAGCTTTGGTGCACCATCTTCATCGCCTGCTGGACCGCGGCGCGTTCGTCCGGCGCCCGGCACCAGCGTGTCGTATAGAATCCGCCGGTCTCATCGGCCATCCGACCATGGATGATGAACTGGTAAAGCGGCATCAGGCTTTCGTCCGCTCTCGGATCATCGCCATCTGCCTGACGATCGCGTCGGCCTGGCGGATCGAGGCGGCGTCGATGAGCACGCCCTTCAACGCCACGGCGCCCAGCCCCTTCCCTTGCGCATCCTTCATGGCGGCGAGGATGGCTTCGGCGCGCTCCACCTCTTTCTCGGGCGGCGTGAAAATCTCGTTGGCGAGCGCGACCTGGCTCGGGTGGATCGCCCATTTGCCTTCGCAGCCCAGGATGGCGGTGCGCATCGCCTGCGCGCGGAAGCCGTCGGCGTCGCCGTAGTCGCCGAACGGGCCGTCGATAGCCATCAGGCCGTGCGCCCGCGCCGCCTGCACCATCTTGAACAGCGGATAGTGCCACAGATCGTTCCAGTGGCGGTCGCGCGCGCGGCCCGGAGCCGTGTCGGTCAGCATCACGTAATCCGCATTGCCGCCGCCGATATTGGTCGTGCGCATGCGCTGCGAGGCGGCGTAGTCGGCCGAGCCGAAATGCAGGCTCTCGAGCCGCTTCGAGCTGCCCGCGATCTCGTCGATATTGGTGAGGCCCAGGACGGTCTCGACGATGACCTCGAGCCCGATGCGCTTCTTGCGCCCGACGAAATCGCCGGCCTGCGTCATCAGCATGTCGACGGCATAGACGTCCGCCGCGCAGCCGACCTTGGGAATCATGATCGCGTCGAGCCGCTCGCCGCCCTTCTCCACCAGCGCGATGACGTCGCGGTAGCAGAAGCTGGTGTCGAGCCCGTTGATGCGCACGGTGACGGTCTTGCCGCCCCAGTCGACGTCGTGGAGCGCGGCCACGATATTGTCGCGCGCCGCGTCCTTGTCGGACGGCGCCACCGCGTCTTCGAGGTCGAGGCAGACGACGTCGGCCGCGCTCGCCGCCGCCTTCTCGAACAAAGCGGTGCGCGAGCCCGGCACGAACAGCTTGGAGCGGTACAGCCGCACCGGCGCGTTGGGTTCGATCGTCGTGAAGCTCATGGCCGCCGTCTCCGCGATAAGGGATGCGCCGCTTCCATCACCGATGTCAGCCGCTCGCTCGCGACGTGAGTATATATCTGCGTCGTCGCGATGTCGGCATGGCCGAGCATGGTCTGCACGCTGCGCAGGTCGGCCCCGCCCTCGACCAGATGTGTCGCGAAGGCGTGGCGCAGGACATGCGGCGAAAGCTTGTCGGGATCGATGCCGGCCTTCAGCGCCAGCGCCTTCAGCATCTGATGCGCGCGCCGCCGGGTGAGATGTCCTTCGGCCGAGCGCGACGGGAACAGGAACCGCCCCTCGTCCGGCCTGACGGCAAGCCACGCATCGACCGCCCCGCGCGCCTGCGGGCCCAGAGGCGCCAGCCGCTCCTTGCCGCCCTTGCCTTTGACGATGAGGAAACCCGTCTTCGTCTTCGCGGAGGCGAGCGGCAGGCCGACCAGCTCGCTGACGCGCAGGCCCGCGGCATAGAGCATCTCGACGATGCAGACGAGGCGCGGATCGTCGGCCTCGGCGGCCGCCGCGATCAGCGCATCGACGTCGTCGCGCGACAGCACCTTGGGCAGGGGCCGCGCGCGTCTGGGCGCATCGATGCTCGAGGTCGGATCGTCCTTGCGCACGGCTTCCGCGAACAGGAACCCATAGAACTGGCGCAGCGCCGAAAGCTTGCGCGCCTGCGACGAGCCCGCGAGCGACGCCAGCGAGGCGAGGTATTTTTTCACGTCGTCGCGCGTGGCCTGCTTCAGCTCGCGCTTCGCCGCAAAGTCCAGCAGGTCGCGGCGATAGGCGGCGATGGTGTTGATGCTGGCACCGCGCTCGGCGCTCATCATGTCGAGGAAGGCCTCGATCAGCGTCCCATTGCTCATGACACTTCGCTCATGAGGGACGATAGAGAAGAAGCGCGTGGACCGCGAGCGCGCGGGCGGCGTCGTTCATGCCCATGCCCGACAGCGCGCGCACGCATTCGATGGTGACGTCGGGCGCCAAGTCGCGCGGCCCCGCGCCGCCCACCACGTCGAGGATGCGAAGCACCGCCTCGCCCTTGCGGTCGGGCTCGGACGCCGCCTGCACGATCTTCTGCATCGCGTCGCCGTCGGGACGGCGTCCCGGCCAATGCTTGGCGGACGCGGTCTTCGCCGCGCGCTTCGCATCGGCCGGCATGGCGAGGCCGAGCGCATCGTAAGAGCCCAGGATCAGCGCCTCGAACGGATCGTTGGCGGCGGACGGCTTGGGATCGGCGTTCAGCTGCTTGGCGATGTCGGAGAGCGCGGCCTGCGCCTGGTCTTCCTTGCCCGCGACGAGATCGAGGACGGCGACCGCGACGCTGGCCTCGCCCAGCCAGCGGCCCGCTGAATCGGGCTTGCCCGCGAGCAGCAGCGACCAGCCGATCAGCGGATCGCCCGACGCAGCCTTGGGATCGAGCGTCGCTGCGACGTCGGCCTGAAGCTTGGCCGCGACCTCGAACATCCCCGCCTTGTCGCCCAGCACCAATGCCTGATGCACCAGCTGCGCCTTGACCGGCGGCCGCGACTCCAGCTGCGCGGCGCGGCGCAACAGCACTTGGCCGGAGAGGAACGAGAGCTTCGGCGCAGACGCGGCCGCCGATGCGATCTTGTCCGGCGCAATGACCTGCGCATCGACGACGGCTTTGAGCTCGGCCGTCGTCGCGGCCCCTGCCCGCACGACGCGCTCGGCGGCCGCCAGGCGCATATCGGGTTTCGCTTGCTTGTCGCGCATCACCAGGATCTCGGCGCTCAGGCCCAGCTTCCTGGCGACGTCGGGCGGCACCGACATTCCCGCCTTGCGCAGCAGGAAGAGATGCATCGCGGTCGGCTTCGCGATCGCGCCGGGCGGCTTCTTCGCGCCCGTCAGCGCATCCTCGGACAGGACGTTGTATGCCGCGTCGCCCGTCTGCTGCGCGTCGAGCACGTTGCGCGTGATCTCGGCCGTGGCGCCATCGCCCGCGGCCGCGGCACAATAGGCGCGCAGCTGCAGCCAGAACTGCCCGCCCTCGTTCAACCGCGCCGCGGTCGCGCCGCCGCAGGCGTCATTCGCGCGGCCGGCGGAGAGAATCGCCTCGGCCTGCACGCGCGCGAAATCGGGATCGTCCTTGACCGAGCCGCTCGCGGCCAGCGCCGCGGCTTCGTCGGTGAACCCCGCGGCCATCAGCTTCTCGATGCGGATGGTGAGCAGCGCGCGCTTGATCGTGCCGGTCGGCGCCTCGGCCTTGGTCAGGATCAGCCGGCGGCTGAGCCCGCGCACCGCGGTATCGGACGACGCGAGCGGCAGCCTGGGCAGCAGGGTCTCGATGTCGCTGCGCGCGGCGCCGCTCCACATATTCTCGCCCAGCCCGCCGTTGGACTGGTCCAGCAGCCCCTCGGGCGGGCCTTCCACGGTGCCCAGCGTCTGGACCTGGATCTCCTGGCGCGGCGGCTCGGGCGGCGCCAGGGGCGCGCTTTCGACCTGGGTGCCTGGCGGTTGCGCGCTTGGCGCCTGAGAGACAGCCTTGGAAGTCTGGAGCGTGGAAGACGGGGGCCTGGCGGTCTGCTGGCGCTCGTCCTCGGTGCGGCCGTTCTCATCCTCGGGCACATCGGAGGCAAGCCCGCTGGTATCGACATCGGGCGGCTGTTCCCGCGTGCGGCGCCGCGGCGGAGGCGGCGGGGCGTCGTCCTGCTGTTGATCGTCGTCGGAGGCGGCCGGCGGCTGGTCCTGGCCGCTCTTGTCCGCGGGCGAACCGACATAGGGCTGCGGCACGTCGCTCAGCGAGCGCGGCGGCGCCGTGGCCGCGCGGTCCGAATCGTTGGTCTGCGCCGCGGCGCCCCAGGCGATCAGCAGCGCGGCGAGAAGGCTAATTCGGGAGACGGTCATTGGGGACGGCCTGCTCGTAATGCCGCACGGGCGGCTGGACGTGTCCGCCATAGATGCCGAGCCCGACTGCGCCGACGACGAGAATCCCCGCCACGACGATGCCCAGCCACGCCGCCCAGCCCATGCCTTCCTGACCCATCGTCCGCCTGTTTCGCATTCGCAAATCCTGTCTCTGCTTTGTGGCGGAAATGGACAAAAACACAAGGGCCCGCTAAGCGATAACGCATGACGGGCTTGAGCCGCACGGTGGCGCTTGTGGGCATGATGGGGGCAGGCAAAAGCTCCGTCGGCCGCAGGCTCGCGGCCCGGCTGGGCGTCGCTTTCAAGGATGCCGACAGCGAGATCGAAGAGGCCGCCGGCGCTCCGGTCATCGAGATATTCGAGCGCTATGGCGAAGCCGCGTTCCGCGACGGCGAGCGCAAGGTGATCGCGCGGCTCCTGGGCGAGGAACCGCACGTGCTGGCGACCGGCGGCGGCGCCTTCGTCGATCCGCAGACCCGCGCGCGGCTCAAGGAGAGCGCGGTGACGGTCTGGATCAAGGCGCCGGTCGACGTGCTGCTGGCGCGCGTGCAGCGCCGCGACACCCGCCCGCTGCTGCGCAACGGCGACCCGCGCGGAACCTTGGAGCGGCTGCTGGCCGCGCGCACGCCGATCTATCAGGAGGCCGACGTCACGGTGGAGAGCGACGACGGGCCGCATGCGACCGCCGTCGACCGCATCGTCAGCGCGCTCAAGCAACGCGGGGTCGCGACATGAGCGAGATCGTGCCCGTCGCGCTGGGCGACCGCAGCTACGACATCCATGTCGGTCCGGGACTGCTGGCCAAGGCAGGCGCGCTGCTGAAGGCGAAAGGCCCCGTGCCCGTCGTCACCGACGAGAACGTCGCCAGGCATCATCTGTCGGCGCTGCAAGGCATCGATGCGCGCGCCATCGTGCTCGCGCCGGGCGAAGGCACGAAGAGCTTTGCGGGTCTGGAAAAGCTGTCGGGCGCGTTGCTTCGAAGCGGCGTCGACCGCGATGGGCTGATCGTGGCGCTGGGCGGCGGCGTGATCGGCGACCTGACGGGGTTGGCCGCAGGGCTCCTCAAGCGCGGCATCGCCTATGCGCAAATCCCGACGACGTTGCTGGCGCAGGTGGACTCCTCCGTCGGCGGCAAGACCGCGATCAACACCGGTGAAGGCAAGAACCTGGTCGGGCTGTTCCATCAGCCCAGCATCGTCATCGCCGACACCGGCGTGCTGAGGACCTTGCCTAAGCGCGAGTTGCTCGCGGGCTATGCCGAGGTGGTCAAATACGGCGCGCTGGGCGATCGCGGCTTCTTCGAATGGCTGGAGGCGAACGGGGCGCGCGCGCTCGCCGGCGACAGCGACGCCATGGTGCATGCGGTCGCTCATTCCTGCCGCATGAAGGCCGGCGTCGTCGCGCGCGACGAGCGCGAGACCGGCGAGCGCGCGCTGCTCAATCTGGGTCACACCTTCGGCCATGCGCTGGAGGCCGCGACCGGCTTCTCGGACCGCCTGCTGCACGGCGAAGGCGTCGCAATCGGCATGGCGCTGGCGTTCCGGCTCTCGGTGCGGCTGGGCCTGTGTGCCGGCCAGGATGCCGAGCGCTTGGCGCGCCACCTGAAGGTGATCGGCCTGCCCTCGTCGATCGCCGACATCGCGGGCCCGCGTCCCGATGCCGAGACGCTGCTCGGCCACATGGCGCACGACAAGAAGGTCAAGGACGGCCGCATCCGCTTCGTGCTGGTCAAAGGCATCGGCGAGGCCTTCGTCGCCGGCGACGTGCCGATGGAAGCGGTGCGCGAGGTGCTAGGCGCGTAACGTCATTCCCGGCGAGGATCCCTCGCATCGCGAGCGGTCCGAGGGAAGGCAATCCACGCGATCGTGCGAGCCATGGCTTCCCTTGTAACTTGCGTTCTGCTGTCTCTGCTAAGCTTGAGACAGCGGTGGCGGAGGGAAGGCCGCGATTCCCTTTGGTCCTTGAAGACCGTGGGAAGCAGGGTCCCCCCTCTGCTGGTCCATTGCACCCGAACAGTCGCTTGGGC
>JAFBAL010000031.1 GCA_019247845.1 Alphaproteobacteria bacterium | reverse complement strand
CCGGCACACAATTGAGCGAAATTCCTATTCCGCTGCCGCGCGGACGGCGTGGTCTTCCTTGTCGAAATTCTCGGCCGCGAAGTTCCAGTTCAGCAGGTTCTTCAGAAGCTCCTGCAGGTATTTCGGCCGCTCGTTCTGATAGTCGAGATAGTAGGCGTGCTCCCAGACGTCGACGGTGAAGAGGCAGTTGATGCCCTTGGCCATCGGGTTCATCGCGTTCGCGGTCTTCTCGACCGAGAGCTTGCCGCCTTTGGACACGAGCCATGCCCAGCCGGAGCCGAACTGCTCCTTGCCGGCGGTGGCGAGCGCTTCGATCAGCTTGGCGGCGCCGCCGAAGTCGCGCTCGACCGCTTGCTTCAGCTTGCCGCTCAACTCGGTCGGCGTCGGCGACAGCGAGTTCCAATAGAAGTCGTGGTTCCACACCTGGCCCGCGTTGTTGAAGATCTTCTTCTCCTTGTCGTCTTCCTTGTCCACGGTCGCGCGGACGATCTGCTCCAGCTTCATGTCGGCGTAGCGGGTGCCGGCGACGAGCTTGTTCAGCGTATCGACATAGGTCTGGTGGTGCTTGTGATAGTGGAAGCCGACCGTTTTGGCGCCGATCGTGGGCTCCAGCGCGTCCGCGTCGTAAGGCAAAGGCGAAAGCGTGAATGGGCCCGCATTTGCGGTGTTGATCGCAGCCATCTTCGTCGCTCCTTTTCCGGCTCGAAGCCATAAGGCTCAGGGCGCGGAATGGTTCCAGCGGATGCTGCGGAAAACATTGAGAAATTTCGCGGCTGCGATGACCTCTTTGTCACTCGACTTTCAAACGCCGGCGCCAACAATGGCGATGCGCGGCGGGCGGGCTTTGAAGAAGAAGCGAGAAGAGACGACGCCATGCCCCAATTCGACATCTGCTATCGCGACGAGCACGGCGGCCTCGCCGCCAAGGTCACCACTCCCGCGCTGGACGCGCATCACGCCAAGATCCTCGCCCACGCGCTGAAGGAGCGCGAGCACAAGACGCTGGAAGTGTGGGATGGCGAGACGCTGGTCTACGGGCGCGGGACCGACGCGCATTGACGGCGGTCTTGCCGTACAAGTCCGTCGCGATCCCGACGGCTTTTCGATGCTTCGCCGCCTGACCTCTCCGTTCCGGCCGTCCGTCACGGCATACCCGGCCGAGGACTATCGCGTCTTCACGACGAAGCACGATCGGGAGGTGCGCGGCGAAGACGTGCCGCACCTGCCCGGCATCGCCCGGAGCCGCAAGACCTTCGAACTGGGCCTCGCCGATTTCGACCGCGCCATGCGGAATGGCCGGTGCCGGCCAATGTCGCGGGTCTCGAATCGCAGGAGCGGATCGCAGCGCGCCACGGACAAAGCGTGCTGTCCGGCACGGTGGTGAGCCTGCTGATCGACCATTCCGGCTCGATGCGCGGCCAGCGCGCCGTGCTCGTCGTCGCGCTCACCCAGTTCCTCGCGCCGCATCTGCTCAGGCTCGGCGCCGCGCTCGAGGTTCTGGGATACACGACCACGTCCTGGCACGGCGGCAGCTCGTGCAGGGACTGGCGCCGGGCCGGCCGTCCGGCCAATCCGGGCCGGCTCTGCGACCTGCTCCATATCGTCTATCGCAGCGCCGACGACAGCGTGATGGGAACGGGCTGGTCGATCCGCAACATGATGTACGACATGCTGCTCAAGGAGAACATCGACGGCGAAGCGCTGTCATGGGCCTCGGACAGGCTTCGCGCGCGGTTCCGAGCCGCGCAAGATCGTCATCGTGGTCTCCCACGGCGCGCCGGTCGACGACGCGACCTTGACGGAGAACGGCGCGGACTATCTGGACCGTCACCTGCGCGAGACGGTTGCGGCGCTGGGCGCCATCGAGGTCTATGGCATCGGGATCGATCGCGACCTGACGCGCTATTTTCCCCGGTCCACGCGCGTCAGCACCTTGCGCGACTGGGCGACGAACGTCCTGCCGCTGATCGAACGCATCGCAACCGGAGATGCGTGAACGACAGGGCATTCCCAAGGCGATTGCCCGCCGCCCATGATCGGAAAGCGCGGCAGGGCGTTGCATTTGGCTTGCAACTGCGAGACGACCGCATGCGCCAACACCGGATTGTCGAACCCTTCCGGCGTGCCCAGATATTGCGCTATGTCCTCAAGATCGCCGACGGCGCTTGGCGACAGTCTTGCGCGTTTCAAGCTTTTGCCCCCGTTTCCCGGCCAGCGCGGCATACTGCTTTTTCAGCCGATCGAAGACGGGTTTGGCATCGACGGATCGCCCGCTCGCCGTCCCTTTTTCCACCAGCTTGCGAATTGTTGCCGTGTCGGACGGGTCCACGGTGATGCGCTTGAAGCGCCATCCTCTCAGCGCCTCGCGGATCACCTCGCTGGTGGTGGCATAGTCGCCGGAGTCGACCGCCTCGCGCACCGCGTCGGCCATTTCCTTGGAGAGCGTGATGCTGAGCTTCTCGACATTCGCCATGGCGGGCCTCACGGTAGGATGATATCCTACTTCATACTACCGCTGCCGGAGACGCGCAAATGGCCGACCTCGTGCTCACCACTTACGACTGGGTTCCCGAGATGCCGCGCGGCTATGTGCGCGACCTGCGCGTGCGCTGGGCGCTGGAGGAGGCGCAGCTTTCCTATCGCGTCGCGAGCACGCCGTTCCGCACCCGCGAGCCCGCGCACCTGGCGCACCAGCCCTTCGGCCAGGTGCCGTGGCTGACCGACGGCGAGCTTTCGATCTTCGAGAGCGGCGCGATCCTGCTGCATCTGGGGGCCAAGAGCGCGGCGCTGCTGCCGTCCGATCCGCAAGCCCGCAGCGCGGCGATCGAATGGCTCTTCGCGGCGCTCAATTCCGTCGAGATGGCGAGCCTGCCCTGGTCGCTGCTCAAATTCTCCGGCGACACGGGCGACACGCCGATGGCCAAGCGCTTCGACGAGTTCTTGAAGCTCCGCCTGCAGCGCCTGGAGCCCGTGCTCGCGGCGCGCGAATGGCTGGCGCAAAGCTTTTCCGTCGCCGACATCCTGATGGCCGACGTGCTGCGCCTGGTCGACCGCTTCGACGGGCTCGACGGACATCGCGCCTGCAAGGGCTATGTCGCGCGCGCCACCGCGCGGCCGGCCTTCAAGAAGGCGCATGCCGACCAGATGGCGCATTTCGCTAAGGCCGATTGAGCGGCGGCGCCTTCGCGTCTCCTGCATAGCGCATGCCGTGACCGAACGGGCCGTCGGGCGTGCGGCGAAAGCCGAAGCGCTCGTAGAACGCCTCGCGGCCCGGCATGGCCACCAGCGTGATGGTGGCGTTGGGCTGGGCGGCGCGATCGAAATAATCCACGACCGCGCGCATCAGTGTCTCGCCATGACCGCCGCCGCGCGCTTCGGGCGCGACGATGAGATCGGCGAGGAAGAAATAGAGCGTGCCGTCGCCCATCACCCGCGCGAGGCCCGCGAGCCGCCCACCACCACCGGCTTCGCCGTCGCGCAGGCACACCGTATACGCCGCCGCGTCCAAGGTGCGCCGCGCGGTCGCTTCGTCGAGGCGCCCCCAGCCCATCGCGTCGCGCAGCGCGATATACTCCTGCGCCGTGGGCAGCGCCTCGGAAAGGACCACGCTCAGATCAGCTTCTCCCGCGTCGCCCAATCGAGGCCCTTGGCGAGCGCGCGGTCGAAGCGGGCGAACATCTCGTCGATCTCCTTCTCGTCGATGACGAGCGGCGGGCAGAAGGCGAGACGGTCCGACAGCATCGGCCGCGTGATCAATCCCTCGTCCAGCGCGAAGGCGTTGACCGTGGCGCCGACCTGGCGAGCGGGATCGAAATTCTTCTTCGTCTTCTTGTCGGCGACCAGCTCGACCGCGCCGATCAGGCCCACGCCCGCCGCCTCGCCGACCAGCGGATGGTCGGCCAGCGCCGTCAGCTTTTTAAGGAAATACGGAGAGACGCGGCGCACGTGCCCCATCACGTCGCGCTCCTGATAGATCTCGATGGTCTTGAGCGCGACCGCGGCGGCGACCGGGTGTCCGGTATAGGTGAAGCCGTGGCCGAAGACGCCGATGCGCCCGCTCTCCTGCTCGACCGCTTCGGTCAGCTCGGGCGACAGCACGATGGCCGAGATCGGCATATAGGCGCTGGAGAGCTGCTTGGCCAAGGTCATGCTGTCGGGCTCGAAGCCGTATTTCGTGCAGCCGAACCATTCGCCGGTGCGGCCGAAGCCGGTGATGACCTCGTCGTCGATCAGCATGATGTCGTATCTGTCGAGCACCTTGGTGACGGCGTCGAAATAGCCCTTGGGCGGCAGGATCACGCCGCCCGCGCCCATCACCGGCTCGGCGATCATCGCCGCGATCGTCTCGGGCCCCTCGCGCTGGATCAGCGCATCGAGGTTCGCCGCCATGCGGGCGGAGAACGCCGTCTCGCTCTCGCCCGCCTCCGCATTGCGATAGTAGTGCGGACAATCGGCGAAGGTCACGAAGTCGAACGGCAGGTCGAAGCTCTTGTGATTGTTGGGCAGGCCCGTGAGACTCGCCGCCACCAAGGTGACGCCGTGATAGGCCTTCATGCGCGAGATGATCTTCTTGCGCGTAGGTGTGCCCCGCGAGTTCGCCGCGTACCAGGCGAGCTTGACCTGGGTGTCGTTCGCCTCCGAGCCCGAATTGGCGAAGAACACCTTGCCCGCGGGGAACGGCGCGATCTCCTTCAGCTTCTCGGCCAGCGCGATGCCGGGCTCGTGGCTGCGGCCCGAGAAGATATGGCTGAAGGCCATCTTGCGCATCTGCTCGGCGGCGACGTCGGCGAGCGCTTCCTCGCCCCAGCCGAGCGCGGTGCACCACAGCCCCGCCATCGCCTCGATGTAGTCCTTGCCGCTCTCGTCATAGACGCGGCAGCCCTTGCCGTGATCGAAGATCAGCGGCCCGGACTCGCGATGCTTCATCAGGTTGGTATAGGGGTGCAGCACCGCCTGCACGTCGCGCATCTGGGAATTGGAGAGGGGCATGGGCACACCTTATATTGAGCGCCAGCCTTTAGCAGATTACGCTGGCGGCGGGAATTGACGGTGGCCGAGATGCGCATGCGGACCGTTGCGGCGTTGTGCCTGGCCGGCCTCGTGATGCTTGGGCCCGCCGGCGCGAGAAGCTTCAAGGTCGTCTACAAGGACGCCGTGCATCTCGATGCGCTGAAAGAGGCCCGCGACGGCAACCTCTATGCGGCCGGCTCCGACGGCGCGAACGGGGCCATCGTGCAGCTGACCCGCGATGGAGCGCTGACGGAACTCTACGATTTCAAGGGCGGCGACGACGGATCCTCCCCGACCGGCCGGCTGACCGAGGACACCGAAGGCAATCTTTACGGAACGACGCAGCAAGGCGGTAGCGCCGGATGCGGCGGAACCGGTTGCGGCACCGTGTTCAAGCTCGCGCCCGACCGGAGCGAGACGGTGCTGCAACGCTTCGACGGCACGGACGGCGCGAGACCGTTCAGCCACCTGGAGCGCGACAAGCGGGGCAATCTCTATGGCGTCGCGCAGCAAGGCGGCGACACCGCGGCGTGCAACGGCATGGGCTGCGGCGTGGTGTACAAGCTCGCGCCCGACGGAACCTTCAGCCTGCTGCACACCTTCACCGGCGGCGTGGATGGAGGGCTTCCGCAATCGGTGATGCTGGACAAAAGGGGCGATCTCTATGGCGCAGCCTGGGAAGGCGGCGTGGCATGTCGCGACTGGCTGCCCATGGGATGCGGCTTAATCTTCGAGATCGCCGCCGACGGCACCTTCGGCGCGGTGCATCTCTTCGCGGGCGGCGACGACGGCATGATGCCGGGCGCGTTCAGGATGGATGCGCAAGGCAACGTCTACGGCGCGGTCTTCTATGACGGCGACCCGACCGGCGCCACCAACAGCCGCGTCGTGAGCATCGCGCCCGCCGGCAGCGTCAAGGTCCTTCTCGGCGCCTGGGCCGTGAACGATGCGGCGTTCGACCGCACGGGCAATCTTTATGCGACGACCGCCTCCGGGGGCGACCCGCGCTGCAACTGCGGCAGCATTTTCGTGCTACCCGCGCACGGCGGCCCCAGGATCGATCTGCATCTCTTCGGAGAGAACGACGCGGATTCGAGCTTTCCGGCGACGCCGCTGACGGTCGCCGACGACGGCTGGGTCTGGGGCACGACCGAATATGGCGGCCACGGAAACCACGGCGTCGTCTACAAGGCCAAGTACAAGCCCTGAGGGAACACGATGATCTTCGCAAGGTCCGCCGCCGCAACCGCGATCCTGGTCGTGCTCGCGAGCAGTTGCGCGCAAGCGCAATCCCTGCAGGTCCTGCATCGTTTCACCTACCGGCAGGGCACCTTCGTCAGCGACGGACCGGCCCTGGACGGGAACGGCAACCTGTTCGGAACGTCGGGCACCGGCCGCGGCAAATGCGGCTGCGGCAGCGTCTTCGAGATCGCGGCCGACGGCAGCTATTCGCTTCTCTATTCTTTTACCGGCAACGACGGGTCGGGCCGGCGGCACTATCGCGCAGACGGTCCGGTGGGCGGAGTGGTGCGCGACACGCAGGGCAATCTCTACGGCACGACCCGCGAGGGCGGCGACTACAGCCTGTGCTTCCAGGAAGGCTGCGGCAGCGTCTTCAAGCTCGACACGAACGGCCGCGCGCACGACCTGCATGATTTCAAGGGCGGCGACGGCGACGGCGAAGACCCGCGCGCCGGCCTTGCCATCGACGGCGGCGGCAACGTCTACGGCGTCACGTCGAACCTCGGGCCGTTCGGCGGCACGCTGTTCAGGATCACGCAGGCGGGCGCCTATGAGACGCTGCACAGCTTCATGGGCATCCCCGACGGCGAGCAGCCGCTTGCCAAGGTGTTGCGCGACGATGCGGGCAATCTCTACGGCACGACCTTTCGCGGCGGACGGACCTGCGCGGAGTCGAACGGGGGATGCGGCACGGTCTTCAAGCTTGCACCCGACGGCACGTATTCGATCCTGTTCGCCTTCCCCGGCGGCCACGGCGGCGCGGGGCCGACCTCTTCGCTCTCGATGGATGCGAAAGGAAATCTCTACGGCACGACGAGCACCGCGACCGCGGACAATTCCGGCGTCGCGTTCGAGATCGCGCCCGGCGGCACCGAGACGGTGCTGCACGAGTTCGTGGGCGGAGCGGACGGCGAGCAGCCGTCGTCCGGACTGCTGCTTCATCCCGACGGCAACCTCTACGGCACGACGATGATCGGCGGCGAGGGCGAGTGCTATTGCGGGCTGATCTACCGGATCACACGCCATGGCCGGAAGAGCAACGTGCATTCGTTCCATGTGCGCGACGGCGCCAACCCGTCGGGCGATCTGGTCGCGGATGCGGACGGCAGGATCTACGGCGCGACCATGCAGGGCGGGCGCTGCAAGCGGCAATCGTTCGGATGCGGCGTGATCTACCGCCTCGATCTCAACGGCGCTTCGCCGCCCAATAGACGCCCAGTCCCGCGACCGTCATCGCCGCGGTGGCGAGAACGATCTTGACGAACGCGGCCCAGGGATGCTCGTCGGACGAGCTGGGCACCAGCGTGCAGGCGATGGCGATGACGGTGGAGACGAGCGCCAGCCAGCCCAGCATGATCGAGGTGCGTGGCCCCCCAGGCGGCGCCCAGGCGCCGGGCACGGGCGGCAGCCGCGAGGCCTTCAGATAACCGATGAACATGAAGATGTAGGGCAAGGTCGTGCCCAGCACGCTCATCGCGACCAGGAAGTCGTAAGCCCCGGCGACGCTGGTGCCGGCCTGGCTGAGCGCGACCATCACCAGGGTCAGCGCCGCCTGCAGCAACAGCGCGGGCACCGGCGCGCCGGTCCTGGGGTGGCGCCAGGCGAAGACCTTGGGCAGGTAGGAGTCGATGCCGGCGGCGAAGGGAAGCCGGGCCGCCAGCCCGAACCAGCCGGTGAACGAGCCCATCATCGACAGCGCGAAGAGCGCGATCACCGCCGGAGCGAGGCCGCCCAGGCCCACATGCTCGAGCCCGATGCGCAGCGCGTCGGGGAAGCCTGCGAGCCGCGTCAGCGCCTCCTTCGGCAGGATGACCAGGAACGAGGCGGTGCCGACCAGATAGACGATCACCGAGCCGATGCCCAATACGATCAGTGCACGGATGACCGTGCGCATGCCGCCCTCGATCTCGTTGCGCAGGAAAGCCACCGCCTCCGCGCCCGAATAGGCGAAGAAGATCGTGCCCCACAGGATCGCGGTGCCGAAATCGAGCGGCGGCAGGTAGGAGGAATGCGCGAAGTCGGTCGCGCCCTGGCCGCGTCCGCCGATGACCGCGGCCATCGCCACGATGACGCCGAGCACGATCCATCCCCCGGTCGCGCCCGCATGGGGCAGCCACTTGCCCCAGCCGAGGCCCAGAAGCTGCAAGCCCGTCACCAGCACGGTCAGCGCGACCGAGATCGCGACATAGGCGAAGGTGTTCGAGGGATCGAGATGCAGCGCCGCCAGGATCAGCCCGCTGAGAAAATAGAGGATGCTCGCGAAATAGGGCATCAGCCCGATCCAATAGAACCAGCCGCAGAGGAAGCCCGAAAGCGGCCCCAGCGTGTCGCGCACCCAGGCATAGATGCCGCCCTCGGCGTCGAAGCGCGCGGTGAGCTCGGCCGTCGCCACCGACAAGGGGATGAAGAAGACGACCAGCGCGAGCAGCCACAGCGGCAGCGACGACGGGCCGACCGCGGCCGCGACCGCGATCCAGCGCATGCCGATGCCGGTCGCCAGCGCATAGAGCACGGTGTCGAGCAGCCTGAGCTTGGGCGCGGCTGCGGGTGCCGTCTCGAACGCGGAGATCGGCGCGCTCATTGCGGCGCCTTCACGTCGTCGTATTCGTAGGTGTCGGTGAGCGAGGACCCGTAAGCGAGATCGTGCACGCCCTTGATCACCAACCCGGCCGCGACCCAATAGTGGATCTTCGAATGCGCCTTCGGATCGTCGATGGTGAAGGCCAGCACCTTCTTTCCGTCGACCGTCTCCTCGCCGGCCGCGGTGCAGGCCGTGCCGTCGCGCGCGGTGAGGCCTTGGAGCCCGGCATCCATCGCGGCGCGGTCCTCCTCGCCCAGCGGCGTCGCCATCCAGCCCGTGGAATTGGGGAAGCGGATATATTGCCGGTCGGCGGTCAGCACGTAGTCGGTCGTCCCAGGCGGCCCGCTTTCCGGCTTGAGCGTCGAATGGCGCCGCTGCGGCATGTGATAGAGCTTGGCCAGCGCCGCATGCAGGGGCGCGCAAGGGTCGGCGGAGTCAGATGCAGGCGCGGCGGCCGGAGGTTGCCCCGGCGCCGACGCTTGACCCGCTGCCGCAGGCCCGCCCTCGGCCCAAGCCTGCCCCGCGGCCAGCACCAATGCCGCCGCCAAGATCACAGCCCGCATCGCCCGCTTCCTTCTTGAAACTTTGCCCGTCCGTTGCTCGTATAGCGAAAGCGTCGGCAAAACGCGAAGGGGTTCCAGATGCTCGGCTTGATGCAGGACTGGCCGCTGCTGGTCCACAAGATCATCGACCACGCCGCGCTCTACCACGGCGAGCGCGAGGTCGTGACGCGCTCGGTCGAGGGGCCGGTCGTCCGCACCAACTATGCGCAGGTCGCCCGGCGCGCGCGCAAGGTGGCGCATGCGCTGGAGCGGCACGGCATAACGCTGGGCGACCGCTGCGCGACCCTGGGCTGGAACACCGCCCGCCACATCGAGGCGTGGTACGGCATCGCCGGCATCGGCGCGATCTATCACACCTTGAACCCGCGCCTCTTCCCCGACCAGATCGTCTACATCGCGAACCACGCCGAAGACAAAGTGCTGTTCTTCGACATCACCTTCGCCAAGCTGGTCGAGGAGATCGCGCCGCGCCTGCCCTCGATCGGGCTGTATGTCTGCCTGACCGACGCTGCGCATCTGCCCGACATCGAGGTGCCCAACCTCGTCGCCTATGAGGACTTCATCGCCGATGCCGATCCGGGCTTCGAGTGGAAGGAGTTCGACGAGCGCACCGGCTGCGGGCTCTGCTACACCTCGGGCACGACGGGCAATCCCAAGGGCGTGCTCTATTCCCACCGCTCCAACATCCTGCACGCCTTCATCGCCGGCCAGGCCGATGCGATGGGCTTGCGCGCCTGCGACACGATCCTGCCCGTCGTGCCGATGTTCCACGCCAATGCCTGGGCGCTCGCCTTCGCGGCGCCCATGGTCGGCGCCAAGCTGGTGATGCCGGGACCGAAGCTCGACGGCGACTCCGTCTGCGACCTGCTCACCGCCGAGCGCGTGACGATGACCGCCGCCGTGCCCACCGTGTGGCTGGCGCTGCTGCAGTATCTCGAGAAGACCGGCAAGACCCTTCCCGACATGAAGCGCGTGCTGATCGGCGGCTCGGCCGCGCCGCGCTCGATGATCGAGACCTTCGAGCGGAAATACGGCATCACCGTCGTCCATGCCTGGGGCATGACCGAGATGTCGCCGCTGGGCACGCTGGGCACCATGAAGCCCAATGTCGAGGCGCTGCCCTACGAGCGGCAGCTCGACTACAAATGCAAGCAGGGTCATCCGCCCTTCGGCGTCGAGATGAAGATCGTCGACGACGAGGAGAAAGAGCTGCCGCGCGACGGCAAGGCCTTCGGGCGGCTGAAGGTGCGCGGGCCGGCGGTCGCCAAGGGCTATTTCCGCGGCGAGGGCACCGGCGCCTTCGACGCCGAGGGCTGGTTCGACACCGGCGACGTCGCGACCCTCGACCCCGACGGCTACATGACCATCACCGACCGCGCCAAGGACGTGATCAAGTCCGGCGGCGAGTGGATCTCGACCATCGAGATCGAGAACATCGCGGTCGGGCACCCGGCCGTGGCCGAGGCCGCGGTGATCGGCGTCGCCCACCCCAAATGGGACGAGCGGCCGCTGCTGATCGTCGTGGCGAAACCCGGCCAGGCCGCGACGCGCGAGGAAATACTCGGTTACCTGACGGGCCGGATCGCCAAATGGTGGATGCCCGACGATGTCCTCTTCGTCGACGAGATCCCGCACACCGCCACCGGCAAGATCCAGAAAATGACGTTGCGCGAACGCTTCGGGAAACACAAACTGCCCACCGTCGCTGCATAGTCTTCCCGGGGGAGCATGAAATACCGGTCCATCGCCGCGCGGCTGTCGTTCGGCGCCTTCGCGATCGCGCTCGCTATCGCGCTCGCGGCCGCGGTGGGGACGCGCCTGCGTCTGTGGGACTATGCCCGCGGCTTCGAGATCCTTCTGCCCGGCGTCGCCATCGGCGTTCTGGCCGCGCTGGCCGGCGCCTATTGGCTGGGCTCGGCGCTGCGCAACAACAACTCCGAAGGCTGGCGCTGGGGGGCGGTCGGGCTGATCGGCGCGATCGCGCTTCTGTGGACGCCGCTCGCCGTCGCCAAGCGCGCCTGGAGCGCGCCGCCGATCCACGACATCTCGACCGACCTGGAATATGCGCCCGAGTTCAAGGCGCTGCTGCCGCTGCGCAAGGGCGCGCCCAACGGACCGGAATACGACGGGCCGAAGAAGGTCGTGCTCGACGGCAAGATCACCACCGTCGCCGAGCTTCAGAAGAAGGCCTGGCCCGACATCAAGCCGGTGGCCAAGCTGCTCAATCCACGCGGCGACGCGAACGTGCACCCGGTCGCGATCCTGTTCTGGCGCGCCTTCGAGCATGCCAAGAGCGCGGGCTGGAACATCGTCGCCTTCGATGCCGGGACCGGACGCATCGAGGCGACCGACACGACGCTGTGGTTCGGCTTCACCGACGACATCGTCGTGCGCGTGGCGCAGGCAGGCGCGCTCGGCGCCCGCCTCGACATCCGCTCCAAGGCGCGCGTCGGCACCTCGGACTATGGCCGCAACGCCGAACGGGTCAGGGATTTCCTCAAAGCGCTCTAATAAGAAGAAAGGGAAACGACATGCTTCATGGACACGCCGCCGCACCCATCGGTGCCCCCGGGCGCACCTTCGCGGCCGCCGCAACGCTCGCAATCGCGCTCTTCGCCGGCAACGCCACTGCGGCGCCGGCCGGCTATATCGGCATCCTGGGCGGCGGCCCGACCTACAAGCACAACGACACCAACATCGCCGAGCTGAAGAGTGCCGGCTTCAACGAGCTCATCGTGTGGAGCGTCGAGGTGGGATCGACCGGCGACCTCAACCTCAATGCCGAGTTCCCGCTGACCTCGAACGGCGCCTATATCGGCGACCAGACCTGGCCGAGCTTTGCGAGCGATCTTGCGGCCATCAAGTCCGGCAAGGTCAAGCGCATCACCTTCTCCATCGGCTCGTCCAACGTCGGCGACTTCCAGCACATCAAGGCGCTGGTCGAGCAACAGGGCACCGGCAAGAACAGCATCCTCTACAAGGATTTCGCGGCGCTGGCGGCGGCGCTGCCCATCGACGCGATCGATCTCGACGACGAGAACAGCTACGACAGCGCCTCGACGACCAAGTTCGCGCTGATGCTGGGCAAGCTCGGCTATCACGTGACGATCAATCCGTATACGAACAGAACCTATTGGACGTCGCTGGTCTCGGCGATCAACACCCAGAAGCCCGGCCTGGTCGACGCCGTGCATCTGGAGACCTATGCCGGCGGCGCGGGCAACAATCCGTGCGTGAGCTGGGACTTCGGCGGCGTGCCGGTCTATCCGGGCCTGTCGGACCAGCATGCCGCGCCGCCCTTCCTCACGCCCAAGCAGGCCAAGGCCAAGCTCGCCGGCTGGCACGCGCAATGCGGCATCACCGGCGCCTGGCTGTGGATCTTCGACGAGATCCAGGGCACCAAGAAACCCGCGCAATACGCGCACGCGATGATCAACGGGGTGAGCGATACGGCGAAGGGGAAGTAGGGGCGGCGGCTCAGTCGAAGCCCTTCGGATCGGCAAGATAAGCCTCGACGATGCGAAGTGCCGACAGGTGCGCGAGATGCACGCCATCCTTGCCGCACGGGCATTGCTCGTCGCGCGGTTCGCGCGACCACGTGCCGTCGTCTGCGACGCGGTAATACCAGCCCTTGTTGATTCCCGCGCCGGTCAGCTCAAGGCCGGGATGCTCGACCGACAGCTCGCAAAGCTCGATGAGCGTCGGCTCGTGGGCGATGACCACGACGCCCTTCTGGTAAAGAGCGCTATCGAGCATCCAGGCATGGCGAACCAAGGCATCGACCTCGAACAGCACGCAGCGTTCCTTCGCGAGCAATTCCAGCACCTTCGGGAAGCATGGCGGCGCCTTGTCGGCGGCTCCGAAGAGCACGAGCTCGGGCACCTGCACGACGATCCCCGGAAACTTGCAGCCGTCCACGCTCTCGCGGCCGGCGACGCTCGCCCCGCGATAATACGCCGCCGTGGGCGAGGTGATCTTGCGGTAGCTCTCCTGATATTCGGGAATGTCCAGGCTTCGCCGGAACGCCGGGATGTCCAGGCCGTCCTTGGGAAGCGCGATCTCCGTCCAAGGAAGGCTGAGCAATGCGCCGAGGATCGGGTCTTCCTCTGCGGAGGGAAACAGCCGGTCTGTCGAATCGAGCCCGGCCTCGGCTGCGTGGTCGCGAAACACGGCGCGCGGCGCGCGGATGTGCGCCACCAGGCATTCCATGGGTATGCTTTGCTTTCGAAGCGGGCCCAGCAGCCAGGCTTGCTGCGCCTCGGCCCGCGGACGCGCGTCGGCAAGCGCCAGCGATGCAAGATCGACGGCACCGACGCTGCGTCGCGCCTGCAGGCGGTCGATGACGTAGAGATGCCCCTCGCCTTCGACAAATTCGTAGCACGGGTAATGCTTGTCGAGCATCACCGGGTTTTCTTCCCAGTCCTCGCAGAGTTCGACCGTGTGGTGATCCCGATAGAGGTGCGCGGCAAACCAGGACGAGACCGCCGCGCTCGACGAGCAATCCACGTGGAACGAGCGCCAGCCGTAATGCTGAAGCAAAGCCTGCACGAATTCGGAAGAGCGGGCGGCATCGCCCAGGAAAACATCCAGCAGATCCTCCGCGTAGCGGATCCATTTGAGCATGTGGTCCGGAATGCAGCCCAGACGGTCGAAGGACGACACGATCGCGGGACGGCCGGCTGTCTCGTAGTGCGTCGTCTGCCCGCGAAACAGCGAGTCGCGGTCCATTTCCGCAAGCGCGGCCCGAAGCTCCGCCGGCGAGGCGACGGACAGCGATCTCAAGGCGGCAGTCCCGCAACCACTCCATCCTTCATCACGAAGCGCACCTCCAGCGCGTCGCCGACGGCGATGAGGTCGGCGAGGAAGCCTTGCGCGACCCGGCCCAGCTCGTGCCCGCGGCGCAGGATCGTCGCGTTCACGGCGGTGGCGGCGGTGAGCGCCTCGTCGCGGCGCATGCCGAGCCTGACCATGTGATCGAGCTCGCGCCGGTTCGTGCCGTGCGCGAAGACGCCGACGTCGCTGCCCAGCCCGATCGCGACGCCTTCCGCGCGCGCCGTATGGAACGCGTGTTCGGCGTCCTTCATGCGCTCGCGCTGGCCGAAATATTCGCCGATGGCTTCGCAAGCGGTGAGCGTCGGAAGGTAGGCGACGCCGTTCTTCGCCATCAGCGCGAAGGTCGCCTGCGTGCCGCCATAGCCGTGCTCGACGGTGTCGACGCGCGCGAGCGCCGAGCGGCGCATGCCCTCGTCGCTGGTCGCGTGCGAGGCGACGGGACGGCCGAGCGAATGCGCGGTCTCGACCAGCGCCGTCAGCTCGTCGACGGAAAACGTCGCGACCGTCTCGCCGTTGGGGCCGCAGCGGTAGTCGGCATAGACCTTGATCCAATCGGCGCCGTGGCTGGCCTGATGGCGCACGGCGCGCACGACCTCGTCGATGCCGCTCGCCTCCTCCGCGCCTTGCGGGAAGCAGCAATCGGGACGGAATTTCGCGCGCGCCGGACCGTAGGAACCCGTCGCCACGATGGCGCGCGTGGCGACGAAGAGGCGCGGGCCGGGGATCAGGCCTTCGTCGATCGCACGCCGCACCGCCACGTCGGCATAGCCCGCGCCTTCGGTGCCCAGGTCGCGCAGCGTGGTGAAGCCGGCGCGCAGGGTCGCCTCGGCGTGGCGCACGGCGCGCACGGTGCGATAGGCCTCGCTCTCCTTCAGCACCTGATCGTCCCACGCCGTCTCGTTGTAGGGATGCAGGAAGAGATGCGAATGCAGGTCCATCAGCCCAGGCATCAAGGTCAGGCCGTCGAGGGCGACGACCTCGGCCTCGCGCGCGTCGATGCCGCCGGCGGCGCCGAGCGCGGCGATGCGATTGCCCTCGACGCGCACCGCCCAGCCGTCATGCGTCTCCCCGCCGGACCACACCCGCGCAGGCTTGAGGAGAAGCGCCGTCATGCGGAGTTCCAGGCGAGTGGATGACGCACAAGTGCCCGGTCTATGGTCACAAGCCGCATGCCTTCGATCTGACATTGCGCGAGAAGAAGACGGTCGAAAGGGTCCTTCGTGGCGGGCTGATCAACGAGATCTTCGACCACGTGACGATGGTCGACGACGAGAAGTTCGCATCCGAGCGATTGGAGAAAGCGTGGAAAATCTTCGATGGGCCGATCGAGCGTGAGCTTTCCGAGCCGGTATTTGATCGCGATTTCCCAAATGCTGGCGGAACTGGCGATCTTATCGTAACTGGCCGAATTCAGGAGTTGATCGATCGCGTTGCCGTACCGTGACGGTTCGCGCCAAGCGATTGCCAAGAGTATGTTGCTGTCCAGCAGCAGCTTCATTTGCTGCGCGGCTTCGGCTTGTCGAAATTGTCAGGCAGCGGCGTGATGAGAAAGTCTTCCGGCAAAGGGTCGTCGAAATCCGGCGATACCCAACTCACCAGGCGATCGACGCCGTGCTCGCGCAAGAAACGCTCGCCGGCTTCCCAATCGAGGCCGCCCTTTTTCTTGTGCGGCACGATGTCGAACGCGGGCTTGCCGTTGCGCGTGACCGTGATGGTTTCGCCCGCTTCAGCCTTGCGACCCAGCTCGCTCAAGCGGTTCTTAGCGTCCTTGAGGTTCACGGTCGTCATGGCGGAAATGTAGCTACCGGTGGCTACCTTGTCAAGAGACGGTAATATCCGTCTTTTGCAGCCACCCGCCCCTCCTGCTCCATCTGGATCAGATGCGCCAGCACCGAGCGCGAGGCGGCGGGGTGAAGGCGCCTGTCGACGTCCACGTACATGCGCGCCACCATGGCGGGGATGGTGTCGACGCCGTCGCGCAGGCACGAAACGATCTGAGCCTCGCGCTCCAGCCGGTGATCGATATAGGCCTGGATGAACGGCTTGGGGTCGCGCACCGGCGCGCCGTGCGTCGGATAGAGAACCGCGTCGTCGCGCGCGAGCAGCTTCTTCAAGCTCGCCATATAGGCCGCCATGTCGCCGTCGGGCGGCGTCACCACCGTCGTCGACCAGCCCATCACGTGATCGCCGGTGAACAGCGCCTTCTCTTCGCGCAGCGCGAAGCACATGTGGTTCGAGGTATGCCCCGGCGTATAGACGCAGTCGAAGGTGAAGCCGTCGCCCGCGATCATGTCGCCGTCCTTCACGTGCACGTCGGGCACGAAGGCCGTGTCGCCGCCCTCCTCCACCTTCACGCCGTCGGTCGCGCCAGCGGCGCGCGCCAATGCAGCCTTGCCGGAGCCGTGCGGACCGAAGCCGTAGGTCTTCGCCCCCGACCACGCCTTCAAGGGTGCGGCGGCCGGCGAGTGGTCGCTATGCGTATGCGTGACGAGGATGTGGGACACGCGCTTGCCCTGAAGCGCGCGCTTGAGCGCTTCGACATGCACCGGATTGTCGGGGCCGGGATCGATCACCGCCACGCTGTCGCGGCCGACGATATAGACGCCGGTGCCCTTGAAGGTGAACGGTCCCGGATTGTCGGCGAGCACGCGCGCGATCAGCGGGCTGACCGCTTGCGCCTCTTCATACGGCGCGGTGAAGCTTCTATCGAACGGGATCGCCAATATCGGGCACTCGCTTGCGGGCGCGCATCCGCGCGTGGCGCATGAGTACCATGGGACGCGTGCGGCGGACCATATGGCGGATGGCGGCCGGCCCGCGCTCGGCGAACTGGTCGAAATGCCGCGACAGCCAGTGGAAGCGATAGCGCAGCCGCGCCAGTCCGCGGCGGAACGATTTCGAGTTCGCGGTGAGGATCGCGCAGCCGAGCAGCAGCGGCCCCAGCCCGATCATCGGGATCGGCACGGGCATGGGCGTGACCGCGGCGCCGATGACGATCAGCGTCCAGCCGAGAACGACGAGAAGGATCCTGCGCATATGAAAGCTTCCGCGGCGGCGCCCTTGCACCGCACGGTTTGACCATAGCCTATAGCGCACTTACGATCCGTTAACGATTGTCCAGGAGGCCGCGGTGAAATTCTACAATTCGATCGGACCCAATCCGCGCGTCGTGCGCATGTTCGCTGCCGAAAAGGGCCTTACCCTTCCGACCCAGGACGTCGACCTGATGGCGGGCGACAACCGCAAGCCCGAGCATCTCGCGCGCAACCCGCACGGCCAGATGCCGGCGCTGGAGCTCGACGACGGCAGCTGCATCAGCGAGATCCTGGCGATCTGCGAATACCTGGAAGACACCAACCCGAACCCGCCGCTGATCGGCGGCGACGCGAAGGAGAAGGCGCAGGCGCGCATGTGGACGCGGCGCGTCGACTTGAACATCGTCGAGCCGATGACCAACGGCTTCCGCTTCAGCCAGGGCCTGCGCCTGTTCAAGGACCGCATCGTCACGGTTCCCGAGGCCGCCGACGGCCTGAAGAAGATCGCGCAGGATCGTCTCACCTGGCTCGAAGGCCAGATGGCCGGCAAGGACTATCTCTGCGGCAAGCGCTTCACGCTCGCCGACATCCACCTCTATTGCTTCCTGGACTTCGGCGCCCAGGTCGGCCAGCCGCTCAACCCCGACAACACGAACATCGCGGGTTGGTTCGAGCGCATCAAAGCTAGGCCGTCGACGAAGGCTTAGAGACCCGTCCTAGCGCCTCTTTTCGGACGGACCCCCGAGTCCGAAGACATAGAGCCGGCCGGAGAAACCGTGGTCGGAGCCGCCGACATAGATCTTGCCGTTCACGACGCTCGGCGACGAACTGACGATCGGGTCGTCGGTGAAGCCTTTCCAGATCTCGTCGCAAAGCCCCTTGCAGTCGGCGCGCCAGGCCAGCACCTCGCCCGAATTGCGCCCGGCATAGACGACTCCGTTGGCCACGGTCGGTGAGGAAGCGATCCCGTCCTGCATGCCGCTTCCGAACAGGATCGCTTTCGTCGGGCACATCGCCTGGCCGCAGCCGTCCGCGTCATAGACGTCGATCTGCGATTCCTCGGGCAGGTAGACGCGGCCGCCCGCGATCGCGGGCGAGCCGCCGAAGAAGTTGTCGCCGTCCGTCGTCTGCCACAGCGGCGCGCACGACGCCTGGCCGCAGCCCGAAGCGTCGAACACCGACAGGCCGTGCTGGCCGCCGATATAAATCTTGCTCTTATAGATCGCGGGCGACGAGGCCAGCGCCGAACCCTGCAGCGCTCCGGTCCACAGCGGCGCGCAATTCTTCTTTCCGCAGCCCTTGGCGTTGAAGGCATAGAGCTTGCCGTCGTCGGCTCCGACATAGACGACGCCCTTGAACACGACCGGCGTCGACTCGGTGGCGCCGCCCAGGATGCCGGTCCAGACCGGCCGGCACAGCTGGCGGCCGCAGCCGTCGGCGTCGAAGGCGAAGAGCTTGCCGCCGAAGCTGCCCACGAAGACCAGGCCCTTCCACACGACCGGCGAGGATTGAAGGATCGACTCCGTCCCCGCATCGCCCTGCCACAGCGGCGCGCACACCGCCTGGCCGCAGCCCGCGGCGTCGAAAGCGTTCAGCTTGCCGTCGTTGGAGTCCTGGCTGGACTGCGAGCCGACATAGACGATGCCGTTGACGACCGTGGGCGAGTCCATGATCTGGGCCAGGTTGGTCGACCTCCACGCGGGCTGCCCGCAGAACTCCGCGCCGCAGCCGTCGGCCGGATAGACCACAAGCTGGCCGTCGACATTGCCGATATAGACGAAGCCGCCCGCCACCGCGGGCGAGGAATAGTCGACGAGCTCGCCGTTCAGCTCGCCCTGCCACAGGGGGCCGGCGGATCTGATCGTGTCGGGGTTCAGCTTGGTCTCGAACGGCTGGCGGCCGGTATGCTTCTCGTCGAAGCGGAAGTGCGTCCATTCCACGGGCGGTTGGGCGACGGACGCCGCCAGGCCGGGACCGGCCAGGAACGCGAGCCAGGCAAGCACGAGAAAACGGCGCATAATCGCATCCTTCGAAAGGAACGCGCGGACGCTAACACGGCAAAAACGCGCCGTTTTTTATTTACGCCGTTCCGCCTGTTGATTTACGCCGTTAATCATGGCTTGCGATTTTTCAGGCACGGCACGGTCAAAATGCCTTAACATTTGAGGCATGGAGGGGCACGACTACATATCCGCGCGCGACCGCCAGCCGGTGTCGCTCATCGTTTGGGCGCTCTGCGTCACGGTGCTGCTCGGCCCGTCGCTTCTGGTGTGGATCATCCGCGGCGTGGGCTTCGCGGCGCAATGCGCGCCGGGGCCCGATCCGTGCCGCGGCATGGCGCTGGGCGGCGGCTTGCGCGATGCGCTGCTGCTCGCCTGGGGCGTCGGCACCGACATCCTTCTCGTCATCGTGCTGGCGGTGATCGCCTCCGTCGCCTGCTTTGCCGCGCGGCGCACGCTGTCCGGCGCGCTCAGCCTGATGCTGCTGCCGATCCTGACCCCGGTGCTGCCGATGCTGGCGGTCTATGTCTCGCGCTACGACGGTTGCGACATCAACGCCGACGGCATCGGGCGCTGCGTGCTGTGGGGCGCCGAGATGGGCAAGAGCTTCCACACCGCGGCCATCATCCCCGACATGATCTACGGCTTCACGCCCTATTCGGTCGCGGTGACCTTGATGGTCAGCCTGCTCGGCTGGTTCCTGGCGCGGCCCAAGCCCCAGCCGCCGATGCACGCCACCGCGCGCATCCGCCGCTTCGAGGACGACTACACGTAAGAAGTCATCGGTAGGGTTGGCCTTCGATCGCGCGGATCAGTCCCTTGATCGTGCGGTAGAAGAACCACAGCGCGACGAAGCCGAGCAGGAAGAAGCCCACCACCACGAAGCACAGCGGGATCGCCACGACCGCGAGCGCGAACGAGATCCAGAACGTCTCGATCATGTTGGAGAAGTGCGATTCCCAGATCGTGCCGCGCGCATCGCCCCGCTTGACATAGGCCAGGACCACCCCGCCCACGGTCGCCAGATGCACGGTCGGCCATCCGACCAGGAACAGGATATAGCCCAGGATCGCCATCAGCCGCGTATCGCTGTCCGAGGCGGGCAAAGAGCCCTGGTTCATGACCATGTCGGGCACTCCCTGAAGTCTTGCTCCCGTTCAATGGATGTGGGGACCGCGCGGCCGGGCGTCAAGGCGGGCGAGTTATTCACAGCTGACGCGATCCCGCGCTATTTACAACCCAAAGTTATTATGGGTTGATAACCGACATGAGTCTGCCCGATCTCGCTTCCATCGTGGAGAACGCGCTGCTCGCCTGGCTGGCGGCCATGATGGCGCTCGTGGCGTGGCGCTGCCTGACGGGCCGGATCGATCTCTCAGGCTTGCTCGCGGGCAGCGGCGCCGACCGGCGGCCGACGCCGGAACGCGTGCAGCTTCTCTTGGGCATCCTTATCGCCGCTTTCGCCTACGCCCAGCTCGCGCTCGCCCAGACCCAGGCGCCGAACGCGCCGCCGACGAGGACGATGCCGGAAGTACCCAACGAGATCCTGCTGCTCTTCGCGGGCAGCCATTCGCTCTACCTGGTCGGCAAGCATCGCCGGCTCCAATCACGAGGGGGACACACGTCATGACAGCGGATTGGGGAATTCTCGCCTATATCGTCGCCATCGCGACCACCATCGTCGTGATGGGCGCCGCGTTCGTGGTGTTCTGGCTGATCCTGTGGGGCAAGATCGATCTGTCGCAGATGCTGACCGAGTCCGACATGACCAAGGCCAGCCTGTCGCGCTTCCAGTTCCTGATCTTCACCTTCGTGGTGGCGGGGCTTTTCCTGCTGCTCTCGGTCGAGGCCGGCACCTTCGTGAACATCCCAGCAAGCGTGCTCAGCCTGCTGGGCATCAGCGCCGGCAGCTACGCGGTGTCGAAGGGCATCCAGGCGAACAACACGCCGGAAAATGCCGCCTTGGCCGCCGCGAAGCAGGCGGCTGCCGCCAAGCAACAGGCGGATATCGCCAAAGAGCACGCCGAAATCGCTGCGGCGGCAGCTGCCAAAACGGGAGGCTGAGATGCGCGCCGTCCGCGTCGCGGCGCTGCTGGCGCCGCTGCTGCTGGTGCCGCTCGCGCCTTTGGGCGGCGCAAGAGCCGCGGACGCGCCGGGCTTCAAGTCCTGCGCCGACCGCTACAAGCTGACCGGCCTGCCTTCGATGCGCAAGCTGCCGATCGGGCTCTGCCGGCCGGGCTATGCGGTGGCCTTCGATCCCGAAACGCGCGCGCCGGACTGGGTGATCGAGCGGCTGCCGCGGGCGCAGATCACCGGCAACGCCCAGCGCAAGAACAACTTCCATCCCGATCCCGACGTGGATTCGGCGATCGCGGACAAGGGCCCGCAGCTCGACGACTACAAGGGCAGCGGCTTCGACCGGGGCCATCAGGCGCCGGCCGGCGATTTCGCCTCCAGCCAGCCGATGACCGACGAGAGCTTCCTGCTCACCAACATGTCGCCGCAGGTCGGTCCGCGCTACAACCAGGCCATCTGGCGCGTGCTCGAGACGGACATCCGCCGCTGGATCGCCTGCGGAGACCGGCCCGAGCTCTATGTCGTCACCGGCCCGGTCTACACCAAGGCCAAGGAGCGCTGGCTGCCCAAGGACGGCAAGGACAACAACGGCAGGAAGGACAAGCGCGTGCGCGTCGCGGATGCCTTCTTCAAGGTGATCTACGACCCCACGAACAAGCGCGCGCTGGGCATGATGCTGCCCATGCCCGACGACGGCCTCGATACCAGGAGCCTGCCGACCTATGCCGTCGCCATCGACGACATCGAGGAGGCGACGGGGATCGTCTTCTTCCCCAAGATGAGCAAGCGCATGCAGACCGTGCTCAAGTCGAGCGCGGGCAACCTGTGGGGCACGAACTCGAGCTGCACCGCCGACGTGGACGAGTGAGCGCGCGCGATCCGCGCTGCGCGGCGATCCGACGGAAGCAACCTTCCGCCCCGCCGAACGTTTGACGCTTACGATTCATCCAAGGAGATAGCCATGAAGATTTCCCACCTCGTTTCCGGGGCGGCGCTGGCGCTGGCGCTGACCGCCTCCACCGCCTTCGCGTCCGACCAGACCGAGCTCGTCGCGCATGCGACGCGCGTCGCCGAGCACATGAAGAGCGACCCGGCCTTCGCCGCGGCCTCGGACATGCTGCATCGCGCCCGCGCCGTGCTGATCGTGCCCTCGCTGGTCAAGGGCGGCTTCATCTTCGGCGCCGAAGGCGGCAACGGCGTGCTGCTCAAGCACAACGGCCGCGGCTGGTCGTCGCCGGCGTTCTATTCCATGGGCTCGGGCTCGTTCGGCCTGCAGATCGGGCTCGAGAAGGCCGAGATCGTGATGCTGATCATGAGCGACCGCGCACTGGCCGGCATCCAGCACGACGAGTTCAAGATCGGCGCCGGCGGCGGCATCACCGCGGTCACGCTGTCCTCGGGCGCGGAAGGCGCGACCTCGGGCCATGGCGGCGACATCGTGGTGTGGACTTCGGCTACGGGCGCCTATGGCGGGCTGACCTTCAACGGCTCGATCATCAAGCCGCGCCACGAATGGAACAGCGAGTATTACGGCCAGAGGGCGAGCGTCGGCGCGATTCTGTCCTCCAGCGTCAAGAACCCCGATTCCCGCGGCCTTCAGGGCGAGCTGGCCTCGATCCGCTGACCTGCGCCCGGCGACGCCCGGGCAGCCATGCTTCGACGGCAGAGCGGCCCGCGCCGGAAGGCGTGGGCCGTCTGCTTTTGGGCCTCCCGCGGCGGTGGTATCGTCGCTCCGCCTCATTCGGGAAAACCGCCCATGGCCCACTTCGCATCCCGCTCCAAGCACGTATTGATCGGCGCCGCCGTCGCGGCCGTCCTGCTCCTGCCCGTCGCGGCCTTTGCCGACGCGCATTCCGAGATCGTCAATGCCGGCATGCATGCGGGCTTCGCGGCCGGCGCGCCCGACATCGCGGGCGTGCATGCGCACCTGCACCACACGCTGAACTGCCTCGTCGGCCCGCACGGCGACGGCTATGACGGCAAGGAGCTCGACCCCTGCGCCCAGGCCGGCCACGGCGCCATTCCCGACACCGCCGACGCGGCGAAGAAGACCGCGCTCGAGGCCGCGGCGGCCAAGGCGCGCGCCGGCATCGCCTCGGGCGAGCTCGCCGCCGCCAAGCAGGACGCCACCGACGCACGGGCGATGCTGAAGAAGGAAGAGTAGCTGTTTCGGCCGATGCCGCTTCGCACCCATCGGTCGATGCGGCATGCGGTAGATGCGGCACGCGCTATCGGCGACGATGCGGCGCAGACTTCACCGCAGTTCGCCTGACCCGATCCTTACGCGAAGATCGCGAATGCCAGGTTGGCGGCGAAGTTCGGCACCCAGGGCTTGAGCGGCTTCAGCCGGCTTTCCCATTCCAATCCCCGCATCTCGATGGACTGCGTGCGCGAAAACACGAAATCCTCGCGGCGGTAGTCGGCATGCGCGCCGATGCAGGTGTCGTCGTCGTCGTCGAGATGTTCCGCCTTGGAACGCTGCACGTTCGCGTTCGCCTTGGCCTTCAAAATATCGAGCGTGTTCACGGTGGCTGCCTCTATCTCTCCTTCCCCTTGTCCAGTTGAACGTCCGAATCGGGCGAAAGTTGTCGCGGCCCGCAGGCGCGTGGCGCAGAAGCCGCCGAACGTGGTTTTTCGGTCACGAATGGATCGAATGAGCGCAAAATCCGTTATTCCATCAGCCCGGACATCGGCGTCGGCGCGGCCGACGGCCGGGAGAGCTTGCGTGCGTAGTCGCCGCGCTCACCTTCTATTTCCATTTCTTTCTTCCACTGCGCGCGCAGCCTGGCGCGCGCGGTGGGATAGCGCAGCTCCAGGAACTCGGCCGTGACGACGCGGTCGGTGCGGAAATGGCGGAAGCCCTTGCGCATCTCGCACCACGCCACGATCAGCCGGACCGCGTCCCAATAGCTCACCCCGATCGGCCAGATGAGGCGTCGCGTCTCGGCCTGCTTCTCGTCGCGATAGACCAGCGCGATCTTGCCTTGCGTGCGGATCGCGGCGCGCACCCGCGCCATGTCGATCGCGTCGCCGGGGCCCTTGTGCGAGGTCAAGGGCGTCAGCGCGGGCTCCATCAGCAGCGGGCGCAGATGCTCGGGGATCACCACGCCGATCTTGGCGATGAGGTCGGACGCGGCGCGCGACAGCTCGGCATCGGCGCGGCTCATCACCCATTGCGCGCCCAGCATCGCCGCCTCGATCTCGTCGGGGGTGAGCATCAAGGGCGGCATGTCGAAGCCGCCCTCGAGCACATAGCCGATGCCGGCCTCGCCGCGGATCGGCACGCGCTCGGCCGTCAGCTGCGCAATGTCGCGATAGACGGTGCGCAGCGAGGTCTCGAGCTCCGAGGCGATCTCCTGCGCGGTCGTCGGCCTGCGCTTGCGGCGCAGGATCTGGATGATGCGGAAGAGGCGGTCGGCCGGTCTCATGCTGCACCCTACTGCCACGCTGCTGACACCATGCTGTCAGGAGCCTGGCAGTATGACTACCCTCCATAAGAGGAGAGGACCCATGATCACCCTGTATGGCTTCGGCCCGGCTTTCGGCCTGCCCGATCCGAGCCCGTTCGTGATGAAGACCGAGGTGCAGCTGCAGATGGCGGGCCTGTCCTACGTCAAGCAGCGCGCCGCGCCGCCCACGGCTCCCAAGGGCAAGATTCCCTTCATCGAGGACAAGGGCGTGCGCATCGCCGACTCGACCTTCATCCGCGCCCATATCGAGCGCAAATACGGCGTCGATCTCGACCGCGGCCTGACCCCCGACCTGCGCGCGCGCGGCTGGGCGATCGAGCGCATGCTCGAGGACCATCTCTATTTCGCGCTGCTGCATGCGCGCTGGATGGACGACGGGAATTTCGCGTCGGGCCCGGCGCATTTCTTCGACGCGCTGCCCGCCGAAACGCGCGAGGCGGCCAGGCAGGCGGGCCGCGAACGCGTGCGCCAGACGCTGCACGGCCAGGGCCTCGGCCGACACTCGCCCGACGAGATCGCCGAGCTGGGCGGCCGCTCGCTGGCCGCGCTCTCGAGCCTGCTGGGCAACAAGCCCTATCTGTTCGGGCCCGCGCCCTGCGCCGCGGACGCCACCGCCTTCGCCTTCGTCGCCGGCGCGATGACGCCGTTCTTCGACAGCAAGCTGCGCACCGCGGCGCTGACCCACAAGAACCTGATCGCCTATCGCGAGCGGATGATGGAGGAGCACTATCCGAAGTTCATCGCGCGCAAGGCGGCCTGAAGGGCGGCGTCGAAGCGGCCGCCCCTTCTCGCGGTGCCTGAGCTCACGGCGTGCGGACAAAGCCGTGGGTGTGGCCGTCCGCGTCGGTCCAGGTTCCGGCGACCGTGCCCCTGGCGTTGATCGTCGCCGGCTCGGTATTCGCGGCACCGGCGACGTCGAAGATCGTGAACTTGCCGTCGACCCCGCGGATGAAGCCGTGATGCACGTCGTCCGCGTCCTTGTAGTAGCCGGCGACGAGGCCCTTGGCGCTGATCGCCGTCGGCTGCGTGAGATGCGAGCCGCTGGGATCGAAGGGCGCGATGGCGCCGTCGGGCGTGCGCAGGAAGCCGTGCGCCTGGCCGACGACGTAATAGCCCGCCACGATGCCGTCGGCATTCATCCCCATCACCTGCGTCAGGTCCGCGCCAGCCACGTCGAAGACGGTGAAGCTCTTGTCGGGATGGCGGATGAAGCCGCTGGAGACCGGCGGGAACTGGGACGGAGCGAACGAGCCCGCGACGGTGCCGTCGGAGATCACCGCGACGGCTTCGGTGTCCGAGCCGTTCGGCGCGCCGAACATCTTCACCTTGCCGGTCTTCTTGCGCAGGAAGCTGTCATGGCCCGGCTCGTAGCCGACGGTGCCGCCATGCGGATCGGTCGCGGTGACGTGGACGTTGCCCGCGACGTCGAACACGGTGAAGCTGCCGTCGATCTTGCGCAGATAGAAGCGCGTCTTGTGAAGGTTGCCGTCCACGAAGTCGCCGACCAGGTTGCCGCTGGCGTCGGCACCCGACGCCGAGGTGTCCACCGCATGCGGCGCGTCGAACTTGGTGAGCGTGCCGTCCTTCATGCGGACATAGCCGTGGCGGACCGAGGACTGATCGACCCAGAAGCCGAACACGTCGCCCTTGATGTCGATGCCGGTCTGGAACAGGAACATCGCGCCGTCGACGTCGAAGGTCGTGACCGCGGCGGCCGATGCACCGGGAGCGGAAGCGGCGAGAAGCGCGAGCGCGGGGCCCGCGACGAGAGCTGTGAGTTTCATGATGTTCCCCTTTGACAGGAACCTCATAGCACGAACAACCGCTCGAAGGCGCGCTCGCCCTGCGGCGAGAACACCACGGCGCGGCTCGCCCGGTCGCGCCTTGCCCACCTAAGCGCGAAAAAGCGCTCCAGCAGCGCCGCGCCCAATCCACCTGCGAGGTGGTGGCGGCGCATGCTCCAGTCGAGGCACGGCTTGCACACCGCGCGGCGTTCGCCCTTGAGCCGCGTCACGTCGATGCCGAGCTTGGCCATCGCGACCTCGCCGCGCTCGGTGAGCCTGGGGACGTCGCCGCCGGTGACGAGACGCTGCGCGACCAGCCGCTCGAGCATGGCCACGCCCATCTCGCCCGCCAGGTGGTCGTAGCAGACGCGCGCCTTGCGCAGCGCCGGCGCCTTGGGCCCGGTGCGCGTGCGCAGATGGCCGGCGCGGGCGGCGACGCCCATCATCTTCTCGAGCATCTCGGCGACGTCCGCGCCCGAGAGGCGGAAATAGCGGTGACGGCCCTGCGCCACGACGCTCACCAATCCGCCGCCCGCAAGCTTTGAGAGATGCGAGCTTGCGGTCGGCGCGCTCACGCCGGCCTCGCGCGCCAGCTCGCCCGCGGTCAGCGCCTTGCCGGCCAGCAGCGCCGCCAGCATGTTGGCGCGGGCGGGGTCGCCGATCAGGGCGGCAACAGGGGCGATGTGAGGGCCTTCCTTCATCGAACGGCGTCTCTCATAGTTCGATGGTAGTCGAACCATCGCCGCCGCGCCATCCCCTATCCTGCCTCCACGTTTCGATGGAGATGGAAGAATGAACGTCGTGTGCTGCATCCGCTACGAGATCGACCCGCACAGCAAGGACAAGTTCGAGGAATACGCGCGCAACTGGCTGAGCCTGATCCCGGCCTGCGGCGGCATGCTGTTCGGCTACTTCCTGCCCCACGAGGGCACCAACTACGAGGCCCTGGCGCTGATCGGCTTCGACAGCCTGGCGGCTTACGAGAACTACCGCGCCTGCCTGCGCAACGATCCCAAGTCGCGCGCCAATTTCGAGTTCGCCGAGCGCGAGCGCTTCATCCTGCGCGAGGAGCGCACCTTCCTGAAGCAGGTCATGCCGTAAGCGCCAAGCCAGCGGCTTGCCGCCGCTTGAGCTCGCGCAGCCAGCCGTGCAGGCCCTCGCAGTCGAGGCCGTGCATCATCAGCCGGTGTCCGGCCTTGAGCGTGGAGAGCTGCACCAGCGGATGGCCGTTCTTGACGAAGGACAGGTGATAGTCGCTGCCGAGGATCCGCGCGACATAGATCGCGATGGTCTCGTCGAGCTGCAGCGAGGTCGCCGCGCGGACGAAATCCTTGCGCGGCAGGAACAGCGCATAGAGCGGGGTATAGACCTCGACCGCGGTCTGCACGTCGGCGAAGGCGAAGAGCCCGCGCGTCAGCGGCGCGATGTCGAACGGCCCGTCGGTGATCATCGAGAAGTCGGGCCTGGCGACCGGCTCGAGCTGGCGGCCTTGGCAGCCCAGGCTCGCATTGAGCTGGATGATGAAGTTGTAGACGTTGAGGTCGTGCTGCAGGAACAGGTTGTCCCTGATATCGGCCAGGCCGCGCGGCCGCAGCGGCACGGTGTCGATCGCGACCGGCCCGGCATTGGCCTTGATGAAGGCCAGGATCTCGGTGCCGACATGGAAGTGGCGCAGGATCAGCAGGTTCGCATCCGGCGAGGCGAAATGCTTCAAGCCCCAATATATGAGCGTGTGCAGCGCGCGGTTGAGGTTGGGGAAGCGTGGGGATATCCCACGCAGCGCCTTCACCGCCAGAAAGAACGCGAAGACGAACGGCCGGACGAGGTTGAAGAACCAGCGCCTGGACCACGACGCGGCCCCGCGCAGCAGCGCCGCCTTGGCCTCCTTGTCCATCGGCAGGGAGTGGTCGAGATAGAGCGCCAGGAACGGGCTGGGGTCGCGCGGATCGTAAAGCGCGAGGTCGAAGTCGCGCGCGCTCACGCCGCCATCTCGTCGGCAGGCCGCAACATCACGCCGCCATCTCCTCGATCTGCAAAGTATAGAGCCGGCCCACGACCTCGGCGGTGCGCACGATGCGCCGCGCGGTCTCTTCGCCCGGCAGCACCAGCGCCAGCATCTCCTTGAACTCCTCGATGTGGCCGAGGTCGTTGTCGCCGTGATAGAGCAGGAAACGCACGGCGGCGTCGGGCAGGCCCAGGCTGCGTTGCGCCAGCCTGCCCCATTCGCGCGCCTTGACCGCGCCCAGCCCTTCGATCATCCACATCGCGCCGAGCAGGCCGAAGGGATCGGGCTTGGACGCCTCGTTGAACATGAAGGCGGAGAGGGCTTCCGAGCCCGCGTTCTTCTCGGCGGACTGGATCGTCTCGAGCTCGCCCCCGGTCGAGACATAGTCGGCGTCCAGCATGCGGAAGTCGCGATGTTCGGTGACCGCGTGGCGCATCAAGGACGAGCGCAGCTCCAGGTGATCCTCGCCGACGTTCGAGGCCGCGCGCGACATCCACAGCGCGCCGTCCTTGACCTGCTGGCGCAGCTCGACCAGGAAGCGGCGATAGTCGTCGAGGGTGAAGCGCCCGCGCGCCAGCTTGCGCAACAGCGCCGTCTGCTCCAGCCGCTGCTCGAACTCGGTGAAGGCGACGGTCAGCTTGCGCATCACGTCGCCGACCGCTTCGCTCATCGCCATGGTCTGGATGTTCATCACACGGCCTCCATCTGCATGAAGCCCACCAGCGCGCGGCCGCTTTCGGGCACGACGCAGAGCAGCTTCTCGCCGCGTTTCACCGCACCCGAGCGCATCAGGCTGTCGAGCATCACCCAGATCGAGGCGGCGCCGGTATTGCCCTTCTCGCGCAGCACCGAGAACCATTTCGTCTCCGGGATCATGCCGGCGGTATCCTGAAGCAGCGACACGATCTCGGCGCGCAGCGACCTGGCCGAGTAGTGGCACAGCAGGTGGTCTATCGCCTCCGGCACGATGCGTCCGCCGTCCACCTTCTTGAGGTATTCGCCGATCCAGGCGCGGATGACGCGCTTCAGAAGCTCGAAGTCCTGCAGCAGCGCGATGCCGCCCCCGGCATGGCCGGCGACCGGGCCCTGATGCGCCCAGGAATTCTTCAGATCGGCGCGCGTCTCGACCGCGGCGCCCGCCCACATGCAGGGATCGAAGCGGCCGGCGAGCGAGACGATGTCGATGAATTCGACGCGCAGCGACAAGCCGTCCTCGCGCGGCCGGTCGGAGAGCACGATCGCGCCTGCGCCGTCGGACAAGGTGAAGCGCAGGAAATCGGCCTCGGCGCGCAGGCGGCCCTTGGCGTCGACCAGCGCGGTGCCTTCATAGAAGGACGGGCGGAACCAGCGCGACGAGAACTCGCCGGCGCAGGCGGCGGCACTGCGGTGCTCGCCCGCGCGCACGTTCAGGAACGCGCTCTTCGCCGCCATCAGCGACGAGCCGCAGACCGACTGGAAGCTCGCGATCTCCATCGCCGCGCCTCCGAGCTCGCCTTGCACCGCGGTCGCATGGCCGGGCACGAGATAGTCGCCCTGCGTCGTGGCCGCGGCGAGGAACGAGAGCGTGTCGCGCTCCATGCCGGCGGCGTCCAGCGCATGCTCCACGGCGCGCGCGCACATCTCGGCATTGCTGTGCGTGACCGAGCCGTCGGGCTTCAGCGCATAGTGCCGCCGTTCGACGCCGTTCCAGCGCAGCGCGCGCCGTCCGAGCGCCGAGTCGCGGCCGTGGATGCGGCCCAGGTGATCTTCCATGCGGTCGTTGGGAACGGGGTCGCCCGGGAGGAACGCGCCGGTGCCCGTGACGAAGACGTCGTGCAGGTCGCCCATGCGCGAAGTATGGACGCGCGAGTGGGGCGGCAGCTTGACGGGTTTGCGGCGCCATCGGCACCGCGGCGCCACGATGTCGACATGAAGCGGCGGCAGAAGCGCCCCTGACGCAACTGCCGCCGCGAATTTCGCCGTTAAGCGTTATTCATGCGCGGAAGCATGTTCCGGAGAATCCTCGGGCTCGGACTCGTCGCCGTTCTCGTCGGCGTCGTGGTCGTCGTCGGCCTCGTTGCCCGCGGCGCTGTCGTCGTCGGCGTCGGCGCCGGCTTCGTCGTCATGCTCCATCGCGTTGTCGACATGCCTCTCCATGCGGATCATATGGGCATGCGCGCGCGCCGCGGCCTCGATGGCCTTCTGGCTGATGCGCACCTGGACCATGGCCTGATGGATCGCAGGCTGGACCTTGGCGATGGCGCGCGCGACCTCGGCGCGGATCTGCGGCTCAACCTTGGCGATGGCGCGCGCGGTCTTTTCGTCGATCTTGGCGGCGGCGATGGCGCGGTCGATCTGGGGCTGGATCCTGGCGATCTCGGCTTCGGCGCGATGCGCCTGCTCGACCGCGGCCTGGATCTGCGCATGGTCGATGTGGCCCATATGCACGACGCGCACCTTGCGGCCGTGCCTGTCGCGCGTCTCGCGCACCACGATGTTGCCGTCGCTGGGGCCTTCGTCGTCGATGACGACCGGCTCGGCGGGCGCGGCAGGATCGACGGCCGGCGTCGGGTCGGTTTCGGGCGTGGGCGCGGCGGCGGGCGTGGGCGCGGCCATGGGCGGCGGCGCGGTCATGGGCGTCGGCGCGGTCATGGGCGCGGGGCTGCTCATGTCGACGACCCTTTGCGGCCCGTCTTTCGCGTCGACGACGTCGGGCCGCGCGAAGGCCAGCAGCGCGGTCACCGCGACGCCTAGCGAGACGACTTTGAAGATATCCATCGGACTTACTCCTGAACGGCTTGGATTGGGGGCGAGAGCGGATTTGACGCGCGCTTCCAGCGCCGACTGGCCGGCCATGGCGACGGCGAGCCCGCGGCGGCCGCGGAACTCGCTGGCCAAGCCGAGCAGCTCGCCGGCATAGGCGGACGGCCTGACGCCGGAGACGATGACCTGGTCGTCGGCCGCGATCTCGGCCTCGCGGCGCAGCGACCGCGCCGCCAGCCAGGCGAGCGGATTCGGCCAAAGAAGCGCGCAGACGACGAACGCGAGAAGCTGGGTGAGGCCGTCGCGGCGGCGCACATGGGCGAGCTCGTGCAGCAGCACCGCCTGCAGCCGCGCCCGCGGCCACCGCGCGGCGCTGTGCGGCAGCAGGATGACGGGCTTGAACACGCCCCAGGTGATCGGGCCGTCCTCGCCGGCGGCAAGACGCAGCTCGCATTCGCGGCCGCGCGTGTCGAGCCGGGGCAGGTCGGAGGAGGCCAGCGCGTGCGGCTTGCTGTTCCGGCGCAGCGCCGACAACGCGATGCCGCCCAGCGCCAGGCGCGACAGCACCCACAAAGCGCCGAGGCTCCAGGCGATCAGGAGCGCGACGGCGATGTCGCGCGTCTCCATGTTCGGCATCCCCGGCCAGGACGGCGTGGGCGCGCCCGAGATTTTTTGAACGCCGGCTTCGTGCACGGCGGGCACCTGCGCGACTTCGACATAGATGGGCGGCGCCTGCTCCGCCGCGACGCGGCGCTCGAACACGACGCCCGGCGGCGCCATCAGCGCCGCGGCCGGCACCAGCAGCGCGGCGCCGAACGCGGCAAACCACAGCGCGTGGCGAAGCCCGGCGCGGCGGACGAACCGCGTCGCGCACCAGGCGAGCGCGAAGACGAGGCTCGAGGCTGCGAAGCATCCGCCGGCGAACACGAGCGCGCGCAGCACGAAGAGTTCGCTCATCGGCCTTCCTCCCTCGCCTTGTCGATCATGCGGGCCAGGCGGTCGAGCGTCTCGGGCGCGACCTCCTCCTGCTCGAGCAGCGCCGCCACCACGCGCTCGACCGAGTTGTCGTAGAAGGTGCGCATCAGCGTATCGATGGCGCGCCGGCCCATCTGCTCGCGCGCGACGCGCGGCTCGTAGATATAGCGCGTGCCGTCGCTCGCGTGGCGCACGTGCCCCTTCTTCTCGAGGATGGTGAGCTGGGTGCGGATGGCGGTGTAGGTCGGCGGATCGGGGATCTCGTCCAGGATCTGCGCCGCCGAGGCCTTGCCCAGCTTGTAGAGCGCATCCATGATCTCGCGCTCGCGGCGGCTGAAGCCGTCCTTGGGTGCGTCCTTGGCTTTCCTGACCCTGCTCATGGCGGCGGCCCTCCCCGAAGTCCATCATCGATGGTGCTAAAAAATTGGCACCATCGGCGGCAGCTGTCAATCGGGGACCGGCTTACGTTTGTGTTACCGTGGGCTGGACGACCGCCTATTCGTCCGCCGAAGCCACGGTCGGCGACCAGTCCCGCGCGCGCTTGCGGGCCGCCGCGCGGCCGGCGTCGTCGAGCGCCGCGTCGAGGCGCTTGCGCAGGTCGGGCGCGATGTCGGGCAGGCCGAAGCCCAGCCGCATGCCGTTGTCGTGATAGAGCAGCGCCCATTTCTGCGCCTCGACCGGATCGGCCGGCACGCCGGTGGCGTCGAGATAGACCGACACGGCCCTGGCCTGCGCCTTGGCGAAGCCCGCATTGGCGGCGCGCACGACCCAGCTTGCGGCTTCGCTGCGCACCGCGCCCGCCTTCGCCGCGTCGCTCTCGAGCTTGGCCAGGTCGAAGAGGCACAGGCCCAGATCGAGCTGGGAGATCTCGAAGCCCTCGCCGCGCTCGGACAAGCGGCGCAGGATCGGCACCGCCTTGTCGCATTCGCCCTTGAGCCGCATGTCCTCGGCGATGGCCATGGAGTCGCGGCTGACCGGGCCCTTCTCGTCGCTGGGCGTGGAGTCGTGCGGCGTCGGACCGAAGCTCTGCTCCTGCGCCGCGCCGGCGCCGTACATGCCGTAGTTCTGCGCCAGCGCCGGGCCCGCGCAGAGAAGCGCCGCGGCGGCGGCAAGGAAGACGATACGCGCGCTCATGATCTCAAGACCCCTGTTCTCGACCCCATCATAGCACGATCAGGGCGCGCCCAGATACCGCTCGTACCAGCCCACGATGCGGCCGCGCAAATCTTTCAGATCGGAAAGCTTGCGGAAATGATGGCCCTCGCCGGCATAGATCATGAGCTCCGTCGGCGTGCCGATGGTCTTGAGCGCGTGCCAGTATTCCAGCGATTGCGGCGCCGGGCATTCGACGTCGCGCTCGCCGACATAGAGCAGCATCGGCGTCCCCGCGCCCTTGATGAACTCGATAGGGGACGAGGCGCGATAGGCCGCCGGGTCGTCATAGACCGAGGCGCCGAAGAACGGGATCATCCATTGGTCGATGCCGTTCTGGCCGTAATAGCTGGTCCAGTTGGCGATGCCCGCGCCGGCCACGAAGGCCTTGAAGCGCCGCGTCCGGGTGTCGGCCCACATCGAGAACCAGCCGCCGTAGGAGTGGCCGTAAAGGCCGAGCCGGCCGTCGTCGATGGGCGCGATCTTCTCCACAGCGTCGACGCCCGCCAGCATGTCGCGCAAGTCGCCGCCGCCGAAATCCTTGACGTTGGCGCGGGTGAAGGCCTCGCCTTGGCCGTAGGAGCCGCGATCGTTGGGATAGAACAGGAAGTACCCCTTGCCGATCAGTTCGTGGGCGAAATCGAAATTGCTGCCGTGCTGGCCGCCGGCCGCGATGTAGTGCGGCGTATAGGCCGAGCTGGGACCGCCATGGACGATGACGACCATGGGATGTTTCTTCGATGCGTCCACGGCCTTTGGTCCCACCAGCCAGCCTTGCAGATGGAAGCCCTCGTTCGCCCAATGGACGCTCTGCACCGAGACGTTGCCGGCCAGCGCGTCGTTGTCGTGGGTGATGGGCGCGATCTTGGACAGCGGGCCGGCCGCGATCGCGAAGGCGTGGTTGAAATCCTCGGTGATGACGGCGGCGGAGGTGCCGCCGGCGTCGAACTGCACGGCGCCGGAGAGCTGCGTGCGCACGCTGACCGGGGCCGACCACGCCGTCGCGATCGCGCGCGAGACCGGATCGACGCTGCCGATGGCGAAGGCGTCGTCGACGATGGCGCCGGTCACGATCTTGTCGCCGCGCCAGTCGATGCTGCGGAACGAGCCTTTGAAATCCGGTGTAACGTCGAGCGGCTCGCCGCCCGCGAGCGGCACGGTGTAGACGTCGCCGCCGATCGACTGCCAGTCGCTCATCAATCCGCCGATGAAGGCGACCGTCTTGCCGTCGGGCGAGACGCGCGGCAGCTCGATCTGCATCCTGGGCGCGGCGATGGTGCGCGCGCGGCCGTCCTCGCCGATGAAGTCGAGCGTGGCGATCCACCAGTTGTTGTCGCCGTTGCCCTTGGCCGCCACGCCCACGAACCCGCCCGGCGCCCAGTCGAACTCGTAAACGTAGGCGTCGTCGGGCGAGACGAAGGCGAGCGGGCCGCCCTTGGCGGAAACGACCGCGATGCGCTGCTCGTCGTTGCTGTCGCCGATCCGGCCGACCTGGGCCGCGCCGGCTTCGATCGCGCCCGTCAGCTTGTGCGCGCCCACCGTCGCCAGCAGCGCGACGCGCGATCCGTCGGGCGACCAGCGCGGCGTGTTGGCGACGCCTTTGACGACGGCGAGCGCGCGCGGCTTCGCCTTCGCGCCCGCCTCGACCGCATAGAGCGTGGCGGTGCCCGCCTTGCGGTCGGTCGCGATGAAGACGAAGGCGGCGCCGGACGGCGACCACGCGGTGCCGTCGTACTTGCAGGCCTTGCAGGGATCGTAGGCGCCAAGCACCTTGCCCGCGCCGTCGCGCAGCACGACCTTGCCGTGCGGATCGTCCACGAGATCGCCGGGATCGGACGCCTCGACGTCGAGCACGCGATCGCCTTTGGGCGAAAGCGCCAGGTGATCGCGGTCGCGGATGACGACCGGCGCCGTGATGGCTGCCGTGGCGGGCGCCGCGGTGGCGGCCGTGGCGGGCGCCGCGATGGCGGCAGTCGCGAGCGCCGCGAACGCGGCCAATGCAATCGTCTTCATCCTGGTCCCCCGATCCGGCCTGGCCGGCAAGCTAAAGCGAAAACCGCGTCCGTGCCACAAGCGCTGCGGCGTCCGGAGCAAGGCCGCTTCATCGCCACGGAACCATTTCGTAACCACGGCGTTCGATTGCGGACTCAGGCTGCGGATTCGCTGCGCCGGGCAGCGGACCGATGCCTTTTGGGGGTCCACGCCATGCTCGTCTCCAAATGCATCCGGGCCGCGGCTGCGGCCGCGATCGTGCTCGGCCTGTCGGCGTCCGCACATGCGGATCCGTCGAAGACCGCGAAGCATTATCGCATCTTTCCCGCGACCTCTTTCGCCTCGCTCGCCAAACGGCCGCTGCCGCCGCCGAGCGACATGAACTACTACGGCGGGCCTGTGTTCTCCGACGTCAAGGTCATGACCGTGATGTGGAACAGCAACGTGGCGCAGGATACGCAGGACCAGGTTCCGGCGTTCACCCAGGCGCTGGTCTCCAGCACCTATCTCGACCAGATGGGCGAGTACCACACCCAGCACGTCAAGGGGATCAACGGCCACAACGGCACGCATCAGTACATCAATCGCGGCACCTATCTGGGCCAGGCCGTGCTGAAGCCGCACAACACCGCGACGGTGCTGACCGACGACGACATCCAGACCGAGCTCAAGCGCCAGATCAGGCGGCATCACCTTCCGCCGCAGGATTCCAACACGCTGTATATGATCTACTTCCCGTCCGACATCACGATATTGCTGGACGGGCAGGCGTCATGCGTCGTCTTCGGCGCCTATCATTTCGCCACGATCGACACCAGGCGCGCCAAGCCGCACAACATCTTCTACAGCGTCGAGCCGGAGTGCAATTCGGGCTTCGACTTCCTGACCTTCGCGGCGAGCCACGAATTCGCGGAAGCCACCACCGACAACGTGCCGACGCCGCTGGTCAATCCGGACTATCCGCAGGCCTGGAACGACGCGCAGGGCATGGAGATCGCCGACAAATGCTCCGACAGCGCGACGCTGACCTCGCTGGCCGGAAGCTGGAGCGTGTCGCAGTTCTATCTGAACAGCATCGAAGGCTGCAGCACCGCCGCAACCTATACCAGTCCGTAGCGAGCCGGACGGCGCAAACCGGTCCCCGCAGCCGGGGACCGGCGGGCCCTCACCGAGGCTGCAGCTGGAACACGACCCCGCTGCCCGCAGGGCCGCCGAGCTGGGTCGGCCCATAAAGGTTGCCCGCCCCGTCGATGGTAGGGCCCGATACGGGGTATTCGCCGTCGGTGCAACTGCTCTCTTTGCAGAACGAATACAGCGTCGTCAGCGACGAGCCCGAGAAGCTGTAGACCGTTCCGCCGCCTTGGGAGTTGACGTCGGTGTGCCAGGCGCCGCCGCGCGCCGTGGTGCCATAGAGCACGCCGTTCGCGTCGATGACCGGTCCGCCGATCGGCAGGCTGTTGTCCAGACAATTGCCGACCGAGCAGAAGGTGTACAGCACGCTTTCGTGGCCCTGCGGCGTCACCTTGTAGAGCACGCCGCATCCCGCGCCGTTGCACATGGCGTTGCCGCCCGCGATCGTCACGCCGTAGATGTTGCCGCCCGCATCCGCCACCGGCGCCCCGATCGGCTGGAATCCGTCTGCACAACCGGCGAGCGGGCAAAAGCGGTGGAGCACGGTTCCGGTCCAGCGCGCTTCGCCCGATACCGGCGTCAGCTTGAAGAGAATGCCAGCGTCGCGGGTGGCGCCCTGCCCCCCGAAAGCGGTGACGCCGATGAGATTGCCCTGACCGTCGAGACCGAGGCCCACGGGGAATTTGCCGTCGGGACAATCGGGATAGGCGTGATCGCCGCAGAACGAGAACAGGACGGTTTCGCGCCACCTTGTTCCCGTCCCCGGCATGAGCGAGAACACCGTGCCCCCCTGATGCGAGCCGAATGCGGTGGCCGTGCCGTATAGCGGCGACACGCCGTCATAGGCCGCGCCTTGCGCCTGGCCTTCATGGACGAGCGGGCCCTGGGGCAAGCCGCCGTCCGTGCAGGCGCTGTTGCGCGAGCAGAAATCGTACAGCACCGTCAGCACCCAGTTGCGGTTGCTGCCCTGCTGCGAGAGCTTGAAGAACACGCCCGCGTCATAGGCACCGCCTGCATACGTCGTGCCGTAGAGGTTGCCGGCAGTGTCCGCGACCACGCCCGCCTGGGTCGGGTCCGCACCGTCCTTGCAGTCCAAGCGCGCGCAGAAGCTATAGAGCGTGCGGATGCTCCAGCGCTTGTGGCCGGGGAACTTCAGCACCTCGAACACCGAGCCGCGGTCGCGCCGCCCCCCGGCGTTGAGCGTGCCAAACAGATGCCCTGCCTGATCTATCGTCAACGGACCTGCGTTGGCGGCGCCGTTGCAGCTGTACTTGACGCACAGCGGCGCCAAGTCGTGCAGCTTCCAGCTCTCCGCGGCGGCGGCCGGCGTGCCGAGTGAGGCCAGGGCCAGGGCGAAAAATGCGGGATTTGCCGGCTTGATGATCCACCTCCAGGCGTGTCAGCAGCCGTACCGTCGGTGGCTGCAAATCCGTGCCGTACACACTATATTGGCGGCATGGCGCACAACAACGGCATGGTTCCCAAGCGACGGGGCAAGAGCGCGGCCGGAGGCTTCTCCGAAAACGCTGCGAAGTTCCGCGGGCTGGTGAAGCCGGTCGAGCCCGCTGGGACCGCGTACGATCCCGGGCCGCCGGAGAACAGCGACGCGCTGGTGGCGACGCCAAGCGCTATTGGGAACTTGCCGCTGCATGGCGGGACGGGTGCGGAGCTGGCCGGCTTCGTACCGCACCGTCCGGTCCGCCCCGAGAAATCCCAGGGCGGCATCAAGTTCAAGCTGGTGAGCGAGTACCAGCCCGCGGGCGACCAGCCGACCGCGATCAGGGAGCTGGTCGAGGGCGTGCGCGCCAACGAGCGCGACCAGGTGCTGCTCGGCGTCACCGGCTCGGGCAAGACCTTCACCATGGCCAAGGTGATCGAGGCGGTGCAGCGTCCCGCCCTGATCCTCGCGCCCAACAAGACGCTGGCCGCCCAGCTATTCGCCGAGATGAAGCAGTTCTTCCCCGAGAACGCGGTGGAGTACTTCGTCTCGTATTACGACTATTACCAGCCGGAAGCCTATATCCCGCGCACCGACACCTATATCGAGAAGGACTCCTCGGTGAACGAGGAGATCGACCGCATGCGCCATTCGGCGACGCGGGCGATCCTGGAGCGCGACGACGTCATCATCGTGGCCTCGGTCTCCTGCATCTACGGCATCGGCGCGGTGGAGACCTATAGCGGCACCGCGGTCAGCATGGCCAAGGGCCACAGAATAGATCGCCAGCAGGCGATCGCGAACCTGGTGGCGCTGCAATACCGCCGCAACGACGACAACTTCACGCGCGGCGCCTTCCGCGTGCGCGGCGACGTGATCGACATCTTCCCGGCGCATCTGGAAGACCGCGCCTGGCGCGTGGAGCTGTTCGGCGACGTGGTCGACTCGATCGTCGAGTTCGATCCGCTGACGGGCAGGAAGTCGGGCTATCTCGATGCGATCAAGGTCTATGCGAATTCGCACTACGTGACGCCCAGGCCGACGCTGTTGCAGGCGATCCGCGGCATCAAGGAGGAGCTGCGCCTGCGGCTCGACGATTTCCGCAGGAACGGCAAGCTCTTGGAGGCGCAGCGCCTCGAGCAGCGCACGAACTTCGACATCGAGATGATCGAGGCGACGGGCTCGTGCGCCGGCATCGAGAACTATTCGCGCTGGCTGACGGGGCGCAAGCCCGGCGAGCCGCCGCCGACCCTGTTCGAATACCTGCCCGACGACGCGCTGGTCTTCGCCGACGAAAGCCATGTCAGCGTGCCGCAGATCGGCGGCATGTACCGCGGCGACTATCGCCGCAAGGCGACGCTTTCCGAATACGGCTTCCGCCTTCCCTCGTGCATCGACAACCGGCCGCTGAAGTTCGAGGAATGGGACGCGATGCGGCCGCAGACCATGTATGTCAGCGCGACGCCGGGAAACTGGGAGATGGAACGCACCGGCGGCATCTTCGCCGAGCAGGTGATCCGTCCCACCGGGCTCATCGATCCGCCGGTCGAGATCCGCCCCGTGGAGAGCCAGGTCGACGACCTCATCGCCGAATGCCGCGAGGTCGCCAAGCGCGGCTATCGCGCGCTGGTCACCACGCTGACCAAGAAGATGGCGGAGGACCTGACCGAATACATGCACGAGCAGGGCATCCGCGTGCGCTACATGCACAGCGACGTGGAGACCTTGGAGCGCATCGAGATCATCCGCGACCTGCGCCTCGGCGCCTTCGACGTGCTGATCGGGATCAACCTGCTGCGCGAGGGACTCGACATCCCCGAATGCGCCCTCGTCGCCATTTTGGACGCCGACAAGGAAGGCTTCCTGCGCAGCGAGACCTCTCTCATCCAGACTATCGGCCGCGCGGCGCGCAACGTCGACGGCAAGGTGATCCTCTATGCCGACAGCATCACCGGCTCGATGGAGCGCGCGATGGCCGAGACCGCGCGCCGCCGCGAGAAGCAGAAGGCTTATAACGAGGCCAACGGCATCACGCCGCAAAGCGTGCGCAAGAACATCGCCGACATCATGGGCAGCATGTACGAGCGCGATCACGTGACGGTGGGCGCCGGCGTCACCGGCATGCAGGAGGGCGACGGCGAAGGTGCCGCCTTCATCGGCCACAACATCAAGGCGCACATGGCCGACCTCGAGAAGCGCATGCGCGCCGCCGCCGCCGATCTCGAGTTCGAGGAGGCCGGCCGCCTGCGCGACGAGATGCGGCGCTTGCAGGCGGTGGAGCTCGCCGTCTCCGACGACCCGTTCGCCAGACAGAGCGAGGTCGACCGCGCGGTGGATGATGCTTTTCTGTCGGCTGTCCGCGACGGGGCAGAGGATGGCGAGGGCGGCAAAGCCTCACAGTCACGAGGCCCGAAACATCAGAAGACGAGCCGGGGGAAGATGCGCCGGGCGCCCAGACCGAACGCGCCGAAGACGTTTGGGAGCAGGTCGCGGTAAGACCTCGCGGGCCGCATGAACCTACTCGCGCTCTTTACTTGCGATTTTCATATTTTTGCCCGGAACAAAACGGCAACTTTGTGTTATACCCAGTTTGAGTATATGGACTTTGCCCCAGCCTTCACGTATTTGTAGCGTTGGTTAACAGCAAGTTGTGGTCAGCGAAAAAATAGCGTCATGATGTAGGTGGGGGCAGCGTATGCTGGTAGGTCTTCACGGGTCATCGCAGAAGAATATCGCAGCCATCCTCAAATCCGGCTTCGTTCCCGGCTTCAGCCAGTATCAGTCGCTGAGCTCCGGACCTTATGCCTATGACACCTGTCCGTATGCGCCCAACGGTCCTGCCGTCGCGCTGGACAGCGCCCTTGCCTTCGCGCGCGAAAAATTCCCGGGCGAGCCCGTCGGCTGCGTCGCTTTGGTCATGGCCGCGCGGCATACGCTCGACATCCAGAATCTCGAGATCCGTCCAATCATCGAAGAGGTCGCCAAGATCGTCACCGCGCGCGCGGCGGCGCTCGGTCTATACATCGAGTCGAACAGCGACCTGACGCGGGGCGCATCGCATTTCGCGCTCGGCATGTTCTTCGCGCTGTACGAAGCCAATTTCGGCCGTCCGCTCGACGTCGTCCGCGCGCGCATCGGCAGGGACTATGTACATCCGGTAGAGCCGGATTGCAGCCACGAACTGTGCGTCAAGAGCAAGGACGTGATCGTATCGCTCAGGGAGGTGCGTACCCTCGAAGATCTGCGCTTCATCCAGACGACCAATCCCTGGCAATTGTCCAACCTGCAACGCCGGGCCGCGCGCAACGCGATCTCCCTGGCGCGCGCGCTGAGCGAGGCGAGCTTCATCGACCTGGCGGTACGCATCGCCGAAGGCTGCGGTCCGACCTTCCAGAACAAGACCCGGTTCGGCTATCCGCGGCAGATATCGCTCGTCCATGCCAAGGAGGATTTCGCGACCGAAGCCCGGCGGCAGTGGCCGGCATCCGTCGGCGGTCCGGAGCAGATTCTCGACCTCCGGCAATTCGACGGTCTGCGCAAGCACGAACGCGTGCAGCACATAGACGAGGCGCTGAACCGATCGAACGGAATCGTGGCCGTCGCCGACGCCGCGTCGCCGGTTTCCCACGGCACGATGTCGTCGCTGCTGGTGCGCGCTGCCGGCCGCCACCTGCCGATGCTGGTGCTGACGACGAACGTCGACCAGCTGCCGCTCGACATCTTCGCCGTTCACAACGTGACCATTGTCGAGCTCAAGCCGAGGCGGCAGCGGCAGCCTCAGATCGCGGCGAGCCTGGAAGGCTTTCTGGGCAATCGCTGGAAGGACGACACGATGCTGCCCCGCCTGGAGCTGATGAACGTCGCCCGCGGACATTGCCCGATGAGCAAGCCGACCACGAAGAGGAGAAAGAAGAAGGACCTTGCCGACTTCGTCTCGATCGTCGAGGCGGCCAGGAACGACTACACGATCGCCCACGAGCTGCGGCTCCGATTTGAATCGGATCGCGACGACGTTCTCTCCGACCTGCCTCTGGAGCCGGAAGCTGCGGCTGAAGAGCTGCGCAGAAGACTCGAGATCGAGTCCTTCGCGGTGAAGCCGTACCAAATCCTGCGCGCTATGAACGCCAAGGCGGTTCAAGTCGCCATGACGGTTTCCGGCTATCGGATTCCGGAAGGGTATTTCGGCCCTTGCGCCGTCGTCGCGCTGAACAAGAACGATGAGCCGACGCGGCAAAAGTTCACCGAAGCGCACGAGCTCGGACATGCGCTCGTCGATGCCGCCACGCGTCCGCTCACCTATGGCGGCGGGGCCGTCGAGAACGAGCAGGTGTTCAAGGACGAGGAAAGGTTCTGCGACCTCTTCGCGGCGGCATTCCTGATGCCTGCCAGCCAGGTGGATCGCTTCGGGGAACAGGTCGTCTCGACGCTGGCGGATTGGCTGGACTTTCCCGACAAGTTCGAGGTCTCGGTATCCACGGCCGCGAAGCGCCTCTGGCAGTTGCGCCGCCTGCTGATCGCGCACGACTACAAAAAAGCTATCGAGGAATCGCCGGAGCCTGCGGCGACCGAAGAGCTCCTCAAGATCGGCGGCACTTTGGGATGCGGCGAGCGGCGTTCCGGCAAGCTGTCCGCCGACGTCGAGTTCTTCGTCCGCCGGACGCGGCACGGCACGGTGCAGGCCGTGGCGGACTTTCGAAGCTGAAGCCTTGTGCGCCCCGTCGACGCACTCGTTCTCGCACTCGTGATCCACTCCGCCCCTCCCTCACGCCAACGTCATTAGTCGCTCGATCGTTCGCGAACACGTGAACCGCGCAGCGGCGCCCTCACGCGCCTGTCATTGGCGCCGTGCGCTCGGGCGCGGTGTCATCGCGTCAAGGCTTCACTGGGGAACGTATGGAGCTTCGCGACAGGATGCGGACGCGGCCCGAGCGGTCGCGGGCGCAGGATGCGTGGACGGCGCTGTGGCGCGATCCGCAATCGCGGCTCGCCTGCATCGGCGGGGCGCCGGAGATCGCCGCGGCGCTGCGCGCGCGGTGGGCGGCCTTTGCCGCGACGCTTCCGCCGTGCGGCGGCAGCAGCGGCGGCGGCGGCAGCAGCGGCGGCGGCAACAGCAGCAGCAGCAGCAACAGCAGCGGCCCTATTCGCGTGCTCGATCTGGGCTGCGGCGTGGGAGCGGCGTCGGGCGCGCTGCTTGCGGCGCGCGGCGGGCGCGACCTCGCGCTCACCGGCATCGATTTTGCCGACGTCCCGGCGCCGAGGGACGTCGCCCTCACCCTCATCCCCGGCACGCCGATGGAGTCGATGCCCTTCGCGCCCGCGAGCTTCGACGCCGCGATCAGCCAGTTCGGCTTCGAATACAGCCGCACGCACAAGACCGCGCACCGGCTCGCGCGCGTGCTGGCGCCGGCGGCGCGCTTCGCGTTCGTGGTGCATCATGCGCAGAGCTCGGTCGTGGCGACCAACCGCGCGCGGCTGAACGCGATCCTGGCCGCGCTCGCGCCGGCGATGCGCGACGCGTTCCTGGCCGGACAGGCTTTCGCGCTGGACGCGAAGCTGCAGGCGCTGCGCCTCGGCCATCCGGGCGACGCGCTGGTGGACGAGCTCGCGCGCATCCTTCCCCTTCGTGCGCGCGCGGCGGATGCGAGCGCGCGCGCTGCCGCGTGGCACGCGCTCGAGGCGTCGCTGTCGCCGGAGCTGACCATCCTGGAAGCGATGGATTCGTGCTGCGTCGCGCCGGCGGAGCTGGAGGGCTGGCTGGGGCCGCTGCGCCAGCTCGGCGCGGTCGCCGCAGTGTCGGTGCTGCGCAAGGCGGACGGCGCACCGATCGCCTGGTGCATCGAGGGACGGCGCAGCGCGTAGATCGCGCCAAGTCGTCTCCGCTGCGCCGCCGCGCTGCCGCGAGCGCGTAACCGCTTCGCATTCGCAAAACTTAACAACCGTTCACTATGGAACTCGCGGAACACAACCCTGCGCTTGCGGGTTTTCATCTCATAGGAGGGGGACGGATCATCACATCTATTGGAGAAACCCCCATGACCAACATCATCGGAAAAGGCGCCCTGGCAGCGCTCGCGGGCGCCGCTGCGCTGGCGCTAACCGCGACCGGCGCCTCGGCTTTCGTCGTCTGCAACGACCGCGGCGACTGCTGGCACAGCACCGTCCGCTACGACTATCCGCAGGTGAAGGTCGTCTACTACGACGACAATTGGGACTGGAAAGCCCATCACTACCACTGGCACGACGTCAGCGGCACCTACGGCTATTGGGACAGCGACAAGAACGCCTGGGTCGAGGTCCATCCGGCGCATGGCGACGGCGACCACGACAGCGACGACCACTGATCCATCCTTGAGGGATGGCGCCGCCCTGGCCCTATCCGGCCGGGCGGCGCTATCCTGCTTTCATGTCCCGCGCCTTCGTGAAAGAGACCGCGTCGTCCGCCCCGCCGCCCGAGCGGATGGTGGCCGAGGGGCCGAACCTCGTCACCGCGCAAGGCTACGCACACATCGAATCCGAAATCGCGCGGATCGAAGCCGCGCTCAAGACCGAGAGCAACGTGCTGCTGCGCGAAACGCTGGAGCGCGACCTGCGTTATTGGGCGACGCAGCGCGGCCGCGCGGAGATCGTGAAACCGGCCGCGGACGGCAGCGTCGCCTTCGGCACGCGCGTGACGATCGCGCGGAACGGAAGAACGCAAACCTTCCGCATCGCGGGCGAAGACGAAGCCGCGCCGGCCTCGGGCACGATCAGCTGGCGCAGCCCGCTGGCCCAGGCGCTGCTCGGCGCGCGCGCCGGCGACGTCGTCGAAATGGAGAAGCCGAAGGGCGAAATCGAGGTCCTCAGCGTCGAGCCTTAGTGCCGCGCGCCCGCCGCGCCGCAACATGCAGCGCCAAACGGCCAATTCCGCGCGACCTCGTGTGCCAAGCTTGTATCGGTCGCGCAAAATGATTACATAGCGTCAACGCGATGGTGTCACGTCAGTTGAAGCGCATCTGTTTGAATTCCCGACTCGCCTGAGTGCGCGCCTGGACGAGACAGCTAAACTTCCGATGATCGTTCGCCACCGCACCCGTTCGGGCATGTCGCTCGCGCGGATCTTGACTAGGAAAATCTCAATGACCATCGGAACTGTGAAGTTCTTCAACACCTCCAAGGGCTTCGGATTCATCTCGCCGGAAGGCGGCGGCAAGGACGTGTTCGTCCATGCCACGGCCGTCGAAGCGGCGGGCATGCGCACCCTGCAGGAAGGCCAGAAAGTGTCGTTCGACGTCGTTCCCGACGCGCGCGGCGCCAAGGCGGCGAACCTCAAGGCCGTCTAAGGCTTTTGAACTTCGTGGGGAACGGGCGGTGGGAGCGATCCCGCCGCCCGTTTCGTTCATGGCCGGCGTGACCCGGCCATCCATCCATTCGCGGCCGGGCTTGAACCGGCCATCCATTCCTTCGCGGCAGGGCTCGACCCGGCCATCCAGCGTTCATTGCGCGGAAGGAAACCGCAGCACCAGGCGCATCTGTCCCGTCATCGGCGTCTGGAATTTGCCGCTCGCCGTTTCCGTGCCGATGCGGCCCGTCACCGAATAGAGCCCGCGCGGCGTCTTGAAAAGCACCCAGGAACCCGAGCAATCGAGCTCGGCCATCGTCGTTCCGTCGGCGCCGGCAAGCGCGACATGCGCGCCGGCGATGTAATGCGCGGCGGCGTCGGCGAACTCGACGCGGATCGGATAGGCCTTCCAGCGCGGATCGTTCTTGCCCTCGCCGATGCCCGTGCACACGGTCTCGACGCTGCCCAAGGTCACCGGAACGTCCATCGGCAGCGGCGCGGCCGCGGCGGGCACGGCCGGAACGGCGAAAGCCAAAACGGGCCAGAACCTCATTGATCTCTCCAAGGTTGTGTTATAGACGACGGCTACCAGAGGGGGATCGCCATGCAACGCTTCGCCGCGCCGTCATCGGGCCTTTGTCTATTGTGCCTTTCTCTTTGGGCCGGGCCAAGCCTCGCCGCCCCCAAGCCGCATGCGGTGGCGAAGATGGCGCTGCTCGACGGCAGCAAGGCGGGCCAGGTCGATTTCGCACAGACCAATCACGGCGTGCTCGTCACCTTCGACCTGCGCGGCCTGAGCCCCGGCGCGCACGCGGTCCACGTCCACACCTCGGCCAACTGCGATGCGAAGTCGAAGTTCACCGCCGCCGGCCCGCATTTCTCGCCGGAGCCCAAGCTGCACGGCTTCCTGTCGAAGGGCGGGCCGCATCCGGGCGACCTGCCCAACCAGTTCGCGGCCGCGGACGGCACGCTGCACGCATCGACCCTGACCAGCCTCTTCGCGCTCGGCAACGGCAAGAAGTCCATCTTCGACCGCGACGGGGCTGCGATCGTCGTCCATGCCAGGGGCGACGACTATACCAGCCAGCCCGCGGGCAATTCCGGCGACCGCGTCGCCTGCGGCGTGATCGTGCGCACCGTGGGTCCGAAACCGCGCAAAGGACCCAAGCGAAACACGCATGCATGAATCGGGCATGGTGGACGCGATTTGGAAAGGCCGCGCCCATGCTCACGCTTCACGAGATGCATATTTCCGGAAACTGCTACAAGGTCCGTCTGGCCGCGCGCCAGCTCGGCATCCAGCTCGCGCTCAAGGACTACGGATTGCACGACGGCACGACGCGCACGCCCGGCTATCTTTCGAAGAATCCCAACGGCCGCGTGCCGATGCTCGAGCTCGGCGACGGCCGCTTCCTGCCCGAATCCGGCGCGATCCTGTGGTACCTGGCCGAGGACAGCGCGCTGATCCCCGACGACCGCTGGGGCCGGGCCGAGGCGCATCAGTGGATGTTCTTCGAGCAGTACAGCCACGAGCCCTATATCGCGGTGGCGCGCTTCTGGCTCGCCTACGCGCCCAAGGCGGAGCTCGACAAGAAGCGCCATCTCGTCGGCGAATGGCATGAGAAGGGCAACGCCGCGCTCGCCGTGATGGAGACGCACCTGGCCGGACGCGACTGGTTCGCGGGGAAAAGCTATTCCATCGCCGACATCGCGCTCTACGGCTATACGCATTGCGCCGGCGAGGGCGGCTTCGACCTGACGCGCTATCCCAAGGTCGGGGCCTGGCTCGCACGCGTGGCGACGACGCCGGGATACGTGCCGCTCGGCGAAACGTGGTGAGCGCTGCTCAGTTGGACGGGCGCTCGGCGAACCGCGCAACGCCCTTGCGTTCCTCCAGCTTGGCTTTGAGGACATCGAGATAGTCGGAGCGCGGCTGTATCGCCGGCCCTTCCTGCGTGCCGTCGAAATAAGGAATAAAGCAATCGCGCTCCGGATCGGGTCCCAAGGACTTGAGCCATAGCGCCGCAGCGTATAGCGGGGGAGACTCGACGATTGCCAGTTTCACCTCATCTTCGCGTGCGCTGAATACAGCGTCCGCAAGCGTAAGCGCCTTGTACAGCTGCTGCACGATCCGGCCGTGATCCAAGCGCGCAAAGTGCAACGCACCGTCGCGGACATGCAGGTCCGCCGCTCCCATCGCCTGGCCGCTGCCGATCAAATATCGCCACGTCGCCACAGGCTTCTGCGAAGCCACGGCACCCCGCATGATCTCGTCGCGATCGAGCATATGAACGGCTAGGGGCGGCATTACCTCCACCGTGTTCGCCGGAGCAAGCAACGCCATGACCGCCGGATGATCGGAGAGCACGCCAAGCGCCTGCTCCACCACGCCATATCCTTCCTTCGGCGCCTCGGGCTTCACGATCGTCACGCTCCACCTCCGCCGGGGTGTTTGAGGTAATAGCTGTGGGTCCACTCGCCGTCGTTCATATAGGCGGTGCAGAACGCATCGAAAGCGACCGGCGTCGTAGTTCCCCGGGCCGGGTCCGCGACGTTCAGATATTGGCTCGATCCGGATTCGGTCCAACCCGAAATTGCCACGAAATGCCCCATGTCCAGGGTCCGCCAGTAGATCCTACACCCGACGGGCAGGCCGCGCCCGATTTGCTCCTTGATCTGGTTGAAGCGCGTCACGCCGACCTGCTTGCTGTCATAGCAATCCACGACCGACAGTGCAGTATCCAGATAGCCGATCTGGTTGCAGTCGCCTGCGGCGCAGCAATCGGCGCGGCCGATCGCCTTGTTGGCCACACTGCATTGCTGCCAGGTGCTCGCCGCATCGAGCGCGACGGACACGCTAGCGCTGACGGCGGCCCAGCACCACAAACTGCGCTTCTGCACCTGCATATTCAGCGGCACGCTGCCGGAAGACGGCACGACTGCCGACAGAGAATGGATCGCGCCGTTGGCGCGGCGGACGACAAGTGTCTTGACCTTTCTCAGGAAGGACGGCCGCCGCACGGTCCTTATCCACCCTCCTTCTTGTCCTTCGACACCTTCGGTGGCGTGCGGTGAGGCTGCGTAGCGCTATTGGACTGCTTGTCCGCAGCCTGCTCCTGCTTTTGTGAGGCCGGAGACGGCTGGAACGCGCCGGCGCTGATCGCGCCCACGCCGAGAAACAGGATGGACGCGGCCAGCGAGGTGAGCGCGGGCCCTGCCTTGGCCAAGCTGTCGATCGTTTTGGAAAACGCTTCGAGGAGCTTGGTGGCGTCCGCGAGGCTGATGGCGGCTCCCCCGGCCTCGCTCGCCTTGTCCACCACTGCCGAGACCTTTTGCAGGGTTGCGTCCTTTGGCGTGCGCCAGACGATGACTGTCTGAATGACATAAACGATGAGCGTCACCGCTGCTCCGATGAGTGCTGCGATCGTCACCCACTGCATGCCGTCGAGCCATTGCGCGTGTTCCATCTGCATCCCTTCTGAAGTGCAGGGACCATAATATCAACCTATGGAAGAAAGTCTATTGTTTACCTCGAGCGCGCTCGTCCCCCGTATGCCGCCTACTTCGCCGCCTTCTTCTCCTGCCACAGCTCGATCTTGGTCCCTTCCGGATCCATGATCCAGGCGAAGCGGCCGTTCGGGTCGCCGGTGTCGTCGCGGCCGAGCACCTTGACGCCCTTGGCCTCGAGCGTCGCGATCATCGCGTCCATGTCGTCGACGGCGAAATTGATCATCAGCTCGCGCGTCGACGGGTCGAAGTATTTGGTGTCCTGCGCGAACAGGCCGAATACGGTGACGGAAGGGTGGCCGGGCGCGTCGGTGGGAAGCGCCGCCCCGCCCCAGCTCTGGATGTCGATGCCGAGGGTGTCGCGGTACCAGGCGCCCAGCGCCTTGGGATCCTTGGCCTTGAAGAAGATGCCGCCGACGCCGGTGATGTGACCCATGGTCTGCTCCTTTGCTCGTGCTGGTGCTGGTGCTGGTGCTGGTGCTGGCGCTGGCGCTGGTGCTGGTACCGGCGCCGCCGGGGCAGGTTCGCCCGCGTGGGCTTGGCCGAGGAAAACTGTCGCGAAAACCAGAACCAGCCTGCGCATGATCTCCTCCCCGGGGAGCCGGAGCCTAGCGCGGGCGGCGGGAAGAATCACCTTGCGCGGGCGTAGAATGGCCTCATGGGGCCCGATTCGACGGGCGATACGCGATAGAGGGGAAACATCATGGACAGTTCCAGGAGATTGGCCGCGGAGTTCATCGGCACGGCGTGGCTTGTGCTGGGCGGCTGCGGCGCCGCTGTGCTGGCGGCCGGCGTTCCCGACGTCGGCATCGGCTATGCCGGCGTGGCGCTCGCCTTCGGGCTCACGGTGCTCACCGGCGCCTATGCCTTCGGCCACATCTCGGGCGCGCATTTCAATCCGGCGGTGACGCTCGGCCTGTTCGCAGCCGGGCGCTTCGCGGCCAAGGACGTCATCCCCTATTGGATCGCGCAGGTCCTGGGCGGCATCGCGGGCGCGGGCGTGCTCTATCTCATAGCCGGCGGCGTGCCGGGCTTCGATGCGTCGGCGGGCTTCGCGACGAACGGCTATGGCGATGCCTCGCCGCAGCACTATTCGATGATGGCGGGCGCGGTCTGCGAGATCGTCATGACCTTCATGTTCCTGATGATCATCCTGGGCGCCACCTCCTACAAGGAGCCGGCCGGCTTCGCGCCGATCGCGATCGGCCTGGGCCTGACCCTGATCCACCTGATCTCGATCCCGGTGACCAACACCTCGGTCAACCCCGCGCGCTCGATGGGGGTCGCGGTCGTCCAGGGCGGCGTGGCGCTCGAGCAGCTGTGGTTCTTCTGGGTCATGCCGCTGATCGGCGCGGGCCTTGCCGGCTTCGTGCAGCGCTGGCTGTCCGGCCACGACACCACCGCGGTCGAAAGCAAGATGTAGCGTCAGGCGAAGAACTCGGTAAGGGCGGCGGTGATGCGAGCGCGATCCGCCGCCTGAACCGTCCCGACCTTGCGCACGAGCCGGCTTTTGTCCACGGCACGCAGTTGGTCGGTCGCGAATTCGCCTTGCTTGTTCTGGAACACGAGCCCCAATCGTCCCGGGAAGCCATGCCGGTTCGAGGTCAGAGGCACGACGACCACCGTCCTGAGGACGCGATTGGAGACGTCGGGCGAAACGATCACGCAAGGCCGGGTCTTCTGCATCTCGGCGCCGCGCGCGGGATCCAGCGGGACCAGGAAAACGTCGAACCGGCGTGGCGCTACCACGTCCAGTCCTTGTCATAGACGGTGCCGACGTCGTCGGGCAGAAGCAGCTCCTGCTCGGGGCTTTCCTTCAGAGCTTGACGATATTGCTTTTCCCAGCCCTCTCGCGGCTTGCGCTTGGCACGGATGACGAGCGCGCCGCCGGTGACAGTGAGCGTGACGGTGCCGGTCAGCCCCGCCTGCTCGCGGATCGACTTGGGAATGCGCACGCCGTGCGAGTTTCCGATACGCACGATCTCGGCGGTCACCGAGTTGGACTTCTTCATAATTACAATGTAATTACGCGCGATGACGAAAGTCAACGCGCCATTCGACGCCGACGCGCTGCGCCACCGGCTGACCGCGCTGGCGCAAGCCGAAGCCGACAAGGCGAAGCTGCGCGCCGCCGCGCTGGTCCTGCTCAAGCACGAGCTGCATGCCGCGCGCGACGCGGTGCGCGCGCGCGTGGAGACGAACGCGCTCGCCGGCCTCGACGCGGCGCGCGCGCTGTCGGCGCTGCAGGACGCGCTGGTCCAGGTGCTCTACGACTTCGCGACCAAGCATTTCTACTACGCGCAGAACCCGACCACCGCCGAGCACCTGGCCGTCGTCGCCACCGGCGGCTATGGGCGCGGCGAGCTGGCGCCGGGCTCGGACATCGACCTGCTCTTCGTCCATCCGCAGAAGCGCAACCCCTGGACCGAAAGCGTCATCGAGTTCACCACCCAGATGCTGTGGGACCTTGGGCTGAAGGTCGGCAGCGCGGCGCGCTCGCTCGCCGAATGCGCGCGGCTGGCCAGGTCCGACGTCACCATACGCACCGCGCTGCTCGAAGCGCGGCTGGTCGCCGGCGACCCCGCGCTGTTCGACGAGATGCGCAAGGCCTTCTGGAGCGAGGCCGGGGGCGGTCCCGACTTCGTCGCCGCCAAGCTTGCCGAGCGCGACGCGCGCCACACCCGCCAGGGCGCCAGCCGCTATCTCGTCGAGCCCAACGTGAAGGAGGGCAAAGGCGGGCTGCGCGACCTGCAGACGCTCTACTGGATCGGCAAGTATCTCTATCGCACCGACGACGCAAGCGAGCTCGCGCGCGCCGGCATGTTCAGCGACGCCGAGCTCGCGACCTTCCGGCACGCCGAGAGTTTCCTGTGGGACGTGCGCGTGCGCCTGCACTATCTCACCGGCCGCGCGGAAGAGCGCCTGTCCTTCGACGTCCAGCCCGCGCTCGCCGAGGCGCTCGGCTTCGGCGCCGGTAGCGACCGCCACGCGGTCGAGGCCTTCATGAAGGCCTATTTCCTCGTCGCCAAGGACGTCGGCGATCTTACCCGTATCGTCTGCGCCGCGCTCGAGGAGCAGAACCGCAAGCCGAAGCCGGCGCTGTCGCGGTTGCTGCCGGGATTCCTCAAGCCGCGCAGCGGCGACGAGGACTTCTACGTCGAGAACGGGCGGCTGAACGCTCACGCCGGCGCCTTCGCGCGCGATCCGAAAGGCCTCATCCGCATCTTCCACATCGCCGACGAGAAGAAGGTCGACGTGCATCCGTCGGCGCTGCGCACCATCACGCGCTCGCTCGATCTCGTCGACGACCGCTTACGCGCCGACTCCGAGGCAAACCGGCTGTTCCTCGAGATCCTCACCTCGCGCCGCGACCCCGAGCGCGCGCTGCGCCGGATGAACGAGGCCGGCGTGCTCGGCCGCTTCGTGCCGGAGTTCGGCCGCGTCGTCGCGCTGATGCAGTTCAACGCCTATCACCACTTCACCGTCGACGAGCACCTGATCCGCGCGGTCGGCAACGTCGCCGCCATCGAACGCGGCGAGCTCAAGTCCGAGCACCCGCTGTCCAGCGACATCGTCAAGCGCATCAAGTCGCGCGAGGCGCTGTATTGCGCGATGCTGCTGCACGACATCGCCAAGGGCATGAAGGGCGACCATTCCGACGAAGGCGCGCATATCGCGCAGACCTTGTGCCCGAGGCTCGGGCTTTCGCCTGAGGACACCGCCGCCGTCGCCTGGCTGGTCAGGAACCACCTGGCGATGAGCGACACTGCGCAGAAGCGCGACATCTCGGACCCCAAGACGGTGCGCGATTTCGTCGACGTGGTGCAGTCGCCCGAGCTGCTGCGCCTGCTTTTGATCCTGACCGTCGCCGATATCCGCGCGGTCGGGCCCGGCGTGTGGAACGGCTGGAAGGGGCAGCTTCTGCGCGAGCTCTACTACGAGGCCGAAGCGGTGATGACCGGCGGCGATGCGGCGCCGGCGCGCGCCGCGCGGCTGGAAGACGCCAGGCAGGCGCTTTCATTGCGCATCGCCGACTTGCCCGAGGCGGCGCGTGCCCATGCGCTTGCCCGTCACACCGACAGCTATTGGCTGGCCTTCGACACCAACGCGCAAGAGCGCCACGCGCGGCTGATGTCGCGCGCCGACGCGACGGCAGAGACGGTGGCGCTGTCGGCGGAGAGCAACGACTTCCGCGCGGTGACCGAGATCGTCATCTATACGCGCGACAGCAAGGGGCTGTTCGCCAAGCTCGCCGGCGCGATCTCGATCTCGGGCGGCTCGATCGTGGATTCGAAGATCTTCACCACCGCCGACGGCTATGCGCTCGACGTCTTCTCGGTGCAGGACGCCCACGGCGGTCCGTTCGGCGACGCCGAGCGCGCCGGGCGGCTGCACCACACCATCCGCAGCGTGCTGGACCCGCAAGCGCGGGCCGGCGCCGTCTTCGCGCAACGACGCCCGCGCCGCCGCGCCAACGCATTCCATGTGCGCCCGCGGGTGCGCTTCGACAACGACGCGTCGATCCTGGCCACCGTGATCGAGGTCGAAGGCCTCGACCGGCCGGGCCTGCTCCACGACGTCGCGCAAGCGCTGCTCGCGTCCGAGCTGTCGGTCTCCTCGGCAATCGTGTCGACCTATGGCGAGCGCGCCATGGACGTCTTCTACGTGCGCGACAAGTTCGGCCACAAGATCGTCCACCCCGAGCGGATCAAGGCGGTGGAGGAAAGGCTGCTGGAGGCGCTAGCAGGCGAAACTCCTATTCATCATGGCCGGGCTTGACCCGGCCATCCATCAAAACGGCAACAACTCGAACAAGTCGTTCGCCGCTTGTCATGGCCCCGCGAATGCGGGCCATCCAGATGGGCTCTCTGCACCGCGATCTTCATGAAGCTGGGTCAAAGCGAAAATTGAGGGAACGCCGCAGGACGTTCACCTGGGTGGCCCGCATTCGCGGGCCATGACGCCAAAGCTTCAATCGGGTCAAGCCCGGCCATGGTGAAATCCAGCAAGCCCTTGCCGCCGCCGCCGTCGCCGGGGCATAAGGCGCCCCTCGAACCCGAAAAGCGCCTGTCATGACCACGCACAAGCAACTCGTCCTTTCCGGCATGCAGCCGACCAACACGCTGCATCTGGGCAACTATCTGGGCGCGCTCAAGAATTGGGTGCGAATGCAGAGCGAGATGCCCTGTCTGTTCTGCGTCGTGGACATGCACGCGCTGACCCAGGAATCCGGCTATGCCAAGGCCGACGACGTGCGCCGCGCCACGCGCGAGGTGACGGCCGCCTATATCGCCGCCGGCGTCGACCCTGCGCGCACGCCGATCTTCAACCAGAGCCAGGTGGCCGAGCACGGCGAGCTCGCCTGGATCTTCAATTGCGTGGCGCGGCTCGGCTGGCTCGACCGCATGACCCAGTTCAAGGAGAAATCGGGCAAGCACAAGGAGCGCTCGTCCGTCGGCCTCTACACCTATCCGGTGCTGATGGCGGCCGACATCCTGGTCTATCGCGCGACGCACGTTCCGGTCGGCGAGGACCAGAAACAGCACCTCGAGCTGGCGCGCGACATCGCGCAGAAGTTCAACAACGACTTCGGGGTGGAGGATTTCTTCCCGCAGCCGGAGCCGGTGATCACGGGGCCCGCGACGCGCGTGATGAGCCTTCGCGACGGCGCCAAGAAGATGTCGAAGACGGACGAGAGCGACAACAGCCGCATCAACCTGACCGACAGCGCCGACACGATCGCGCAGAAGATCCGCAAGGCCAAGACCGATCCCAATCCGCTGCCCGAGGACAAGAAGGGCTTCGAGGGACGGCCCGAGGCCGAGAACCTGGTCAACATCTATGCCGCGCTGGCGGACACGACGCCGGACGCGGTGCTTGGCGAATACGGCGGCAAGCAGTTCTCGGAGTTCAAGAACGCGCTCGCCGAGCTGACCGTGGCCAGGATCGCGCCGATCGCGGACGAGATGCGCCGCCTGCTCGCCGACGAGGCCGAGATCGACCGCATCCTGAAGGACGGCGCCCAAAAGGCGCGCGCCATCGCCGCGCCGATCATCGCGGAGACCAAGAAAGTCGTGGGCTTCGTCGGCTGATGGCGGGGCGCGTCCTCATCACCGGCGCCGCCAAGCGCTTCGGGCGCGCCATCGCGCTCGACTTGGGCAAGCATGGCTGGGACGTGGCGCTTCACTACAACACGTCCGAGGAGGAAGCGCGGCAGACCGAGGCCGAGGTCCGCGCGCTGGGTGTGAAGGCCGCACTCGTCAAGGCCGACCTCGCGCGCGAGGACGAGGTCGCGAGCCTCGTCGACCGCGCCGGTCCGCTCGACGCGCTGATCAACAACGCCTCGATCTTCGAATACGACGACTGGCAGAGCGCGACGCGCGAGAGCTGGGACCGCCACATGGAGATCAACCTGCGCGCGCCCTTCGTGCTGTCGCAGGCCCTGGCGCGCCAGGGCGGCAGCGCGGTCGTCAACATCATCGACCAGCGCGTGCTCAAGCCCACGCCGCAGTTCATGACCTACAGCCTGTCGCGCGCGGGGCTCCATTGGCTCACCCGCACCATGGCGCAGGCGCTGGCGCCGCAGGTGCGCGTCAACGCGGTGGCGCCGGGACCGAGCTTCATCGGCGCACGCCAGGACGAAGCGAGCTATGCCAGGCAGCGCGCATCGACGCCGCTGGGGCTGGGCGCCAGCGTCGAGGACCTGACCGGGGCGGTGCGCTACCTGCTCGAGGCCAAGAGCGTCACCGGCGAGATGATCGCGGTCGATGGCGGCCAGCATCTGGCCTGGAAGACGCCCGACGTGCTGGTGCAGGAATGACCAAGCTCCGCCACATCCTGGTCACCGACCTCGAGTTCCTCTGCGAGATCGGCGTCTATCGCCGCGAGAAGGGCCGCACCCAGCCGGTGCGCATCAACCTCGACCTCGCGGTGGAGGACACGCCGGCCGACGACCACGACCTCTCGACCGTCGTCGACTATTGCGCGCTGGTCGACCGCGTCCGCGCCATGACGAAAAGCGGCCACGTCAACCTCGTGGAGACCCTGGCCGAGCGCATCGCGGCGCTCTGCCTGGAGGACGCGCGCGTCATATCGGTGCGCGTGCGCGTCGAGAAGCCTCAGGCGATCCCCGACGCCGAAGCGGCCGGCGTCGAGATCGAGCGGGCGCGCTAGTCGCGCGCGATCTCGCGCCCTTCCTGGCGCCAGCGCATCATGCCGCCGGGCAGGTTGGCGAGGCGCGCGAAGCCCGCGCTCTTGAGGAAATGCACCGCCTGGGCCGAGCGCCCGCCGACCTTGCACACCGCGACGATGGGGCGCTCCTTGTCGAGCTCGTCGAGACGCTCGGGCAGCTCGCCCAAGGGGATCAGCACCGCGCCCGCGATATGGCCGAGGGGGCCGGAGAACTCGTCCGGCTCGCGCACGTCCAATATCTGCACGCCGCGCAGGTTGGCCTCGACCCATTCCGGCTCGATCTCCCACATGCCCGCGAAGTTGCAGGTCAACGGCGCCCAGTCTGGATCGGCCATGATCGTTGGTCCTTCCGTGTAACCGCAATTCATGTTCGCCGGCACCGCCACGTCGATCTGCTTGGGATGCGCGAGGCGCAGGTTCTTCATGGTGAGCGCAAAATCGTTTTCGCTCAACTGCCACCCGAGCCGCGGGTTGTAGCGCCGCTCTTCCTCCACGCTGGTCGCGGTCAGCCCGCGATAGTCGTGCGCCGGATAGAGCATGCATTCGCCGGGCAGCGAGAATATCTGCTCGCGCACCGAGCGGTACATCTCACCCGCATCGCCGCCCTGGAAGTCGGTGCGGCCGCAGCCGCGGATCAGAAGACAGTCGCCGGTGAACGCCATCTCCGCGCCGTCGAGCACATAGGTGACGCAGCCCTTGGTATGGCCAGGCGTCGCCCGCACGCCGAAGGAGCGCATGCCGAAACCCACGCGATCGCCGGGGCCAAGGGTGCGGTCGGCGCGCCCGGCGCCGCTCGCATGGCTGACCATGATCTCGCTGCCCAGCCGCTGCTTGAGCAGCCAGGCGCCGGTGACGTGGTCGGCATGGACGTGGGTCTCGAGCGTGGCGATCAGGCTGAGCCCCAGCTCCTCGATCAGGGCGCCGTCGCGGCGCACCTGCTCGAAGACGGGATCGATCAGGATCGCCTCGCCGCCGTCGGCGATCAGATAGGTATAGGTCGACGACGCCGCGTCGAACATCTGGCGGAAGATCGTCGGCACGCTGTTGCCCCCTGAACGCGCGATATGGGTTACTATATTGACACGATGGACGAGACCGTAACACAGCAAACCGAAGCGCCGCCGGCCGAAACACCCCTCAAAGGCGTGGCGCGGATCGCCGCCTATGTGAAGACCTTGGCCGACGCGCCGGGCGTCTACCGCATGCTCGATGCCAAGGGCGAGGTGCTCTATGTCGGCAAGGCGAAGTCCTTGAAGAAGCGCGTCTCGAGCTATGCCAAGACCGGTGGCCACAACGAGCGCATCTCGCGCATGATCGCCGACACGGCCGAGATGCTCTTCGTCACCACGGCGTCCGAGACCGAGGCGCTGCTGCTCGAATCCAACCTGATCAAGCGGCTCAAGCCCCGCTACAACGTCTCCTATCGCGACGACAAGTCGTTCCCCAACATCCTGCTGCGCGAGGACCACCCCTTCCCGCAGCTCTTGAAGCACCGCGGCGCCAAGACGACCAAAGGCGTCTATTTCGGTCCCTTCGCCAGCGCGCAGGCGGTGGGACGCACGCTCAACACCCTGCAGCGCGCCTTCCTGCTGCGCTCGTGCTCGGATTCGGTGTTCGACGCGCGCACGCGGCCGTGCCTCCTGTTCCAGATCAAGCGCTGCAGCGCGCCCTGCGTCGCCCGAGTCGACAGCTCCGGCTACGCCGAGCTGGTGCGCGAGGCCGAGCTGTTCCTCGACGGCAAGAGCCGCGTGGTGCAGGACGAGCTTCTCGCCGAGATGAACCAGGCGTCCGAGGCGCTGGATTTCGAGCGCGCGGCGCGATTGCGCGACCGCGTGCGCGCGATGAACCAGATCCAGTCCAGCCAGGGCGTCAACCCGTCGACCTTCGCCGAGGCCGATGTCTTCGCCGCGCATTCGGAAGGCGGCGAGACCTGCATCCAGGTGTTCTTCTTCCGCGCCGGCCAGAACTGGGGCAACAAGCCCTACTTCCCGCGCTCGCCGCGCGAGCTCTCGACGGCGGAGGTTCTCGAAGCCTTCATCGGCCAGTTCTATGACGAGCGCGCGGCGCCGAAGCTGATCCTGGTCTCCGAGGACATTCCCGAATGCGCCCTGATCGCCGAGGCGCTCGCCATGCGCGCGGGCCACAAGGTCGAGATCTCGAAGCCCCAGCGCGGCGAGAAGCGCGAGATCGTGGAGATGGCGGTGACGAACGCGCGCGAGCAGCTCGGCCGGCGCATCGCCGAGAACACCGCGCAGCGCGCGCTGCTCGAAGGCGTGGCCGAGGTGCTGGGGCTCGACGCGCCGCCCAGGCGCATCGAGGTCTACGACAACTCGCACATCCAGGGCGCGCAAGCGGTGGGCGGCATGATCGTCGCCGGCCCCGACGGCTTCGAGAAGGGCGAGTACCGCAAGTTCAACATCAAGTCCGCCGAGCTCGCCCCCGGCGACGACTATGGGATGATGCGCGAGGTGCTGACGCGCCGCTTCGCCCGCCTGGTGAAAGAGGAAGGCGATCCCAAGACCAAATGGCCGGACCTGGCGCTGATCGACGGCGGGCCGGGACAGCTCTCCATCGCCTGCCAGGTCTTCGCGGATTTGGGTGTCGAGGACGTGGCGCTGGTCGGCATCTCCAAGGGCCCCGACCGCGACGCGGGGCGCGAGCATTTCTACATTCCCGGCCGCGAACCCTTCCGTCTCGATCCCAAGAGCCCGGTGCTCTATTACCTGCAGCGCCTGCGCGACGAGGCGCACCGCTTCGCCATCGGCACGCACAGGAAGAAGCGCTCCAAGGCCATCGGCGCCAATCCGCTGGACGAGATCGCGGGCGTAGGCTCGGGGCGCAAGCGCGCGCTGCTGCAGCATTTCGGCTCGGCCAAGGCGGTTTCGGGCGCCAGCGTCGCCGACCTCGCATCGGTCGGCGGCGTGAGCGAGACTTTGGCGAAAAAGATCTTCGACTTCTTTCATCCGGGGGGATGATACTTATCCTGCGGAGCGGGGGAGGTGCCGAGCGTAGCGAGGCGGAGGGGGCCCCTCCGGCGCTTCGCGCCACCTCCCCGTAAACGGGGGAGGACAAGGACGCCGTCATGACCGATCGCCGCACCTTCCTGAAGCTGGGCGCCGCCGCGGCGCTTCTGCCGCCGAACCTGCGCAGCGTTCTGGCCGCGCCCGCCAAAGCACGTACCGGCACGATCCAGGACGTCGAGCACGTCGTGATCTTCATGCAGGAGAACCGCTCCTTCGATCACTATTTCGGGACATTGAAGGGCGTGCGTGGCTTTTCCGATCCGCGCGCGATCGCGCTCCCCGGCGGAAATCCCGTGTGGATGCAACTGAGCAAGTCGGGCGAGACCTTCACGCCCTTCCACCTCGACACGTCGCAGACCGCGGCGCAATGCATGGCGAGCCTCGACCATTCCTGGAAAGGCAGCCACGAGCTGTGGAAGAACCACGACGCCTGGATCGACACCAAGACCAGGCTGACGATGGGCTATTTCACCCGCGCCGATCTGCCCTTCTATCACGCGCTGGCCGACGCGTTCACGATCTGCGACGCCTATCACTGCTCGGTCTGGGGACCGACGACGCCGAACCGGCTGCACCTGTGGAGCGGCACGTCGGGCCTCACCGTCGATCACGACCGATGGGCCGTCGCCAATCCCGACGAGACGAACGAGACCGCCGACCTGCGCAACGACACCAAGGCCTTCGACGCCTTCGAATGGAGGACCTGTGCCGAGGCCTTGCAGAAAGCGCATGTGAGCTGGCGCGTCTATCAGGAATACGACAACTACGGCGACAACGGGCTTGCCTATTTCAAGGCCTTCCGCGGCCACGGCCGCAGGCACCTGATGGAGCGCGCGCGCGCCTGGGTCGAAGGCTCGAACAAGGACAACGCCAAGACCTCGCGCGGCGAGCATCTGGTCAAGGCCTTCGCGCAGGACGTGGCGACGGACCGCCTGCCGCAGGTGTCGTGGATCGTGGCGCCCACCATCATGTGCGAGCATCCGAGCGCCACGCCCGGTTATGGCGAGTCGCTGACCTTCCGGCTGCTCGACGCGCTGACCGCGAATCCGAGCGTGTGGGCCAAGACGGCGTTCATCCTGAACTATGACGAGAACGACGGCTTCTTCGACCACATGCCGCCGCCCAACCCGCCGCTCACCCCCGACCTGGGCGCCTCGACCGTCGCCATGACCGGCGAAAGCTATCGCGGCATCCCATTCGGCTTCGGCCCGCGGGTCCCTGCGATGGTCGTCTCGCCCTGGACGGTCGGCGGCTTCGTCAATTCGGAGCTGTTCGACCACACTTCGGTCTTGCGCTTTCTGGAGATGCGCTTCGGCGTCGCCGCGCCGAACATCTCGCCGTGGCGGCGCGCGCTGGCGGGCGACCTGACCTCGGTGTTCGACTTCACGCAGGCCGCGCCGCCCGCCATTCCCCCCGCCGGCGATCCGATGAGGAAGGCCGACCGCCAGTGCAAGCTGGACCCGCCGCACTACAGCCGCGAAGATCTGCCGCGCCAGGAGAGGGGTCGGAGGCCGGCGCGGCCCTTGCCCTATGATATCGAGGTCGGCGGCAAGGCCGTGCCCGGCGGCTTCGCGCTCGACTTCGTCAATCGCGGCAGCGCCGGTGCGGCTTTCCGCGTCGCGACGGACGGGGCGGGGCCGTGGTTCTTCACCGTCGAGGCGGGCAGGACGCTCGGCTATACCCTGCCGCGCAACGGCGCCTATGATTTCAGCGTGCTGGGTCCGAACGGCTTTTTGCGGCGTTTCAAGGGCGACGGCAGCGGGACCATCGAAGCGGGCTTCCAGACGGCCGCCCTGACCGTGCGCAACAACGGCAGCGAGCCCGCGACGGTGCGCAACGGCTACGACGACATGTGGCGCGACGTCGTCTTGCCCGGCGAGACCAGGCAGGTGCCGATGCCGCTGCATCTCGCGGCAACTGCCAATTGGTACGACATGAGCGTGGCGTGCGGCGCGCATCTGCAGCGATTCGCCGGCCACGTCGAAGACGGAAAGCCGTCCTTGAGCGACCCCTTGCTTGGAGTGCTAAGCTAGCGCCGATGCTCGCTCTGCCCAACATCCTCACCGTCTCGCGTATCCTGCTCGTGCCGGTCTTCGCGCTGGCCTTCGTGCTGCCGGGCGATACCGCGCGGCTGATCGCGTTCGTCGTCTTCGCCATCGCCGGCGCGAGCGACGCGCTGGACGGGCTGGCGGCGCGCAAGCTCAACGCGGGCTCGGCCTTCGGGCGCATGCTCGATCCCATCGCCGACAAGGTCCTGGTCGCGGTGGCGCTGATGATGCTGGTCGCCGAGGGCTCGATCCGCCAGTTCAATCTGACCATGGGGGTGGTGAGCCTGTTGCGGCTGGTGCCGGCGCTGATCATCCTGACGCGCGAGATATTGGTGTCGGGCCTGCGCGAGTTCCTGGCCGGCGCCAAGGTCAGCGTGCCGGTCACCGCCGTCGCCAAGTTCAAGACCGCGATCCAGATGGTGGCGATCGGCGCGATGATCCTGACCCCCCTGGCCGACAAGTTCCTGCCCGGCGTCGGCGCGGTCTCCTACACCGCCTTCGCCTATGGGCTGCTCTGGGTCGCCGCGGCGCTGACCGTCTATACCGGCTATGTCTATTTCCGCGCGGGCTTGAGGCATCTCCACCGATGGGACGCGCCGTGAACGTGCTCTATTTCGCCTGGGTGCGGCAGAAGACCGGCACCAGCGGCGAGACGGTCGAGGCGGACGCGGCCACCGTGCGCGCGCTGGCCGAGCATCTGCGGGCGCGCGGCGGCGGCTATGCCGAAGCCTTCGCCGATCTCGCGCGATTGCGCGCCGCGGTGAACCAGGAGCACGTGCCCTTCGACGCCGCGATCGCAGCCGACGACGAGATCGCGTTCTTCCCGCCGGTGACGGGCGGATGAGCGCCGCGATGTCCCGCGCCGCGATCCGCATCGGGCCCGAAGACTTCGACCCTGCCGCGGAGCTTGCCGCGCTGGGCAGCGCCGGCGCGGTGGCGAGCTTCACCGGCCATGTCCGCGCCGAGCCGGGTCTGGTCGCGCTCGCCCTCGAGCATTATCCCGCGATGACGGCGCGCGAGATCGCGCGCCACGCCGAGGAAGCGCAGGCGCGCTGGCCGCTCCTGGCGCTTCGCATCGTCCATCGTGTGGGACGGCTCGAGCCCGGCGCGCGCATCGTCTTCGTCGGCACCGCGTCGCGCCACCGCCGCGCGGCGTTCGAGGCCTGCGAGTTCCTGATCGACTACCTGAAAATCCGCGCGCCGTTCTGGAAGCTGGAGGAGCGCGGCGACGGCAACCGCTGGGTCGAGGCCAAGGAAAGCGACGATGCAGCGGCGCAGCGGTGGGGCCGTTAGCTACTCCGGATAGTCCATCGCACTGACGACATGGCCCGAAGAGTCCAAGATAAATATTTTGTTCTCGATCACGTAACCACCAAACGAGTTTTTGGCTCTGTATTTTGCACGCACCATATAGCCAGTCTTGGTCTTCTGCACAGGCGACCAATTGATGAATTCGAGCGAATCCGGATCCTTCAGGTTCTCGTTAAGCCACTCCTTTACCTGAAAGACAGAACCGTCCCATTCGCTGTTCTCGACGATCTCGTGAGGCTTGTCCGGGATAGAGGTGCTTGTCGAGGGATTGTTCGAAGAACTGCCACTGCACATCGCGACAAGAAGCACGAAGCCTAGGACAACGAGGCACCCGATCCCGCAGCCTTTGAGCGATTGCTGGTTGCGCGCCCGAATCTCAGCGACCTTCTCGGGGGTGAGACTGTAGCCGCAACCCGGACAAGCAGCTGCTGTGTCGCTGACTTTCTTACGACATTCAGGACATACGATAAGCGCCATCTCGCCCCCGAGGTGGTCGCTACTATACTAAAAATAGAACCCTAAACCAATACACGCCACCAACGGCGGCGAGCACACGGACGCGAGCCCCTACCCCGCCAGCTTCACCGAGCTCTTCGGCGCGTGCACGTCCTCGTCATAGGCCTTCATCATCAGCTCGCACAGCGCGGCCGGCCTGAACTTGTACTGCGCGATCTCGGAGACCGGCGTGACCTCGGCCGCGGAGCCGGTAAGGAAGCATTCGTCGAAGCCCGCGAGCTCCTCGAGCTCGATGTGGCGCTCATGCACCTTGATCTGGCGCGCGCGCGCGAGCGCGATCACCGACTGGCGCGTGATGCCGTTCAGGAAGCAGTCGGCGATCGGGGTGTGCAGCTCGCCGTCCTTGGCGAAGAAGATGTTGGCACCCGTCGCCTCGGCGACATAGCCGCGATAGTCGAGCATCATCGCGTCGTTGTAGCCGCGGGCCTCGGCCTCGTGCTTGGACATGGTGCAGATCATGTAGAGCCCAGCGGCCTTGGCCTTGGTCGGCGCGGTGTCGGGCGCGGGGCGCTTCCAGCGCGACAGCTCCAGCCGGATGCCCTTGAGCTTCTGCTGGACGTCGAAATAGGACGGCCACTGCCACACCGCTATGGCGACATGGATCGTGGCGTTCGGCGCCGCGACCGACATCTGCTCGGAGCCGCGCCACACCACGGGCCGGATATAGGCGTCGGTGAAGTCCTGGGCGCCGACCGCCGCGAGCGTCGCCTTGTTGATCTCGTCTTCCGTATACGGAATTTCCATGCCCAGGATGCGCGCGCTTTCGAACAGGCGCGCGGTGTGCTCTTCCAGCCGGTAGATGCGCCCGGAATAGAGACGCTCGCCCTCGAACACGCTGGACGCGTAATGCAGGCCGTGGGTGAGCAGGTGGATCTGGGCGTCCCGCCACGGCACCAGCTTGCCGTCGAACCAGAGCGAGCCGTCGCGACGGTCGAAGGGAATAATGTCTGCCATGGGTTTTGTGTCCTTTCGCCCTTGCCCTCAACGCATGGGGGGCCTAATTGTGTCGGCATGACTGACGTAAAAGCGGCGCCGAAGCAAGGCGCGGGCACGCGCTTCCGCCCTGCGCAATTCGTTGCGCGCGGCGCGGGCCGGCGGTTTGCGGATTGGGCGTCCGCGCGCGGGATTTCGAAACAAAGCTGCCGCCGCCCGAGAGCCCATCCATGAGCGCGGCGGGCGCCAAGGTCGAGGATCCCCATCTGCTGGTGGTGGACGACGACGAGCGGCTGCGCGAGCTGCTTCAGCGCTATCTCTCGTCCAACGGCTTCCGCGTCAGCGCCGCGGCCGATGCGGCGGGCGCGCGCGCGCTGATGAAGTCGGTCGCGTTCGACCTCTTCATCCTGGACGTGATGATGCCGGGCGAATCGGGGCTCGACCTGACGCGCTCGATCCGCACCAAGCTGCCGACGCCGATCCTGATGCTGACCGCGCGCGGCGACACCGAGGACCGCATCGCCGGGCTCGAGCAAGGCGCCGACGACTACCTGCCCAAGCCGTTCGAGCCGCGCGAGCTCTTGCTGCGCGTCGGCGCGCTTCTGCGCCGCGCCGCGCCGCCCGCCAAGACCGCGCATGCCGAGGTCAAGCTAGGCCAATGCGTCTTCGATCCCAAGCGCGCACAGCTGAAGCGGGCCGGACGGCCGGTCAAGCTGACGAGCTCGGAAGCGCAGCTGCTGCAGCTCTTCGCCGCCAATGCGGGCCGCGCCTTCAGCCGCGCCGATCTCTGCGCGCGGCTGGGCGTGGCGCTGGAGCGCTCGATCGACGTGCAGGTCACGCGCCTGCGCCGCAAGATCGAGGAAGACCCCAAGCTGCCGCTCTATCTCCAGACCGTGCGCGGCATAGGCTATGTCCTTGTCCCCGACACCGTCGCCTGAGGCCAAGCCCGGTCCCAAGCCCGATCTGCGCCAGGATTTGCGTCCCGGGCGCCTGATAAAACGCGCGCTGCCGCGCGGATTGTTCGGGCGCTCGCTGATCATCATCGTGGCGCCGGTGGTGATCCTGCAGGGCATCGTCTCCTACATCTTCTTCGAGCGCGACGTCGATGCCTCGACGCGCAGGCTCGCCACCGACATCGCCGCCGACGTCTCGTTCCTGGTGGCGCTGGAGGATTCCACGCCGAAGGCGCAGCGCCCGGCACTGCGCGCGCTCGCCGCCAAGCAGCTGCGCTTCGACATCGCCTTCCAGCCGGGCCAGCGCATCCCGCCGCCCGCCAAGCGGCCGCGCTCGACCATCGATCAGGCGCTCGACGACGTCATCGCGCAGCAGATCGGCGAGGTGCGCCACTTCCAGACCACGCGCGTCGGCCGCGACTTCGCGATCAGCGTCGAGGTGCATGACGGCGTGCTCTCCATGCTGGTGCCGCGCGAGCGCGCCACGGTGTCGGCGCCGGACATCTTCATTCTCTGGATGGTGGGTTCGTCGCTGATCCTGCTCGGCGTCGCGATCCTGTTCCTGCGCAACCAGGTCAGGCCGATCGAGCGCCTCGCCCGCGCCGCCGACGCCTTCGGCAAGGGCCGCGCCGTGCCCGATTTCAAGCCCTATGGCGCGACCGAGGTGCGCCGCGCGGCGGAGGCGTTCCTGACTATGCGCGAGCGGCTGGAGCGCTATCTGCAGCAGCGCACCGAGATGCTGGCCGGCGTCAGCCACGACCTGAAGACGCCGCTGACCCGGATGCGGCTCGCGCTCGCGATGATGAAGCCCGGACCCGACGTCGATGCGATGCGCGAGGACATCTCCGAGATGGAGCGCATGCTCGACGAATACCTGCAATTCGCGCGCGGCGAAGGCGGCGAGCAGGCCCAGCCCGTCGATCTCGGCAGCCTGGCGCGCGAGGCGGCGGACGCGGCGACGCGGGCGAAAGGCGCCGGCGCGGACCGCGTGCACGTCAACGCGCCCGAGACCGTCATGCTGTCGGCCAAGCGCCTGGCGCTCAGGCGCTGCCTGACCAACCTGATCGACAACGCGCTCAAGCACGGCAAGCGCGTCGAGGTGACCTTGAGCCGCGACGAGCGCTTCGTGAACCTCTGCGTCGACGACGACGGTCCGGGCATCCCGCCCGAGCGCCGCGAGGAGGCGTTCCGCCCCTTCCACCGCCTCGACGAGGGCCGCAACCTGCAGGTCGGCGGCGTGGGACTGGGGCTGGCCATCGCGCGCGACATCGTGCGCGCCCATGGCGGCGAGCTGGTGCTCGAGACCGGCGCGCTCGGCGGCTTGCGCGCGGTGGTCAGGCTGCCGGTGTAGGCCTGCCGGTGTAGTCAATACCCTTCCGCCGGCTGCCACAGGCTGAAGATCGTGCCGTCCGGATCGGCGCAGATCGCGTTCGGGCCGGAGGGATATTCGCCCCTGTCGAGAACGCAGCCGCCGAGCGCCGTCACCTTTGCCGCCGTCGCCGCGACGTCTTCGACGCGGAAATAAAGGAACCGCAGGTCGGCCGCGCCCTGCGCGACCAGCCCCATCGGCAGTGCGGTGTTGGCGACGTGCGCCGAGGTTTCGCTCACGTGCTCGAAGCTCCAGCCGAACAGCGCGCCGTAGAACGCCATCGCGCGCTCCAGGTCGGCGACGGAGAGCGTGAGATAGCCGATGCCCGTTGCAGTATCCGCTGCGGTTCCCGTCGTCATGCTCATTTCCCCGTCAAGGTCCACACATGCCCGGCCGGGTCGGCGAGGCGGCAGCGGCGGCCCTCGGCGACGCCCGTCGTCTCGATATCGGCGAGCAGGCGCGCGCCGGCGGCGACCGCCCGGTCGCGCGCGGCTTCGAGATCGTCGACCGCGAGCCACAGGGTCAGCGACGTGCCGCCGAGCCTGGCGGGGCTCGCCACGCCCAGCGCCTGCATCGAATCATAGTCGTCGGCGAGGAAGAGATGCTGGCCGCCGAGCTTGAACTCGCTGTGACCGATCTTGCCGTTGTCGGGATCGATCCAGCGGGTGATCTCCTCGGCGCCGAGGCCGGCCATATAGAAGTCGAGCGCTTTCGCCGCGTCGCCGGCGATCAGATAGATGTTCATGCGCCGACCTTAACCCGCGCCGCGCGGCCGCGATTGTAAATTTTTCCACGGTCAAAACGGCGCCTTCGGCGGCCAACGCTTTTTCCGAACCCTCATCAGAGCTGCCCTATGATCTTTCTTGGTCCGAGGCGAGCCGTGATAGCCCGTTCCCGGCAGCCCCGTCGCCTTGTTCACTGCGAGGGCCTGAAGCGGGCAGCCATCGCGCTGCGCGTCGCAGTAGCGCTGTATTGCGCCAAGGAACCAGCGCGCGGCCCTGTGGTGCACACCGATTTTCGCCGACAAATCGCCATAGGTGAAAGTCGGCCCTGCGTTCTTGGCGCATTTGACGAGATGCGGCCAGGCACGCCGTGCGCGTCTCTCATGAAGCGGCCAATTGATCGTCATTCATGCCTCCAGCGGCACGTGCTGCAGGTAAGGCCCGCGCAGGCGGAAATATTCGCTGGGCGTGAAGCCCGAGAACTCCTTGAACTCGCGGATGAAGTGCGGCTGGTCGTAATAGCCGTGGCGCTCGACGACCTCCATCCAATCGACGCTGGGCGCGGCATGCACGCGCGCGATCACCTGTTGGAAGCGCGCGACGCGCAGATAGCTCTTGGGCGTCATGCCGACCTCTTCGCCGAAGAGGCGGATCAGCGTCTTGGGCGAGACCTCGGCCTCGCGCGCCACCGTCGCGACCGACACGCGATGGGGGCTGCGGGCGAACCGGCGCAGCGCGATCTCGACCGCGGGGTGGCGGGTCGCATCGTTGAAGCGCGCGGCGAAGGCGCGGAACAGGATGTCGATCCTGTCGCCGGGCGTCGGCGCCTGCACGACGCGCTGGTGCAGGCGCTGCGCATCCGCGCCCCACACCTGGGCGAGCGAGACATGCACGTCGGCGAATTCGCGCGCCGAGCCGCCGAAGAAGGCGAAGGCGCCGCCGGGCTTGAACTGCACGCCCATCATGTGAGGCTGGTAAGCATTGATCGCGAAGCTCTGCGTATGCGTGCCGCAGAGCGCAATGCCCGATAGCGCGTTGCGCGCCGCATAGCGCTCGCCGCCGAACCACAGAAGCTCGTCGCGGTCGAGATTGATGAGCAAGCCGAGCCGGCCCGAGGCCATGACCGTGTCCTTGGCATGGCCGGGATCGAAGCCGCGCCAGTACCAGAAATTCTCGATGAAGGCGTCGAAGGGCCGAGGCGGCACGAAGGTCTTGTAGACCACCGGCGCGTGGGCGGCGTGCGGGCGGACGCTCTCTGCCATGCCTTGAGGATAGGCGTCAGGAGGCGAGTTCGCCAGCGCGCTTGTTGGCCGCGGCGACGGCGCGTGCCATCAACCCATTCAAGCCCTTGTCGCCGATCAGCACCTTGAGCGCGGCTTCGGTAGTGCCGCCGGGACTGGTGACGTCGCGGCGCAACTCGGCGGGTGGACGCGCATCCGCTTCGAGCAGCGCGCCCGCGCCCATGATCGTCGCGCGTGCGAGGCGCTCCGCTTCGGGGCGCGGCATGCCCTCGGCCTCCGCCGCGTCGGCCAGCGCCTCGACCATCAGGAACACATAAGCCGGGCCGGAGCCGGACACCGCGGTGGTCACGTCGATCAGCTTTTCCTTCGCCACCCAGAAGGTCGCGCCCAGCGGCATCAGAAGCCGCTCGGCCAGCTTGCAGTCGGCCGCCGTCGCGTTCGGGCCCTTGAAGATCGCGGTGATGCCGCGGCCGATGGCGCCGGGCGTGTTCGGCATCGCACGCAGCATATGCGCGCGCGGACCCCAGGCCTTCTTCAAGCTTGCGATGGAGGTGCCGGCGGCGATGGAGATCATCGGCGCGCCCGAATCCGCGACCGGCTTCAGCCGCACGGCCTCGGTGCGCAGGATCTGCGGCTTCAAGGCGACGACGCAGGCGCGCACCTTGCCCGCCGGTATCTGGGGGACGACCTCGACGCCTTTCATCTTCTTCAGGCGCGGCGACGGATTGGGCTCGACCGCGACGATGGGCGCCAGCCCCTGCGCCAGCCAGCCCGCCAGCATCGCGCCGCCCATGCGGCCCGCGCCGACGAGGAGGATGGGGGGTGTCGCGCGCGCGCGCGGCGGCTTTACGCCTGTCCTGCGCATTCCAGGATGGCGGCGGCGACGGCCTCTTCGGCGGTCTTGTTGCCCCAGAGCACGAACTGGAAGGCGGGGTAGTAGTGCTCGCACGCCTCGACCGCGAGGTTGAGCAGCGCCTCGCACTGGGCCGCGCTCGCCGCCGCGTCGGGGAAGATCATCGCGTGGCGGAACACGATCGTGCCGTCCTCGGGCCACAGGTCGAAATGTCCGATCCACAGCCGCGCGTTCACATACATCAGAAGATTGGCGACGTTGGCCTTGCGCACCTCGTCGCCGATGCGCATGTCGAAAGCCGAGGACAGGTGCAGCGACTGAAGGTCCTCGCGCCAGGTAAAATTGAAGTGATGGTCGGCCCAGCGGCCCGCCACCGACAGGTTCAGCTCGTCGCGTCCCGCCCGCTCGAAATGCCAGCCGTTGTCCTCCACCGCCTGCTCGAGCATGTCGAGAGGATGGGGGCCGGCCGGTGTCTCGTTCAGCTGGATGCTCGTCATCTAAGCACTCCTAGGCGTGGTGGGCGGGCGCAAATCGAAGCAGTTGCGTGTCAACCTGACACAAGATTTTGAGGCCGCACAAGAGTCTGCCGCCTACGTTTTTTGTGAAGCTTTCGCCGCTCACAGCTTTCGAAAACGGTTCACAGAGTCATTTCAAGGATTTGGCAGCTTCGCTTCCAATGCGGCAATCCGCGCGCTCAAGGATTCGTTTTCGGCGCGGGCCTTCGCCGCCATCGCCTTGACCGCCTCGAACTCCTCGCGCGGCACCAAGTTCATGTCGGCGACCAGCTTCTCCATCCGCTGGCGCACCAGGGAATCGACCTCGTTCTTCAGGCTCTGCGCCGCGCCGGCGGCGTCGGTGAAGAACTTTGCCATGCCGTCGAGAAAGGGATTGTCGGTCTGCATCCTGGGCTCCTACATTGACCCCGCTTTTCCACTACCCGCTATTCGCCCCATGGTCATCCCTTTTCCGCAAATCGATCCGGTCGCGCTGCATATCTATGGGCCGATCGCGATCCGCTGGTACGCGCTGGCCTATATCACCGGCCTGCTGCTGGGCTGGTGGTACGCGCTTCGGATGATCAGCGACAAATCGCTGTGGACGAATCCCCCCTTCAACGGCAAGCCGCCCGCGACGCCGGACCAGATCGGCGACCTGGTCGTGTGGGCGATGCTGGGCGTGCTCCTGGGCGGGCGGCTGGGCTGGGACATCTTCTACGGCACCTTGCTGTGCAGCCATTCGCCGGGAGCGCCGTTCTGCGAGGGACTGCCGGGCGCGTTCCTCACCAATCCGATCAAGATCGTCGCGGCCTGGGAAGGCGGCATGTCGTTCCACGGCGCGGTCGTCGGCGTGGTGCTGGCGATCTGGCTGTTCTGCCGCCGGCGCAAATTGAGCTTCACGATGATCGGCGACATCGTCTGCATGGTCGAGCCGATCGGCCAGTTCCTGGGCCGCATCGCGAACTTCATCAACGGCGAGCTGTGGGGCAAGCGCGCCGACGTGCCCTGGGCGATGATCTTCCCGCGCGCCCACGACGACATCCCCCGCCATCCGAGCCAGCTCTACGAAGCGGCGCTGGAGGGCATCCTGCTCTTCGTCGTGCTGCAGGTTTGCTTGCGCGTGTTCCGCCTGCACGAGCGGCCCGGCCTGATCAGCGCGATCTTCCTGATCGGCTACGGCGTGCTGCGCTTCGTGGTCGAGTTCTTCCGCGAGCCAGACACGCCGTTCCTGGGCTGGTTCAGCATGGGCCAGGCGCTGTCGGTGGCGCTGATCCTGGCCGGAACCTATCTCATCTGGTGGGTCTATCGGCAGCCCAGGCCTGCCGCGGCGTGAACGCGCTTGGCGCCCGGATCGCGCAGCTGATCGAAGCCCAGGGCCCGATCTCCGTCGCCGAGTTCATGGCGCTGGCGAACGACGCCTATTACGCGTCGCGCGATCCGCTGGGCCGCCAAGGCGATTTCATCACCGCGCCCGAGATCAGCCAGGTCTTCGGCGAGCTAATCGGGCTGTGGATCGTCCAGGCCTGGGCAGCCCAGGGCCGGCCGCGCGCGAAGCGCCTGGTCGAGCTCGGCCCCGGGCGCGGCACCTTGATGGCGGACGCGCTGCGCGCGGCGCGGGTCGTGCCGGAATTCCTCGACGGGCTCGAGGTCGTGCTGGTCGAAGCCAGTCCGCGCCTGCGCGCGGCGCAAGCCGAACGCGTGCCGGGCGCGCGCTGGGCGGATCGGTTCGACGGCTCGCTGGGCGATGCGCCGCTCTTCCTCATCGCCAACGAATTCTTCGACGCGCTGCCGGTCCGTCAGTTCGTCAAGACGGCGGCGGGCTGGCGCGAGCGCATGGTGACGCTGGGCGCGAACCGTGCGCTCGCCTTCGCGCTGTCGCCGCTGGCCGTGCCCGGCCCCGCCGACGCGCCGCTGGGCGGTGTGATGGAAATGTGTCCGGCCGCGCGGGCCATCGCCGCCGACATCGCGCGCGCCGTCCAGACCACGGGCGGCGCCGCGCTGATCGTCGACTACGGCTATGACGCGCCCGGTTTCGGCGAGACGCTGCAGGCGGTCCGCGGCCACGCCTTCGCCGACATCCTCGCCCATCCCGGCGAGACCGATTTGTCGACGCATGTGGACTTCTCGGCCCTTGCCGCCGCAGCCGCCGACGCCGCGGCCTTCGGTCCGGTGACGCAAGGCGCGTTCCTCGAACGCCTGGGCATCTTCGCGCGCGTCGAGCGCCTCGTGGCGGCGAACCCGCCCGCCGCTTCGTCCTTGCGTTCGGGCGCGGAGCGGCTCATCCATCCCGATGAGATGGGCAAAATGTTCAAGGTGCTGGCGATCCTGCCCGCATCCGCGCCGCCGCCGCCGGGGTTCCGAGAATGTTGATGCTGCACGCGAGCAATCTGGGCGTCAGGCACGGCTTCTTCGGACGCACGGGCGGCGTGAGCTCGGGCATCTATGCGTCGCTCAATTGCGGGCCGGGCTCGGGCGACGACCGTGCCTCGGTGACCGAGAACCGCCGCCGCGTGTCGCAGGCGATGCGAGGGGCGAAGCTGCTGACGCTCTATCAGATCCACAGCGCCGAGGCGGTTGTCGTCACCGAGCCGTGGGAGCAGGGCCCGCAGGCTGATGCCTTGGCCACCGACGTGCCGGGGCTGGCGCTGGGCATCCTCACCGCCGATTGCGCGCCGGTGCTCTTTGCCGACGTCGAGGCCGGGGTGATCGGCGCCGCGCATGCCGGCTGGAAAGGCGCCGTCGGCGGCGTGACGGATTCGGCCATCGCGGCGATGGAGCGGCTGGGCGCCCGGCGCGAGCGCATCGCCGCCGCCATCGGCCCCTGCATCTGCCAGGCGAATTACGAGACCGGACCCGAGTTCCGCGAGCGCTTCGACGCGCGATTCTTTGCCGGCCGGCATTTCGATTTGGAAGCCTATGTCGCCGAGCGCCTCGCAAAAGCGGGAATCGCAAACGTCGAGCGGATCGCCGCCTGCACTTACGCACGCGAGGACGACTTCTTCAGCTTCCGCCGCGCCACCCACCGCGGCGAAAACGACTATGGCCGCCAGGTCTCCGCGATCGTGTTGGCAAACTAGATCGCCCTTGCTAAAAGCCCCGTCATCGAACCGTCACGGGCCGGAGCCGCGCGCGAACCATGAGCGAGAACAACGCAGCGCCGCGGGGCATGAAGCTCCTGGCAGGCAACTCCAATCCGACGCTGGCCGGCGACATGGGCCGCTACCTCAAGCTGCCGCTGGTCAAGGCGGTGGTGCGGCGCTTCGCCGACATGGAAGTCTTCGTCGAGATCCAGGAGAACGTGCGCGGCGAGGACATCTTCGTCATCCAGTCGACGAGCTTTCCCGCCAACGACAACCTGATGGAGCTGCTCATCATCATCGACGCGCTGCGCCGTTCGTCGGCGCGGCGCATCACCGCGGTGATTCCCTATTTCGGCTATGCGCGGCAGGACCGCAAGGTGGGCGGCCGCACGCCGATCTCGGCCAAGCTCGTCGCCAACCTGATCACCGGGGCCGGCGCGCATCGCGTGCTGACCGTCGACCTGCATGCGGGCCAGATCCAGGGCTTCTTCGACATCCCCACCGACAACCTCTACGCCATGCCGGTGATCGTGAAGGACATCATGGACTATCTCGGCCAGGACAACCTCATGGTCGTCTCGCCGGACGTCGGCGGCGTGGTGCGCGCCCGCGCCCTCGCCAAGCGGCTGGGCGCCGACGTCGCCATCGTCGACAAGCGCCGCGAGCGCGCCGGCGAGAGCGAGGTGATGAACATCATCGGCGACGTCGAGGGGCGCTCCTGCATCCTGATCGACGACATCGTCGATTCGGGCGGCACGATCTGCAACGCCGCCGAGGCCTTGCTGCGCGAAGGCGCCAAGGACGTCTGCGCCTATGCCACCCACGGCGTGCTGTCGGGCGGCGCGGTCGCGCGCATCAAAGGCTCGAAGCTCAAGTCGCTGGTCGTCACCGACACCATCGCGCCGACGCCCGAAGTCGCGCAATGCGCCAATATCCGCCGCATCTCCATCGCGCCCCTGATCGGCGAAGCCATGCGCCGCATCAACAACGAAGAGAGCGTGTCGAGCCTGTTCGATTAGGCAGTGAGCACCGCGATGCGGCCGGCTTGGCGCGCACGGGCCTTCCTGCGCGCCACGCCGCCCGTCCCGCGTCAGTTCCCGCCCGGCGGCTTCAGAGTATCGAGCAGCTTGAACACCTCTTCCCAGCTCGCCGGCACGACTTGCGCCTCCGGCCCCGGCGCATAGACCCAGATGAAGAGCGACTTGCCGGCCTTGAGCGCGGCTTCGGGATCGGGCGAGCCGGTCGCCAGGATGAAGCCGCGCACCGTCTTGGTCCGCGCCTGCGGATAGTCGGCGAGGAACACGCGATGCACGCCGGGCTTGCCGAGCGTGCCCTTGTACTGGTCCGGCGTCATCGTGCCGTAGCGCACGACCAGCGGCGGGATCAGCGCGTTCTCGCCCGCGTCGCCCCTATGCCTGCCGAAGCCCGGCCCGCCCGAGATCGGCTTGTGGGTCTTGAGCAGCACCGGCAACGACTTGTCGAGCCAGGCGAGCGCCGTCGCCGGATCGAAGCGCCAGGTCCAGATGCGTCCCTGGCGCGCTTTGCAGCTCGTGCCCGCCATCGCCTGGGCGCAGAGATTGGGCGCGAGGAATTCGCGCTGCAGCCCGTCCTGGTAGTTGTGCCCGAGGACCGGCACCGAGAAGCCGGTGCCGAGATAGGCGGTCCCTGCGATCTCGTAATAGTCCTGCAGCTGATAGCGCGCGATCGGCTGGTTGAGCATGATGTTGCCCGCGCGAAAATCGCGGATGAGATTGCCGACCGCATAGGGCACGAGCTGGTCGTTGCCCGAGCGCGGATCTTGCGGCAGCTGCTCGGGCGGCGGCAGCGGCGTGGCCGAGAACGCCTTCTCCAGGCACCATTCGGCGCTGCCGCAGGCGGTGATCGCCGTGTCGAAATCCTTGGTCCACCGCACCCAGGCATCGTCGGCCGCGGCGGCGGGCGCAGCTGCGAAAGCCAGAACGGCGACGGCGAGAAGACGTGAGCGCATGCGGCCCCCCGATTCGATCTTACATTGAATCTAGCGCAGCCGCCGGCGCTACGCCACCAGATCGCGCACATTGGGATATGCAAGATAGCGCCGCTCGACCGCGATATCGCGCAGGATGCGCACGGTCTCCGCGACCTCTGCGAAGCTGCCGTAGAGCGGCGCGGGCGACAGCCGCACGATGTCGGGCGGGCGAAAATCGGGGATGACGCGCGCATCCTTGAGCGCCTTGCAGATGCGCGCGGCTTCCGCGTGGCGCAGCGCGACATGCCCGCCGCGGCGCGCCGCTTCGCGCGGGGTGGCGATGGTGAAGCCGAGACCGTCAAGCTGCGCATCGATGCGCTCGATCATATATCCGGTCAGCGCCAGCGACTTGGCGCGGATGCGGTCGATGCCGGCGCGCGCGATCTGGTCGAAAGCGCCCAGCAGCGGCGCCATGGAGAGGATGTTGGGCGTGCCGATCTGGTAGGCGCCGGCCTCTTCGGCTGCGACCAGCGTATCGTCCATGTCGAACTGCTTGTCCTTGCGCGACGAGAACCAGCCGGGAAGACCGGGGCGCGTGCCCAGGTGCTTCTCGTGCACGAACAATCCCGCCGCGGCGCCCGGCCCGCCATTGCCGTATTTGTAGGTGCAGAAGATGCCGGCATCGACGCCGTCGTCGTGCCAGGCATGCGCCATCGCGCCGAAGGAATGACAGGCATCGAGGCAGAGCAGCGCGCCGCAGGCCTGCGCCGCCAGAGCGATGCGCCGCGTGTCGAGCAACTGTCCCGTGCGATAGAGCACGACCGGCAATACCGCGAGCGCGATCTCGCCGTTCAATGCGGCGACGACCGCATCCTCGTCGAGCGCGGTGCCGCCCGCGCTCGGCACCACGACGAGATGGTCGGCCGGATCGAGGCCGTGCAGCGCGAGATGGCTTTTCACCGCATAGGCATCGGTCGGGAACGCGGCCTCTTCGATCAGGATCTTGGTACGCGCGCCGTGCGGCTTGAAGAAGGTCGCGAGCACCTGGTGCAGGTTCACGCTCACCGATCCCGCGATCGCGACCTCGCGCGGTTGCGCGCCCAGGAACGGCGCGGCCATGGCGCCCAGGCGCTCCGACAGGTGGTACCAGGGATGCGCGCCGCCGAGCCAGCCGTCGATGCCCTGCCCCTTCCACGCCTCGGCCACGTCGTGCAGCGCGGCAAGCGCGGGCTTCGACGCCAGCCCGAGCGAATTGCCGTCCATATAGATGGTGTCCGGCAGCAGATGGAACTCGTCGCGGAACGCGGCGAGCGGGTCGCCCGCATCGAGGTCAACTGCGTCGAGACCAACTGCGTCGAGGTCGCGCGCGCTCAAAACAGCTCCGGATGGGCTTTGACCATCGTCGCCTCGTAAGCCGTGACGCCGCTCAATGCCTCCGCGCCGCCCGGCAGCGCGCGGCCGAGATCGTAGAACAGCCAGGCGTTCACCGAATCGCCGCTCCCTCGGAAAGCATCGCCGAGACTGCGATAGACGCCCGGCAGCCCGGCATCGGCGCGCAAGGCAGTGGACAACACCGGCAGCGCCTCGTCGATGCGCCCGGCCTGGACCAGCAGATGACCGAGATGTGCGTCGAGCATCGCGGTGTCCGTCAGGTCGTCGCGCTTCATCGCTTTCAAAGCGTCGATCGCAGTGTCGAGCGCGGCATTGTCCGCAAACGACCCCATGAGCGTCGCCGCGCGCGGGTCGCGCTTCGCCGCCGCCTCGACGCCCTTGGTCATGCGGCAGGGCGTCTTGCAAGGACCATACTGCGCGTCGCGCTCGAGCGCGAGCAGCAGCGCCTGGAACGCGCGATGCGCCGTCAGCGCCTTGGCGATCGAGGCTTCGAAATCTTCGGCGCTGCGCTTGGGCGCGGCGGCGATGCTTCCCAGCATCGCGATCACGAGCTCGGGCCGTCCGGTATGGTCGACCGGAACGGGACGCGCCAGCGGATAGACCGCCTTGACCGCGGCGAAGGATTGCAGCGTCCAAACGGTATCGACCGTCTTGTCGCCGGCTTGGGTCAGATAGCTCAACCGCGCGGGCACGGCGCCCGAGGCGACGATGTCGGCGATGATCCTGGGATGCAGCGCCGAATAGTCCAGCAGGAAGCGGCCGAAGCGCTGCGCCTCTTGCGCGCTCAGCCTGTGCTCGGACGGCGCATAGTTCGCGACCTCGGGCCCGCCATAGAAGAAGTGCACCGAGCCGTCCTTCGAATCGCGACGGACCATCTCGGGCACGCCGTCCTCGGCCGTCATGACATGCAGCTCCGACTGCACCCAGAAGGCGTCGAATCCCGCCTGCTTCATGTTGCGTGCGGCGCTCGCGCCGGCGGTCGCGCGGATGCGCGCATCGATCACGCCGTACCAGGAATCGTTGCGGAACTTGTGCGCGGCATCGTCGAGATCGATGAAGCGCTCCAGCCCGTGATCGAAGATCGAGATGCGCCGGTCGCGCGTCAGCATCGCGACGTCGGCGCCGATATCGACCAGATCGGTCTCGGCGTCGCGATCGCCCTCGATCCTGTAGCCGAGCTCGAAGGCGTCTTGCTGAACCGACTTCTGCGCGGCGACGAGGCTGGCCGAGGACGCGAGCGGACCCACCTGATTGAAGTCGGGGGGCTGCTTCAGGGGGGCCGCATGCGCCGCACAGCAAGCGAGCGCCAACGCCGCCATCGCGCCCGAAATCCGCATCGCCACCGCCCCGCGCCTTGTCCTATCATTGCGACGCTACAGCTTCGGAGCGTTCGTGTGAACAGCGCCGCCGACATCCGAAAGATCGCGCTTTCGCTTCCCGGCGTGAGCGAGATCGACCATTTCTCGCGGCCCGCCTTCCGCACTGCGAAGCGCATCTTCGCGGTGATCCGGCCCGACGGGCTGTTCCTGCACCTGCCCGAGGAGCGCAAGGAGTTCCTGTTCGAGGCGGAGCCCCGGACCTTCGTCAAATACATGTGGGGCAAGACGGCGAACGTGATCGTCCAGCCGGCGCGCGTCTCGCGCAAGGAGCTCGAGGCGTTGATCCGCGAGGCGTGGGCGTTCAACCTTCCGGCGCCGCCGAAGACGAAGAAGACCGCGACACCCCAACCTTCCAAGGCGAAGACGGCAAGATCAGTCGAGCGGCCCGCCGTGCCACGCAGGCATCGGCCGTGCGCCTAGCGCCACGTCGACCGCGGCGCGCGCCAGCAGCCCCGTGCTGTCGAGCACCGGCAAGGGCGACATCGTGTCGTCGAGCAGCATGGGAAGCTCGGTGCAGCCCAGCACCACCGCGTCGCAATCCTCGTCCTTCAGCTTGCGCACGATGGCGATGAGGCGCGCGCGCGCGTCGTCGCTCACCACGCCGCGCACCAGCTCGTCCATGATCATTGCCTGGACGACGTCGCGGTCGTCTTCCGGCGGCACCGCAAAGGCCAGGTTGCGCCGCCCGAGCGCGCCCGGATAGACGGGCCCCGCCATGGTCCAGCGCGTGCCGGTGACCGCGATGTTCTTGAAGCCGCGATGCTTGGCCTCGTCGGCGACGACCTCGGCGATATGCAGCCCGGGCAGCGGCAGCGGTTCCTGCATCGCCTCGAAGGCCATATGCGCGGTGTTGTCGGGGCAGATCCAGAAATCGCAGCCCGCGGCGGCGAGCCGCTCGGCCTGCCCGCGGAAACGCTCGGCGATGGGCGGGAAGTCGTGGCGGTCCCAGTCCTCGAGGCTCGTGCCCATCGCCTCGATGTCGAGCACGATGTCGGGATGGAAATGCGCCCCGAGCCGGCGCTCGCCCTCGTGGCAGGCGGCGAGGAAGCACATCGCCGCGCCTTCGGCGCTGTGGGCCAGGATGCCGATGCGTTTCATGTCACCTCTCCTCTACGATAGGCAGCATCCGTATCCGAATCCTCGCCGCTTCTCGCGCGAAAATGACATCGTCCGGAGCTGCTTGCTGCCCATAATCCCTGACATGCACTGCATCGTGCCCCGCATCACGCAAAAGACGTGCAACGACGGGCGACAAGGCATCGTCGGTGAGAAACCTCAAGGCGTCGCCAGCGGCAGCTCACGTTCGCGTAGAGCGCCAGCCGCATAGCAAAGCGCTTCTCGAACATCATCCGAGGTCAGATCAGGATAAGCTTCGAGAACCTCAGCCTCCACCATCCCATCGGCGACCATTCCCACAACGGTTGCGACGGGGATCCGCAGGCTACGGATGCAAGGCATACCCCCCATAAAGCCAGGATCTGTGGTGATTCTGGTAAACACGGCAGCTTCCTTTCGCCGCCATGATACTAGCTCCGCCGGGCCGCTCCAACCGCCCCTCGGCACTGGCCTAAACCGCCACGTTCGGGCACAACCAGCACATGGAACAGCCGCATCCGCCGCCTGCCGACGGCTCGACGATCGATTTCGCCCGCCGAGTGCTGGTGGGCGCGATGATCGTCGCGGTCCTGGTCGCGATGTGGTGGATCAGCCAGGTGCTGGTCCTGGGCTTCGGCGGCGTGGTGGTGGCGGTGATCCTGCGCACCATGGCCGAGCCGGTGCAGCGCTTCCTGCGCCTCTCCGACCACATCGCGCTGCTCATCGTGACGCTCGGCCTGCTCGGCCTTTCGATCGCCTTCTTCACCGTGTTCGGCGCGCTCGCCATCGACCAGTTCACCGCCCTGCTCGAGGAGATCCCGACCGCCGTCGCCTCGGGCCGCAAATGGCTGATGTCCTATACCGAGGGCCGCTGGTTCCTGACCCTGCTCGACCACAGCGCGCCTTCGGGCGAGACCCTGCTGCAGGCGATCCCGCTGGCCGGCGGCTTCCTGGGCGCCATGGGCGAGGCGCTGCTGGTGCTTCTGGTCGGCATCTATCTCGCGGCCGATCCCAATACCTATGTGCGCGGCGTGGTGCGCCTGTTCCCGCCGCACCGGCGCATCCGCGTCAGCCACATCCTGAACGCCACGTCCGAGGCCTTGAAGCGCTGGTTCATGGGCATGGCGATCGACATGCTCTTCGTCGGCGTAGTGACGGGCACGGGGCTGTGGCTGGTGGGCGTGCCCCTGCCCTTCGCGCTGGGCGTGCTGACGGGCGTATCGGTCTTCGTGCCCTATATCGGGCCGACCGTGGCGCTGATCCCGGGACTGTTGCTGGCGCTGAGCGTCAGCCCTTCCCTCGCGCTCTATGCCGCCATCGTCTACGGCGTGGCCCTGACCATCGAGGGCAACGTGACCCAGCCCCTGCTCCAGCGCTGGGCGGTGTCGCTCTCCCCGGTGGTCAACCTGCTCGCCATCGTGGCCTTCGGCATCATTTTCGGCGCCTGGGGCGCGGTCCTGGCCACCCCCATGGCGGTGGCGCTGAGCGTCCTGATCCGCATGGCCTATGTCGAGGACATGCTGGAGGCCGGGCACCACAGGCATCATCCGGGGTAAGGCGGGATAGCACAGTAGATAAGGCGCTATGTATGGAGCCATATGAGGCGACAAGGCTTCATACATGGGGCCATATATGCTCGGCCGTCTTCGAAGTCCTGTCACCGTCGCGGTAGCGGATTGGCGCGGGACCGGCCGCAGGCTCGGCATGACCGATGCCGAGCTGGGGCCCTTCGCGGACGCCTTCGAGCAT